>JBNKDU010000207.1:0-13628 GCA_050288425.1 Desulfobacteraceae bacterium | reverse complement strand
CTTGGCGTCAGGTGGGCTTGTCGTGGAAATAGCTGATTTGCGATGATCAGTACCCGACGATCACACGTTCTGCAGATCGAACCCGATGGACAAGCGGATCTGCTGCCACTGTCGGTCCATGAGCAGAAAATAGCCGAAGTTGCGATAGCGGTAAATCCGGGGGTCCTTTTCAGGATCGTAGGGCTCTGCGATGTTGGTGGCGTACATGAGCCGTCCCAGATACAATCCCCGGCCGATCTGGACCAGTTCGTCGATACAATAGCAGTCGGGGACGATGGTCTTCAGGTTGGGCCAGCGGTAGTTGAATTGGTAGATCTGTTTTCCTTTGCTTTGGGGGTCGATGGAGGAGGCCTGCCGGCCGATGAAGAAGAAGTTCTTGGCATCGTAGCCCAGTTCCTGTGCTTCTTCGGTGGTGGCCGCTTCCGTCCAGATATCGGCCAGGTTCATGAGGCGGCCCACGAAACGCTCCTTCAGGGTACGCAGGGATTGGGTGTTGGAGCCCCAGACGGTGGGTACCTGCCCGGTTTCATGCCCCTCGGTGATCTCCTGCAGCCGCTGGTGGGTGATGGGGTCGAAGCGTTTGCCGGTCCAGGTGCTGAAGGGCGCCGCCACGCGGGTATAGAGCAGGTTGATGGTATTGAGGCCGAACAAATCGAAGATGCCGGCCGAATGCCAGCTGACCAGGGCTCCGTTGTAGAAGCCGTCCATGGTTCGGGGGGCGATCCCGCGGTTGAACAATTCCTCCAACTCATCGAAACAGGGCGATTCGTTGGACAGGTCGTCCTGCAAGGCCCGGGAGCGGTGCTTGAGAAAATGCAGCAGGGTGGGAAATTGCCCTGCCTGTTCCACGATGCGCTCTATCAAGGCCTGGTTGCGGCCGGGGATGGGCGGCTCCTGCAAGGTAAAAGCGGTAAACCTGGCCTGGTCCGCCGGCTGGACGATTTCGGGAGCCCGCAGGCCGGGGGCGTCGGGCGGGATCTCCAGGTAGGGGAACAGGCGGCGGGCCTCGCCATGCCAGCGATGGTCCAGCAGGAGAAAATAGCCGAAATTGCGGTAGCGGTATTCCCGGGCCGGCCGCTGGGGGTCGAAATCGCGCAGCAGCTTGCGGGTGGCGTAGCACAACTGGCCGAGGTAGAGTCCCGGGGAGATCTCCACCAACTCGTCGATGAGCCATCCATTGGGCATCGGGTTGTCCAGGGCCTTGTGCCGGTAGTTGAGTTGAAACACCGGCCGGGGGGACTGTTCGCAGACGGAAGACGACCGGGAGCCGATGAAGTAAGCCCCGTTCTTCTCCCAGTTGTAGGTCTGCCGCTCGTGGTCCGGGGCCGGATGCAGGGACATCCAGTGGTTGAGGAATTGAAAACCCAGGGGATTGAGGACCCGGGTCGGGATGCGGTTGAAATGGTTGATCCCCAGCAGCACCGGTGCGTCTTCGTCGACCGGCCGGCCGGTGAGGGCTTCGATCCGGGAAGGCGCAACGGGCTGGAGGCTCTTGCCGACCCAGGGGCATTCGTCGGACAGGGTGGCGCCCCAGATCAGCCCCAGAAGGTTGCCGAATTCGGCCATGGACGCGGGCATGTCGCCGCAGCGCACCCCGAGGGTGATCCCGTAAAAATGGCCCTGGACGAGGTCCGGTGTCTGCCCGGCGTTAAACAGGGCCGCCAGTTGCCCGTAGACCGGATCGTCGTTGTCGGCGCTGCGGTCCAGGGTCTGCTTGCAGGCGTGGAACCATTCCAGAATCGAGCCGTGCTTTTCCAATTCCGCCTGCACTTCTTTCAGCCGGACATCCTGGAGATCGCCATCGGACCGGAAGGTCCAGGTCTTCAGGTCCATCAGCCGGTCCATATCTCCATCTTCCTGCCGGACGGCCTTGTCCGGCGCCTCCGGGCCCACCTTATCCGGGACAAACGGGGGGATGGCCAGGTCCAGGGTAAGGTCTTCGGTGACGTCGTGGAGTACGTTGTTGCGGGTGCTGTGCACCAGCCGGCCATCGGCGGTTTTGACGAGCAGGTAGAGATCCGGCTGGTCGTTCCACCCGCTTTGGTCTTCGCATGCAATGCGGTAGACCCCACGGTCGTCGGTTCTGGCCGTGCCCAGCAGGTCGTCCAGGAACAGATCGGCGTCATAGGCCTCCACCATCAGGTCGGCGATGCCCCGACGGCTATCCGATTCGCGTATGGTTCCGGTAATGGTCAATCCCATGTTCTACCTCCTTTCACGGCGATTGCGGACCCGGGTGTCGAAGGCCGCGGCAAGATGTCTGTATTCGTCCGGCGCCATGGCATGGGCGGGCAGATCGGGGGGCGCCGGCCGGCCGAGGGCCGCGGTCTTGACCCGGGCGCCCGGGTGATAGGGCCGCAGCCGGTAGGGCAGGTCCTCGATGGCGCCGATGGTCTCGGCCGTGAGCCCCAGGAGCATTTCCCGGGCCGTCCTGCCGCCGATCAGGGGGATGGTACAGACCAGCCTGGCCCGGGCCGTCTCCACGAGCCTGGCGAAATTCTCCAGGATGGTCCGGTTGGACCGTCCGGTCCATTGCCGGTGGCGGCGGGCATCCATGCATTTGAGATCGAAATAGATCCGGTCGATCCAGGGCAGCAGTTCGGCTTGTACCCGGTCCCATTGAAAATGGCCGCAGGTTTGAAGGGCCAGATGGACGCCGTGGCCTTTGAGCCGGCGAACCACGCGTCCCAGGTAGGCGGGGTGGCGGGTGGGCTCGCCACCGCTGAAGGTGACCCCGCCGCCGGAATTATCGTAGAAGCGCCGGTCCCGGAGCAGGTCGTCCACCAGTTCGGCGGGCTCGTAATAGCGCCCCTTGAGGGTCATGGCCCGGGTGGGACATGCTTCCACGCATCGACCGCAACCGTCACACCGCCGGCGGTCGATTCGAAGGTTCTCCTTCATGGACACGGCTTCCCGGGGGCAGACGGTGATGCAATCGGCGCACCCGATGCAGCGCCGGGCCTGGTGGAACAGTTCGGGGCCGTCCGCGATTCCTTCGGGATTGTGACACCAGACGCAGGACAGGGGGCAGCCCTTGAGGAAGACGGTGGTACGGATGCCCGGGCCGTCGTCCAGGGCATAGCGATGGATATCGAAGATCAGCGGCCTCCGCCGTTCCGGTTCCATGGGGTCGCCTACACCGCACCGGTGACTTTGAGTTGCAGGTTCTTGGCCATGTAGGCGAATTTGTACAGGTAGTTCAGGTTGCCGTCGATGGTGATGTCCTGGCGCAGCATCGACCCCAGGATGTCGGGCTTGGGACTGAGCAGGAACCCCATCAGGGCCTTGGCGTTACGGAAGATCACGGTCATGTGGGTATCGCCGATCTCTTCTTCCGTAACCTTCAGGCGGTTGTCCTCGAAGACGGCCGCCACGGTGATCTGCCGGTCCTGGCTGCGGAAGAGATAGCGACCGTTGAAGTCCCGGATGTTGCGCCGGAAATCCCGGTCCAGGCAGAATACCAGTCCCATGAGCTTGAGCAGCACGGCCAGGAAGTCTTCGGCCCCTTCGGACTCCAGGGTTTCCATGAATTTCCGGGTCGCCTTGCGGGCGCGCCGGGAACGCATCAGAACGAAATTAAGCATATCCTCCCACATGGGGTCTCCTCTCTATTAGTTATTCGTCAACTGGTCGATTTGTCGATTCGTCTCCTTGGCGCCGTTGGGCGCATCCCCTGTCGTTGCAAAACTAAGGATCTACTTCGTGCCCAGCATGCCGCTCCGGCCCTCCGGGAACGGCACGGCGCCGCCGTCGTTCAGGTCGTAGGCGGTGCGGGTGATGATCTCCTCCTTCATGGCGTCGTTGAGGTCCTTGAAATAGGCCGAATAGCCCGAGACGCGCACCAGCAGTTCGGGATACTTTTCCGGGTTTTCCTTGGCATCCAGCAGCATTTCGTAGTCCATGATGTTGCACTGGAGGTGCAGGCCGCCGCATTCGAAATAGGTTTCGATGCCGGCGCCGAATTTTTCGATGTCTTCGCTTCCCGCCAGGGCCGGATATTTGAGATTGAAGGCCTCGCCGCCGGGAATGCACATGGGGTCCAACCCGCCCACGGACTGCAGGCAGCCGGCCAGGTCGCCGGCGGCCTGGGAGACCGGCGTGATGCCGCTGGCAAAGACCTTGAAGGCCTTGCGGCCGTTGGGCAGCGCGCCGGACAGCTTGCCCTGGCCGGCATGGTTGGTCATGGACCAGAAGGCCGGGCGGTATTTGCCGCCGCGGTAGTTGGTGTGCTCCTGGTAGAAGTCATAGAGCAGCTTGACCACCCGCCGGGCGATGGACTGGGCCTCGGGGTCGGCACCGTATTTGGGGGTGCGGTTGACCAGGTAGGCGTGCAGTTTTTCATGCCCCTTGAAATCGGCCTGCAGGGCGTCGAGCAGCTCGGCGAAGGTGCACCTGCGCTCCTTGAAAACGGCATGCTCGATGGCGCTCAGGGAATCCACGGTGTCGGCGAACCCGATATGGGTGGCGCCGGATGAATTGTACTGCGCCCCGCCGAAGATCAGATCCCGGCCCTTGTCCAACGGGCCCTGGAAGAAGGCCGAAAGCAGCGGGGAGGGCAGGATCTCCTGGTAGACTTTGCCGAACATCTCGTTGAGCTGGATGGCCTGGCCGGCGACCCATTTGAATTGTTGGGCAAAGGCGTTCCAGAGCTCCTCGAAATCCCCAAAGGCCACAGGTTCCCCGCTGGCCGGTCCGATCTGGTCGTCGCCGGTCACCGGCCGTTTGCCGTTGTACAGGGCCAGCTCCATGACCGAGACCAGGTTGAGCATGATGGAGCTGGAGGCGTCATAGCTGCGGCCGGCGGCGGCCAGCTCCACGCAGCCGATGATGGCGTAATCCCGGGCGTGTTCGGTCCGGACGCCCTGGTTTTCCAGGGTGCGGATATCGGCCCGGTCGTTGTGGATGGCCGGGACGCTGCGGGTGTTGGCGATGACCTGGGCCACCCGGTCGCGGTAGGTCTGGCTGTTGACCCCCTGATGGTAGCGCGCATTGACGCTGGGGTCCCGGGTCTGCAGCAGTTCCGTGACCCGCAGCATCAGGTAGGTCAGATCATTGACCGCGTCCCGGCCCACCGGGTCCACGCCGCCCAGGGTCACGGCGGGCACCGTGCCGGCGCCGCCGAACAGCTCCTCGGCGGTTTCCGGCACCAGGTTGGTGTTGTCGTTGAGCTTGAGCCACAGGCAGCCGATGAGTTCCAGGGCCTCGGGGATGCTCAGCCGGCCGGCCCCCACGTCCCGCCGGTAGTAAGGAAACAGGATCTGGTCGAGGCGGCCGGGGCTCATGGCCATGTTGATGTTCTCGGCATGGATGGCCACCTGGATGATCCACAGGGCGTTGACGGCCTCCCGGAAGGTGCGCGCCGGCTTGGCCGGCACCCGGGCGCAGACGGCGGCCATCTGCTCGAAGTTGGCCTTGCGCCCGGAATCGCTCTCTCTCTGCGCCAGCAGCGCGGCTTCGGCGCTGAGGTTGGCGGCATAGTCGATGATCCCCTGCAGCGCGATCTGGACCGCCCGGTAGAAGTGCAGGCTGTGCAGCCGGTCGGCATCCAGGTTGTCTTCTGTCCCGAGTTCCCGCTCTTTCTGGGCGGCCAGGGCGATGATGTGCTCGATGCCGTTTTCCAGGGCCAGGCTGTAATACGGCACCGTGTGGGAGATGGTGCCGGCCTTGCTGGCGATGAAGAAGACGATGCGCTCGAACAATCGCATGCATTCGGGATTGTGATTGCGCCGGCGGGTGACCTCCAGGACATTGCGCTCCATCCAGTAGGGATAGATGTCGAAATTAAGTTCGTCGGCCTCGGCCGGGGTCAGTTGCTGGGGGTTTTTCTCCCGGTCGCCGATGACATTCAGTTCGGGCCAGATGGTCAGTCCGGTCCACTCCGGATAGACCGGCGCCCCGAACGGCTTGGCGCAGGTGGTGCCGGCCAGCAGGTTGTCGTCGAAGAACAGGGGCTGTTTGCGGCCCAGGAAATGGGCCACGGCGCCGGCGAAGCGGGTGATCATGGGTTCGTCATCCGAGGACATCTCCTTGAGGTAGCGGGTGACATGCCGCGCCCGTTCGATACACACCGCCGGCCGGGTTCGCAGCAGGTCGCCGCGAAGTTGCTTGAGCAGCGGCAGGTCGTCCAGGGTGTAGTCTTCCAGCCGGATATCTTCCAGGGTGCTCGCGTTCATGGGGTTTCTCCTCTCGTTACGCCGCACAAATCCCGTAGTGCGGCAGGATCGAATGAACGACGGTGAAGCGGTGGGCCATCAGGGCATCGTGGAACAGCTTCCAGTCGCTGGTCAGGAAACCGGGCGAGTAGGGGAAAACATCTTTCTTCAAATCAATTTTGCGGGTGGTGCCCAGGGCCTGGTGCTTCCATGAGCCGTTGCCTTTGGCTTTATAGACGACCTTTACGGCCGGGAAACCGAACTCCCCCCGGGCGATCAGGTCCAGCCAGCGCCGGTGGCGCGCTTCACCGTCACTCTCCTGGAATTCGGTCAGATAATCACCCAACTGATTCCGCTGGGCCACGGACAAGCCCGGCACGTTGGCGTCCGGGCTGCCCGCCCGGTAGCACTGCATGGCCTTGCACATCTCGTGGGCGGCCTGGACGAAAATGTCCGCGTTGTCGCGTTCCACGAGGTTGCCGTCGCTGTCCTTGTACCGCCAGGCCAGGCAGGGCATGTCCGGCTGGCCCAAGGCGGCGCCGTGGCCCAGGGGCAGGACGTCGCCCACGAACCTGCTGGCGGCCCGGTCGCGCAGGTCGCCGAAAATCTCCTTCAGGCGGTCTTCGAAGGAGTCGTCGGGCTGGTCCTTCTCATCCAGCAGGGCGATGTCGTTGATTTTGTGGCAGACGCCGGCAAAACCCTGGTGGGCCCAGGTATCGGCGAAGACATGCATGGTCACGCCCAGGCGGTGCAGGCCGTATAGCTGGTTCCGGTCGGCAATGCAGGACTCGACGAGTTTCCTGGCCACCGGGCTGCCCGGCCGACACACGATTTTGCGGATGAAGGTGCCGTCGGGATTGTCCCCGGCCGGCCGGCCCCCGTTGCCCGGCAGGAAGTGAAAGGGGATCCAGACATTGTGGTTGGCCAGATCGGAGAAGTTGCGGTAATCCAGGGACTTGTGGGCCGAGCTGATGCGGGTGAACATGGCGCCGTTGTCGAAATGAATGGTTCCGGAATTGATGGCGTCATCCACATACTGGGAACAGTAGGCCACCACATCGGCCTGGCGGTGATCGAAACCCGCCCATCTCGCGATCACATAGGTTACACCGTGGTGAAAATCGATTTGCATGGCTGTATAACCTCCTTTACGTCTGTTAATGGAAGATATTCAAACCTGCCGATAGAGGAAGGAAGCCGTTCATTTCACCGACGTGCCCCATGTAGCGCCAACTCCCACGAATTGAAAAGGACAACGGTGGTACGCCGCACAGGTCCGCGTTGATTCAAGATTACATGTTCCTGGAGAAAGCTTACACAGAGTAGGTCTAGACTTCATTTATAGCAGCGATCCCGGGATTGGGCAACAGGGGAAAGGCGCATAAAGGCTCAAGACCCGGTCATCATATCTTTCATGCGAGAATGGGGAAATCCAATCGTCCATTTAGATGAAAGAGGATGGTTGCATAAACAAGGTGGCAGGAGGAAGGCCATGGAATTCAAATCCGTTGGACAGACGATCAAGCGGTTCGGTTATCTGCTCCTTAATCTTAAGGACAGGATTTTTCAGCCCATGGAGGATGATCTGATCCAAGGGCACTACGATAAGATTGTCGCCGATTTCGAATTGATCCGCTGCATGGGATCGGATTGCGACAGCCATGGCGACATCATTCAAAGAATCGATTCCCTGCTGCAGGAAAACCAATCATGGAGCAACTTGTATGTGCTCGAACGGCTGATGATCAAGCTGTATGATCCCCAACAACTGAAAATGGAGCTGAAGGACGCCATTAGAGAATTCAATGAAATTTCGTCCGCCGGCGAGAACGGCGTATGCCGTGAAGAAGAAATCCCAAGGCTGGACGACCAGGCCCGCCGGGCCTGCCTCGGGCAGTTGCTCACCAATATCGAGCACATTCAGCGCAAGAACAGCTTGACGAAGAAATACAAACGCAAGATGACATTCCGTACCGCGCTTATTTTTATCGCCAGTTTTCCCGCCTTTTATGCGCAATCCCTATTTCCGGAATTCTGTGAAAATGTTTTCAATTTCAACACGCCCGGCTGCAAGGCCTCCATCATCCTGACCGCCATTGCCGCGGGTTGGATGGGGGCATCCTTCAGCATGCTTCTGAACATGAGAAAACGATTGAATATCAGCAGATTGGAGGACCTGCGGATTCAAAGGACCTATGGATTCATCTTCTCGCGTATTTTTATCGGGATCGGGGCCGCGCTGATTCTTTTTTATTTTTTTCAGGCAAGCATGCTCACAGGAGATATGTTGCCCACGCTCAAAAACACGGGCGAAATATTGTCCCGAAACGATGCCGCCAAAACCATCGTGGACCAGAAATCACATGCCATGCTGATCCTGTGGTTCTTCATTGCCGGTTTTTCCGAGTCCTTCGTCCCGGCCCTGCTCACGAAAACGCAAAAAGCGGTGGGATCGTGACCCGTCCGTTTTCAGGTTCGGCCCGCCGGAAAAACTTTAACCGGCATCCAGGATCTCCCGTACCTTGACTGCCAGGCCCAGCATCGAAAACGGCTTTTGAATGAATTGGACACCCTCGTCGAGAATTCCCTGGTGGACGATGATGTTGCCCGTATAGCCGGACATGTACAAACATTTCACGTCCGGGCAAAGAGAGGTCAATTCTCTGGAAAGATCGCGTCCGTTCATCTCGGGCATGATCAAATCGGTAAGCAGCAAATGGATTTTGCCCGCGTGACCCCTGGCCGTTCGGAGCGCTTCGCCAGGAGTAGATGCGGCCAATACCTGGTATCCGTAGCTGCCGAGCATCAGCTCCATCAATTGCAGATTCAAGATCTCATCTTCCACCACCAGAATGGTTTCATCACCGTCCAGATTCGGTGGCGCATGGCTCGCCTGGGACTCCTGGACGGATGAAGCGGCATGCCGGGGCAGATAAATCTTGAAGGTCGAGCCACGCTCCGGCTCGCTGTACACATTGATAAAGCCTTCGTTCTGTTTGACGATGCCGTAGACCGTGGCCAGCCCCAGACCCGTACCCTTGCCCAGTCCCTTGGTGGTGAAAAAGGGCTCGAAGATTTTTTCCCTGGTCGTCTTGTCCATGCCGCTGCCGTTGTCGCTCACCGCCAGCATCACATAATCCCCCGGAGAAAACCCACGGTGTTCGGCACAAAAGGCGTCGTCGTAAACGACGCCCTGGGTCTCGATGACGATCTTGCCCACGCCGGCGATGGCATCCCGGGCATTGATGCACAGGTTGGCCAGAATCTGATCGATCTGAGCGGGATCCATTTTGACCGGCCCTATCCTGGCTCCCGGCATCCAGGCCAGGTCGATATCTTCGCCGATCAGTCTGCGGAGCAATTTAAGCATGCCCTCCACGGTCTCGTTCAGGTCGAGGATTTCGGGCACGATGGTCTGCTTGCGGGCGAAGGCCAGCAACTGCCGCGTGATGTCCGATGAACGATTGCCGGCGGCCAGGATCATCTGAAGATTATTACGCACGGAGTCCTCCAGGCCTGCCCTGTCCAGTGCCAGCTCCGCGTGACCGATGATCACGCTCAACATGTTGTTGAAATCATGGGCCACGCCGCCGGCCAGTTGCCCCACGGCCTCCATTTTCTGGGACTGGCGGAGCTGCTCTTCGAGCATCTTCCGTTCGGAGATATCCTCCTTGACCGCCACATAGTGGGTGATGACCCGGTCTGGATCCCGAACCGGAGCGATGGTGGCCTGTTCCCAGAACAGATCGCCGTTCTTCCTGCGATTGTGGAACTCTCCCTGCCAGACACCGCCGGAGCTGATGGTCTCCCACAACCGGAGGTATTCGTCCGCCGGCGTTTCGCCGGATTTAAGAATGCGCGGATTCTTCCCAATGGCCTCGTTATGGGTATATCCGGTGACCTGGGTGAATTTGGCATTGACGAACTCGATTCTCCCCATCACGTCGGTGATGACGATGGAGACCGGACTTTGTTCGATGGCCTGTGAGAGTTTGCGGATGGACGCCTCCGCCTGCTTGCGCAGGGTGATATCTTCGGAAATGCCCAGGAGGTATTGGGGCTCTCCGGCTTCGTCCAGGATGGGTATTTTCCGGGTGTGCAGGATCCGTTCTTCATCGTTCCTGGTGCGGATGGTCTCCTCGGGGATGTCCGCAAGTTCCTTTGAATCGAGCACCTGGAGGTCCTTGGCGGTGAAGAAGTCCGCCTCGCCCCGGGAAAAGAAGTCGCGATCGGTCTTGCCGAGCAGTTCTTCCCGCGAAAACCCCAAAAGCTGTTCGCCGGCCTTGTTGAATCTCACGAACTTCAGGGTCTGGGCGTCCTTCACGAATATCATGTTGGGGATGTGTTCCACGATGTTATCGAGAAATTCTTCGTTCTGGCGCAAATCGCGATTGCTCAACAGGCTGCTCAGGCTGTCGGCCAGACGCCTGCCGATGGCTTCGAAGATCCTCATCTCCTCCCTTGTCCATTTTCGGGCATAGGCGCACTGATGAACACCGAATTGCCACGGGCTGCCGGTTTGGGGGTAAACGGCCATGCCCATTATGGTTTGAATATTGAATTGCTTCGGTGCCATATCAGACAGCGGATGGGCCGTTCCCGTACCGAATACCACCGGGCCCTCCGCGGCCAGCAGAATGCGTAGTGACTCGGCGATCTCCGGGCACATCGGCATCTCCTGCTTCAAATCATGGATTCCGAGGTATCCCGGCCTGGTGCGCTCCATGGGGATCGACCAGGTCGGTGCCTCCGGATCGCAGGGATAGAGGAGATAGGCCCGGTCGCAATCAAAGATCGAAACCACCACGTCGAGCAATTCCATCATCGTCTCTTCCAGGTCATTGGCCCCCTGGATGGCCTGGTTGACCTTGTCCATGCTTTCGAAGAACTTGAGATTGGCCAGGCGCTCGCGTTCGACCTGTTTACGTTCGGTAATGTCCACCAATGTGCCGACCGTACCGGCCACACGGTCCTTGGCGTCCACGAAGGTCGCCTTGTGGAAAATCACATCGTGGTACCGGCCGTCTTTGAATGTGCCGCCGACTTCATAGGATTTCACCCCCGGATGGGAAAGCAACTCCAGATCCGACGCATGGTGTTTGTCGGCGCGCTCCCTGGGGGCCACATGGTGGATTGTTTTGCCCAGGATGTCCTTTTTCTGCAATCCGGTGAATACCTCGAAGGCCGCATTGCAGCCCAGATACAATCCGCCCGCATCTTTGTAATAGACAGGAATCGGAATGGAATCGAGCAGTTGCTGGAGAAACAGGAATTGTTCCTTCAGCCGGGCCTCTGTCAGTTTGCGTTCCTTGCGGCTTCCGGCCTCCTGCAACGCACGCCGGATGGCCGGCGCCAGGCGCGATAAATTTTGCTTGAGCACATAATCAGTGGCGCCCCGGGTCAGGGCCTCGATGGCTACCTCTTCGCCCATGGCGCCGGAAACGAAGATGAAGGGCAGGTCCGGGCGCACTTCCCGGGACATCCCCAGCGCCGACAAACCGTCCTGCTTCGGCAGCCGGTAATCGGACAGGATGATGTCCATGCCGCCATCGCGCAAAGCGGTCTCAAACGCATCATGGGTTCGAACCAGGCTGATGCGGCATGCCAAACCGGCATCTGTGAGCTTGAATCGAACGAGTTCCGCATCGGACGGGTCGTCTTCCAAGTGCAGAATTTGAATCGTTGGGTCCATCCTGGTTCCTTTTTCGCGATGTCAGGTGAACGATGATGTCCTCCGTATCGCCGTGTATATAAAAACAAGTAACGCCCGGGTCAGGAAAGGTCAAATCATTGTATATGGCAAGGCAGACCCGTTGCGGCCCGATACCGCCCGGCGCAGCATGTTGCTTGGCGGATAGATTGACACCCCAACGGCGGCTTGGCATACTTGACGCCGTAAGATACGTATCGTCTATCCAACTTTGGGGGGAAATCGCATGCACAGCAACGCGGCTTCGACCATTTTGCAAGGCAAGGATGCCCATCGACTGATGCGCGTCGCACTGGGGCACGAGCCGGCGCGGATCGCCATCGTCAATGCCCGGGTGGTCAACGTTTACACAGCCGAAGTGCTTCCCGGACAGACCATATTGATCGACGGGGCCTGGATCGCCTATGTGGGCGAAGACCGCGATTTCGATTTCGGCCCCACGACCCGGGTGATCGATGCCGCCGGCAAGGTCATCATTCCCGGCCTGATCGACGGTCACACCCATCTGGCCTGGTTTTTCAGCGTTCCGCAATTTTTGAAGGCGGCCGTCCCCGGCGGCACCACCACCATCATTACCGAGACCATGGAATCCTATCCGGTGGCCGGCTACGAGGGGGTCTGCGATTTTCTGGCTTCATTGGCCGACCAGCCGATCAAGATCTTCGCCACCGCTCCGGCCATGGCTTCCACCAGCCGGCAGGCGACCGGTGTCCGGACAGAGGATTTGCAGCGTCTGCTGAAGCGCGAAGACATCCTGGGCCTGGGAGAATCTTACTGGCAAACGGTGCTGCAGCAGCCCCAACGGCTGCTGCCCGCAATGGCCGAGACGCTGAACGCGGGAAAACGGCTGGAAGGCCATTCCGCCGGCGCGCGGGGCCGGAAACTGGCCGCATACGCCGCAATGGGAATCTCCTCCTGCCACGAGCCCATCACCGCGGAGGAGGCGCTGGCGCGCCTGCGCCTGGGCATCTGGGTCATGGCCCGCGAGGGAAGTATCCGGCGGGACTTGGAGGCCATCGCTCCCATCAAAGATCAGGCCGTGGATCTGCGGCGCCTGGTGCTGGCCACCGACGGCATTCAGCCTGCCGAGCTGCTCGAAAAAGGGTACATGGAATATGTCCTGCAACGCGCCCTGGAATACGGCTTTGCGCCGGTCACGGCGATCCAGACCGTCACCCTCAACGTGGCCGAGCATTTCGGACTCGATCACCTGGTGGGGGCCGTGGCGCCGGGGCGCCTGGCCGACCTGGTGATGCTGCCCGACCTGGCCACCATCGCGCCGGAACTGGTGATCAGCAACGGCAAGGTGGTGGCCGAAAACGGCGAACTGACGGTTGCGCCGCGTCCCCATCGATTTGCTTCCGCCAGCTACGAGACCATCCGCCTCCCCGGAAAACTGACTGCGGATGACTTTGCGCTCCAACTTCCGGATGGCCAATCCGAAACCGCGGTCCGGATCATCGACATGGTCACCGATCTGGTCACCCGCGAGATCCAGGAGCAATATTCGGTGATGGCGCTGGAGCGCCTGCCCGATCCAGGCGATGATTTGCTGAAGGTGGCCGCCATCGACCGTGCCCATACCCCCGGCCGCATGTTTACCGGGTTGATCCGCGGGTTCGGTCTCAAAGCCGGCGCGATGGCCTGTTCGGCCGCCTGGGATACCAGCGACATCGTCGTGGTGGGTGCCGACGATGCGGACATGGCGGCGGCCGTCAATCGTATCGCGGACCTGCGGGGCGGCGCGGTGGTGGTCCAGGACGGCG
>JBNKDU010000206.1:0-33041 GCA_050288425.1 Desulfobacteraceae bacterium | reverse complement strand
CAATGGTGAGGGCCGATGGTGTCCCCAATTACCGATTGTAAAAATGTAGTTGACAAGGGAATCGATATAGTATATTAGCATATACTAATATGAAAGCCGACTTACAACGATTGTCCGATATCTTCAAGGCCTTTGCCGACCCGACGCGGCTGAGATTGTTGAAGCTGCTCTCCGGCCAATCCGTGGTTCTTTGCGGCGGCGAATGCAACGGGCAGACCTTTCTATGCGTCGGCGCCCTGGCCGAGAAATTAAACGTCACCCAATCGGCCGTTTCCCAACATTTGCGGATCCTGCGGCAAGCCGGACTGGTCAAGGGAGAACGCAAGGGGGCATACATGCATTACTCCATCGACGAACAAGGAATCGGCCGGTACCGCACCCTGATGGTACAAACCATGGGGGAACCCTTCGTATCCGGATAGGGCCATTTTTTTTGGTCCTTTAAATTAGCATATGCTAATATAATTAATTATTGAAATGAAAGGAGATTCAATCATGTGTTGTTCAAACCCGCATCAACACCCGGGACCGTTCGCCATGGGGATGCACACGGCCACGTGCGGCTGCGGTTGCATCGGCAGGGAACAGCCCGGTTGGCATCTGGAGAACTACAAATCGTTTTTGAAAGCGGAACTCGAATCGGTTGAAAAGCGGATTCATGCCATCCAGGATACGAAATCATAATCTGAAAAGGGGCCGGCGGGCAGGAGGCCATGTTCTTCTGCCCGCCGGCAGCTCGCAAGCAGGACCGATCGCTGCATAACGAAGATGGCGGAAGATCGATTCGATCCGACGATACGCCCATGGTTGATTGCTGGCATCATCACCGCGTTCAACCAATGAATAAATTGCGTTTCGTGAACCGGGTCCGGTCGGCACGGAGGCCGGCTTTATGTTTTTGGGGTGTAACCGTTTCTATCGGGAATGATGCAAGAAGAAGTCGAGGATCATGTCACTGGCATGGATATCTCGACAAACCGCGCCGGCCAACTTCGGGCTGAGGTATTGCTTGCCGCCCGGCCAGGTGTGCCCGCCGCCGATGACTTCCACCAGGATCACCTCGGTCCCCTGCCTGCCGCCGGTATATTTTTCGATCTGCACATTTGTCCCGTCGTTCGGGTCCCTGTCGGGAAGCTTCCGTCTCTCCGGCGTTTTTCCACAACCATTGTGGCGTCTAAAACGGGCAACCGTCGCCTCGGTGGAGAGGACTTCGCCGCGACTCCGGCCGCGCCGGAACAACCGCACATGACCTCCGCCGAAAGGAACGACGGGGTCCTGCGTACCATTGACGATCATAACGGAAATCGGCATTCGGGGCGCCCGGTCCTCGAGTGCCCTGGAAAGTTGCGCCGCCACAGGCGCCACGGCCGCGATCTTTGCAGACAAGTCCATGGCCAGGCGCAGGGACATGAAGCCGCCGTTGGAGATGCCGGTGGCGTAGACGCGCCTGGGATCGATGCCGTAATTCATCACCATGGCGTCAATGATCCTGGAGATGAACCCCACATCGTCGCGGGGCTTCCCCTTCAGTATCTCCTTGCGGCCGTCGCACCATTGTTTATCGATCCCCTCGGGAAAAACCAGGACGATGCCACGCTCGTCCGCCGCCGCGGTGATGGTGCCCTGGGTCGTGCCCCGATCGAACGTCCTTCCCGTCCCGCCCCCGCCGTGCAAGGCGATCACCAGGGGCGCCGGGTTGTCTTTCCTGAATCCGGGCGGTAAATGAATCTGATAGGTGCGCACAACACTTTCATGGCGCATTGTCTCGATGAAATCCCGTTGCGGACTATTTTCGGGATTCCGGTTTTTTATGCCGGCACCGTTGCAGCCTGCCCAAATGAGCAAACCGGCCAGGACCAGAGCCAACCGGCGGCTTGCCGATGGCCGGGTGGAAACCATCCCATGGATCGCCGGACCATTCATCGGATCTTTTCAACTGCCGCATCCGGTCGATCCCCATGGCGATGACGACACCCGCCATGGGAGAGATTCTGAAACCGATCCATATGAAGACGATGGTGCTTGCGTATTTCAGGATCCTGGCGAACGAGTTTCATAAGCATCCTTTCCGGAAAACCCATCACCCGAATGCTATGACGTTGCTCCGGGCTCCCGCGGCCTCACCGTTTTCAGCCGGGATCATCGGGTGCGCCGGCGCCCGAAAGGGGTTTTGCCTGCTATTGACATCCTGGTTACCGCCTAACGGCGGTCTTTGCAATAGCAACGGATTCAATCGAATGAACAAAAAGAGGGTCTCGTTGTCTCGGGAACCTTTCCTGAACCGCACGCCACAGCGCAAGCAAAAGCGATCGCGGTTGAAAAAGAGCAACAACAGAGAAACCGGAAAGAGGAGGAAGGAGGGAAATAAGAGCCATACGCCGGGCGAATCGGCGCAGGTTCGCGTGGACTTGCGATTGGGCAGGGCGGCGTCTCGTTTCTCATCGGTTGGCGCCGGGGTGAATACCGAAGTTATCTTCGCATGAAACAGCTTCTCAAGGTACACTGACGGCAGGGGTTCTCTCTTTCTTCCGCGACACCGAGACATACGACGAAGGAAATGCTTTTCTGGGGAATCATCATCCAACTGCCGGAAAGGATCTCGACGCCCAGCGGGGCATCGCAAAAAGCCGAAAAAATAACTTTCTGCCCCTCCAGGACCCAATCGCAGTACCCGGGGCTGAACGGCAGGGATGTCGGCTGGCCCACTTCCCTGCGAAGGTGTGCCAACAAATCGTCCACGCATTGTTCCACCCACGCCGTTCCGACGGCGTCCCAGATGCAGGCCTGCACCAGGTCGGTGTTTTCTTCGATTCTTCCGTCGAAGGCATGGCCGAGGGTCACCAGGCAGAAGGCCATCTGTTTCGCCCGGGCCGCGATACCCGCCAGCTTCCGGCTTTGGATGACGCCTCGTCCCGTGAGAATCCGGTCTTCTTCACAGCCCGTGATCGGTACCAGGGCATAGGCTCCGCGGGGATTTGCCGATAATTGGGCTTCCCGGAGGCAACGGTTCACCGCCTTCAACGCCTCAGGATTCGGAACAGCATCCTGTCTGTAGTGTAAGCACCTGAGAATCCGGTTTCGATCCGGACGCTTCCCGCCGAGGTCGATCTCTCTCAAGCCGTGGACCCGAGAACCGCTTCGGTTTCATCCATGAGGGTCGCCGCGCTTTCCGCGTAGCCGTCCGCGTGGATGGATACGGCGATATCCCGGTTGAGGAATGCGCCGCCGACCATGATTCTGGATTGGGGCAACGCATCTTTTAATTTTTCGATGAGGATTCGAACCTCGTCCACCGTGGTGCTCATCATCGTGGAGATGCCGATGAGGTGGGGTTGCTTGTCCAGGGCTTCTTTCAAAAAGTGCTGCGTGGTTACGTTCTTGCCAAGATCGCTCACCTGAAAACCATACCCCCGGTAGATATCGCGGACGATGTTTTTGCCCATGTCATGGGTATCGCCTTCCACGACGCCGAGCAGGATGCGCTCCTCTCTTCCGGGGATATTCGCATCCCGGGAAACCCGGTCCAGGATGGTGGTGACGATGTTCAACGGAAGCAACAACTCGGGGATGCCGATGCTGCGGTTTTTGTACCGATCCCGGACGTCGTTGAGCGCCGGATAGATCGCCTTGGAAAAGATCTCGGCCGGCTCATGGGTTTCGATCAGTGATGGCAGAAGCTCTTCCGCTTCGGACCGTTGCAGGGCGGTAATTGCGTTGCGCAGATTTTCCAGGGAAGAAGACATGACGGTTTGCATCCTTTCCATAGGGGGTGTCGGACGTTTCGGGCCTTAGCCGGTCTTGCGGGATAAGGTCTTGAATTCCTCATAGCACTCGGAGGCGACCACCATGGCCCGGGCGTTCTGAAGCGTCGCATTGGGAGGGTATTCACAGGCCGGCGCCAAAATGAACCGGCCGTCCCTGCCAAGTTCGTCGATCTGGCGGACACACTCCGCGATTACCTCCTTGGGGGTCCCCATGTAGAGCAGTTCGGTGGGGACATAGCCCATCAGCGTCGCCTCTTGGCCGTATGTCTCTTTCAGAACATCGAATCCGGAACACCCCTCGGGAAGATCGGCAAAGGAGAAAACAGCCGGATTGACCCATTGCCGGACCTCCTTGAAGTAGGGGGAATATCCGCAGCCGTGATGCGCCACGAGAATCCCGGATTCCGCAATGGCCCGGGTGATCTTCTCCGCATAGCAGCCTTCGAATTCTTCCCATGCCTGGGGCGTCACCCCCGACCGCGACGCGGGCAAGGTATCCACGCAAACTCCGATGACGCCCCGGTTGTATTGCTCCTTGACGAAATCGATCAGCACCTCGGTCACGATTTCGAGCCCCTTTTTCACCTGGTCCGGGTATTCCAGAATATCCATGTAGAGCTTTTCCATCCCCCGCATCATCCCGAGAACGCCCAGCGGCCCGTAGACGAACCCCAAAACCGGATGTTGACCATTGTCTTCCCTCAACAATTTGCTGCACACATCCAGGTAGGTGCCCATGCGTTTACCGGTCGCGGCTTTGATAAAGGGCAGCCGGCCGTAATCATCGACCTCCCGGATCAAGGGATTTTCATAATTGGGATGGGCCGTCGTGCCGGCGGGATACATGACCTCCTGACCAAAATCCGCGGCTTCCACCGAGAGATCGGTGAAGCACAGAAAGATATCGTCGCCCACAATCCGATTGGCAAAGCGCATGGCTTCGGCAGCCAGCTCGCTGTTCATCGAGAATTCGGGAAAGCCGGTACCGGTGAGTTGCCGCGTGACGCCGATGGCCAGGCTGCACACCGGCACGCGGTCCGTCGGTTCCCCTTTGAGCGTAAGGACGACGCGTTCCATGGACGTTAATTCAGCCATAACTTTTTCCTCGTTCTGGATGTGTCGGAAGTTCGATAAATACCGCCCGGCCCTTTCCCAAGTCGGCAGGAGGAGGTTGCACAGGCGGCGATCAAATTATTTTACCGAAATGTCGGACAGTCGTAGACCATACTGGGTGGGCCCATGTCAAATCGGAAGTATTGATCGAGGAAATGAAAGAAATAGATCTGACCGATCCGTTCTCGTAGGCCTTGGCGGATTTCATATCATCGTGCGGCCCGCGGTCGTAAAGCTGGAGATTTTCAAGCGAATCCCCGCTCAGGACCAACGAGAAAAAATCCGCCGGAATATAGGTTGCATACAGATGAAGCCCATCCCGACTCCTCCGTATCGAAATAGCGGGCAAATGGCCGATTGAATGAACAAATATTGGCGAAAACCGGAGTTTGATTGATGCCACAAAGGATCCGGCGCGCAATCCACTTGGCATCATAGCGCTATTCATCCAGCGGACCCAAAGAAGGCACTATGGACGTCCCTAGTGGACCCTGAAATTCGACAGCGGTAGTACTGCTCCATGGCCGGGGGCGGGACGGACGGGGCGGTGGTTTGGAGTTCTGTGACGGGGAGCGATGAGGGTGGTTTCCCTGGCGTCGGGATGACGCGCCATCCTCCAATCCATTGAGCGATTTTTTCGTTCAGGATCCGGTAAGATTTTGCAGGAATGATAAATCAGGCAACGGACATATTCATTATTACACTTGAGCAGCGCTGAATTATGGATATTATCGATTTTACTTATCGCATAAATCCATAATAAATCCTGGTATGTATTGAAAGATTGAAGACCGCTTCGCACCATTTCCACGAGAACCCGATGCTGATTGCCAGGTACCGTTCCCACAAAGAGGATCCGGCCGCCCCCCAGGTATCCGTTGCGCCGGCGCGATTCCGCTTTCCTGCCGTGTTTGGCGACTGGGCATCCACCCTGCTTCGCATCGGGATCGGCACGCTGTTCGTATGGAGCAGCGTCGCCAAGCTTGCCGATCCAAAGCAATTCACATTCGTTATCGATGCCTTCGGACTTCTTCCCGATGCGCTGGTGGTTCCGGCGGCCGTGACATTGTCCGCCTTCGAACTGCCGGCCGGAATCGGGCTGATTCTCGACGCGAAAGGCGCGGTGAAAGCCATCATCGGTCTTCTCCTGCTGTTTATGGTGGTTCTCGGTTATGGGGTATGGATGGGATTGGATGTGGACTGCGGCTGTTTCGGCGCCGGAGACCCGGAAGGCGATGCGTATCATGGACTGCGCCCGGCGCTTTACCGCGACGCGGTGATGCTGGCCGGGATGGGATATTTATTATTTTGGCGAAGGAGACGGAACAAATGATGAAAAGAGGCGTATGGGCACTCGTATTGCTGCTGGCAATGGCCATGCTGAATCCGGCATCGGCGAAAAACAAGTTTGAAGAAGAGGTGGAGAAAGAGGCCGGCGCGGTCAAACTCGCGCGCGAGGTGGTGAAAGGCGGCTATGCAACCGTGACCACCGACGAACTCAAACAATGGATCGACGAAGGCAGAGCGATGGTGATCGTGGATGCCATGCCCTATGATACCAGCTACAAGAAGGGACATATCCCCGGGGCCAAACAATTCCTGTTTCCCGTTCCGGAGATGGCGATGTGGGACACGAAGGAGACCGACGGGAAAACCCAGAAAGATTTCGAAGCGCTGCTGGGGGCGGACAAGGACAAACTCGTGGTGATCTATTGTGGTTTTGTCAAATGCACCCGGAGCCACAACGGTGCGGCCTGGGCGGTCAAAATGGGCTACAAGAACGTATACCGCCATCCCGGGGGAATTTTTGCCTGGAAAGGGGCGGACTATCCAGTTGAAGAAGTGAAATAAGGAGCAGGCGAAAATCGAAGCCCGCCCCAGCCGGAAGCCGGCGGCGGCGGGAGTGATCTGCTGTCGCATCGGAAACCGCGCCGGGATCCTGTTTCGCACCCGATAGCTCAGGTGTTCCGGCGCGGTGCCGGTGAAGTCGATTCGCGTATTAAACAGAGATTTCTTTTTTAATGTTTGTGCAGGTCGACCCCCATTTGTTCATACAAGGGCTCCAGTTGCGTCATGGCCAAGGTCTGATGCTCCTTGACCGCTTCCTGGAATCGGTACCAATCGGTCTTTTCGAAGTCGACGTCTTCCCTCCACACATGCCAGCAACCATCACAGACCAATTCCAGGAGGTTGCCCTCCATGGCGTCCTTTTTCCACTTGTCCTTGTCGAATTTTTTCAGCCAGGGCGCCAATTTCCTGTAGGCCTGGATCCGCTTGTTTTCATCACATTTGAAACAGCCCGAGTAATCGTGGCCCATCGCCCCGTATAGATCCCGTCGCAGATCCTCCCATGGTTTTTTCTCCGAGATCCCGCGGGATACCAGATGGCTCCGATACCGGTCGTAGATGAACTCAGCGGCCTTCAGAAACCGGTCGGTATTGTTTACCTCACCAATTACCAGCCGGATGTCTTCCCATCGGTGGGCCACCCAGTCGGGGTGATGTTCGGCGTCGGCGTGGCCGATATCTGGTTTGGGATCCAACGCAATATTGTTAAAATAGTCATACCATCCGACGAAGTTCTGATGCGCCCAGGTGTCGGCATATGCGTGTGTGGCGATCCCGATGCGATACAGGCGGGTTTCGGCGGTCACTTTGAGAGCTTCGTCCAACCACTCTCCGGCCAGACCGCTGTTCGGTGTGGTATTGAGGATATGCATCTTCCCATCCGTTCTACGGGCAGACAGAAGGTCCGGCTCGCCGGGAACGAAATGGAAAACCGGGTAGATCCGCATCAGCTTGCGTTTCGGTTTCAGAATGTTCATGGTCTGGGAGATGTAGTTCTCATAGGACTGGTTCGTGTCGCGGTCCTGGACCTTGATCACATCATCATTTTCATCGGTAAATTCGCTTGCCCATGCGATCAAGGCGGCATCTTTCTGGGTGAACCCTGCAGCCTGGGCGATGATTCCGGTGATGTAGTAATGAAATTCCGTGTCCATCATTTCCCTCCTTTGTTTTGTCCAAAGTCTGGCCGGGTCGTAGCAGTCGATCTTGACCAGCCGGTATCCACCCTTGCGGGCAGTGGCCTCGAGTATATTTTGATTCCTGAACGGGTCTTAGACCCAGAAAAATGATTGTGGTACGCAAATGGATAATTGAGAGCTTGTTTACCAAAATACATGCTATATGTCAAAGAAATTATTGGTAATTATCAATTTCTCGTAAAACAGCCGGTCTCGAATCCGAAGTTCTTCGAACCAGGTTGATTCGGCCGGATCCAGTAAGAACGAGCCGGGTCAGCCTGATTTGACCGGTACTCAACTTCCATTCCTTCCCCTTGGTTTCATACGGTAAGGGGAGAAAAATATGGATGTGCGCCTTATTTCGCCAGCACCTCGAACCAGCGGAGCAGTTGTTCACCGCTTTCATCTACCAGGGTGAGTTTGTGGCGGCCCGGCGCCGGGGAGAGGCTCATGGTGTGGATTTCCCGGGTGGTGCCCAGGTAGGTGCTGTCCAGGTGCCAGTGGATGGCGGCCTGGTGGTCGCGGTGGGCGGCTTCGAAGACGGTTTTGCCGCGTTCGCCGTCGAGTTGCACCGGGATGTAGACCTGGCTTCGGGGGCCTGGATAGATCAGGGAGATAAAAGGCGTGGCCTGGTCCGGGGCGCAGTCTTCGCGCATGGGGGGCAGCGGGGTGTAGTCGCTGTGACGGCGGCGGTAGTACCACTCCATGGCCGGGGGCAGGACGAACCAGGAAGTGGTTTGAAGTTCCGTCCCGGGCGCGCATTGGCGGTTGATGCGCAGGGATTTTCGGGCATCGGTGTGGACCAGGGTGCAGTAGGGACAGGGCCGGGTGCCGAGGGCGCGGCGGGTCGCCCATGCCTTGCGGCGCTCGGCGCAGTTGGGCCCGGCCCGGAAGCCGCTCTGGCGGCAGACCTCGATCCGCTCCAGGCCCTGCCAGGGCCGTTGGAACCAGGAAGTATCCTCCAGGATATCGAAGAGGGCGAACATCAGGGGGGCTGCGGCGCCCAGGCCGATGAGTTCCGGGCGTCCTTCGCCGTCGGCATTGCCCACCCATACCCCCACGGCGTAGCGGGGGGTGACCCCCACGGCCCACGCATCCCGGTGGCCGTAGCTGGTGCCGGTCTTCCAGGCGATCTTGCGCGCCGAGTCGAATTCCCGCCAGGCGCTGTCCACGCCGGGCCGGCTCACCTGGAGCATGGCCTGCAGGGTGAGCCAGCAGGCGGCCGGCGACAGGGCCGGGTCGCCCCGGCCCGGGTCCGGGGGGCGGCTCCGGGGGAGATAGTGCGGGGGGAAGAAGGTATCGCCCCGCACTTGTCCGCCGGAGGCCCGGTTGACGGTGCGCGCCATGCCGGCGTAGATGCCGGTGACGTCCCACAGGGTGGCTTCGGCGCCGCCCAGGATCAGGGCCAGGCCGTACTCTTCGGCCGGCCGGTGGAGGGTGGCCATGCCCAGGGCCTTGAGCTTGGCGCAGAAGCGGTCGGCGCCGTAACTGCGCAGCAGGCGCACGGCCGGTATGTTCAGGGAGCGGGCCAGGGCCATCCATGCCGGGACCGCGCCGCTGTACTGATGGGTGTAGTTCTCCGGCCGGAAACTGCCCATGCGGGTGGGGATGTCGGCCACCAGCTGGGTGGGCAGCAATTCTCCGGCATCGAGCATGCCGGCATAGAGCATGGGCTTCAGGATGCTGCCGGTGCTGCGCGGCGCGGTAATCACGTCCACGTGGCTTTCATGGAAGCCGGCGGCCATGTTCGGCCGGTTGCCCACGTAGGCCAGGACCCGGCCGGTATCCACTTCCAGGATCAGGGCGCCGGCATTGTGGATGCCGCTCTGGTCCAGGGTGTCGAGGTGATGACGGACGATCCGGTTGGCCCGGCGCTGGAGGTCGCGGTCCAGGGTGGTGGCGACCGTGGGACGGGCCGCGCCGATCTCCCGGCGGGCCTTGAAAAGCAGGTGGGGGGCCGGCATGGGGATGGCGTGGGGCCTGGGGGGCAGGCTTTCGGCCCGGGAGAGGCGCAGGGTCAGGTCGTCTATGGTGCCCTCGGCTTTCAGCCTGGCCAGCAGGCGGTTGCGACGCTTCCGAAGTACTTCGCGGTTCTTGCCGGGGTGCACGAGGCCGGGGCTGTTGGGCAGCACGGCCAGGAAGGCGGCTTCGGCCCAGGAGAGATTCTCCGGCGGCCGGCCGAAATAGCGCCAGGCGGCGGCGGTGAGGCCCACCACGTTGCCTCCGAACGGGGCATGGGCCGCATATTGGGCCAGGATCTCCTCCTTGGTGAGCAGGGTCTCCAGCCGGAGCGCCTTGACGGCCTCCACGGCCTTTTCCCTGAGGGTGCGCGGACGGCCTTTGCGGGAGAGGCGGATCACCTGCATGCTGAGGGTGCTGGCGCCGCTCACCACCCGGCCGGCGCGCAGGTTCTGCCAGGCGGCCCGTGCGGCGGCCAGGGGATCGACGCCGGGATGGGTGTAAAAGCGCCGGTCTTCGTAGCAGACCAGTGCCGTGGCGAATTTGCGGGGCACCTCTTCGGCGGGGGCGAAGCGCCACTGCTCGTCCGCCGCGATGGCCGCGCCCAGCAGGGCGCCGTGGCGGTCGTAGAGGGCGAAGGAGTACGGGTCCTGGAAGAGCGGCAGGTGCACGGATCGAAGAAATCCCATGGCCGGCGGCAGGAGAAGGACCAGGGAAATGACGAGGGCCTTCAACGCCTTCGACCGTGGCGGACGGCCCGCGGCGCGCAGCTTGTGCCATATGCGGACGAAATGTTTCATTCGCCGGATCTCCCGCCGGTCTACTCCGCTGCCCCCGCCCGCACCACTTCCACCCAGCGGCCCGGGACCCGGGCGTTGATGGCCGCATCGTACATGGCTTCGGCCGATACCAGGGGCAGGTAGAAGCGGCCTTCATAGGTTGCGGTGAGGTGGACCCGCAGGGTGATGGATTGCCGCGGCTCGAGGTCGAAATAGCTGTAGACCCGGTCGTCGCGGATATCCTGGTAGTCGACACCGGCGGACTTGTCATCCTCCCCCTGGACCAGGCGCCGGTTGTGGATTTCCCAGCCCGCCGGCACCAGTTGGGTGAGGGCCACTTCACGATAGGCTTCATGGGCGCTGGTATTTTTGACGGATATTTCGGCCACGAAATCGGTCCCCTGGTCCAGGCGGTCCACGTCGAGCCGGTCGCCGTCCGTGGTGAGGTAGGCCACCTCGAGTTTCATGCCGTTGCGGGCGGCGGTCTCGCTGCCCGGGGCGGGCAGGCCGGTGGCCACCAGCCGCGGGTAGAGCCATCCCTTGCCCTGGTTGTGCAGGACCATGCGGCCCGAAGGTGCATCGCCGGCCTCCAGGGGCAGCTGCACCATGGGCTTGGCCGAGGTGATGGTCTGCTGGGCGCCGTCGTTCCAGGCATAGCTGAATTCCATCCGGTCGGCGCCCATTTGGCCGCCGGCGACCCCGGCCGCGCGGGCCATGGCCAGCAGGGCATAGGCCGTGGTCTGGGTGCTCATATCGCCGTCGCTGGTGAGCCGGGCGGAGATCCTGCGGATCAGGGGAAAGGCCTGGTCGGGCCGGTCCATGAGGATCAGGGCTTCCAGGATCATGGCCTCGTCGCGCAGGTCGGAACCGAAGGTGAAGAAGAGCTCCCGGTAGGGGGCCACCTCCACGTCGGCGTTTTCCACCAGGGCGTCGGCGGCTTCGCCCTGGCCGGCCAGTTCATAGGCGGCGGCCAGCCGCCACAGGGCCACGGTGGAGAGCTTGGGATGCTCCCGCAGGCGGTTCATGGCTCCCAGGGCCGCATGGCCTTCCAGGGCCAGGGCGTAGAGGCGGTAGGCCTGTACCAGGTCGCTGCGCGTGCCTTGGGCCTGCCATTCGTCGGCCCGCTTGCGCTGGAAGGTGCGCCAGGCATCCAGCATCCGGCCGGGCACCAGGTAACCGCGGTTCCGGGCGGCCACCAGGAAATGGCCGGCATAGTTGGTGGCCCAGGCCTGGACATCTTCGTCGCCGGGCCAGTAGGCGAATCCGCCGTCGGCCCTCTGGAACTGCTTCAACCGGCTGATGGCCGCGCTGACGTGGGTCTGGATGCGCACCTGCCGGTCGGGGGTCAATTCGAGCAGCTGGTCCAGGTAGAGCTGGGGAAAGGCCGCCGAGATGGTCTGCTCGATGCAGCCGTGGGGATAGCGGATCAGGTATTGCAGGCGCTGTTCCAGGTTCAGGGGCGGAATGCGCGACACTTCCAGGGTGACCTTGTTGGTGCCGGCCATTCCGGGATACGGGAATTCAATCTCCCAACCCTGGTCCGCCTTCAGGTCGGCGCCCCGGGCGTCGGTGACCGGCTGGGAGGGGATGCGCACATCGATCTCCATGGTCTGGCGGGCGAAGATGTCGCCGCTCTGCGCCTGCAGGTCGATGCGGGCCACCCCGGCCCGGTCGCCGGCCTTGAGCTCGAAAAAGGCCAGTCGGTCGCCGATGGCGTCGAAGTCGAGCCCGGTCTGCGTTCCCTGCACCGGACTCAGGGGACCGCTGACCTTGGCCGTGACGTCGACGTGTTGGATCTTTTCGTCCAGGGCGAAGACGGAGACCGGCAGCCGCACGGTCTCCCGGGTGCTGACCACCCGCGGCAGGGTGCCCAGCACCATGAGCGGCTTGCGCACGAAGACCGATTGCTCCGCCGCCCCGTAGGCGCCCTGGTGGCCGGCCACCACCATGACCCGCACCTGGCCGATATAGCGCGGGATGTCCACCTGGTGGCTGGCATGGGCGCCGGGGGCCAGTTCGAAGGGCCCCAGGAAACGGACCACCGGCGGAAAGCGGTTGGCCTTCTTTTTGCCGGCCGGGCCGGCGTCGGCATCGCCGCCGACGGCCAGCAGCTGCTCCAGCACGCCGCCGAAGGCACCGGCCACCTGGTCGTAGAGATCCCAGGTCTTGACCCCCAGCATTTCGCGCTTGAAGAAGTGGTGCCAGGGATTGGGGGTCGCAAAGCGGGTGAGCCCCAGCAGGCCCTCGTCCACCACCGCCACCGTGTAGGTCATGGGCCGGCCGGATTTCTCGGACACCTCGACGGTGGCCGTCTCTTCCGGCGCGAACTCCTCCGGTGCCTCCACCACCGGATAAAGCCGGGTGTGGGGGTCCTCCACGGCGATGGGAACGATGCCGTACATGCGGATGGGGCGGTCGTTGGCCGTCTGCATGTGGGGCTGGATAAAGGTGACATGGGCATAGACATTGGGCACCATATCGGCGGTGGCGGTAAAGCTGTAGCGCACCGCATCGGCCCGGCCGTCGATCCAGGCGGTGGAAATCACGCGGGCGCCGTCTTCGATGCTCACCAGTCCCCGGCCGCCCGGGCTGGTGGGGATGGTCAGGGTGACGGTGTCGCCCACGTTGTAGGCCGGCTTGTCGGCGGCAAAGGAGAGCACCGACGCCGCGCCGGGGATATCTTTCTGGCCCCGGCCGGCCCAGCCGGGCCAGTCCATGTAGATGATTTTGCCGGCAACGTGTCGGCCGCGGGCATCGTCGATGCGGATCATGTAACGGCCCCACTCGGGGTACTTGATCTGAAACTTCCAGACGCCCTTGCCGTTTTTGATGGCCACCTTGTCTTCCTTCAAGACCTTGTAGGCGTCGGAACTGCTGAAGTCGGCGAAGCTTTCATCACCCTTTTCCCACCACCAGCGCCAGTTGATCTTGTAGAGCTTGATCTCCACCTCGCCTTCCGGCACGGGCCGTCCGTGGTCGTCCACCATGGCCAGGTGGACCGTGTGGTCGGTGTCGGTGAGCAGCATGCCGCGGGCCTTGTCGCCCTTGGGGGTGAGCAGTCCCACGTAGCGGGCATAGGGATGGAAAGGCAGGCTGTGGCGTTCGATGCTGAAGGCGCCGCCCGGCTCGAACACCCGTGTTTCGAAATGGGCGTTGAGCATGCCGGGGGCCTCGTCCTCCAGCTTGAATTGCGCTTTGAATGTCACCTGTCCTTTGTCGTCCAGCCGGCCTTCGAAAAGGTCGTGCGGTTCGGAGGAGAACGAGCGCACCGGATCGTCGAAGACATAGGCGTCGTAGCCCGGAAAACGGGTGGTGCGTTCGGTGAAGGAGAGCTTGATGTCCGCCTTCAGGTTGCGGGCGATGGCGCCGTGCAGCCAGGTGGAAGAGAGGGTGCCCTCCAGGAAACCGTCTTTTTTTCCGCCGCTGTACAGCGTTTTCTCCCCGCCCAGGTCGAGTTCGATCTTGAGCCGGTTGGGCATGACGGTTTCGATTTTGAGCCGCTTCTTGAACACGGCCCCGCCCACCCGGACGGCGGCCATCCAGTTGCCGGTGGGGGCGTCGGCGTCGGTGCGGGTTTTGAACGCGTAGAATCCGTTGACCGAGGTCTTGGCCACCTGCTTGTCGACCAGGCGGCCCTTGGGGTCCCGCAGTTCGAAGATCACGGGATGGTCCGCCGGCAGCCGGTCCCGATCGTCCTGGAGGATGAAGGTCAGGTAGATGGGGTCGCCGGGCCGCCATACGCCGCGCTCGCCGTAGAGGAAGCCCTTGATCCCCTCCTGGACGGCCTCTCCGGCCACGTCGAAATGGCTGGTGGCCAGGGCGGAGCCGTCGTCCATTTTCAGGTAGGCGTACTGGATCCGATCGCTACCGCCGTTGCGGGCCACCAGCAGGAAGGGGTTGCGGCCGGAGCGCAGCCCGGCCATGCCGTCGGCGTCGGTGCGGCCCGATGCCAGCACCTGCTGCTGGTAGTCGTAGAGGGTCAGCTCGACACCGGGCAGGGGTTTGGCGCTCTTCAGGTCCGCGGCCGCCACGATGATCTCGTCGTTTTCCCCCCGCTTGGCGATGAGTCCGATATCCGAGATGAGTACGTTGCGGTCGGATACGATGGCATGGTCGTCGAATTTCTTGAAGTACCCGGGGTGACAGGGATTCCGGCGCGCCTCATACAACTGCCAATAGCTGTATTGTTCCTGGCCGGCCCAATTGTCCCAAAAGCTTTTCTGCTGCTCTTCGTCCCAATTTTCATCCAGGGGAAGGTCCATGGCCTCCAGGGGCCCCTGGCTTGCGGACTGGAGCCTGGGGCAATCGTAAACCATGTGTTCGGGCAGGAAGGAGAGGGAGATGCGGAAGAGGCCGCGGGGATATTTTTCGATGAGCGGCTGCATATCCAGGCCGTGGCGCACCCAGCGGTTTTTCTGATCTTCATTGAAATTCAGGGGGATCAGCCGGCGCAATACCGGCCGGCCCACCCGGTTGAGTTCGCTGCCGTCCTCCAGGGTGTTGACCTGGAGAAACTGGGCCACGTTGCGGTCCGGGATGTGGATCACGGAGACCACCACGGCGCGCAGGTTGGCGGTTTCGATGGGGATGGTGAGGCCGCGGGTGGTGGGCAGGATGGTGCGCTTGCCCACGAAACGCGCCTGGGGAAGCAGGTCTTCGAAGCGGATGGTGAACTCGCGCCCTTCGGCCAGCCGGTCGCCGCGGATGTTGCGGATGCCGGCATCCACCCGGACGGTCTGTTCGCCCCACAGTCCTTCGGTGCGAAAGATGCGCACCCGGCTGTCGGCGACGGTGAAACGGACCTGTCGCCGGCCCGCAGCCGGCAGGGTGATCAGCCCCTCCAGCTGCTGATCCGGGTCCAGGGGATCGGAGAAGAGCAGCTCCACGTACCGTTCGGGAACATGCACCGTGCGGGCCTCCAACACCGTGAAGGGACCCGCGGCGGGTACTTCCAGCCGGGTGCGAAAACCCTGCTCCGCATGGATGGGGGCCCCGTCCCAATCCAGGGTCACCTGGGTGGCCCGGTCCCGCCTGGTGATGCCGGCGATGGTGAAGCGGTGCGCCCGCCGATCCGGGGCATGGGACCATTGCGCCTTGAGCTTCCGATCCTCCTGGCGGGGTGTCAACATGCGTTCCACGGCGTCGCCGTCAGACACATCGGCGGTGCGGACGGTGCCGTCCAGGGTCAGCCGGTTCAAATCGCGTCGATCGGCGCTCTTGAATCCGTCCATGGAAAGCTCGAAGGCCTGGGGCCGGGTGGAGAATTCGAACCGGAACTCGGTCTCCTGCGCCGCCGCCGTGACGGCCTTCAGCTTCAGGACGGCCTTGTACTTCTGACCCGAAGGAAGCGGTTCGGCCGGAACGAAGACCAGGGTGCGGCGGGTTTTCCACCTGGCCAGCCCCTTGATCCGCGGCTCGAATCCGAAAGGAGAGGAATCCAATGCCTTGTCCACCTGCGCCTCCGCGACCTGGGGGTAGGCGAACTGCACCTGGATGGCATCGGCGCGGGAGATATCGCCGGCCGAGTGGGCGGTGATCGACCCGGCACGAACCGTCGCGGCCGTGCCGAACTGGATCATCGCTGTCCAAACAAGGGCCAACAAAAACCATTGGGGCTTACGTCCCATGCCATGCATCATGGAAATGCTCCTTTCACCGGTTCCCATCTTTATTTATGTTCGGTCCACCGCCATTTTGGAGGAAGGCCACCCCATGACGCAAGATGAAAACACAAAATTATTGCTTTCGGGGCGCGCCCACCCCGCAAAATCTCCGAACCGTCCGGCCCCAAAATGGTCCTCGTAGGGCGGGCCACCGCGCCCGCCGCGTTTGAAATCTCGGCTCCCCGTTTCACCTCCGGACCGGCCGACGCAGAGACCGGCCCTACGCTTCCTGAGCATTTTCCGGGCGAAACAAATGGTCTTCATCGGGCTTCGGTAAATGAATTGTAACATTTCATGTCCAACTATTTACAATTCTTTGAATTTGTCGCCGGCCACCTTCATGCTACCTCTTGGGGAAAAGGAACCGTCATCCATTTACCAGGGAGGTGCCCGCATGCAATCTTATTTTCGAACCCTGTTTTTGATGTTTATCGCGACATCGGCAATTTGCTTCGCCGGTCCGGCCGTCGCCGGGCAGGCATCGTCTTCGCAGAAGGAGCGGCTGAACGAAGAATACCTGCTCTCGGGGCCATACGCCTTCCGCAACCTGGCCGTATTCCTGGTTCACGGCGGCGGCAATGCCGGTTACAAGCGGTTCGTCGCCTTGTCGGAAGCACTGGAAAAAGGATGGGTGACCATCGATGAAACCGGAGAGGTCAACCAACTCACCGCCCAGAATCACTCCGATGACACCTACGTCTTCATCCAGTCGGGCGATATGCTCAAAGGCGGACGCCAGGACCGCACCGTGGGGCAGGACATGATCCTGCCGCCCAAATCGAAAAAAACCGCCCTGGACGCATTTTGCATCGAACAGGGGCGCTGGCACCGGCGCGGCAAGGAACACGCGAAGACCTTCGCCAGCTCAGGGAAACGACTCAGTTCCAAGGAGTTGAAGCTGGCGGCCAAGAAAGCCAGGTCCCAGGGGGAGGTGTGGAAAGCCGTGGCGGACGAACAGGCGCGCCTGAGCAGTAAAATCGGCAAATCGGTGCAAAGCGGGGTTTCGGCCACCAGCCTGCAATTGAGTCTGGAAGACAAGGCCATGGAAAAGAAGCGCAGCGCTTATTTGCAGGCGCTCCTGCCCGTGGCGCAACGCGAGACCGAAGCCGTCGGTTTTGCCTATGCCGTCAACGGTCGCTTCACCACGGCGGATATCTACGGCACGCCGGAATTGTTCCAGAAGCTGTGGCCCAAACTGATCGAAGCGGCGGCCAACGAAGCCATCGCGCTGGAGGATCCGCAACAGGCCACCCCGGCGCCGCCGAAGACGGATGCCGTCAAAGGCCATCTTCTCGAGGGAATGCACAGCCCAAAGAAATCGGAAGCCTCCGGCCGTTGGACCCGGCGCAAATCCGCCGACGCCAAAGACAAGTATGCCTTCGAAACCCGGGACGAAAAGGATCGGATGATCCATCTGAATATCATCAGGAAATAGATTCGCGGGTTTGATACTGATTTCAACTGCTCTCGATACGCCGGACTCCGGTTATTTCCGCGCGCGGAATACAATGACGTCGTGTTCCGCAGTGGCCTCTGTCTCCGTGTAGTTCCCCTGAATGGCTTCGATCTCGTAGCCGGCTTGTTCGAGCATCTGGCGTAATTCGTTGCGGAAGTAGAGATTCTCGGTAAGCGTGTATTCCTCATCGGCGACGAGTTGCCCCTCGCGCCACAACACCGTTCGCATTTGACGTGTGATTCGTTGTTCGAGCGGGTCGAGTGCCGCGGGGCGGTGGTGCAGTTCATAATCCGAGCCATCGTCCGGGGGTGTTTTCCCAATCGAGTCCGGCCATGGTTCCGGCAACTTAGCCCATGACTCATTGCGCCACAATTTCCACTCCCGGGCATCACCATACGGCAGGTGATGGTCCAGGAGCAGCAGGCCGCCCGGTTTCAGATGTTGGTAGAAGCGCTGCAGCGCCATAAAATCCTGCTGGCGACTGACACCTATCCCAAATGCGCCGCAGACCACGATGGTCTGATAGGTGCGCGGCAGGTCAAGTTCATGCAATGCTTGCCGATATAGATTCGGCCTCAGGCCCTCGCGCTCGGCCTTTTCCCGGCACAGGGCAAGCATATCCGGCGAAACGTCGCAGCCGTCGACATCCAGACCTGCCCGCAGGAAGGGGATGAGCAAGCGGCCTGTACCACACCCGGCATCGAGTGCCGGTTGGCCATGACGTACGATCTGTTTCTGAAAGTAGCCGATCTCCGGACCCGCCGTGTTGTGCTCGGCCCAGTATCGTGCCACCAGTCCGTAGTGCCATGTCTGCGGTCTGTCATTCATGCGCAAAGATGCTCCCGTGCGCATCCATGTTCCACCGGCTGCCATATAAACGCAACGCCCGCTGACCTTCGGCCGCATCAATCTCCACGTGAAATGTCCGGAGGGTCGGCATCGTCGTTTTCGAGGGTCTTCTTATACTGCACGCCGAAGCGGCGCATGCGGTTCCAGACGGTGACCCGGGTGACGCCCAGCAGCTTGGCGGCCTGGGATTGGTTGCCTTCGGTTTCCTCCAGCGCCTCGATGAGCTCGATACGCTTGATTTCTTCTCGGTTGAAGGTCTTCCGGCCGGGGGGCGGGACCTTCTTCCTGCCGTGGCCGTAGATGTCGGGGGGCAGGTGGTTCGGCCCGATCATGGATTCCTGGCAGGTGACGAAGGCATATTCGAAGGCGCTTTTCAGTTCGCGGACATTTCCCGGCCAGGGATAGTCGACCAGGCAGGCCATGGTATCGTTGCCGATGCCGTTGATGGGTTTGCGGTTTTTCAGACGGAGATTCTGGAAGAATGCTTCCGCCAGCAGCGGGATGTCCTCGGACCGCTCCCGGAGGGGCGGCAGGTGGATGGGAATGACATTGATCCGGAAGAAGAGATCTTCCCGGAAAACCCCCTGGGCGATCAAGTCCTGCAGGTTGCGGTTGGTGGCGGAGATGATGCGCACATCCACCGGGATCGGGGTGCCGTCGCCTACCCGTTCGATGATTTTCTCTTCCAGGACCCGGAGCATTTTGACCTGGGTGGACAGGGGCAGGTCTCCGATTTCATCCAGGAATATGTCGCCGCCGTCGGCGGTTTCAAACCGGCCCGCGCGATCGCGATAGGCTCCGGTATAGGCACCTTTCACATGGCCGAAGAGCTCGCTCTCCAGCAAAGACTCGGTGAAGGCGGCGCAATTGACCTTGATGAAAGGCTGATCGTTGCGCGCGCCGAGCTGGTGAATGGCTTTGGCGGCCAGTTCCTTGCCGGTGCCGCTGTCTCCAAGGATGATGACCGGCGCATCCGACTGGGCGGCATTGGAGATCAGCTCGAAGACCTGCTGCATGGCCGGGCTGGTGCCGATGATGCCGCAAAACCCGTCGTCCGATCTGAGCTGGCGTTCATAGGCGGCGATCTGGTTGTCCTTCTCGATGAGCTCGGTGATGTCGGTGATGGTTTCCACCGCTCCGATCATCTCGCCGTTTTCATCGTGCAGGATGCAGGCGTTTTTCAAGGCGTGCACCGGCCGGCCGTCTTTGCGCACGATGATGCACCGGCGTGCGGTAACCTGCTTGCCGGTGAACAGGGAACACCAGTGATCGCCATCCGTGTGGCGGATCTGTTGGCAGACATCGCAGTCGAGAACCGTGCAGTCGTTGCCGATCAATTCGCTGCGGCGAAACCCGGTAATTCGCTCCAAGGCATCGTTGATCGATACGATAATCCCGCGTTCATCCACGATCATCAATCCATCCCGGATGGTGTTGACCACGGTTTTCCAATATTTGTCCAGAGCAGGTTCCGTCATTAAATTCGCCCTGTTTAACTTTAATACCTGTAAAGAAGGCTTTTTTTAGCACTTTAACACTCCGACGGCAATCGCGCAACGCGGACGAAAGGAGGACCTATATGATAGCAAGCTGATATATTTATAAATAGTTGATTTGCCATGGCCCGCATACGGTGGTGGCATATGGCTTGCTTATTTGGGACCCCCTTACTCAGAGGACCAAAGGAGATCGTTCACATTGGCTGAAAATGCAGATTACAGCTTCGATTTCAGGGGCGCCATCACCTCGTTTGCCCTGCTCAAGCTGACGCGGGTGTTCCGCGAAATGAAATCGAATCAAACCTTGGAGGTGCTCGGGCTGGACTCGGATACCCGGTCGGATCTTTTCCGGCTGCTGCCCGCGGTTTCCTATGAAGTGCTTGCCGTGGAGGAGCGGGGCAATGCGCCGATTCGGGTCCATTTGCGGAAAACATAAGGATCGTCCCGCGGATCCAACGGACCGGCCCGAAAGGGATCCGGGTGGAACGAAGGGAAGACAAAGGGATACGCGCATGAAACCCATCCTCGCCGGAATTTCGACGGATGGGGCAACGCGCTAAAGTCTACGAGAGGAAAAAGGGGAGCCATGAGTCTTCAAAAACGATTAGCATCTGGCGAATTTGTGGTGTTGGCGGAGATGAACACGCCCAAGGGGGTGGATACGTCTCAGCTGATCACCAATGCCCGCAGGATCAAGGGGCGGGTGGATGCCGTGATTGTCCCGGATATGGACAACGGCGTGATGCGCATGAGCGCGCTGGCCGGTGGCGTGCTGATGCAGCAGCAGGGCATCGAAGCGGTGATCCATACTTATTGTCGCGACCGCAACCGCATGGCCCTCCAGGGGGATATCCTCGCGGCCCATGCCCTGGGGATTCAGAACCTGGTGGTGGCCAACTCCGAGGAGATGGCCAACGGCGATCATCGGGACGCCCTGGCCGTGGACGACCTGGACGAATTGGGCCTGCTGGCCGCCATCCAATCCCTGGAAGCGGGCAAGGATCTGGCCGGTTTCGATCTGGAAGGCGCCCCTTCCTTTACCACCGGTTGCACCGTCGCCTCCTTTTCCAATGAAGAAGAGATGAACGCCGAGCTGGAACTGGCCCACCGGAAGGTGGCGGCCGGTGCCCAGTTCATCATCGCACCGCCGGTCTTCGACGTGGATCGCTTCGGTTCCTTTCTGGACAGCGCCGGAAAATTGGGGGTCCCGGTCATCGCCACGATTTTTCTGATCAAGTCGGTGGGCATCGCGCGCTACATGGCCATCAACGAGCCGGGCGCCTACATCTCCGAGGACCTGATTCAAAGAATCCGCAAAGCCTCGGACCGCGAGGGCGAATGCCTCAAGATCGCCGGCGAACTCATTGCCGCCTTCAAGGATAAGGTGGCGGGGGTGACCATCGAAACCCATGGCTGGGAGCATCGACTGGCATCGATTCTCGATCACGCCGGGCTTTAGCCGCATTCCGTCCTCCCGGGGGAGGCGGGCATGTCGATGAAACGACGGCTGCGGGCGGTTGGGGAGAAGACCGCTGAACTCTACGGCACCCCCTCCGCAGGCGCGTAGATAATTTCGATTACCAAACGGAGCGAGCAAGGGAATACCATGAAAGATCAAACAGCAGAGCTCAACCAGACCGTTCTCGTCATCGGAGGCGGTGTCGGCGGCATCAAGGCGGCCATGGACCTGTCGGAGGCGCAGAGGAATGTGCTGATGATCGACAAGGCCGCGTCCATCGGAGGCCTGATGACCCAGCTGGACCGCACCTTCCCAACCAACAACTGCGACTTGTGCACGATTTCGCCGCGCTTGTCCGCCGGGGCCCGGCAGCAGCACATCGAGTTGATGCCGCTGACCCAGCTCGATGCCATCAGCGGCGAAGCCGGCGACTTTACCGTCACCCTCACCAGTGCGCCGCGCTATATCGACCTGGAGAAATGCACGGCCTGCGGGGAGTGCCACAAGAAGCATCCGGAGTGTGTCCGTTTCAATCCCGGTTTGGACCACCGGGCACCCACCTGCATGCGCTACCCCCAGGCGACCCCCCAGGCCTTCTCCGTCGACATGGCCGCCTGCGAAGATGTGGACGACCTGGTCAGGAGCTGCCCGGCCGGCGCCATCGACCCCGACGACCGGGAAAAGCAGACCACCCGCCGGGTGGGGGCCGTGATCCTCTCCACCGGCGCCGACCTGTTCGATCCCGGCAAGCTCGACCACCTGGGACACGGTCGCTATCCCAACGTGGTCACCGGCCTGGAGTATGAGCGCATCATGTCGGCGTCGGGCCCCACCATGGGTGAACTGGTGCGGCCGTCGGACCGGCGGCAGCCCAGACGGGTCGCCTGGATCCAGTGCGCCGGGTCGCGCGGCATCAACCGCGAGGATGTCTCCTACTGCTCGAGCGTGTGCTGCATGTATGCGCTCAAGGAGGCCATCGTGACCAAACAGCGCTTCCAGGACGACATCGAGACCACGATTTTTTACATGGACATGCGCACCTTCGGCAAAGATTACGAAGGCTACTACCAGCGGGCCAGGGACGACTACGGCATTCGCCTGGTGCGCTGCCGTCCGCACACCATCATCCCGGACCAGGCCAGCCAGGACATGCTGATCTCCTATGCCAGCGAGGAGACCCCGGGATTGATCACCGAATCCTTCGACATGGTGGTGCTCTCCACCGGATTCCGGCCCTCCGGGCGGAGCACGCGACTGGCGGGGATCCTGGGCATCGAACTCAACTCCCATTGCTTTGCCAATACCGAAAGCTTCCAGCCGGTCACCACCAACCGGCCGGGCATCTACGTGTGCGGCGTGTTCGAAGGCCCCAAGGACATTCCCGAAACCATGGTCCAGGCCAGTGCGGCCGCCTGCATGGCCGGCAAGCATCTGCCGGCCCAAACGGCATCCGGCGCGACCGGCGATGATTATCCCCCGGAACGGGATGTGACCGGAGAAGCGCCGCGCATCGGCGTGTTCGTCTGCGACTGCGGCCAGAATATCGGCGGCGCCATCGATGTGGACGCCGTGGTCGCCGACGCGGCCAAATATCCCCACGTGGTGTCGGCCGAGATGACCGGCCACGGCTGCGGCAAGGAATCCCTGGAGCGCATCCAGCAGGCGATTCGGGAAAAGAATCTCAATCGGGTGGTGGTGGGCGCCTGTTCGCCGCGCACCCACGAGGAGCTGTTCCAGGAGACCATCCGACGCGCCGGACTGAACAAATACCTGGTGGAGATCGCCAATATCCGCGATCAGAATGCCTGGGTGCACACCGGTGCCGGCGAATTGGCCACGGCCAAAGCCAAGCAGTTGATCCGCATGGCCGTCTCCGGTGCGGCCAAATCCGGGCCCCTGGCCGATCACCAATTGCCCATGAACAAGGAGGTCCTGGTGCTGGGCGGCGGGGTCGCCGGCATGAACGCGGCCCTGGAACTGGCCGACCGGGGAATCAAAGTGATCCTGGCCGAGCGCAACGGCCGCCTGGGCGGTCTGGCCGCGGTGATCCGGCGCAATCTCGAAGGCGACGATGTCCAGGCCCATGTGCGCCGGCTGGTCGAGCGGACCAACGGCCATGAGAACATCGAAGTCATCACCAATGCCATCGTGGTCGACCATTCCGGCATGCCGGGGAAATTCTCCACCGGTTTCCAGATCGGTCCGCGCATGTACTACCGCCAGATCGAACACGGGGCCACGGTGCTGGCCACGGGCGCCATGGCCCATCGTCCCAGCCAATACCTGCTGGGGCGCCATGACGCCGTGATGACCCAGCTCGATCTGGACAATCTCATCGAGGACGCTCCGGACCGGATCGAAGCCTGGGAGAGCCTGGTCATGATCCAGTGCGTGGGTTCCCGAACGGCGGACAATCCGAATTGTTCGCGCATCTGCTGCCAGACGGCCATGAAGAATGCCCTGCGGCTGCTGGACGTCAATCCCGGGGTGCAGCTCTACGTCCTCTACCGCGACATGCGCACCTACGGATTCAGTGAAGATGCCTATATCGAGGCCCGCCGGCGCGGGGTCATCTTCATCCGCTACCAGCCCGATGCACCGCCCGAAGTGGAAGGGGACGGCGAGCAGGTGGCCGTACGCTTCACCGATCCCATCCTGGGTCGCCCGGTGGAGATCACGGCGGATCGCCTGGTCCTGAGCACCGGCCTGGTGGCCGATGATGAAACCAGCGAGGATCTGGCCGCCATTTTTCACCTGAACCGGACCGGGGACGGCTATTTCCTCGAAGAACATGTCAAACTCAAGCCGGTGGATATGTCGGTGCCGGGCTTTTTCATGGCCGGCTGCGCCCACTCGCCGCGCAACATCCGCGAGAGCATCGCCCAGGCCCAGGCCGCGGCGTCGCGGGTGCAGACCATGCTGGCCCGGGAGACCATCAACCTGGGCGCCGTGACGGCCACGGTGGATCCGCAAAAATGCGCCACCTGCCTGGCCTGCGTCCGCGCCTGCCCCTATAACGTCCCCTTCATCAACGAAGACCGTCACTCGGATATCGATCCGGCCAAGTGCCACGGATGCGGGATCTGCGCGGCCGAATGCCCGGCCAAGGCGATCCAGCTGTCGCGCTTCGAGGATGAACCGATTCTGGCCAAACTGGAAGGATTGCTCGAAAGGATAGCCTGATGGAAACTTACGAACCTGTCATCGTGGCCTTCTGCTGCCACTACTGCGCCTACACGGCCGCGGACATGGCCGGCAGCATGCGCCTCAACTACCCGTCCAATGTGAAAATCGTCCGGGTGCCCTGCAGCGGCAAGGTCGATACCATTCATATGATGAAGGCCCTGGAAAAAGGGGCCGACGGGGTGATGGTGGCCGGCTGCCTGGATGGCGACTGCCACTTCAAGAACGGCAATACCAAGGCCGCCCGCCGGGTCGACTTCGTGAAGAAGTTGCTGGAAGAGATCGGCATCGAGCCCGAACGGCTGGTGATGGTGACCATGTCCGCCGGCATGGGCATGCGCTTCGCGCAGATCGCCAATGAAGTTACGGACCGGATCAGAAAATTGGGACCCAACCCGGTACGCGAGGCCATCGGCGCCCGCACCGCATCGGGAAAGGTCGCCTAGCCCAGGATATGTAAAGGAGATTGAAAGATCATGATAACAGCGGAACGAAAACCCCTGGCGGAGATCATCGACAGCATCGACGAGTGCCGGCGAATCCTCCTGGTCGGGTGCAATGAATGCGTGACGGTCTGTGCCGCCGGCGGTCGCAAGGAAGTGGCCATGCTGGCATCCGCCCTGCAAATGGACTTCATGAAGCGGGGCAGGAACATCGAGATTCGGGAAATGACCCTGGAACGGCAGTGCGAACCGGAATACGTCGAGGAACTGGTGCCCTTTATCGGGCAGGTGGATGCCGTGGTCTCCATGGCATGCGGCTGCGGCGTCCAGGAGGTGGTCCGGCGCTTTCGCGACAAGCCCGTCTATCCGGCCGTCAACACCAAGTTCATGGGCGCCGCGGAGGGTCCCGGCGTCTGGGCCGAACGCTGTCACGGCTGCGGCAACTGCCTGCTGGGCCTGACCGGTGGCATCTGTCCCATCGCGCGCTGCTCCAAGCGGCTGATGAACGGTCCCTGCGGCGGGTCCAGCGGCGGCAACTGCGAGATCAGCACCGAGCTGGATTGCGTATGGCAGTTGATCTGGGACCGGCTCAAGGAACTGGGCATCGAGGACCGGTACGAAGAGATCATCGTTTCCAAGGACTGGAGCACCGAACGGGCCGGCGGGCCTCGCAAGATCGTCAGAGAGGATTTGGCACAATGAAAACAGAAAGCGCGTTGGAAAAACAGATGAAAGCCGGCCATATCGGCGTTACGGGTGAATGCGGTCCCCCCCGGGGCGCCCTGCCGGATGTCGTCAGGGAAAAAGCGGAACTGCTCAAAGGCTATGTGGACGCCGTCAACGTCACCGACAACCAGACGGCCATGGTGCGCATGTCCAGCCTGTCCGCCAGCATTTTGCTGCGGCAGATGGAGATGCATCCGGTGTTGCAGATGGTCTGCCGGGACCGCAACCGCCTGGCCATGCAGGCCGATATCATCGGGGCTTACTCTCACGGCATCAACACCATGCTGTGCCTCTCCGGCGACCACATGCAGTTCGGCGATCACCCCATGGCCACCGGTGTGTTCGACCTGGATTCGGTCCAGGCCATCCAGATGGTGCGCAAGATGCGCGATGAAGGCAAGTTCCAGGGGGGCAAGGATTGCAAGAACGCCCCCAGGATGTTCATCGGCGCGGCCGCAAACCCTTTCGCCGACCCCTTTGAGCTGCGCGTGGCCCGCCTGGGAAAGAAGATCAGGGCCGGCGCGGATTTCGTCCAGACCCAGTGCATCTTCAACGTGGAAAAGTTCGAAAAATGGATGGCCGGCGTGCGCGAACGCGGCCTGCACAAGGAGGCCTACATCATGGCCGGCGTCACCCCCATGAAGTCGGTGGGCGCCGCCCGGTATATGTCCAAACGGGTACCGGGCATGGACGTTCCCGATGCCCTCGTCGAGCGCATGGCCAACACCCCCAAAGAAAAGCAGGCCCAGGAAGGCATCGACATCTGCGTCGAGACCATCCAGCGCCTGCTCGACATCGAAGGGGTCTCCGGGATTCACATCATGGCCATCGAGTGGGAATCGGCGGTCCCCGAAATCGTGGAACGGTCCGGACTCTATCCGCGACCGCAGGTATAGCCCTTATTGACCGGCCGCGCCGGTCTGACGCGTATTGAAAATTATTCGAGCAAGGAGGTTAACTCACATGAACAGCAATCAATTGATATTGGTGGTCGACGACGATCCCGATCTGGTGGAATCGGTGGCCATGAAACTGGAAAGCCGTGCGTATCGGGTCGCCAAGGCATATGACGGCGAGGAAGCCTGGGACAAGATCAAGGCCGACCGGCCGGCGCTGGTGATCCTGGACGTCATGATGCCCCGCAAGAACGGGTATGCGTTGTGCAACGAGATCAAAAACGATGCCGACTTCAAGGACATCTCCGTGATCCTGCTGACGGCAGTGGCCGATGCGGTCTCCAACACCAGCTACACCCACATGGACGGCAAGAATACGCTGGCGGATGATTATGTCCCCAAACCCATCGATCTGGACAAGTTGATGGAGATCGTCGAAGACAATCTGTAAACCGCCGTTTCATCGCAAAAAGCCGGTCCGGAACACCCGTGTTTTGCCTGTGACCGGCAGCCGCGCCCTTTTCGGCTGCCGGTCGCGTGCTCCACAGGTCGACCCATCCATGGCACAAGGCCTTCGCATGACGGATCATACACCGATAAACGGTCTCAAACGGAGCGAACGACTGGCTTCGATCTGGATCCATACCCCGTCCCGGATGGCGAACCCATTGCCCCGGTTTTGCCGGCTGCTGGCCCGGCAGCAGATAAATATCGCCTTTTTGACCTCCGCCGGTCTCATCGATTCGCAGCCGGTGCTATGCTGTATCGATTGCAAGGACCAACCGCTGGTGGCCGATTTGATGGATCGCAATGAGGATCTCAAACCATATATCCGCTATGGCGACAGTGTCGGAGTGATCACCTTCTATCCCCACCATTCCAGCCTCCAGTTGCTGGGCATGGCCCTGCAATTGCTGAGTCGAAAGCAAATTAGGGTTCATGGCCTGGCTTCCTCCATCGCCGCCCTCAGTTTCGTGGTCGATTTCCAGCGATTGGACGACGCGGCGCGTGCGTTTGCCGCGAATCTGCAACTGCCCCGGAATGCAGCGCCCCAGCGGGCGGAATTCAGGATTCGTCAGGAAAGGCGGCCGCGTTGATCTTCAAGGCTTGCACCATGGATTCGACACCCGGTCCGGGGGTGGGGTCATGATGGAGACCATCGCCGTCTATTGGGAGCCCAGGATAAGAACCTACGGCGTTCAGCTGGTGGAAGGGTTGCAGTTGTATCAGGTCGGCGTCCCCCCGGTTCACCTGGGCCGGTGGGGCCGGGCGCTTCAGTCCGTGGCCGAGGATGGACCGGCATTCCGATTGGTATGGGCCCAAGCCGGGGACCCGGACACCCATCCGATCAAGTTTTTCCTCTTGTGCGACGATACCCATTGGAGTAGGGAACTTGATTCTTTGGAAGGCCAGGTGGGCCGGCAGGGCGTCGCGGAAGAGCTCCACCCCCCCTTGGGCGTGGATCTGCTGTTTCTGCAGGGGCCCCATTATGGCGACCGCTATGGGGTGCTCGATTTTGCCCTGCAACCCCTGGTGGAGGCCGAAGTGCCCCTTCTGGCCGTAGCCTGCTCGGTGGCCACCATCTACCTGGTCACGCCGGCCGGATGGGGAGCCCGGGCCAGAACCCTGCTGTCGGGAGCGTTCGAGATTCCCTGCGGGGTGGATACCTGATAGGCTCCGAATGGTTGCGATGGTCATTTATCGGATATTGTGGACCCGGATGTGAACCGATGAACCAAAAGCTGATTGAAGAACTCGACTGGCGCCTGCGGGTATTCGATTCGCTGTCGTTCCCAACCCTCATCCTGAAGCCGGACAAGGTCATCCTGACGGCCAACCAGGTTTTCCTGAAAAAGGGCGGATTCGAACTGGAAGAGATCGTGGGCAAACGCTGCCACGAAGTGTTTTATGGGGCCAAGTTGTGCCCCAACAAAGTTTGTCCCTTTCCCAAGGTGTTGAGCGAAAAAACCGGTACCTCGGTCATGCGGCGGCATGCCACCCGGACCGGCAAACAGCTTTACGAGGACAGGGTCTTCTCCCCGATCCTCGACGACACCGGCGAGGTGGCCTATGTCATGGAGAGTGTTCGCGATGTCACCCGCCAGAAAAATCTGGAGCTGGCCCTCAAGGGCACGGAGGCCTTCCTGGAGAAGGTGATTCTCGGCTCGCCCATCGCCATCGTGACCGCCGACCGCTTCGGCCATATCCTGCTGATGAATCCGGCCGCCGAGGAGCTCTTCGGCTACAGCATGCCTTTTGCGGTGCGCAATATCACCGCCGATCAACTCTATCCCCCCGGTGTCGCCAACCAGATCATGCGCAATCTCGAGCAGGGCAGAGGCAAGTTGCCCAATATCCGGACCACCATCCTCGATGCCCGGGGAGAGGAGATTCCCGTGGAGCTCAACGCTTCCATCATCTACGAAGATGACGAAGAGGTTGCCACGGTGGGCATCTATACCGATTTGCGCGAGAAACTGGCCGTCGAAAAACAACTCAAGGAAGCCCAGGCGCAGCTGGCCCAATCCGAAAAGATGGCGTCCCTGGGGCAGCTCTCCGCCGGCGTGGCCCACGAGATCAACAACCCGCTCACCGGCATCCTTTTCTATGCGAACCTGAAGTTGGAGGGCATGGCGCCGGACGATGAAGAACGGGACGAGGTGGCGGCGGTGATCGAAGACGTGAAGCGATGCCGGGATATCGTGCAACACCTGCTCGCATACAGCCGTCAATCCAGTCCCATGAAGGACATCATCCAGTTGAATGACATCGTCGATCAGAGCATGAATCTGATTCGGGACCCGAAAATGTTCCGCAACATCAAGATCGATCGCGAATTCTCCAACGAGATGATGCAGGTGCATGTGGACCGGAACCAGATCAGCCAGGTGATCATCAACCTGGTGATCAACGCGATCCACGCGATGGAAGAGTCCGGCCATCTGATCCTGCGCACCTACCGGCGCAAGGAGGAAGGGAAAGCCTATCTGGAGATCCGCGACACGGGTTGCGGCATCGCGCCACAGGATCTGTCGAAAATATTCGATCCCTTCTACACCACCAAAGGGCCGGGGGAGGGAACCGGACTGGGATTGAGCACCGCATACGGATTGGTGAAGGAGAACAAGGGCGACATCCGGGTAAAAGAGACCGGCCGTGCCGGCACCACCTTTCTCATCGAATTCGAATTATACAACGCCGCCCATGATCAGGATTGAGAAATAAGGAAGATGCACGTGGAACCACCCGCACAACAAGCGACGAACGAGGATGCCATCGCCGAGGTTACCCAAAAAAGCAGCGTCTTGATCGTCGATGACGAAGACCGCATCCGTCAGGTCTGTACCAAAATGCTCAAGCAGGAAGGCTATGATGTCGCCCAGGCGGAAAATGGCGATGTGGGCCTCGAGATGGTGGCCCGGCGCCACTTCGACATCATTTTATTGGACCTGATGATGCCGGGGACTTCCGGACTCGAAGCACTGGACCGGATACGGGCATTGCATCCGGATACGGTGGTGATCGTCATCACGGGCTATGCCACGTTGGATCACGCCGTCAACGCCATGAAAAACGGCGCCTTCGATTTTATCTCCAAGCCGTTTTCCCCCCAGGACCTGCGCCTGGTGGTGACCAAGGCCATGGAGCATATTCGCACGCTGGAAGACATTGCCAACGAAAAGTCCCGCATGCGGACGATGATCAATCATCTGTCCGGCGGCGTGCTGGCCACCGACCAGGGCAAACTCGTCGCCCTGGCCAACCACGCGTTCATGAACCTCATCGACTGCCGCGGCGCCAGCCCCATCGGCAGACCGGTATCGGATCTGGTGGCGGACAAAAAGATACTGACGATGATCGACCAGGCCCTGGCCATGCCCGGGGATCAATTTGTGGAAATCACCGATGAAATCACCGTCACCTCCAGGGCGGACGGCGAGGAGCGCATCCTCGGCATTCGCTGCGTTCCGTTCCGGGACCGCCTGGACCGGAATCTGGGCACCATTACCATGCTTCACGATATCACGGCCTTGAAGCGGATGGATCAGATGAAGTCGGACTTCGTCGCCATGGTGAGCCATGAAATCCGATCTCCGCTCAATTCGGTGCTCATGCAGCACAAGGTGATCCTCGATGAACTGGCCGGAGCCGTCACGGACAAACAGCGGGAAATCCTGACCCGCGCCTATGAAAAGATCCATACCCTGGTCAATCTTTCCGGCGAGCTGCTCGACCTGGCCAAAATGGAGTCCGGTCTCATCGTCATGGAAAAAGAAAAGATGCAGCTGGGACCCGTTCTGGCCGATCAGGTGGACTTCCACCAGGCCAAGGCCCAGGACAAACACATCTCCATCGAATTGGTCCCGGTTCCCGACCTGCCGCCGGTGCTGGCCAATCGCATCAACATGGAGGAAGTCCTCTCCAACCTGATCACCAACGCCATTCACTATACGCCGGAGAACGGCCGCGTGGCGGTGGCGGCCGAAGCCGATGGCGATTTCGTGTGCATCAACGTCTCCGATACCGGATATGGCATCGCCCCGGAGGATCTCGAACGAATTTTTACGCGGTTTTACCGCGTGAAAAACGCACAGACGCGTTATGTGATGGGCACGGGATTGGGACTGCCCATCGTGAAAAAAATCGTCGAGGCGCATCTCGGCCACATCGAGGTGGAAAGCGAACCGGACAAGGGAAGCACATTCTCTGTCTATCTTCCCGTTGTGCAGACCTAGCACCATGGATGCATTCTGGATAGCGGCGATCCCATGAAGCCAAGACCCACCGCGACATTCTGTACCGACGATGAGATTGACACGCAGGCATCGGTCTATCACATTCAAAAATGTAAAAGGCAGGTTCCTGTCCTTTTTCAGGATCGGTGGTGTACGAAAAGCACGACACGAACTTTCGATTGCACGTCGATTCCAAAAGAGGTATTTTTTTGCTAATTACAAAAAGGGCTCATCGACCGACAATGATCATCCGACTGAAAACGGAAAAATGATGAATCTCGAGAGAACCGATACATACTGATTCCCCATCGATTTAAGCTTGTCTCGATTGCATCGCCCCCCCATCGTTGCCATTTTCCAGAGCCTGAAATGAAGGGGTGCCATGATGTCAAGACTGCAAAATATGAGGATTCGGACCAAGCTGCTCTTTTTATGCAGTATCATGATTGTCGGTTTTATCCTTCTTGGGATTATTTCCCTTCATGCCGTGGCTGAAATAGAAGTAAATGGCCCGGTGTATCATCGAATTGTTCTGGGCAAAAACCTGATAGCGGATATTTTGCCGCCACCTGCGTATATCCTGGAATCCTTTCTCACAGTGATTCAAATTCAGAATGAGGCGGACGCTGAAAAGCGAGGGTTGTTCATCGAGAAGGTCGGGAGACTTCGCGAAGCATACGACGAGCGATATGATTTCTGGCGTAAAACCCTGCCCGATGGGCCGATGAAGAATATCATGACAAAGGACAGCCATGAACCTGCGGTTGCCTTTTATCAAAAATTTGATGATGAATTTCTCCCGGCGATTCGCTCCAATGACAGATTCCGGGCAAATTCGGTCGAGAGTGAACTCGACGCACTCTATCAGATTCACAGGAGGGCGATTGACAAGCTGGTGCCCCTGGCGAGAAAATCCAATTCAGACAACGAGGAATTGGCCGATTCCATCATCAGAAGAATAGAATTGCTTCTGTATGCACTTGCCGGTGTGATGCTGGCCGCCATAGCCGCTTCCCTGCTTGGTATTCGGCAGATTCTGACAAATAATGTATCAAGATTGGTTTCCGTGACGGCAAGGTTCTCGGCGGGTGATTTGACGGCTCGTGCTGAATTACAGGGAAGGGATGAATTCTCAGAGGTCGGCAGGGCCTTCGATCAAATGGCGGAAAAAATCGAACGGGACAGCCATGCTTTACGGAAAAATGAAGAGAAACTGGAAAAGATCAACGGGCAACTGCGGGCGGAGATTTCTGAACGCAAACAAGCCGAGAGTGAAAGAAACGAGCTGATCGCCCAATTAAAGGAAGCGCTCGCTAAAATCAAGACGCTGACCGGATTGCTGCCCATATGTTCCTTCTGCAAGAAAATCCGAAACGACAAGGGGAGCTGGGAACAAATGGAAAGATATATCCGGGATCATTCGGAAGCCGAATTTTCCCACAGCATTTGTCCCGATTGCATTAAAAAACATTACGCTGATCTCGATCTGG
>JBNKDU010000205.1:0-32947 GCA_050288425.1 Desulfobacteraceae bacterium | reverse complement strand
AAAATAGCCCCAAGGTGGTCTGAACTACGAAGGCGGGTGTCTAAAGTGACGCAGACACCTTCCGCGCACTGCCCGCAGAGGCGTTTTCGACCCAATTGGGCCCAGCGGATAGCTATCGGACGCATAGGCGGTGGATTTGGGACTTGGATCCTTCTTGTAATGCCTCTTCAGACATGATACGGGAGCTTTTTTGGAACACACGATGCCGGATGTGAATGAATAGTTGCTCGGTTTCAACGTTACGAGGAGGTTGTTGCATGCAAAAGAAAATCAGCTTTGCCCCCTTTGCCCTGGTGATCGGCCTCGCCATCATCCTTCAATTGGCGCTGATCGGTGCGGACTGCCGGGAAACACCGCTGAAGGTAGCCAAGGGCTTCGCCAATGCCTATTACTACCTCGATGCAGACATGGGATCCTACCTGTGCAGCGAATTGAAGGAAGACCAGGACCTGGTGGGCGATTACCTTGCCCGGAAAAAGCAGGAAGCCCATCTGCGGGGCCTGAGCACCGATTACCTGCGGCACAAGTTGATCGACCTGCACCTGTCGGCAGGCGAGAGCGACGGCGATACCATGGAGATCCACCTTCGGGGGACATCCCGCGTCTGTATCAACCCGGCCTTCATGCTGGTGGGCAAATTGTTTCACCTGGCCGATGAATACCCGGTGGAGGAAACCCTCGAATTGGTCAAAGAGGACGGCCACTGGAGGGTTTGCGGCGACGCGCTGGGGCTCAATCCTCAGACCTGACGGCATCTTCCATATTACTTACCCATACGACCGGGCCGCGACAATGATACAGGGCGCCCGGTCGCTTTTTTTGACGGGACGGCTTTCGTTCCGAGGGAGCCGCAATGACGAAAACGAAACAAGACCAACAATGCATTTGGGTATTTCAGCAAAACGGCAGCGGCCTGGGCAAAATCAAGGGCATCCGGGAATATGGACGGTCCTTCGAGCTGAAGGTAATCTCCATCGACGAGGCCCTTCCGCCGATTATCGATGACACGGATCCCTATATCCCGGACCCCCAGGGAGCCCACCTGGTACTGGACTATCTGAAACATCCCGACCTGAGCCACGCCCTCGCCGAAAAGTGCCGCCGGGCGGGGATCCCGGTGGTTGCCTCGGGGAAAAAGCCGCCGCTGGCGGAGGCCCTCACCCCGGCCACATGCTGCGCGCTGAAGCAGCAGCGGGGACTCGGCTCCTACGGCCGGCAGTTCGGCATGCCCGAATACCGCATTCAAACCAAAAACGGGCGCATCGCCGCCGTGGAAACGCTGCGCGGCGCACCCTGCGGCGCCACCTGGGAGGCCGGCCAGCGAATCGTCGGCCGCAGTCTGGAAGAGGCGCCGGTGCGTATCGGCCTGGAGACCCAATATTCGTGCGTGGCCAATCCCGCCGGCTGGGACCCCATTACCGGCAAGAGTCCGGTGCACATCGCGGGCGAACTGCACCGGGCGGCCCTGCTCCGGGCGATCCGCAAGGCCGAAGAAGAAAAGTAACGGTGACATCATGACGGACATCGATGTGCGAGGATATCAGGCTGCCGTGGATGCCTGGGTACGGACCCATGGTGTAAGATATTTCGAAGAGATGACCAACCTGGCCATCCTGATGGAAGAGGTGGGCGAAGTCGCCCGCCTGATGGTGCGCATTTATGGAGAACAAAGCTTCAAAGGAGAAAACCGGAGGCACGACCTGGCAGACGAACTGGCCGACGTGATGTTCGTACTCACCTGTATCGCCAACCAGACCGGCATCGATTTGACTTCAGCGCTCAAGCGCAATCTGGATAAGAAAACCCAGCGGGACCGCCGGCGCCACTGGAACAATCCCAAACTGCACGACAGAAGGGAAGAAAAGTGAAAGGATATCCTTTCTCCATCACCTTGACGGTGCGGGCCGGCGAAGTCAACTATGGCGGCCACGTCGGATTTCAGCAGTTCTTAACCTATTTCCAGGAAGCGCATATCGCCTATTTCAGGCAATGGGGTTACTCCGAACTCGACATCGAAGGCGCCGGTATCATCGTGGGAGAAGCCAATTGCCGGTACATGCGGGAACTGCTCCTGCAAGATACCATCGAAGTGGGTTGCCGCATCAGCGAACTCAGGAGCAAACGCTTCACCTTCCAGTATCGAATCGAAAGGGACCGCAGCGTGTGCGCCGAAGGACATACCCATATCTTCTGCTTCGACTATACGGCCAAGCGGGTGATTCCCCTCCCCGGGAACTTCGTCCGGGTGGTTCGTGCTTTCGAAAACCTCGCATAGCCGGATTAAAATTGGAAATATCCGGGCAACTGCTATCGGGCGAAAGCGCGATCAGCCGTCGCCGACGGTCTCATCTTCCGCTGCCGATGGGTCGTCTCCCGTCTCTTCGTCTTCCGGCATGCAGACGATTCGATCCCGACCCAGGGCCTTGGCGCGATACATGGCCTGGTCGGCCATATCGATGAGCGTTTTCGAAGATAGGCCCGCCCCCGGTTGGATGGATGCGACGCCGAAACTCAAGGTGATGAATCGGTCCACCTGGGAGGTTCGATGCTCGATTTTGAGCTCCCGAAGCGCCCCCTTCACCTCGCTGGCCACCCGCCGCGCGCCCTTGATATCGGTACTGGGCAGGATCATGGCAAATTCCTCCCCCCCGATGCGGGCCACCAGGTCCATGGGACGTTTCAAGGCGGCGTGAATGGCCTGGGCCACGGCATACAGGGCATCATCGCCTTTGAGATGTCCGTAGGTATCGTTGTACTCCTTGAAATGGTCGATATCGCAAATGATCAGCCCCAAGTACTTGTCTTCGCGGCGGGCCCGGCGCCACTCCTGGGCCAGGCGGTCGTCGAAACGGCGGCGATTGGCAATCTGGGTCAGATCGTCCAGGGCGGCCAACCGCAACAACTCGTCATTGGCCTTCTGCAACGCCGTCTCCACCTGCTTGTATTTGCTCACATCGATCAAGGTCCCCACGATGCGCTCGGCCCGACCGTCCTCCTTGCGGGCCACGGTACGCCCCCGCACCTGGAACCAGCGCCATCGTCCCGAGTTCGATAGCATGCGGATTTCGATTTGGGCGTCGCCGCGCTCCCCGCTGGAGAGGGCATCCAAAGCATTCTCGAGGATGGGCAACTCGTCGGGATGGGTCAGGGTCTGCCACGTCTCCAGGGTTTCGGGGTATTCGCCGGACCGGTATCCCAGCATGGTAAACCAGCGGGGGCTGTAATAGATGTGGCCGGTGAGGGGGGAATGGTCCCACAACCCCTCGTTGCCCGATTCCAGTGCCAGATTCAGGCGCTTTTCGCTGACGTCCTTGGCGGTCTCCAACCGTTTTCGCACCAGGGCTTCGATGAAAGCCTGGGACAACACCTCGATATCGGTCCGGTCCACCAGGACGTATCCTTCGGGATTGTCGGCCAGGGCGACGAACCCCGCATATTCCTGGGCCTTGCTCAAGGGCACGGCCAAAAAGGACCTCAAGCGCGGATGGCTTGCCGGAAGAGGATGCCAGGGCTGGGAATCGTCCATCGCCGGGATAGAAACGGGTTTGCCGGATTCGACGATCCGACCCCAGATTCTGACGATTTCAGATCGACTCGGTTCCTGCAGGGTTTTCGAAAGTTCGCCGGGGACGTCCTGATGTTGAAGCGCCGACACCTGCCATTCGCCTTTGACCCGCTCGGCGATGAACCCGCAGGGGGACCCGGTGAGTTTGCGGGCCATGGAGAGGCAGGTCCGGGCCAGGGAGCGATCGCCGGTATCGCCGAACGCCTGCTGGAGAATATAGTTGATGGCATCGAGCAATTTGGATTTTCGGGTGATCTGCTCCTCGGCCATGTCACGCTCGAGGACTTCGAGCTGTAGCCGCTTGTTCGCCCGGATCAATTCGGTGGTTCGCTCCCGAACCCGGGCCTCCATCTGGCTTCGATGTTTTTCCAGCTCGTCTTCCAGGTAGCGGAGACGGTCGACGTCCTGTATCAGCCGGTGGTTGCGGTAGCCCAACCGGACCAGTTGCCGGATGAATTGCTGCACCCAGTTCGCGACGTTGGCGAAATCCGCTTCGCTGCCTCGCGGGGCCGATCTCAACGCCGAAAGGAACCGCTCTTCGTCGAGGCGGATTTCCCGGGCATAGGCACGCAATCGGGTTTCGTCCAACGATGGTTCGCAGATCTGACTGATCCACCAGTTGGCCAGGTGAAGATGTTCGATATGGATGGGAATCACGGCCTTACGGATGCCGACGAAATCGCAGGGGCGGCTCGCCGGCTGTTGATCCCGGACCGCCTGGGCGGCTATGGATTTGGAAACCTGCAGGCAGTGGGTGAAACCGGTGTCTGTACGTTGGACGAGCCGGCAGGCCTCCATCTCATTGCTGGGCAGGGTGATGGGATTGCCCTGGGGGTCGGTGACGACCACCGCGACACCCTGGACCTCCGCCATGGTGTCCTGTAGTTGCTGCAACTCCTCCAGCGGAATCAGATCGAGAAGGGAGATATGCCCGTCGGATCGCATCGCGTTCGATGGATCCATTTGCCTATACCGGTCCATTCAGATGTTCCTTACGGTCGGACGAGACCATTCCAGCCCTGCTCAGCATTCGCTCAGGCGGGATTGCCTCCCCCCAGTAGAGGCGCTCCCATCGAATCAACTATACAGCTTCGGCCGGCCCATTTTATCGGCGGCAATAAAAAACCGGATTGTTTGCATCAACCCGGTCGATATTTGCTTTGCGCACAGGCAACCCGGCCATCCAATCCTTGGATCCGAAGTTTTCCGTCCTCCGGTTACCCGGAGTTTGGCTTTATCCGTCCACCGTCAAAATGTCATGAATATAATGAGCAAGGATGATGCCAATCTCCACGCACCAACAACGATGGATCCGAACGGCACCGGCCGTTGGACCGCGCGATGGAGGGGCGGAAAAGGGCTTGTCATTTAACTATTTGATTTAACTGGTTATGAATAGATTTTCTCCTGGCCGCAGGCAAAATCGAAGACGGAATCTCCAGGACGGACACCCAATCGTCCGCCAACCTGAACCGGTTTGAACGGCAAGCCGGAGAGGGTAACCGCATTCACAATTCCTGTTACCTAATCTACCCAACTACACATGCCGATTGATTCATGATGGCCCGAAGGTTCGTTGGGCACCCTTCGGCGATCCCCCATGCCGTCGGCCACCCGCGGCAAGAAGCTATGATCCCGTTATTATTGCGATGACGCCCCCTTCGCGCTTGACACTAGACTCCCGGTTCCTTATAGTAGGCCCGATGTCCATTGGTCGGCAGAAAAAGATTCCGGCACGAGACATGCACTTCCCCTTTCGCAGTGGGGGCATCCATCAAAAGAAGAAAATCGGGAGTGCCGATTCCACTCGAGACAGACCACCGGATAAGAAATCAAGGAGAAGCAGATGAACATGAAACCCTGGGCACTGATGATTTGTGCGATATTGCTTCTTTCCGGCGCTGCTTCGGCGGCCACCGAAGATCCGGGGCCCTTGGAAACCTTGAAAGCCCCGGTCGACAAATTCCTCAAAGTATTGAACGATCCGTACTACGCCAAAACGGAGAACCGCAAAGCGCAACGGGATAAAATATGGGAGATCGCCAGTCCGGTTTTCGATTTCAAGGAACTCAGCCGACGCGCCGTCGGCAAGACCTGGCTGAATTTCTCCGCGGAAGAACAAGTACGCTTCACGAACGTCTTTTCCCAATTTCTGGGCAACACCTATATCGATAAAATCCAGGGAGAATACAAGAACATCAAGATCGATTTCGAAAAGGAATTGACCAAGGGCTCCAAGGCCATGGTACGCACCAAACTGAGACGCGAAAACCTCGAGGTGCCCATCGACTACCGCATGCGGCACATCGACGGCTCCTGGAAGATTTACGACATCCTGGTGGAAAACGGTGTGAGTCTGGTCAAAAACTACCGCGTGCAATTCAGTTCCATCCTGCAGAACGAATCACCGGGCGAATTGATCAAACGGCTGGAGAAGAAATTGGCGGAACAGAACAGCGGCACGGCACAAAACTGATCGAGTGACCGACGGAATGAGACTACCCAACCAGCTACGGGCTTGGATTATCTGCCCAATCTTCGTGCTCCTGTTTGGATGCGCCTCCCAGAAAGGCAACACCCGCATCGCAGACCCCGTCGAGCCACCGGCCATGGAAACGGCCATCGAAGACGCTGACGTACAAGAAGATCGGCAGGCGCCTGAAGACGAAGCCGGGCAGGAAGACGACACGTCTTCATGGGAAGATGAAGATGAAGACCTGGAGGAGGGAACCTACAAGGTTGCCGATCCCATCGAACCCTTCAACCGGCTGATGTTCACCTTCAACGACAAACTCTACACCTGGCTTCTGAGGCCCATCACCCTGGGGTATCGGAAAGTAGCGCCAAGCCCGGTACGAAAGGGTGTCAGCAACTTCTTCCACAACCTCACGGCGCCCATCCGGTTCGTGAATTGCCTGCTGCAGGGCAAAGGCCAGGCCGCCACGGCGGAGTTCGCCAGTTTCACCCTCAATTCGATCTTCGGAGTCCTCGGCTTCGGCAGCATCACCAAGGATTACCCGGAACTCAATCCCGATGCGGAAGACCTGGGGCAAACCCTGGGAACCTACGGCATCGGCGACGGTTTCTACATCGTGTGGCCGTTCTTCGGCCCTTCCACCCTGCGCGACACCACCGGCCGTTTGGGGGACGGTTTTCTGGATCCCGTCAACTATGTGCAGCCCCCGGAGGCCTCCATCGCCGTCCGAGGGTATGATACCGTCAACAAGCTCTCCTTCCGCATCGAAGACATCGACGACGCCAAGAAGGCCGCCTTCGATCCCTACCAGGCCGTACGCAATTTCTATATCCAGTCCCGGCAGACCAGACTCAAACGCTAAGATCTTATTGAAGGAAACCTGGCTTTGTCGGTGTGGGGAATGAATTTGGCCGCCGAAAAGCGATTCATGAATTCCTGGTTCACATTCAATTCCAGATAGGTGATTTTCTCCCGGATGGCATCGATTTCCGCAACGGATCGGCGGTCCAGCAAGACCAGGGTCGCCCCGCCCAGGGAAGTGTTGCCCACGGGGCGGTAGCGCTCTATGGGCAGATCGGGAAGCATGCCGATGGTGATGGCGGCAACCGGATCGATCAGCGAACCGAAGGTACCGGCCACATAAAAGGTTTGCAGATCGTTCAGGACCATTCCCATGGTCTGGGTGATGGTCTCCAGTATCGTGTACATGGCCGCCTTGGAGCGTACCAGGCTGTCCAGGTCGGCCTGGCTGATCACCAGGTCGCGGCCGGTGGCGGATTGCTCCCGGGAAACGATGGTCAACCTGGCCGGCGGATCGTCCGCGGCCAGGCGTTCGCCGCAGGCCTCCGGCTTGAGTTTCCCCCGGATATCGAGCATCCCGGCCCGAAACAATTGGGCCGCAAGATCGATGACCCCCGAACCGCAGATCCCCCTGGGCGGCAGATCGTCGATGGTATGCAGGTGAAATTGTCTGGATTCCGGATCGATGCGCACCCGGTCGATCACGCCCGGCGCGGCCGTGGTACCCATGCGGCTCATGCCCCCCTCCAGGGCCGGGCCGGCCGCTCCGGCACAGGCCATCAGCCAGTCGCGGTTTCCCAGGACCACCTCGGCGTTGGTTCCCACATCCACCAGGATGGCGGTTTCCGTCTGCCGATGCAGTCCGGTGAACAAGATGCCGGCGATGAGATCGCCGCCGAAATAACTACCCACGTTGGGCAGGACCATCACCTGCCCACCGGCCGCCGCCGCCAGGCCCAGATCCGCCGCCGCCATCAGACCGAAGCGATTGGCCGCCGGGATGTACGGTTCCCGGATCATCCAATGGACGGGCAGACCGGCGAAGAGATGGGCCATGGCGGTATTGCCCGCCACGGTGAACAGATGGACCTGTTCCATGGCGAGGCCCTGCCGGCCGCACAGGACTGCGCCGTATTCATTGATGTCTTCGATCACCGCAGCCTGAAGCTGTTCCGGACCGTCGACCTGACCGGCATGGTGGACGCGGCTGAGGATGTCCGGACCGAAGGCGGACTGACGGTTGTCGAAGGCGGTTTCCCCCAGTACCCGGCCCTGCTCCAGATCCACCAGCCGCAGGACCACCCGGGTGGTCCCCAGGTCGACGGCCAATCCGGCCAGTACGGCCGGGCGGTCACCGCCGTCGGCGTGGATCAGCAGGGCACGGGAATCCTCCATGAAGACGAGACAGCGCAGGGAAAACTCATTGTCCCGCAGCAAGGCGGGCAATCGCCGGCGCAGGGAGAGTGGAATATCGACCCGGTCGGCGCAGAATTCCTTTCGCAGACTGCGTATCAGACGGTCGCAATCGGCGCTGTTGTCCTGGAGGGAAGGCGGTTCCAACTCGACCCGCGCGACCCACCCGGCGGCGGCCGACCGATGGGAAATTAGTTCCTGGTTGGAAAGATTGGCATTCATCACGGCCGATTGCGCGACGGGGAGATTCCTCCGTCTGGTGGTTGGGGTTCATGAAGGGACAGCTTATATGGTTCGCCGCTCCGGGTGTCAACCCAGGCGGCGTTCTACGGCCGCCGTCAGTCTCTTCATCATACTGCCGGCGGTTCCCAGCAGGGTGATATCGCTGATCCGGGAACTCAGGGGTGTGGGTTCCGGGTTGATTTCAATCACCGCGGCACCGGCATGCCTGGCGATAACGGGCAGGTGGGCCGCCGGTTCGACGGTTGCCGAAGTCCCCACCACCAGGATCGCGTCGCAGGTGGCCGCCAGCATTTGCGCCCGCTGCAAACGGTCGAAGTCGATGGCCTCCCCGAACATGACCACATCCGGGCGCAGGTGGCCCCCACACGCGCAGCGGGGCGGAAGGACTTCCAGGTCCACGCTGCGGGATTCGACCCGTCGGCCGCAATCCATGCAATACTGGGTGGCAAATGTGCCGTGGAACTCGATCACGTCCCGGTTTCCGGCCTGCTGATGCAACCCGTCGATATTCTGGGTAATGACGGTCTGCAACACCCCCAGGGCCTCCAGCCGGGCCAGCCCCGCGTGACCGGCGTTGGGACGCGCCTTCTCGACCACCGCACGCAGTTTCAGGAAAAGGACCTCCCACACCTCGGCGGGATTGCGTTTATAGGCGTCGATGTGGGCGTACTTCATGGGGTCGATCTTTTCCCACAGCCCGCCCTTGCCGCGGAAGGGCGGAATCCCGCTCTCCACGGAGATCCCCGCGCCGGTCAGGGCGATGGTGCGTCCTGCCTTGGCCAGGATCCCTGCGGCCTGTTCGATGGGTTGCGTCATGGGGCTGGTGAGCGTGTCTCGTATTTTTCGATATGGAGTTGGTGAACTAAAGTTCGAAACTCATGTCCTGACCCACGGCGAAGCAGCGCAGGTCGCTCTTTTGCTTCTTGATGATCTTCTGGCAGGCATCCACGATTTCATCGACTTCGATGTCGGTGCGTTCCTGATTGTGGTGAAACAGCCCCAATTGCTTGACCCCGGCATTAAAGGCGAGTTCCAGCACATCCATATAGGAAGAGTGGCCCCATTCGATGAGCAGCTTGTACTCCTGGGGCGTATATTCGGCGTCGTGGAGCAGCAGGTCGGCATCCTTGCAGAATTCGTGGTATTCCGCCGCCGGCAGGCCGCCGGGGTGGACGAAACCCAGCTCGTTGTCGGTCAGGAAGACGAAGGTTTTGCCGTCTTCGATGAATTTGTAGCCTTTCCCGGTATTGGGATGGCTGATCTGGATGGGGACGACGGTGACCGACCCGATCTCGAACTTGTTCGGCCGGCGTTCCTCGTACACGATTTTTGCCTTCAGATCGGAAAAGCGCACGGGAAAATTGGGCGGCGCCATCACCTTGGAAAACATGCTCTCCAGGAACTTCTTGTGGAAGGGGCCGCGGTGCATGCGGATTTCGGGGTGTTCCAGAAACAGGGGTTTGAAGTAGGGAAACCCCATGAGATGATCCCAGTGGCCGTGGGTCAGGATGAAATTATATAGATATCGCCCCTCCTTGATGAGCCGGTTGCCCAACCGGCGGATGCCCGTGCCGGCGTCGACGATGATGATGTCGTCACTTTGGGTACGAATCTCCAGGCAGGTGGTGTCACCGCCGTATTTGATATACTCCTTGCCCGAGACCGGAATCGAACCCCTCGCTCCCCAGCACCGGATTTTCATAATTCCCCTTCTGATCGAAATTCCGGGTGAAACATCCAACCGGCTTCAATACCGGCCGGGCTCTTTCCGGTCACCGATCCGCGGTCCGGCTGCAGTCAACGAAGTCAGCCGCATCGACCGTAGAACGTATGCCAAACGCCCTCCCGGGACCATTTTTCCAGGATGCGGCACGGGCCCTGTTGCAATTGACGCTCGATCTCCTTTGCCTGGCTTCGAAGCAGACCCGAGAGAATAAATTGCTTCCGGACCTTGAAACCTGGGGAGGCAACCAGGTGCCGCATGACATCGTAATGGATATTGGATATCATAAGGTCACAAGCCAAGTCCATAAAATTCCTGGCATTTCCTTGTACCGGGAGGATTTCCCGCTCCATGCGGTTCAACCGGACATTGCGCCGGGTTGTCTCCACGGCCAACCGGTTGAGGTCCACGGCAAGACATTGGCGGGCGCCCAGGCGAACGGCGGCCAGGGCCAACAGGCCGGTGCCGGTCCCCAGATCGAGGACGCGCGACACTTCCCGATGCCCGAAGGCCATCTGCATGGCCGCCAGGCAGTCCCGGGTGGTGGGATGGGTTCCGGTGCCGAACACGACCCCGGGATCGAGGAGCAGCGTTTGCGGATCGCCGGATTGCGCGCTTTCATGCCAGGGCGGCACCACCCGCAGGTCGCCGAGTTGCATCGGCCCGGGTCGGCCGCCCTGCCACTCGTCATAGCCCATGCAATATCGGTCGACCAGGGTCAGATGGGGCTGCCTGGCGATCAGTGCCTGCACGACGGTTTCGGCGGGCCGCTTGAAAAACAGAAACGCATCGCCGGCTTCCTGCCAGTTGCCGATGAAATCGTCTCCGGTCAGCAAGGGATCGCGATGGACGCACCCCTTCAGGTAGTAAATGTGTAACGTATCGTAAGGGCCGGAATCCGGCGCCCCCCGGGTTTTGCAAGGATTGGATTTGGCCGATCCGCTATTCATTATGCGGCAGTTGATCCAGATACCACTTCAAGGGGTCCAGCAAGGTGAACCCGATCTCCTGCAGCCGTTTCTTCACCCGGGTGACGTTGTTGGACAGCAGGTAGGGAAATACGGCGCGCTTGTCTTTTTCCCAATAGCGGGCAACCAGGACGCTGCCGCAAGAGATGTTTTCTTCGGTGATGATATCGATGATCTTCTTCATCTGGCCGACCTTTTCTTCCGCGAGAATACACAACAGGGTCCCGGGTTCTCCGATGCCGAGGACATTGATGAAGGCCCTCAACAGATCGCGCACCGACAGAATCCCCACCAGTTTCCCGTCGTCGCCCACTACGGGAAAGGCCCCCACCCTCGCCCGATCGATCAACAAGACCGCATCCTGGATGGTGTGATTGGGCGAGATGGTCATGGGATCGGTGGACATCGCGTCGGACACTTTCAGATGCGCATAGTCCGCCCGCTGCCGGTCGTCCCCCTCCCCCTTGGCCAGGGTGTACGGCAATGCGCTCCGAATGTCGCGATCGGTGATCAGTCCCTTCAGGTGCGACTGGTCGTCCACCACGGGCAGATGGCGGATTTTCCGCTCCTGCATCAGCGCCTGCGCCTCGAGAAGGCTGGTTTCCGCCCGGACGGTGACCACCTTGCGGGCCATGGATCTGCTGACAAACATTGCTTCCTCCTTGCATGGTGCTTCACCCCATCGCTCAACGGCCGGGAGCGAAGCGCCTGGGCGACCGGGCTCCGGAAGGTCCGGCGCCCGTCATGGTGTTCTTTTGAATTGCGATGCCGGCGCCGTTCGGCGCCCGTCTTTTCCGATATTATATGCCCAAAAGGGCTTTGACATGGCCGGCCGCCAATTCCGGAAGCCGGCCCAGGCAATAGCCCCCCTCCAGAACCGAAACCAACCGGCCGTTGCAATATCGTTCCGCCAGCTGCATGATCGTCTGCGCGGCCCATGCATAGCCATCGCTGGAGAGCTTGACATCGGACATGTCGTCGTCTTCGTGGGCATCGAATCCCGCCGATAAGAGCAGCACCTCCGGCTTGAACGTATCGAACATCGGCAGCAGGTCCCTTTCCATCAGGCGGCGGTAATCTTCGTCCCGCTGTCCCGGCAGGACCGGTGAATTCCGGGTAAATCCGTATCCCTCGCCCTCGCCCTGCTCGAATTCCCGGCCCGTGCCGGGATAGGCGAAGGAGGGGTGCTGATGGATCGAGTAGTAGAAAACAGAGTCGTCCTTCTCGAAGATGTGCTGGGTGCCGTTGCCGTGGTGGACATCGATATCGACGATGGCCACCCGCTCGACGTCCCACTCCTTCTGCAGGTAGCGGGCGGCGATGGCCACGTTGTTGAAGTAGCAAAATCCCATGGCCTGGTTCGCCTCGGCATGATGCCCCGGCGGGCGGACCGCGCAGAAGGCATTGTCGATTTCACCCGCCATCATCAGGCGCACGGCCTCCAGCACCCCGCCCACTGCCAACAGGGCGGTCTCGTAAGTCTCGGTGCACATCTGGTTGTCTTTGTGATCCAGGTAGCAATTCCCGGTGAGGCAGACCTCTTCGAACCGGCGGATATATTCCTGGGTATGGACCGTCTTTACCCAATCGAGGGACGCCCGCCGGGCGGAGATGCGCGTGAGGTGGGGCAGCAGCCCGGCGGCCTCGATGCCTTCGTAGATCCTCTCCAGGCGCTCGGGCATTTCCGGATGATACGCTCCGGTGTCGTGCAGCAGATAGCGATGGTCGTACAGAAAGCCGGTTCGATTCATGGTGCGGACTCGATCACTCTGGTTTTCGCTTCCATTCAGCCCGGCCACCGCCCTTCAGGGCCGTGGGCCGATTCGGGCCGCAAGACGCACGGTTGCATCAGGCGAAAATTTTGTCAAAGATGGCGAACGCGGCCTGCATTGCCGGATTGTCATCGGCAATGTGGATCGTGGGTTTACCCTTGAGGTCGTATTCGTAAACAGCGTCATCCGCGGGCACCGTGCCGGCCAGTTGCAGCCCGTTTCCGGAAATCAAATCCAGGACCTCGGCCGGCAGTTCGGACTGCGCCCGGTTGACGATGATATAGCTCTTGTCCACCCCGATGTTCAGATCCCGCGACAATTTGTCGATGCGCAACCCCGCCTGAAGCCCCCGCCGCGAGGTATCGCTCACGATCAGCAACACATCGACATTGTTGGTGGTCAGCCGGCTGATATGTTCCATGCCGGCCTCGTTATCGGTAACGATGTAGCCGTAATTGTGCACCAGTTTTTCCATGAACCCGGCCAGCAGAGAGTTGGCCGCACAATAGCAGCCGGCGCCCTCGGGACAGCCCATCACCACCAGGTCGAAGCCCTCCTCTTCGGCAATGGCCTGTTCCAGTCGCATGGACATGAAGATGTCCTTGGTCATTCCCGGCGGCACCTTGCCCTTTTTCATGTCCTCCCGGGCCTGGCCCAGGGTGTCGTGGACCTCGAGTCCCAGCACTTCGTTGAGGTTGGCATTGCTGTCGGCATCCACCGCCAGAATCGGCGTCTTGCCCCTGGCCACAAGGTATTTGATCAACATCCCGGCGATGGTGGTCTTGCCGACGCCTCCTTTTCCAGCCAATGCGATTGAAAATGTCATGGATCGAAAATCTCCTGATTGAACAATTATCTCGCCGCCTTTCCGTGCGGCGGCGGCATCCTTGACACTTAAGCAAGTTCAAGGGTCCCGTCAAGGGCCATTTTGGCGGAAGGCGCGGATCCCGCTGTTATCCCATGCTTTTTCCGGGCAGTCCGTCGCAGTTACGCCTGTCCCGGCACGGCGTTCCAACCCCCGATGGTTGTGCGGCCCGGGGCCATGGGGCCCATCCATAACGGCTTGCATCTGCCCGGCCCCTATGTTAGTTATGGATAACCTACCAACAACAAAGCCTATTTTCACGAGGAGGGCTCAATGTTTGATTTGATGCGAAGGGGCATGATGGCCGGCATCGGCCTGGCGCTCAAGACATGGGACGAAGTGGAAGAGATGGTGCAGGAGCTCCAGAAAAAAGGGGAAATGTCCGAATCCGAGGGTCGCAAATTTTTCGACGAGATCAAAAAGAGATATGAAGAAACCCAGGTGAAACTGGAAAAACGGGTGGAGCAGACCACCAAGGACTTTTTGAAAAAAACCAATATCGTCACCGCGGATGAACTCAAAGAGCTGAAAAAAGAGATTCGGGAACTCAAAGGCATCGTCAACGCCATGGCCCGGAAAGAATAGCCTCCACACCGTCCACGACGCTCCATCCGGGAAAGAGATACGCCGTCCCTCTCCAATGACGGCGTATGATGGCCTCATCCATGATCAGTATCCGCAAAATCGGCATCATCGGACGCACCTACCGCCACCTGAACCGTTACCGCCAGATCCTGACCGTCCTGTTCAAATACGGGTTCGGCGACCTGGTGGACACCCTCAAAATCGAACAATACATCGAAATCGGCCTGCAGATGATTTCCCGCAAGCGCCGCGAGCGGCTGGAGAAACTCTCCCGGGCCGAGCGGATTCGCATGGCCCTGGAAGAACTGGGGCCCACCTATATCAAATTGGGGCAGGTGCTCTCCACACGACCCGACCTGGTTTCCCTCGATTTCGTCAACGAATTTTCCAAACTGCAGGATGACGTCCCGGCCGTCGCATTCGAATCCATTCGGCAAACCATCGAATCCGAGCTCGATAAACCGCTGGACTTGACCTTCGAACGATTCGACCCCAGCCCCCTGGCCACCGCCTCCATCGGCCAGGTCCACCGGGCGCGGCTGCACAACGGCGACGAGGTGGCCGTCAAGGTTCAGCGCCCGGGAATCGAAAACATCGTCGAAGTGGACCTGGAAATCATGCTCCACCTGGCCACCCTGGCGGAACGCCATGTGGAGGAACTCTCCTTCCACCGACCGGTCAAGATCGTCGAAGAGTTCGCCCACAGCATCGAGAAGGAGATGGACTACCTGCTGGAAGCCAGCAGCATGGAGCGGGTGGCCGGCCAGTTTCTGGGCGAAGCCTCGGTCTACGTGCCCAAAGTCTACCGCAACTTCTCCACCCGGCGGGTGCTCACCGCCGAGTATATCGAAGGCATCAAAGTGTCGGATGTCGAACGCCTCTGCTCGAACGGGTACGACTGCCCGTTGATCACCCAGCGCGGCGCGGATGTCCTCCTTCACCAGATCTTCGTCTACGGATTCTTTCACGCCGATCCCCACCCGGGAAATCTCTTCGTGCTGCCGGGCAACGTGATCTGCCTGCTCGATTTCGGCATGATGGGCGCCGTGGATCGGGGCACCCGCGAAATTTTCGTATCCCTGGTGGATGCCATCATCTCCAGAGACGAGCCGCGTACCAGCCAGATTCTGATCAAACTGACGGACTGGGACGATGAGCCCGACATGATCCAGTTGGAAAAGGACGTGGCCGATTTTCTCTCCCGCCATCTGTTCCGCCCCCTCAAGGAGATCGAGCTGGGCAGACTGCTTCAGAACCTGCTGGAACTGGCCACCAAACACCGGATGCGCATTCCGCCGGACATCTTCCTGATGCTCAAGGCCCTGGCACAGGTGGAGAGCGTGGCCCGCGGCCTCAACCCCGATTTCGACATCATCCAGAAGGCCACGCCGTTCATCAAGCAGGTCAAACTCTCCCGCCTGACCCCCGGGCGGCTGGCGGAAGATGCCCTGCGCCTTGTGGAACAATCCTATGAATTTCTCACCGACTTTCCCAAAGACCTGCTGGAGCTGAGCCGCTCCCTGCGCCAGAAGAAACTCTCCGTCAACCTGGTGCTCAAGGACCTCGACAAGATGCTCGCCACCCATGACCAGATCTCCAACCGCATCTCCTTCGCCATCATCATCGCGGCCCTGATCATCGGCTCGGCACTCATCGTCATCTCCAACATGCCGCCCCTCTTCTACGGCATCTCGGTCATCGGCCTGGTGGGATTCCTCACCGCCGGATTCCTGGGCATCTGGCTGCTGGTGGCCATCATCAAGAAGGGACGATTGTAAGAGATCAGATTAGCCAATCAGGAGTCGCAATATGTGCGATAGCAATGAAATCTTAACATCACAGTACGAAAGGGCCGTGTCACTTTATCAGCATGAAGACAAACTCAACTGGCAGAAGGTGCAGCACGCGGTATATCTGAATGGAGCCTTTGCTGCGATTGTCAGTGTAAACATTATTCAACCGATAAAATGGATTGTCGCAGCCCTTGCCGCAGTCTTTGGTCTTCTTTTTCTCATTGCATTGGAAAATGGGCGACGCTTTCTGCAACACCGGCGTGAGGCTGTACAAATAGTCGAGAAAAGAATAGGCGACTTGGGGGGGATTCATCCTCTGATAGATAGTGTCCAAACACCATTCTGGATCCCAAAAACAATGACTGCCATGCGAGTGCTCCTCTGCTTGATCATTGTTGCTTGGTCCTGCCTGGCACTTTATTGGTATATGAACGGCTGAGAATAAAAGGGGGGCCTCCGTGCCCGCCGTCAACTCTCCAAACCGGCCGGCGCGGAGGCCGGCCCTGCGTTTGATGCGTATTTCGGGGACGTTGTTTACAAATTGTACAAACGCCTATTTGATTTCGATTTGTGAAGATCGGATGCCAAGGGGAACCGCTTGATCATTAATGAAGATACCCATTGTTACTCTCCAGTAAGCTTTTTCAATACCTTCTGTCCAAATGGACAGACTGCCGAACAAATACCGCAATTGTGCCCGCTGTTGTATTGGAAGTAGTGCTTCTTCTTCCATTGATCGCACGCCTGCACATCCAAGATCTCCTCCCGCGCCAATCCCGGATGCCATTTGTCGCCCTTCAACGCCTTGGCGGGACAGGCGTCTATGCACTTCATACAGGCCCCGCAATGATTCTTTTCCGTCGGCGCCCCGCAGGGAAGCACCATATCGGTGAAGACCGTGCCCAGCCGGACCCAGGAACCGAACGGACGGGTAATGAGCTGGCAATGACGCCCGATCCAGCCCAGGCCCGCCCTCGTGGCCGCAGTCTTTTGGGGAAATTCTCCCCGGATGTTCACCGGGTCCGAACGGACGGATGCAGCCAGCGGCCTGGATTGATATCCATTTGCAGTAATTTCCGTCACCAGGTCTTTTGATAGTTCATTGATTCGGTCGTTCACCCGGCTGTATTCATCGGCATAGGCCTGGTTCGGCCCATTTTGGATACCGCCCATTATTTCCGGGTTCATGGGGACAGCGAAGGCAATGGCGAAGGGGAATTCCTTTCCGGACCGATCCGGAGGGGTGGAAAATTTTCGAAGGTCCGCCACACCCCACAGGCTGATTTTGCGTGCTTCCATCCACTGGTTCAGCCAGGTGGGGCAGGCGTTTGCGTCGGGGGGCATTCTAATCCTCTACCTACTTACCCAAACGTTGCAAAAGCGAGGTGGCCGGCGCGGAGGCCGGCCCTGCGGTTCCGATTTCAAAACCACCTGGGCTTACACCATGGTATAGCCCGGCCCTTCCCCGCCTTCCGGGCAGGTCCAGGTGATGTTGTTGAACGGATCCTTGATATCGCAGGTCTTGCAATGGAAGCAGTTGGAGGCGTTGATCTTGATGTGCGCCTTGCCCGTGCCTTCATCCAACTCCAGTTCATAGACTTCTCCCGGGCAGAAGACGGTACAGGGGCTGCCGTACCTGGGGTAGCACTGCTCGCTGCACACCTGGCGATCGTGGATGATCAGATGGGAGGGCTGGTCTTCGCGGTGCAAGGTCTTGGAGAGATAGACCCCGGTGAGTTTGTCCACGTAGAGTTCGCCGTCATAGCCCTCCTTGCTCCCGGCTTCGGCGGTTTTGCCGGCCAGCGGTTTCAGGGTTTCGGCGTCCGGCTCCAGCGGCATGGGATCGACGAAACCGCGACCGCCGGTGACGTACTGGGCGCCGAGGTGGAACAATTTGGCGATCCCTTTCTTGGCCAGGGCCTGGGCGCAATTGCGGCCCTCCCAGAGTTCGGCCTTGATCCAGCCTTCTTCCAGGGCATCTCCGTAGGCCTGCAGGCCGGCCGCCGAGAAATCCTCCTTGGCCAGGGCATCCGCCGTCGCCTGGGCGGCCAGCATGCCGGACTGGATGGCGATATGGATGCCCTTGAGCGCCGGCGTATTGTGCAATTGCGCGCCGGCCCCCACCAGCAGTCCGCCGTCCAGCACCAGGCGCGGCAGGGTGTAGTAGCCGCCGGTGGGAACGGTGCGGGCGCCTTGTTCCAGCACCTTGCCGCCCTTGATGATATCGGCCACGAAGGGATGGCGCTTGAAGCGCATGAACATGTCGTAGGGGTCCAGGGCCGGGTCCTCGTAGCACAGGGCGGTCAGGTAGCCGATGCCCACCCGGTTGTCGGCCATTTCGTAGATGAATCCGCCGCCCGGGGTGCCGAGCCCCAGGGGATAGCCCATGACATGGATGTCGTTGCCCTTGCTGGAAGAAAAATAGGTGTCGCCCTGCGGCAGTTGAATGACTTCCTTGATGCCGGTTTCGTAGACCTCCGGCTGCTTGCCCGCGTAGAGGCCGAGGGGTCCGGCCATGGACTTGACCAGGCTGCCCCGGGCGCCTTCGGCAAAGACGGTGACCTTGGCCACCAGGTCGATTCCCGGCTCGAAATTGCCCTTGGGGTTGCCTTCCTTGTCCAGGCCCTTGTCGCCGGTGCGCACGCCGATGACGGTGCGGCCGTCATCGCCGTAAAGAACTTCCTTGCCGTCGAATCCGGGGAACAGGTTGACGCCCATCTCCTCGGCAATGCCGCCGAGCCACTGGCACAGCCGCGATGCGCTGACCACGTAACATCCCGTGTTGTGCATGTATCTGGGCGTCATGGGCAGGGCCCGGGCCTTGTCCCGGGTCAGGTAGTAGAACTCGTCGCCGCGCACCACCGCCTCGATGGGGCAGCCCTGCTCCCGGTGATCGGGGATCAGTTCGCCGAGACTTTGGGGCTTGAGGATGGCGCCGCTGATGGCATGGGAACCGATGCCGGCGCCTTTATCGATCAGCGCCACCTCCAGCTCCACAGATCTTTCCCGGGCCAATTGCATCAATCGGATGGCGCAGGAAAGGCCGGCCGGCCCGCCGCCTACGATCAGGACATCAAATTCAATGGATTCGTGTTCGACAGTCATCTCTTCATCCCCGCGGTAGAATGGTCATCGGCCGATTCGTCGATCCGGCAAAGCGCTACCAGCGATACCATGAAAGCAATCCCCTTGTAAACAAGGCCGCCGTCGGTGTATGGGACGGTTCCCTTGGTTGACATTTGACCATCGAAATTGAACATTAGGGAAAAGAGACGAGTCGACCACCGAAAACTTCCGTGAAAGCGCAATGACCGACCAACCGACAAAAAAAAACGTTCGCGCCCTGGGCCTCTGCTCCGGCGGGCTGGACAGCATCCTTTCGGCCCTGGTGCTGCGACGCCAGGGCATCCACGTGGAGTGGGTTACCTTTGAAACCCCATTCTTCGGGGCCGAAAAAGCCCGCCAGGCTTCCGATCATGTGGATGTGCCCGTGCATGTGCGGGACATCACCGCCGAATATCTCCAGATGCTGAAGAACCCGCCGGCCGGTTTCGGCAAGAACATGAATCCCTGCATGGACTGCCACGCCCTGATGTTCCGCAAAGCCGGCGAGATGATGGACTCCATGGGGTTCGATTTCCTGTTCAGCGGCGAAGTCCAGGGGCAGCGGCCCATGTCCCAGAATGCCAATTCCCTGCGCTACGTGGCCAAGCATTCCCAATACCGCGACTTTATCCTGCGGCCGTTGAGCGCCCGCCGCATGCCCGAAACCCCCATGGAAACGGACGGGCTGGTGGACCGCGCGCAGTTGCTGGACTTCTCCGGTCGATCCCGCAAACCCCAGATGGCCCTGGCCAGGGAGATGGGCGTCACCCAATACCCTTCCCCGGCGGGCGGCTGCCTGCTCACCGATCCGGGATATTCCAAACGGCTGAAAGACCTCTTCGACCACGACGCCGGTTATACCGTGGCCGATCTTCACCTGCTCAAATACGGCCGGCACATGCGCCTCAATCCCGAGGCCAAGATCGTCGTGGGCCGCACCCAGCATGACAACAAGCGGATCCTGGACCATTGCGATCCCGGCAGGGACGTGGTCTTCCGGGTGGCGGACCATCCCGGCCCCATCGTGGTCCTGCCCGGCGGCGGCCCGGCCCCCGTGCGATTCCTGGCCGGCGCCATCTGCGCCGGTTACAGCAAAGCCCCCAACGAATCCACCGCCCGCGTCCAGGTCACCCGTGCGGGCAAGACCGAGACCATCTCCGTCCTGCCGATCCTGCCCGGGGAGGCCCAGCGCTTCCTGATCTGAGGACGGGCCGGAAGATGCGACCCGGAAGCCGGATCAATCGGAATCGGCGGCGGATCGGAGCTGCCCGCAGGCGGCCAGGATGTCCAGCCCCTTGCTGTAGCGCACGATGCTGGTGAAATGTTTGTCGACCAGGATCTCCAGGAACGCCTGGATGCGCGCCTCGTCGGGGCGTTGAAATCGGCTGCCCGGATAGGGGTTGAAGGGAATCAGGTTGATCTTGGCCTTGAGCGGGGCCAGCCGTTTGGCCAGGCGGCGGGCATGGGCCGGCGAATCGTTCAGGTCCTGGAAGAGAATGTATTCGAAGGTGATCTTGCGGCCCTTGGACAGGGGGTACTGCCGGCAGGCGGCCAGCAGATCGTCCAGGGGATATTTGCGGTTGATGGGCATCAGGCCGGTGCGTTCCGCGTCATCGGCGGAATTGAGGGATACGGCCAGGTTGACGCGGGCATCGCGGCCCAGGTCGAGGATCCGCGGCACCAGTCCGGCGGTGGAGACGGTGACCCGCCGCACCGCGAACTTCATGCCCCACTGGCTGTTGGTCAGCACCTCCAGGGCCGCCAGCAGGGACCGATAGTTGGCCAGGGGTTCGCCCATGCCCATGAAGACGAGGTTGGTCAGCCTCATGGGATCGGGAATCTGCTTGCGCACCTCCCAGACCTGGCCGACGATCTCGGCGCCGGTCAGGTTGCGCACCAGGCCGTCGCGGCCGGTCAGGCAGAACCGGCATCCCTGGGCACAGCCCACCTGGCTCGAAACGCAAAGGGTATAATGGTTTTTCTCGGGAATCAGCACCGTCTCGACGGTCTGGCCGTCGGCCAGCCGGAACAGGTACTTGCGGGTGCCGTCCGCAGACTTCAGCATGCGGACCAGGGGCATGCGGGCGATGGAAAAATTCGCCGCCAGCAGATCGCGGAATTTCAGGCTCAGGTCGGTCATCTGGTCGAAATCGTCGGCCAGGCGCAGGTAGAGCCACTTCAGGATCTGGTCGGCGCGGAAGGTGCGCACCTTGCGGCGGATCAACCATTCCATCAGGTCCGCGCGGCTCAGTGATTTTATATCGGTGGTCATGATCTGGTTCGAGGCGGGACCGGCGGATCGAGCCCTTGCCCATGTAGGGAATAGATGTTATAGCACGCCCGGCCGATTAGGGGAGCATCCGCGCGGTAACTTAAATGGTTGCCGTCGTGGTTTGCTTGACTTATCATCTATATCAAATTATTTTCAAGGTTTTATTGAACCAGGCGGCGTAACCATGTTTGACAACCTGAGCGAAAAACTCGATTCGGTCTTCAAGCGTCTCAAAGGCCACGGCACCCTGACGGAAAAAAATATTTCCGACGGATTGCGTGAGGTGCGCATGGCGCTGCTGGAAGCCGACGTGCACTTCAAGGTGGTCAAGAAATTCATCGCCGACGTCAAGGAGCGTTCCCTGGGTCAGGAGGTGATGACCAGCCTGACCCCCGGCCAGCAGGTCATCAAGATCGTCAACGAAACCCTGTCCGAACTGATGGGCGGACACCATGAGTCCATCAACCTGTCCGGCACCCACCCGGTGTCCCTGATGATGGTGGGCCTGCAGGGCTCGGGCAAGACCACCACCTCGGGCAAACTGGCCATCCACCTGCGCAAGCTGGGCCGCAAGCCCTACCTGGTGCCGGCCGACGTATACCGCCCCGCCGCCATCGATCAGCTCAAGAAACTGGCCGTCCAACTGGACGTGCCGGTATTCGAATCCACCACCGAGATGGACCCGGTGGATATCTGCCTGCAGGCCCGGGTGGAGGCCCAGAAGGCCGGATGCGACACGGTGCTCATCGATACGGCCGGCCGGCTGCACATCGACAACGAATTGATGGCGGAACTGGAGAATATCAAGAAGAGCCTCCAGCCGTCGGACATCCTGCTGGTCGCCGACGCCATGACCGGCCAGGATGCCGTCAACATGGCCAAGGCCTTCGACGACGCCCTGAACATCGGCGGCGTGGTGCTCACCAAGATGGACGGCGATGCCCGCGGCGGCGCGGCCCTTTCCATCAAGTCCATCACCGGCAAGCCCATCAAGTTCATCGGCGTGGGCGAAAAGCTCAGCGATCTGGAGGCCTTCCACCCGGACCGCATGGCATCGCGCATCCTCGGCATGGGCGATGTCCTCACCATGATCGAGAAGGCCCAGGCCGCGGTGGACGAAAAGGAGGCGGCCGCCCTCCAGAAGAAACTGCGCCAGAATCAGTTTACCCTGGACGACTTCAAGAATCAGTTGAACCAGGTGCGCAAGATGGGGTCCTTGTCCGATCTGATGGGCATGATCCCCGGCATGGGCAAGCTGAAGCAGATGAAAAATTTCGAAGTGGACGACAACGAACTGGTGCGCATCGAGGCGATCATCAATTCCATGACGCCCCAGGAGCGGCGGCAGCATACGATCATCAACGGGAGCCGCCGGCAGCGCATCGCCAAGGGAAGCGGCACCCGGGTGCAGGATGTCAATCAATTGATCAAAAATTATACCCAGGTTATGAAAATGATGAAGAAATTGAACAAAGGCGGAATGCGCGGCCTGGGACGCGGCATGCTGCCATTCTAAAGGAGAACGAAGTAATGTCAGTAAAAATCAGATTGGCTCGCCACGGAGCGAAAAAACGGCCCTTCTACCGGATTGTGGTGGCAGACAGCGAAAGCCCGCGGGACGGACGGTACCTGGAAAATGTCGGCACCTACAATCCGCTGAAAGATCCGGCCGAAGTCACCCTCAAATCCGACCGTATCGAATACTGGTTGAAACAGGGCGCCACTCCGACGGATACCGTCAAAGGCCTGCTGAATAAGGAAAACAGCGCCGAACCGACAGTTCAATAATGTAGCGTAGCAGCGCGAATTGATCGCTCAACCGGCAATTGAACAGGAGGGTGGAGCTATGAAAGACCTGATCAAGTACATTGCAGAAGCCCTGGTGGATTATCCGGAACAAGTAACGGTGACTGAGATCGTGGGCAGCCAGACATCGGTGCTGGAACTCAAAGTGGCCAAGGAAGATCTGGGGAAAATCATCGGCAAGCAAGGACGCACCGCCCGCGCCATGCGCACCATCCTGAGCGCGGCGTCGGCAAAGGTGAAAAAAAGAACGGTACTTGAAATCATCGAATAGATCCGCCGAGCTGATTCATCTGGGCAAAATCGTCGGCGCCCACGGTATCCGCGGCGTCGTCAAGGTGTATGCCTATACCGAATCCACCAACGAATTCGATTGTTACGACGAGTATATCCTGATCGACCCCGACGGACGCCGACAGACGTTCGCTCCCCTGTGGGCCAGGCCCCACACCAAAAACATCGTCCGCCTGGCGCTGGGCCACGTCACCACCCGCGACCAGGCCGAAGGCTTGACCGGTTCCCTGGTGGCGATCCCCCGGTCGCAACTGCCGCCGCTGGAAGAAGACACCCACTATTGGGTCGATCTCATCGGCCTGGCGGTCCAGGACAGGGCGGGGAATCCCATCGGCCGGGTCAGGGAGATCATGCCCACGGGCGCCAATGACGTGTACGTGATCGAAACCGCCCACGCCCCCCCGGCGGACGAGATCCTGCTGCCGGCGATCTCCTCCGTGATCCTGGAAATCGACCTGCCCCGGGGAATCATGGTGGTGGAGATACCCGAGGGGCTGGATTGAACGGCGCAACCGACGAACCCGCATCGCAGACAATGAAATTCGTGGCCCTCACCATCTTTCCGGAATTGTTCGAGGCCTTCTGGAACAACGGCATCATGCGCCGGGCGGCGGCGGACGGCACCATCGTTCCCCGGGCCATCAATATCCGCGATCATGCCCAGGGCCGTCATCAGGTCACCGACGACCGGCCTTACGGCGGCGGCTGCGGGATGGTGATGAAGCCCGAGCCCCTGGCGGCCGCCCTGGGACAGGCCCGCAAGGAGGCCCCCAAGGCGCCGGTGGTGCTGCTCAGCCCCCAGGGAAGACGTTTCGATCAGCCCATGGCCCGGGAACTGGCCGCCGCCGGAGAGTTGATCTTCGTCTGCGGACGCTACGAAGGCATCGACGAACGCTTCACCGAACAATGGGTCGATTTTGAAATCTCCATCGGCGACTTCGTGCTCACCGGCGGGGAATTGCCCGCCATGGTGGTCATGGACGCCGTCACACGCCTGCTGCCGGGGGCCCTGGGCAACGAAGACTCGGCCGACCAGGATTCTTTCAGCGACGGCCGGCTCGATTGCGGGCACTACACCCGGCCGCCCCGGTTCGAAGACCGGGACGTGCCCGCCGTGCTGCTCACCGGAAACCACGAACGCATCGCCCAATGGCGCCGCGCCGACGCCCTGATGCGCACCCTGGTGCGACGGCCGGACCTCCTGGGGGAACAACCGCCGGACGACGCCGAAACCGAACTGCTGGAACGATGGCAAGGTGAAATCGAAAAACTCTTACGCAGTCGACGTGGCCGTGGCCCTGGTCCACCATCCGGTGATCGATAAGAACGGCGAAACCATCGCCGCCGCCGTCACCTCCCTGGACCTGCACGATATCGCCCGCACCGCCAGGACCTTTCGCGCCGGTCCCTTCTACGTCGTCACCCCCCTGGAGGACCAGCAGCGCCTGGTGGGGGAGATCGCCGGCCATTGGCTGGAAGGCGCCGGCGCCAAGTACAACCCCCACCGCAAGTCCGCCCTGGAACTGATCCGCATCCGCGCCACCCTGGAGGAGGCCCGTGAGGACCTGGGGCGCATGGCCGGCGCCGATCCGCTGACCGTGGTCACCAGTGCGCGCATGGCCGACAGCAACCTGGATTTCCGCGGCCTGCGCGACCTGGCCGCCGGAGGCCGTCCCATCCTGCTGGTGTTCGGCACCGCCTGGGGCCTGGCACCGGAAATCGTGGACCGGGCCGACTACCGCCTGACCCCCATCGCCGGTCGCGGGGACTACAACCACCTGGCCGTACGCTCCGCGGTGGCCATCGTCATCGACCGCATGCTGGGGGTCGACCCACACGCCGGTCCGCAGGAGGGTTGATCCGGATCCGGGGCATGGCCGGCCCCGTTATTTTGCGGGCAGGCAAAAAAGGAAAAACCACCTTGATTTATTCCGCCGATCTTGTATATAGGGCTGTTTTGTAATTCGAGATGAAATCCAGGCGCCGGGAGCATCGGCCTGATACCAATCGACCTCGAAAGGGGGACCGGAATTATGCAAGTCATCGACCAATTGGAAAGAGAACAAATGCGCCTCGACCTGCCGCCATTCTCACCCGGCGACACCGTGCGCGTCCATGTCAAGATCAAAGAGGGCGACAAGGAACGGATCCAGATCTTTCAGGGCGTCGTCATATCCAAGCGCAAGGGCGGCATCGACGCCGCGTTTACCGTGCGCAAGGTCTCTTACGGGGTGGGGGTGGAGCGAATCTTCCCCATGCACTCGCCGATCATCGACAAGGTCGAGATCGTCACCCGGGGCCGTGTCCGCCGGGCCAAGATCTACTACCTGCGCAAACTGCGCGGCAAGGCGGCCCGCATCCGCGAAAAACGCATCAACTAGCCGGCCGCCGGCCGGCCGGCGAAGTCTTTCCAAGCATCCGCCAAAGGGGCGATTGCCCGGTATGCAACCCATACCCGGCAATCGCCCCTTTGGTTTGAAATTCCCCCCACCGATCGAACTCCGAACCGGCCGGCACGGAGGCCGGCCCTACGCCTATTTACCTGGCATGAAAAAGGGTCTTCGCAGGGCGGGCCTCCGTGCCCGCCGCGTTTGAAATTCGAACCCCCGTCATCGCAAAAGGCCGGCGCAGAGGCCGGCCCCACGCTTCCGGCACCGGTCGAGCGCAAAGACGATGGTCTTCGTAGGGCGGGCCTCCGTGCCCGCCGCGTTTGAAATTCCAACACCCCGTCAACCCTCCGAACCGGCGGGCGCAGGGGCCGGCCCTACAATCTGGCATGGAAAAACATATTCACCGTGCAGCCGGGCGGGTAGTCCTTGAAGTTGCCGTGGCCAGGGGCTATAGTGGCCTACCGAATAAAACCGCCTGGAATCCGTTTCGAACCGGGACCGTGGATACGGCCCCCTGGGAACGCCTTGCCGGCGCGATGATCACGACCTCTCAGATGGGAACATGTACACGGATCTCTGGAAATTCGAAAATTCGTTGAAGGCCCGGGGCATCGCCCCGGTGGCTGGCACGGATGAAGCCGGCCGGGGCCCCCTGGCCGGACCGGTGGTGGCCGCGGCGGTGATCCTGCCGCCCGGTTTCGACGGCGCGGGGGTGGACGATTCCAAGAAGCTGACCCCGCGCCGGCGTGAAAAGCTGTACGAACGCATCCGACAGGAAGCGTTGGCCGTGGGCATCGGCATGGTCGAACCCGGGGAGATCGACCGCATCAACATCCTCCAGGCCGCCAGACGGGCCATGGCCCTGGCCGTGGAGCAACTCGACCCCCGGCCGGCCTTCGTCCTGGTGGACGGCAATTTCGACATTCCCACACCCCAGCCGCAGCAATCCATCGTCAAGGGCGACAGCCGCAGCATCTCCATCGCAGCGGCCTCCATCATCGCCAAGGTGCACCGGGACGACATCATGCGGCAGTATCATCGCGCCTATCCCCAGTACGGATTCCACCGTCACAAGGGCTACCCCACCCGGGGCCACAAGGAGGCCATCGCCGTCCACGGCCCCTGCCCCATCCATCGACTGACCTTCCGGGGGGTCAGCGAACACCTGGAGGCTGCCGGGGAGGATGCCCCATGACCCGCGACAGACAACGGACCGGCCAGGACGGCGAATCCCTGGCCATACGCCACCTGTGCCGCAAGGGCTACAAGGTCATCGCGCGCAACTTCCGGACCCGGTTGGGAGAAATCGACATCATCGCCCGGCACAAGGGGGTCCTGGTCTTCATCGAGGTCAAGGCCCGCAATTCCACCCGCTTCGGCGACCCCAAGTATGCCGTCACCCCTGCCAAGCAGCGCAAAATCTCCATGGTGGCCCTGGAATACCTGAAGATGCACGCCAGCCTCGAGACCTCCGCCCGTTTCGATGTGGTGACCGTTCAGTCGTCCGGGGATGTGCCCAGGATCGAGGTGATCGCCAATGCCTTCGAACTCGCCTATGCCTGATCGCACGGACCCCAAGGGGTGCCTCTACGTGGTGGCCACCCCCATCGGCAACCTCGAGGATATCACCCTGCGGGCCCTGAAAGTCCTGGCCGAGGTCGATCTCATCGCCGCCGAGGACACCCGCCACACCCGCCGTCTGCTCGCCGCCCACGGAATCCGGGCCAAGCTGGTCTCCTGCCACGAACACAACGAAGACCGGCGGACACCGGAACTGCTGCAGCGGTTGGCCCAAGGCGACCGTATCGCGCTGGTGTCCGACGCCGGCACCCCCACGGTCTCCGATCCCGGCTACCGGCTGGTTGAGGCGGCCGCGGCCCAGGAGATCCCCGTGGTGCCGGTTCCCGGCGTCTGTGCCGCCGTCACGGCCCTGTCGGCCGCCGGCCTGGCCACGGACCGCTTCACCTTCGTCGGCTTTCCCGCCCGGCGCAAGGCCCGGCGCACCGAACAGCTCGAGGCCCTGGCCGGGCTGCCCCACACCTTGATCTTCTACCAGTCGCCCCACCGCCTGAAGGCCTTCGTCGGCGAGTTGATCACGGTCCTCGGCGACCGGCCGGCGGTGCTGGCCCGGGAGCTGACCAAGCTGCATGAGGAGTATATCCGCTGCCCCCTGTCGCTGATGGCGCACCGGCTGGAAGCGAAAGACAGGATCCGCGGCGAATGCACCCTGCTGGTGGCCGGCGCATTGGATTCCCCGGCGGAAGAGACCGACCTTCAGGACGCCCTGAGAAGCCTGCTGAAAGACCCGGACCAGACCGTCAGCCGGGCGGCCCGGGAACTGGCCCGGCAGTTCAACCTGCCGCGCAAGACGGTGTATGCCGAGGCGCTGAAGATAAGGAAGAAACCGTCATGAAGCCCGCCATCACCATCCATCCGGTCATCGTCGCGGTTCCCGCCGAAGATCAGACCCTGGCGGGTCGCGACAAGGTCAAGGCCCTGAGCCGCCACGCCCGCAAGGCGTTGAAACGTTCGGCCGACTTCGGCGGCTTCCGGCTGGGCGCCCTGGAAAAGGACCACCAGGGGGTGCCCCTGCCCTCCAACGGATTCCACTGGTCCCTCACCCACAAGCAGCGCTACGTGGCGGCGGTGTGCGCCCCCTGCCGCGTGGGCATCGATCTCGAACACATCAAGCCCTGCTCCCAGCGGCTGTACGCGCGCATCGCCGATCCGCGGGAGTGGGCCCTGGCGCCGGAGCCGACGCTGCCCCTCTTCTTCCGCTTCTGGACCGCCAAGGAGGCGGTGCTCAAGGCCGTGGGCCAGGGCCTGGTGGGCCTGACCCGCTGCCGGATCGACAAAATTGTGGATGACATCCGCCTGGACCTTACCTATGATGGCCACATATGGCCCGTCCTGCAAAGATGGATCGGAGACGATCACATCGTGGCGGTCACCACCCCCGGGGTTGAAATCGAGTGGCATCTTTGACGGTGCCGGCGCCGGAGCGCCCCTGTTTCCTCCGGCCCGGTCCCGCACATGGCAATCCATTCAGCGGAAAGGAACTCCATGCACATCACATTCTACGGCGCGGCCAGGGAAGTCACCGGCTCCATGCATCTGCTCGGAACGGACAACGATCACCTCCTCCTCGATTGCGGCCTGTTTCAAGGCCGCCGCAAGGAAGCGGCCGACAAGAACCGCGTCCTGCCCTTCGACCCCAAACTGGTCACCAACATGGTCCTCTCCCATGCCCATATCGACCACTCCGGCCGCATCCCCCTGCTGACCCGCAGGGGCTATGCCGGCCGCATCCTGTGCACCCGGGCCACGGCCGACGCCTGCGGCTACCTGCTCCCCGACTCGGCCCACATCCAGGAACAGGATGCCGAGTACCTCAACTACAAGACCCTCCGCGGCGCCCTCTCCCACGGCCACAGCATCAACGGCCGCGACGTGGACAAACGCCAGTACGAGAACATCAAGAAGATGCTCAAGAAAAAGGGGAGCCACCGCATCGACGGCAAGGCGCTGGGCGACCTGATGGATCGCTTCCACCTGGAGGGAGTGCGCCCCCTCTACAACCAGGAAGACGCCGACCAGGCCCTGCGCCAGATGGACGGTACCCCCTACCGCCATGAATCCATCGTGGGCAAAGACCTGTCGGTGACCTTCTACGAGGCCGGCCACATCCTGGGCTCGGCCATCAGCCTGATCAAGTACCGGGCCGACGGCGCCTCCAGGACCGTGGCCTTCACCGGCGACCTGGGCCGTTTCGGCAAGCCGATCCTGCGGGACCCGGCGCTCAATTTCGAGGAAGCGGACCGGCGGGTGGACCTGCTGATCATGGAGAGCACTTACGGCGACCGGGAACACGCGCCCGTGGCGGACCTGAAACCGCGCATGAAGACCGTGCTCGAAACCACCTTCCGGCGCGGCGGCTGCGTCCTCATCCCCTCCTTCGCGTACGGCCGCACCCAGGAACTGCTCTACGTGATCCACGAACTCTACGACGAGGGCGCCGTGCCCGCCATGCCCGTGTGGGTGGACAGCCCCCTGGCCACCAACATCACCCGGGTCTTCGGCGAGCATCCCGAGGTCTACGACCAGGAAACCCATGCCACCTTCCTGCGCGAAGGCAAGAACCCCTTCGACTTCAAACAGGTCCGCTTCACCGGTTCGGTGGAAGACTCCATGAACCTGATGAAGGAGACCCGGCCCCACATCGTCATCTCGGCCTCGGGCATGTGCGAGGCCGGACGCATCCTGCACCACCTGCGCTACAAGATGCACAACTCCAACAACACCATTCTCATCGTGGGATTCATGGCCCAGCACACCCTGGGCCGCCGCATCCTGGAACAGGGCGAGGCCTACGCCCAGGGCGGCCGGCAGGGCGGCGCGCCGCTGCTCAAGGTGCTGAACAAGGAGTATCCGCTGCGGGCCGAAGTGGTCAAAATCGGCGGATTCTCGGCCCACGCCGACAAGAACGAAATGCTGCGCTTTCTAAAGGATGCCAACCTGCAGATCAAAAAAATCGCGGTGGTGCACGGCGAAGAGGACCAGAGCCTGGCCTTCGCCGACTTGTTGCGCAAGGAAGGCTTCGACGCCGTGGTCCCCCAGGCGGGACAGACCATCGCCGTGCCGTAAAAGGAATACTAGCCGGCCGCCAAGCCGGGCAGGCGGCCGGCGTTTGCGGACGAACAGGCCAAGGAACCATGGACATGCGTGATCCACAACCCCGCGAACACCGCCCCGCACTCCCGGGAGCCACCCCATGACCTGCTGCGCACGACCGGCCGAGGGAAGCACCTATCGCTGCCAGAAACATGGCACCGACATGTGCGACGCCTGCCTGAAATGCAAGGATCCGGAACTCTATTGCAAATTCAGGTCGGCCTGCATGATCCACTTCCTGGAAAGGGAGCGGAACCGGCGCCAACCCCCACCGCCCCAAAAACCGGAAGACGAGGAATCTCCCGAACCATCGGACTGAACCCTCACCCCCTGCGAACCACCCCCACCAGCTTCCCCACGATGGTCACCCGCTCGCGCCCGCCATACCGGAAGACCATGTTACGGTAGGCGGGGTTGGCCGCCTTCAGCGTGATCGCCGTCGGCGTGTGCCGGACGATCTTCAAGGTGGCCTCGGTGATCAGATCCTCCACCAGCACGGCCGCGATGGCGTTATTGGCCAGACGCTTCTGGGGCCGGATAATGGCGATATCCCCGTCCTGGATATTGACCCCGATCATGGAGTCGCCCTTGACCCGCAAACCAAAGCAATGATCGCAACCGAATACCGACGGATCGATCATGAGTTCCTCTTCGATATTCTCGATGGCCTCGATGGGAACACCGGCGGCGATGGTTCCCAGCACGGAAATGCCCTGGCCGATGATATCGCGGGCCGGCCGCCAGGAGCGCTTCAAGCCCGGCTCGGCCTCGATATACCCCTTGTCCTTGAGCACATGCAGCAGCCGGTGAACCCCCGCCGGCGCGCTCAACCCCAGATGCTCGACGATCTCGCGAACCGAAGGCGCCATGCGGTGTTCCTTCTGATATTCGACGATGAAATCCAACACACTCTGCTGACGGGGCGTCAAATCTCGATCCATGGTACTTTATCCTTTTTCTCGATCATTTCTTTTTTTAAAAAGCGAGTCGCCCGGACTCTTCACCGCCCGGCCCCCCTTGTTCAATACATGGGTGTAAATCATCGTAGTGGTGACGTCCTTGTGTCCCAGAAGTTCCTGAACCGTTCGAATATCGTAACCGTCTTCCAGCAGATGGGTGGCGAAACTGTGCCGAAACGAATGGCAGCTGCCGGCTTTGGTAATTCCGCAATTGCGAATGGCCTTTTTGACCGCGCGCTGCGGCACGGTTTCGGAAATATGATGCCGGCGCTCGATACCCGAACGCGGATCGATGGCACGCCTGGACGCCGGGAAAACATATTGCCACGCCCAGCTCACATTGGCGTTTTTGTATTTCCTTTCAAGCGCATACGGTAAATATACATTGCCGAAGCCGGCCTCGAGATCCATTTGGTGAATCTTTTGCACTTTAAGCAGATGCCGCTGCAGCTCATCGACGATAATTTCCGGCAATACGGTCACGCGATCTATTTTCCCCTTGCCGTCACGCACCACAACCTGGCCATAGCCGAAGTCCACATCCTTAACGCGCAGCCGTACGCATTCCATGATTCTCAGGCCGGACCCGTAGATCAATTGCCCCATGAGCCAAGTCTTGCCGGTTAGCTGCAATAAAAGTTGTTTTACCTCATCTCTTGTAAAAACCACCGGTAATCTCTTTGGTTTCTTGGCCCGGATCAGGTTCTCAAACTCACCGATGTCCCGCTTTAAAACGTCCCGATACAGAAATACCAACGCGCAAAGCGCCTGGTTCTGGGTGGAACTGGCCACCTTTCTTTGCACAGCCAAGTGGGTCAAGAATTCGCTGATATGTGTCTCCCCCAGGTCCTTGGGGTGCTGTTTATTATGAAAATATATGAATCGCCTCACCCAGTCGACATAGCTTTGTTCCGTTCGAATACTGTAATGTTTGCAGCGAATTACATTACGCATCTGATCAAGAAGGCGGGGACTTCGTATGTATGGCGGGCAATTGTCTGAAACGCATAAACCATCAGCCGTAACCGTGTCATCGCGCATAATTCATCTCCCAAAGGCCTGAAATTAATAATTGTCAATTATTTCATTGACATATTTGCCAAAAAAGCGCTAAATAAACTTATAAAAAAACCCTATTGAAAACTACGTCAAGCAATTGGAGGCAGGAACCTGAGTGAACTTATGTTCACAAGTACGATAGGATTTGCTAAATGTCAAATTGTTATTTTGCTAATCAGTCCAATTACCC
>JBNKDU010000204.1:0-30141 GCA_050288425.1 Desulfobacteraceae bacterium | reverse complement strand
ATCTTTTTTACCCTACGGGAAAGCCGGAGGACTTAAGATCCGGCGTTGCCAAGGGCTTGCAGTAGGTTGACTACGGCTGCGCCCTTGGCGCCTTGGTTCTGAAGCCCTCCGACTTTTGCAACATTGGGGATAGCATGTCCGCAGACATGAGCAGGAAAAACGACTATCTTCTCTTCCTCGAAGACGTTTCCAAACGCTACGGCCGGAAAACGGTTCTCAACGATATCGACCTGGCCGTCAGGGAAGGAGAGTTCTGTACGGTGGTGGGACCCAGTGGTTGCGGGAAATCCACCTTGCTGCGGCTCATTCTGGGGCAGGAGCAGGTGACCGGCGGAAACTTGCTGATGCAGGGCAGGCCCATCGGTTATCCGGGTCCGGATCGTGGCATCGTCTACCAGCGCTATTCGCTCTTCCCGCACCTGACTATTTTGAACAACATTCTTCTGGGCAAGCAATTGTCGCTTTCATTCCCGGAGTCGCTGAAGGCCAGAAAGGCTAACCGCGAAGAGGCCATGCGCTATCTGCAAAGCGTTCAGCTGGACGATCATGCCCACAAGTATCCCCACCAGCTTTCCGGAGGCATGCAGCAACGGGTGGCCATTGCCCAGGCCTTGATCATGAAGCCCAGAATCCTGCTCATGGACGAGCCTTTCGGAGCTCTGGATCCGGGTACCCGGGAGATGATGCAGATGTTGATCCTGCAATTGTGGGAATCCCACAGGATGACCATATTCTTCGTCACCCATGACCTGGAAGAGGCCGTCTTCCTGGGAACGCGCATCCTCGTGCTTTCGCAATATTATACCCACGAACAGGATCATGCGTCCGGCATGGTAAAAGGCGCCCGGATTGTAGCCGACTACCCGCTGGATCGCACCACCGCGACCTCCACCCAGGTAAAAACCACGGCGGAGTTCGGAAGGTTGATCCAGGATATCCGTTCCGCGGGATTCGACCCCCAGTATCTGCAGAAGGCGGAAGAGTTCAACCTGAGACATCAAGACTCGTTCATCACCCTCGCCGAAGTCCGCAAACCCGGCGGGAAAGCCGGTTGAGGAGAACAGTGAAATGCCCATTGGCGATACCGTGAAACGTCAGATCGCATACGGAAACAAAAAGGCGGGCAAGACGTACGGCTTCGATCAATCCCATGATCCATCTCGACCGGCCCAGATGTGGTTTCAATCATCGGAGGAAGGATTGATCCTGTTTGTCGTCTTCTATACTCAGGCCTGCCGCTGGTCGCGGTGCCTGGGCTGCAATCTGCCCTCGAAGGTATCCCAGGAGCATGTCGACTTCCGGTTTCTGATGAAGCAGGTGGATCATCTCTTTGCCGATCCCCTTGTCAAAAGCCGTTCCCATGAAATCCGGAAGGTGATCGTGAGCAACAATGGATCGGTATTGGATGAAGACACCTTCTCTTCCGCCGCCCTGATGTACCTCATCGCCATGCTCAACCTGCATTTGCCCAATCTATCCGCGCTGTGCATGGAATCACGTGCGGAGTACGTGGATCTGGCGGAGCTGGAGTTTGTCTCCCGTGCCCTGGCCGAAGGCGAGACGCCTACCGGCCTGGAAATCGCCATCGGATTCGAGGCTTTCGACGACCATATCCGCAACGATGTTTTTGACAAGGGCCTGACGCTGGACATCTTCGAATCGCTGGCCCAGAAACTGGCATCCTATAACTTCTCGCTGAAATGCTATTTCATGCAGAAACCGGTACCGGGGATGAGCGATGCGGAAGCCGTGGAGGACATCCGGCAATCCATCGCCTATTTGAGCGATGTGGCGAACAACGTGGGTACTCAGATGAATATGCATCTGAACCCCACCTATGCGGCCACCGGCACGGCTCTCGAGAGCGCATTCCTGGCAGGCGATTACTTCCCGCCCCGGCTGGAAGACGTGGCCCGGGCAGCCCGGGCGGCCAGGGATGAAAAACTGACGATTTTCATCGGGCTTTCCGACGAAGGGTTGGCCCTCCCCGGGGGCTCCTTCCTGAAGCCCGACAATGAATGGATGATCGAACCGCTGGAACGGTTCAACCGGACACAGAACTTTTCCATCCTGGACGATGTGATCCGGAAATCCTGATGATGGCAGCGATCTTACGTGATTTTTTTCCTGCCGGTAATCATCGCCAGAATGAGGTTTTCCCGGTGGACATAGCTGGAGGCGAGCACACCGCAGATATGGAGGGCGACGAGGAACAGGGTGATGCCCACCAGGGTTTCATGAATTTCTTTCCAGAAATGGGCCCGGGCGCGGTTTCCGCCGGAAGAACGTGCCGGATTCGCTTCTTCCCCCATGGCAGCCCGGCGGGATGATTCGCCTTCGTCGCTGTCCGGATGGTCATCGGACCACGCCCGGGTCGTGAGGTCGGGTGCGCGGCCGGCCAGCGGTCCCTTGCCGTCGGCGCCCAGGGTCTTCAGCCCGGCCAGCGTGGCGAGGGTCAAAAAGAACAGCAGGGCGCATACCATGGCACCGCCCGCCGGGTTGTGGCCGATATAATGGCCGGGCCTGCGTCGAATCAGGCCTTTCAAATAGGCGAGGATAGCGGCCGGGGGGTAGATGAAGTCTTTGAACCGGGCATGTTCGGATCCCACGAAACCCCAGATGATGCGGAGAAGCAAGAGGACGACGATGATGTAGCCGACAATGGCATGAACGTTCTTGAATTGCTCGGCCGTTGCCACCTGGGAGATGATCCCGGCCACCAGTGACCAATGAAACAGACGGACGAAAAGATCCCAAACTTTGACAGTCTTCATTTTGCCTCCTGGGAAGGGTTCTCGTGCCGGTTATGTGGATCGAAGCGAGACGGTTTCATCGGAAAATAGCACAAATCAGGTACGATTTGTACATGTAAATCGATCGGAGAGCAGATGTCGGAATTCGAACAATTGATGGAGCAGCGGCGGTCCATCCGGGATTTTCTGGACCAGCCGGTTCCCAAGTCGCTGATTATCCAAATGATTCATGACAGTTGCATGGCGCCTAGCGCGGCCAACAACCAGCCGTGGCAATTCATCGCCGTGCTGGACAAGGAGATGATCCGGACCCTGTCGGACGAGGCCAGACGAAACGTCGTCGCCGGAATCCGGAATCAGCCGAAGTCGCCCGTCGCGTCCTATCTGGCCCAGCTCGAAGAGGAGTCCTTCAATATCTTTCACAACGCGCCCGCACTGGTCTATATCGTGGGCGATCCGCGCATCTCCTCCCTGGCCTTCGATGCGAGCCTGGCCGCCGCCTATTTCATGTTCTCGGCCGCATCCAGAGGACTGGGGACCTGCTGGATCGGGCTGGGCCGGGAGATCCGGGATCCCGGGCTGCTGGCGTCCATCGGTGTTCCCGAAGGATATCGAATCGTCGCCCCCATCATCGTGGGGTACCCCCGTCGGATCCCGCCGGCGCCCCCCCGCAACGAACCCAGGATTCTCAAGATCATCGAATGACGAATGGGAATGTCCAAACCAGGTGAACATATGAAGGCCCAAGATCTGCAGGTGCACCCGGAAGGCGGCAGGTTCCGTGAGGTATTCAGATCCGCGAAGACGGTGTTCACCCGGGAGGGCACCGCCCGGTCCGCCGTGACCCATATCTACTTCTCCCTGGGGCCGGGGGAAGTCAGCAAGTTTCATCGAGTGGCTTCGGAGGAGATCTGGAACCTCTACCGGGGAACCGGGCTCCACCTGTACCTCTGGGACGGCTCCACAGCCCCGCCCCGGCGCATCACCCTGTCGGCCGGCGGCAATTGTTTTTGCCACGTCATACCGGCGGATATGTGGCAGGCGGCGGAGCCTGCGGGGGATACGGTCCTCGTGGGTTGCTCGGTGGCGCCCGGCTTCGAATTCTCCGATTTCGAATTGATGGTTCCGGATTCGGCGGATGCCAGGCGCCTGATGGCCGCGGCCCCAAAGATGGACCGATTCATCCCTGACGTTGCATAAAAAAGATGGCAAAAGGGCAATAAACCCTAATGAACCTTGAACCAAGGCCATATCTGGTGCCGAAACTAACAATCAATCACCAGTCCACTGGAGGATCGGGCCGATTATATGCCATCTTTTTTCCCCTTCGGGAAAGCCGGAGGACGTAAGTAACGGCGTTGCCAAGGGCTTGCAGTAGATTGACTACGGCTGCGCCCTTGGCGCCTTGGCTCTGAAGCCCTCCGACTTTTGCAACGGCAGAGTGAACCCTTATGTTGGATAAAGCGGTCAGGAGATATTCGAATCACCCGCAGGAGTGTATTCCTCGCCGATGACCGATGGATCGTAGAGGTCGGGGAAGTAGAACGGCAGCGCCCCGAGGGGAAGCCCGATGGTCAGCGGCGCCCGGTGGCTTTCCGATTGCAGCAGCCCTTCCTCCAACAATCCGCTGACCACCCTCCTGGCGCTGCGCGCGCTCATATTGAGAATCCCGGGCGCCTTGCCCCTGGCGATCGAACCGCGCATGAACACCGCCCGCAACAACCTGGCCGCCTCCGGATGAATGGAAGGAGCGCTTTGCCGATTCCGGCTTTGCACATACCAGTCGATGCGGGTCTCGATCTGGTCCAGCCGCAACAAATTTTCCATGAAGCCGATCTGGTCCAGGCAGATGCGAAGAAAGTATTCGCAAAAATCGGCCAGCAGGTCTTCGTCGAAATGGTGGCGGCCATCCCCGTCCGGCGAGTCGGTGGCCCACAGCTCGAACATATATTGTCTCTTGTTGCGGGACAGCCCCCGGGACAAAGACCACAAATTGCCGGTATTGATTCCCGAAGCCGCCAGATACAGGCCGGAGAAAAGGCGGGCCACGCGGCCGTTTCCGTCCCGGAAGGGATGGAGCCAGGTCAACCGGTGGTGGCTGGTGGCCATGGCGATGAGCCGGTCATCCCCATGCCAGCGCCGCGGCGCATAGGCCCTGGCGAAGGAGGAGAGCAATTCCGGAAGGTCTTCGCAATGGGGGCCGTGCAGGGACCGTCCGTCCACCGATACATCCACATCGCGCAACCGGCCCGGACGGACCGGGAAATGGGTGAAGCCCTCTCCCGTATGCGTATAGAGATGCTCCTCCGGAAGTCGGGCATAAAAGGCGGCGTGCAGGGCGCACAGGAACTGCCCGTCGCAAATATTGGGGCCGGGCCGGGCATCCAGATGCCGCATGAACTCTCTTTCCACCTTCACATGGGCGGCACACAGCTCCTGGGCGTATTTCTTTTCCGGATCCGGATCGAATCGGTTCTGCAGCGCCGATTCGATATCGGGGATGGTGGTCTTGTGGCCTTCGATGAGGTTGCTGTAATAGCTGTTGAGCAGCCGCAACCGATCGCCGAGTACCGCGGCGGTCTCCTGCGCAACCCTACCTTCCAGCCGGGCCGAGGCGGTAATGACCTCCTGGGCCAGGTCCCGTAGCGGTCCGCGGTTCCGCTGGCCGGGCAAAAGCGGCGTCAGTGGATGGCGGGTGTTTTTGGCCGGTTTGTTGGCCGGTTGGCGAATTTTCATAATGTACTATTATATAAGGTAATAAATTTGATTTATCAAGAGTTTGTTGGCGAAATATTATAATTATTGGCCGGTTTGTGGAATGGTGAGATTGCCGATGAGAGTATGTTACGCCTCTCCGAATCGCGAATGACCTGCCCAACGGAATGGCGTCGTTCCTTCATTTTATGCCCAGCCGGCGGGCCAGCTTGTGCAGGTTGCTGCGATGGATGCCCAGCTGCCTGGCGGCGGCGGCCCAGTTCCCGTCGTTGCGGGCCACCGCATCGAGGATGAAGCGCCGTTTGAATCGACCAGCGAATAGGAAGTCGTGCGCCGGACCCTGAAAATCCCGGAAGAAATCAATTAGATGGTTGCATGAAACAGCGGAATTCCCAATATTGAGCATATGGAAAAGGAGGTCTACATGAACACCACAGCATCGACGCCCAAAGGAGAGGCTTTCGTGCTGAACGACCATGTGGCGTATGCCGACGGATCGGTCGTCAGCAAGACATTACTGAAAAAAGAGATCGGCAACATCACGCTGTTCGCCTTCGATGCCGGGCAGGGGCTGAGCGAGCATACGGCTCCCTTCGATGCGGTCGTCCAGATCATCGACGGCCAGGCGGAGATCACCCTGGGAGGCCGTACCCGGACGGTGCACGCCGGCCAGATGCTGGTGATGCCGGCCAACGTGCCCCATGCCCTGCACGCGGAGCGGAAGTTCAAGATGTTGCTGGTGATGATCCGGGGGGAGTAGAAACCATCTGCAAGGTCCCATCCCTGATACAGGCAAATAAGGCCGTTGAAAAATCTGCCTGGATTGACAATCGCGGGCCGTTTGGCGCAAGATGGAATCCGTCATGATTTTTCCACGGGCGTGGCGGTGGTTCTCGGGAGTCGGTTCGGCGCCCGCTTGTTTTTTGCGTGTTCAGGGGGAAAAGGGAGGTGGATACCGATTCATGAAAATGGGAAATTTCAAAATCGGCACCAGGCTGGCCATCGGATTTTTTCTGGTGATCGTCCAGGTCCTCGCACTGGGCGCCATGGCCATGTATCAGATGAACATGCTGGCCGGCCTGGTGAACAAGATCTACGATCATCCGCTCACGGTGGGCTACACCATGCGCAATATCCGTTCGGAGATCGACCAGATGCACGATGCAATCCAGCAGCTCCTGTACGTCAGCGATGCGGCGGAGCTGGAGGACGTGCGCCGCGGCATCGATGCGGCGACGGTGCGTGTTCTGGAGAATTTCGAACTGGTGACGGAACGGTACCTGGGCGACAAGAATGACGTCGTGGTCGCCCAGGCGGCTTTCACCGCTTGGCGGAAAAGGCTCGATCAGGAGTTCGGCTCGATCATCGCCGGACGAAAAGACAGATTGGACAAGGCGCAATACCAGTCCTGGTTGACACAGACGACGGAACTGAAGGCCAAGCTCCAGGTCATGATCGATTACGCCTCGGGCAAGGCGCGCACCTTTCTGAACGCTGCCCACCGGCGTCTGACCGGCTCGCGGAAGGTCCTGGCCGTTCATCTGGGCGCCACCCTGATCTTGAGCCTGGTCATCGCCTGGTTTATCACCCAGAGCATCACCCCCTCGCTGAAACTCATCGTGGCGCGCATGCAGGATATTTCCAGGGGCGACCTGGCGCACGAGGTGGAAATCGATCAGGAGGACGAAATCGGCGCGCTGGCAGAATCGTTCCGCTTGATGCAGCACGGCCTGCGCGACAAGGCCGAGGTGGCCTCCGCCATCGCGGCCGGCGATTTGAGCCGCAGCGTCGAGGTGTACGGTCCCGACGACCACTTGAGCAATGCCATCCATCGGATGACCGCGGCCCTGCAGGACTCCAAGGCGCAGCGGGATTATCAGGATTGGATCAAGAACGGAAAGAACGAATTGAACCGGATTATCGTGGGCCAGAGCGATCTCAAGGTGCTGGCGGAGGAAATGCTCCGGTTTTTCGCCCACCATCTCCAGGCCCAGATCGGCACCTTATATGTCATGACGGAAGATGCGTCGCTGGCCCTGCAGGGGACCTACGCCGTCGGAACCGATGGCGGACCGCCCATGACGGTGGCCGTGGGACAGGGGGTGTCCGGACAGGCCGCTATGGATAAGGAGATCCTCTGCCTCGATCGCATTCCCGAAGATTACCTGCGGGTGAGCTCCGCCCTGGGAGACACGCCTCCCCGGCAGATCGTCGCCGTACCGTTGCTCTTCGAGAACGAGATCCAGGGCTTGATGGAGTTGGGCACCCTCGAATCTTTTTCCGAGGCCAAACTAGACTTTTTGCGCGACACCGCCGCCATCGCCGCCATCGCCGTGCACAGTGTCCAGAGCCAGGCCAAACGCAAGGCGCTTCTGGAGCAGACCCAGGAGCAGGCCCGGCAGCTGCAGGTTCAGGAGGAGGAACTGCGGGTGGCCAACGAGGAACTGGAAGGACAGACCCATTCTCTGCGCCGGTCCGAAGAGCAGTTGAAGGAGCAGCGGGAGGAACTCAGAACCATCAACGAGGAACTGGAAGAGAAAAACGAATACCTGGAGGAACAGAAAGGGCTCATCGCCAGCAAGAACCAGGCGCTGGAAGAGGTTCGTCGCGAACTGGAGCAACGGGCCCGCCAGTTGGAAGTGACCAGCAGGTATAAATCGGAATTCCTGGCCAACATGTCCCATGAACTGCGGACGCCGCTGAACAGCCTCCTGCTGCTCTCCAGGGACCTGGAGGAGAATGCCAAGGGCAACCTGGACGACGACCAGATGGAATCGGCCGGCGTGATCCACAAAAGCGGCATGGAACTATTGCAATTGATCAACGAGGTGCTGGACCTGTCCAAGATCGAAGCCGGCCGAATGACCCTGCAGATCGACGATGTGCGGCTTGCCGAGGCGGCCGATGATCTCCGGCAGAGTTTCGGGCGACTGGCCGCCCAAAAGGGTCTGCGCCTCGATATCACCATAGAGGACACCCTGCCGGCGACCATCCGGACCGACGGCCAGCGCCTGCAGCAGATCCTCAACAACCTGGTCTCCAATGCCGTAAAATATACCGAGCAGGGTTCGGTATCGGTGGTCTTCCAAGCTCCCGCGCCCGGAGCGAACCTCTCCGCAAAAGGGTTGAAAATCGATCGTTGCATGGCTGTCCGCGTCACGGATACCGGCATCGGCATCCCCGAAGAGAAGCAACTGCAGATATTCGAAGCCTTTCAACAAGTCGACGGCAGCACCGCCAGAAAATACGGCGGCACCGGCCTGGGACTCTCCATCGCCCGGGAACTGGCCAAACTGCTGGGAGGTGAAATCCAACTCGCCAGCAGACCCGGAGATGGTTCCACATTCACCCTCTATCTGCCGTTGGAACATGCTCCTGCCGCTTCGGGTTTGACCACGGACGCGGATTCGGCTGCGGGTCCGAGCCCGCAGGCATCAATTCGGCGGAATGTCGAAGTCTTTCCCGAATACGTGCCGGTGAAGCCGCTCCGGACCATCGACGACGACCGCGCGAAGGTCGGATCCGGTGATCGGATCATCATGATCATCGAAGATGATGCCGGATTCGCCAAAATTCTGCTCGACCAGTGTCGTGCCAAAGGCTTCAAGGGGATCGTTTCGGGCAGCGGCGAGGAGGGCCTGGTCCTGACCGAAAATTATCTTCCCGAGGCCGTCATCCTGGACATCCGTCTGCCCGGCATGAGCGGCTGCACGGTGCTGCGGACATTGAAGAGAAATCCGGCCACCCGGCATATCCCGGTGCATATCATTTCGGTGGAAGAAACGTCCCTGGAGAACCTGCAGGGAGGCGCCATCGGATTTACCACCAAGCCCGCCAACCGGGAGGATCTGGAGGAAGTATTCGATAGCATCGCGGAAGTGGTGGAGAAGAAGATCAAGGATCTGCTCCTGGTGGAAGACAATGCCGAACTGCGCCGGGGGGTCGTCAAGCTGATCGGCGATTCCGACCTCAATATCGTGGAGGTGGACAACGGCGCGTCGGCCTTGGCCGCGCTGGAGGAAAGACGCTTCGACTGCATGATTCTGGACCTGGGTCTGCCGGATATGAGCGGTTTCGAGTTGTTGGAGCGCATGCGCGACGTCCAGGATGCGGACAGGCCGCCGGTGATCGTCTACACCGGCAAGGACCTTACCCGGGAAGAGGAGATGGCCCTGCGCAAGCATGCCGAAACCATCATCGTCAAAGGCGTCAAATCCGAGGAACGGCTGTTGGACGAGGTCAGCCTGTTTCTGCACAAGACCGTCAGCACCATGCCCGAAGCCAGGAGGGAACTGATCATTAACCTGCACCAGCGGGATGCGATTTTTTCAGACAAGACCATCCTGCTGGTGGATGACGACATGCGCAACCTGTTCGCCCTGTCCAAGATCCTGTCCGAGAAGGGCTTGAACGTGCTCAAGGCCGAGGACGGGCAGAAGGCCCTGGCCCTCCTGGAGCGCCAGCCGGAGATCGCCCTGGTGCTCCTGGATATCATGATGCCGGTGATGGACGGCTACCAGACCGCCCGGGAGATCCGCAAGCAGCCCCGTTATTATGACCTGCCGATCATCGCTTTGACCGCCAAGGCGATGAAAGAAGACTGCGACAAGTGCATCGAGGCGGGCGCCAATGACTATCTTACCAAGCCCGTGGATATGGAACGGCTCCTCTCCACGCTGCGGGTATGGCTTTACCGAAGGGAGTGTGTCCTCTGACCCATCACCAAAACCCCAACGCTGCATTAAAAAGATGGCAAAAGATGAATAATCCGTCATGATTGTTAAACAATGGCCAGATCCGGAGCTACTTCCAACAATCAACCCCAGGTCCACTGTAGGATCGGGTCTATTATATGCCATCTTTTTTCCCCTTCGGGAAAGCCGGAGGGCTCCAGATCCGGCGTTGCCGGGGGTTCGCAGTAGCTTAACTACGGCTTCACCCCCGGCGCCTTGGCTCTGATGCCCTCCGACTTTTGCAACATTGGGGAAATGTTTCGAGGATGACCGTCCATGATTGACGAAGAGATCGAAGAGATCGAAGTGGATTTGCTTCTGAATGCGATTCACAAGCGCTACGGCTACGATTTCAGAAACTATTCCCGGGCTTCCCTGAAAAGGCGCATCCGGGAAATGGCCGCCCAGACCGAGTCCGCCTCCATCGGCGCCATGATTCCGTCTTTGTTGCGCGATCCTGCATTCGGCGCGAAGATGGTCTACGGTCTTTCGGTAACGGTATCCGAAATGTTTCGGGATCCGGAGTTCTTCCGGACCTTGCGGGAGCAGATCATCCCCTACCTGAAGACCTATCCCTTCGTCAGGATCTGGCATGCCGGCTGCGCCACGGGCGAGGAGGTCTACTCGCTGGCCATCGTCCTGAAGGAGGAAGGTTTTTACGAGCGCGTCACTATTTTCGCCACGGACTTCAATGAACGGGCCCTGGACAAAGCCCGGGAAGGAATCTACCCCCTGGAAAAAATGAAGGAGTATGCGGCGAACTACCAGCGCTCCGGGGGCAGGGGCACCTTTGCCCAATATTTCCGTACGGGATACGATGCGGCGATTCTGGACAACGCACTCAAGAAAAACATTGCCTTTGCCAATCACAATCTGGTAGCTGATGGTGTTTTCAGCGAAATGCATCTGGTCGTCTGCCGCAACGTGCTCATCTATTTCGACAAGACCTTGCAGGATCGGGTCCTGCGACTTTTCCATGAAAGCCTGGTGCACGGCGGCATTCTCGCCCTGGGCAGCAAGGAAACCATTCAGTTCACCCAGGTTGCAGACCATTTCAAGTCATTGAGCGGCAAATGGAAAATCTATCAAAAGGCCAATCCTTGAAGCCACGCATTTATCAGGCGGTGGTGGGCGGCGTCTCCGCCGGCGGCCTGGCCGCCCTGAAGTCCCTGTTGGGGATCATCGCGCCGGAGTTCGGGCCGGCCGTGGTGATCGTCCAGCACCTGCATCCCCTGCAGGATGACTTTCTGGTGGCGGACCTGGACCGGATCTGCCCGCTGCCGGTCAAGGAGGCAGAAGAGAAGGAGCCCGTCAAAGGCGGCGTGGTCTACCTGGCGCCGGCCAATTATCATCTTCTGATCGAGAAGGACCGTACGTTTTCCCTGTGCATCGACGAGAAGGTCAATTTCTCACGGCCCTCCATCGACATGCTGTTCGAAACGGCCGCCGAAGCGTATGGCGCCGATCTCATCGGAATGATCCTCACGGGTGCCAGCAGCGACGGCGCGGCCGGATTGAACCGCATCAAGGAAAAACAGGGACTGGCCATCGTTCAGGATCCGCATACCGCCGAATATCCGGCCATGCCCGCGGCGGCATTGGAGCGGACCCAGGTGGATTACATCCTGGACATCGACGGGATCGGCCGGTTGCTGTGCGAGTTGGGAAGCCCCGGACCGTCGCAGCCATCCGGGCGGGAAAGCGAAAGTCATGGCCAAGATCCTGATTGTCGACGATAAAGAGAGCAACCTGCTGGCCCTCCGGAAGGTCCTCGGCGACCTGGAGGTCGAGATCGTCAACGCCGCCGGCGGTGCCGAGGCCCTGCGGGTCAGCCTGAACCACGATTTCGCCCTGGCCATCCTGGACGTTCAGATGCCGGACATGGATGGTTATGAATTGGCCGGTCTGCTGCGCGGCGACCAGCGCACCCACCATGTGCCCATTATTTTTCTGTCGGCGGTCTACTACGACGATCCCTACATTTTCAAGGGCTACTCCTCCGGCGCGGTGGACTTCATCACCAAGCCGTTCAATCCGGAGATCCTGCTGTCCAAAGTCCGGGTGTTTCTGGCGCTGGATGCCCAGAAAGCCGAACTGGCCGACCAGAAGAACAGGCTTGAGAACCTGGTGGACCAATTGCAGGAGCAGGTGGCGGCACGCACCCAGGCGGAGGAGGAACTGCGCCGGACCAATGAAGATCTGGAACGCAAGATCAGGGACCGCACCGAAGACCTGGCCCAAACCATCGAAGCCTTGAAGGGGGCCAACGAGCAGCTGGCCGCCCGGGCCAACCAACTCAGGGCCCTGGCCGGCGAGTTGGCCATGGCCGAGCATCGACAGCGCCGGCAGCTTTCCAAGATCCTGCACGACGGTCTTCAGCAGCACCTGGCCATCGCCAAGCTGCAGGTGAACAACCTGGCCGGCCGGATCGAAACCGGGGAGCTCAAATCGGCGGCCGACGATATCAACGACCTGCTCGTGGAGTCCATCCAGATCTCCCGTTCCCTGAGCGCGGAACTGAGTCCGCCGGTTCTGTCCAACCGCGGACTGGCGGCCGGATTGGAGTGGCTGGCCGCCTGGATGGAGGACAAGCACGACCTCCGTGTCGATCTAGACTTGAAAGCCAGGCCGGTACTGCCCGAGGATGTCAAAATCATCGTATTCGAAGCGATACGTGAATTGCTTTTCAATTGCGTCAAACATGCCGGGGTGGCCCATGCCAAGGTGTGCCTGGAACCAATCGACGGCTCCACGATACGGATCGACGTCAGCGACGATGGCATGGGATTCGATGTCGACGGGCTCAAACCGGTGGACGATCCCGACTGCGGCTTCGGGCTGTTCAGCATCCGCGAACGGATCGAATTGATCGGAGGTTCTCTGCAAATCCAGAGTGCGTCGGGAGAAGGCAGCCGCTTTGCATTGACCGTACCGTTGCGGCCCGCCTCCCGGTCCCAGTCCTGCAGACTCGGTATCGGCGGGGCCGTGGAGACAATCGGGACGCAATCGACTCCGGATAATGGGAACGCCCCGTTTCGGGTCCTGGTTGTCGACGATCACACCGTATTTCGCAATGCCCTGGCCCACATGGTCGACCGGGAAGAGGACCTGGAGGTCGTGGGCCAGGCCCGGAACGGCCGGGAGGCCATCGACCTGGCGCGCCAACTGAAACCCGACGTGATTCTCATGGATTTGCGTATGCCGGAAGTCGACGGCATAGAAGCCACCCGGGTGATCCATCGGGAGTCCTCCGATATCCGGATTATCGGCCTGTCCGTGCACGACGACGACGACAGCGCACAGGCCATGCGCGATGCCGGCGCAGCGGACTATCGCAACAAGGACGCTGCGACCTTGGAATTGCTGAGTGCCATCCGGGACTCCGTCCATAAAAGTTGAATTTGGCCGGACGGCCCCATCTCTGCCGCGAATTCCACCAGGCCGGATGGCCTGCGTTCCAACACGCCTGAACAGGTAATTTTAATTTTTCCGCGAACCCTTAGGATTTCGGCCGAAATACTTTCCAGGGAACCAGCATGGGGACCGCTTTCTGGTACTCGCGGTAGCCGTCGCCGAACTCGGCCAGCAAATCCTTTTCTTCCAGCACGGCTCCGGCAAGGATCCAGCCGGTCCACAGCAGGTTGAAGAACAGACGGTCCGCGGCAACGGCGGGGCAGGACCACAGCATCAACAGAATGAAGAAATAGAGCGGGTGGCGCACCCAGAGATATGGGCCTCGAAGTGTCAAGGATTGGGGCTGCAAAGGCGTGCCGGAGAGCCTTGCTTTGATGGGGCCGATTCCATAGGGGTCGAACCCCCGGAGGGACAAATAGCCCCAGCCGATGCCCGCCGCGGCGGCGAAAAACACTCCCCTGGCCAGCCAGCGCAAGGGCCCGCGAAGATCGACCAGGGGAGGACCGGAAGATTGCCAGAATACCACCACCAGGACCAGCGCGAGGCCCGATGCCAGGGTGTAGACCGCCCCGTGGTAATCCTCGGGAATTCGTTTCCCCATCCTGGCACGGAAACTTCGTCGGACCATCCCGCTGTGTTGAATAAAAAACAAAAATGAGAGCAGTGCGTCCCAGACGAGCCAATCGGAAGGTGACAGGCGTATTTCGACCAGGTCGAAGGGGCCGCCGAAAATGAACAGGACGAAGGCGAACAGGGAGAGCCGGGCGGATAAGACCGCACTGTGCATGATGATTCGTGCCGACAGCCGCTTTTTCCCGGAGAATGCTTTCTGCATGGCTGGGAATATTTCTAGAAGGCCGGTATCGTTGTCAAGGTAAATTCATGATGGTGAAGCTGCCGGCAAAATTTGGACGGACAGCCGTTGTGCGTATGGCCTTGATATGGTATCGGTTAGCTCCACTTTTGGTAATCTTTTTCAATGCTAAGGAGTGTAAGACATGCATATTGCAAGGATCTTCAAGAGCAATTCCATTGCATACAGTTTCGAGCTATTTCCTCCGAAATCCCAGGAGGCTTCCGATCAGCTATTTGCCACCATCGGCGATCTATCGCCCCTCGAACTGGCCTATGTGAGCGTCACCTATGGAGCCGGCGGCTCCACCCGCGACCTGACCCACGACCTGGTGGTCCGGATTCAAAAGGAGACCAATATGACCGTGGTCTCCCATCTGACCTGTGTCGGCTCCACACGGGACGAAATCCGATCGATACTCGATACCTATACGGAAAGCGGCATCGAGAATATCCTGGCCCTGCGGGGGGATCCACCCAAGGGGCAGGCGTTTGAACCGGTCCCGGGGGGCTTTGGCTATGCCGTCGAGCTGGTGACGTTCATCCGCAAACACTATCCGCAGATGGGGATCGGCGTGGCCGGTTATCCCGAAGGCCATCCGGAGACCCCCAACCGCCTGCTGGAAATGGATTATCTCAAGGCCAAGGTCGATGCGGGCGCAGATTACATCTGCACCCAGCTGTTTTTCGACAACAACGAGTTCTATGATTTCTGCGAACGGTGCGAACTGGCCGGTATCCGGGTGCCCATCGTGGCCGGCATCGCACCGGTCACCTCGATGAATTTAATGCAGCGGATGGCGCAGGTATCGGCGGGTACCCGCTTTCCGGCACGCTTCATCAAGGCCCTGCAACGCGCCGAAAACGAGGCGGGCATGAGAAAGGTCGGGGTCCACTGGGCCACGGAGCAGGTGCGCGATCTCATCGACCACAATGTCAGGGGCATTCATCTGTATACCCTGAACAAATCCGGTGCCACCCGTCAGATCTATGATTCCCTCGGCGTGACCACCACCCGCCACCTTGTCTGACGGGCCGCGATGTCGCCGGCCAATCTGCGGGGGTTTCGCAATTATGGACCGCCCAGGATCGCTCGAAGGTCATCGGGCGCAGGAAGGTGTGGCTATCCCCGCCATTCCGTGTCGTCCACGGTGGTCTTGAAATCGGGCTCCACCAATTCCGGTGCGGTCATATCCTTCGTTTTTTCCAGGTCCTTCGCGGAGGGCTTGCCCACGAACACGATCCGGGAGCGCTTGCATTTTTCGCAGGCTTCCAGGGTTTCCAGGGTGCATTCGGGCGTGTAGGCGTCGTAGTCGATGGTGGACAGATTGTCTTTCATGGTGAAGAGGTTGGATTTGCGGGCACAGAGTCCGCAGCCGATGCAGCCCACGTTGCACACGGAGGTGACGTCCTTGCCTTTGTCCTTGTTGGAACAGGTTACGGCCAGCATGCGTTCCGACTTGAATGGCGTGAGGCTGACGATATTGCGGGGGCAGACCTTGGTGCAGGCGCCACAGCCGACGCATTTGTCATAATCCACCGTGGCCAGTCCGTCCACCACGTGCAATGCGTCGAAGTTGCAGGCCCTGGAGCAATCTCCGAAACCCAGACAACCATAGGTGCAGCCCTGGACGTTGGTCACCAGGTTGGCGGCCATGCAGGTCCTGTCGCCGATGTACGCGAAGCGTTTGAGCCGGTCGTCATAATGGGCGGCGCAATGGACGATGGGCCGCCAGGGAAGGGTTTCTCCGAGTTCCACTCCCATTACCTGCGCGACGGCCTGGGCGCAGCTTTCGCCGCCCACGGTGCATTTGGTGACCACTTCGTCCTGCAGGGCGACGGCCTCGGCATAATCGCCGCATCCCACATAGCCGCAACCGCCGCAGTTGGCGCCGGGCAGGATTTCGTTAATGGCGGAGACCCGCGGGTCTTCTTCCACATAGAATTTCTTGCTGGCCCATCCAAGGATATAAGAGAGCACCACCGCCATGACGAACATGGTGCCGGCGGACAGGCTGATGGTTACCCAGGTCATTGGTCCTCCATGAAATGTTGAACTCCTCTATTGCGCCTAGCCTCCCAGGGCCGCCCGGATGCCGTTGTCCACGCCGGTGAATCCCATGAAGGCCATGGCCAGAATCCCGCCGATGATCAAGGTAATGGCCGCCCCCTTGAAGGGTTCCGGTATGTCGCACATATCGAGTTCTTCCCGGATTCCGGCCATGATCACGATGGCGATGGTGAACCCCAGGCCGCCGAAAATGCCCAGGGTCAACGCCCGTCCCAGGTCCCAGATTTCGGCGGGATTATCCACGCCGACGATATGGGTCATCACCGCCAGGCAGGCGAAGAGAATGGCGCAGTTGGTCGTGATCAGCGGCAGGAAGACGCCGAAGGATTTGTAGAGCGGCGGATAGAATTTGCGCACATACATCTCCACCAACTGGACCGACGAGGCGATGGCGAAGATATAGACGATATACGATAGAATGGTCAGATCGATCTGGGCGGCCCTTTCCGCGGAGACGAAGAATTGCGCCACCCATGTGGTCACCAGCGCGCCGGGCATCAGCACGAAATAGGTGATGGTCCAGCTGAGAAACACGGCGATGGTCATGACGAAGACCACGGCGGCGCCCATGCCCACGGCCATGTCCACCTGACGCGACACGCCGATGAACGGGCAGATGCCCACGAAATAGTAGAGCACGTAGTTGTTGATCAGGGCAGCCGTGATGGCGATTAAGAATATGTCGATTAGATAACTCACTGGCTTCGGATCCCCGTCTTAGCGTTCAAAGTTGAGCACTATGGTTCCTGTCGTCATCTTTTTGCGGATTGGCGCTGCTGGAACCAGTTGATCAGGCCCAACAGCAGACCGAAGGTTAAAAAGGCGCCCGGCGGCAGCACCATGATCACCCATTGGGGCCAGGCGGCGGGCAGCACGGCCACCCCGCCCAAGGCTCCCGTTCCCAGCAGTTCGCGTACCACCGCGATGCTGGACAATCCCAGGCCGAAACCGATTCCCTGGCCGATGGCGTCGGCGCCGGCCGTCAGGAGGCCCTGCTTGGAAGCACACACCTCGCACCGGCAGATGATGATGCAGTTCACGATGATCAGGGGGATATACGGTCCCAGGGCCTTGCTCATCTGGTACATATAGGCGGCCAGGAAGCGGTCCACGATGGTCACGAAGGTGGCGATGGTCAGGGTGAACACCACGATGCGCAGATGGGGTTTGAGCAGATTGCGGATCAGGCTGACGATGATGTTGGCACAGAACAGCACCACGGTGACGGCCCCGGCCATGGTCAACGCCTGCTTCAATCCATTGGTCACGGCCAGCGTCGGGCACAGGCCCAGAAGCTGCCGATAGGTCGGATTCTCCGGCAGGATCCCCTGGATAAACCGTTCTAAAGGTGTGGGGTCATTGTTCATTATCGGGACCTTTCGGAGAACTGACCGCCGCCGGCATCCAGGCGGCCTCTGAGATTGCCGATGGTGGTATTGACGATGGCGGTGACGCTGCGGGATGAAATGGTGGCGCCGGTGATGGCATCGATGGTCGCCGGACCCCGGCCGGTTCCCTTAACCACATGCAGGGGGGCGTCGGTGGATTTGCCCACGAATTGGTTGCGCCACTGGGGCTCGGAGATCCGGTTCCCCAGACCGGGGGTCTCTTTCTGTTCCAATACAAAAAGCCCCGTGACCTTCTGGACATCGGCATCCGTACCGATGAGCAGTTCCAGCTTGTCCCCATACCCCTGTCCACCGGCCTTGGCTACCCAACCGGCGGTCTTTCCTTTCTGGGCGACACGGTACAGCGTGTAGGACTTTTCTTGTCCGTCCTTCGAAATACGCAAGGTGCCGGGCGTGATCTGCACGGATTCGGGAGCCGGCTCCTCACCCCAGATGAGGGCGGGCACCTGTTCGAGAGTCTCGTTGAGTTTGTTTTCGGCGATGGTATCGCTCAACTGGACCTGGACGGCGGCCAGGGCGGATCCGAAGCAGAGCGCCAGCAGCAAAACCAGCCAGGCCTGGACCAGGTTGCTGTTTCTGAATCCGCCGGCGGTATGAGAAGCGGATGATTCCAATTTAGGCACCTCCGAAGGGACGGGGAATGGTCCACCGGTTGATCAAAGGGGTTATTGCATTCAACAGGAGCACGGCAAACATCACCCCTTCCGGGTAGCCGCTGAAGATGCGCAGCAGCATGACCATCGAACCGACCCCCGCCCCGAAGATCCACTTGCCCTTATGGGAAAGCGGGCTGGTCACCGGATCTGTGGCGATAAAAAAAGCGCCGAAGAGCAATGCGCCGCTGAGCAGGTGGTGAAGGACGGTCCATTGACTTCCCAGGTCGGCCAGGTTGGCCAGGCCACCCCAGAAGAGTGCGCTGATCAGCACGCCGGCCGGAATTTCCCAGGAGGCCACCCGGCGCACGCACAAATAGAGCCCCCCCAGCAGGCAGGCCAGGGCGCTGGTCTCCCCCAGGGATCCGTTGCAGGTTCCCATGAACAACGCCGTGAGGGAAGTAATAATATCGGATTGCTTGAACGCGGTCAGCGGAGTAGCCTGGGAGATGACGTCCACCTCCGGTCCCGACCCCACGTAGCCCGAGGCCGCCATGGCGCCGGCGAAGGCAATCATGACGAAGGCCCGGCCCACCATGGCCGGATTGAAGATATTCATGCCCAGTCCGCCGAACACGACCTTGCCGATGCCGATGGCCACCGCCGATCCGATCACCCCCACATACCAGGGGGCCGTGGCCGGCAGCGAAAGGGCCAAAATGGCGCCGGTGACCACGGCAGACAGGTCGCCGAGGGTCGCCCGGCGGCTCCGCATGGCGGTGAACAAGGCCTCGGCGGCCATGCAGCTGACGATGCAGATCAGCAACTGCTTGACGGCCAGCCAGTGAAAGTTCATCACGGCCACCAGAACCATCGGGCTCAGGCCGATGAGAACATCGCGCATCATGGTAAAGGAGGTCATGCCCGATGTGTGCACATGGGGCGAAGGGGCCACATTCAGCGCGGGCTCGATTTTTTCGGAAGTCATCTCTTCGGAAGTCATTTTTTCGCCTCGGCCGCCAACAGCGCTTTTCCCGTTCGGATGTTCTGCACCAGCGGAAGTCCGGCCGGGCAAATAAAGACGCAGGAACCGCACTCGAAACAGGCCAGAATGTTATAGCGCCGGGCCAGGTCCAGATTCTTGAACCGGCTGGCGGCGGCCAATTTGGTCGGTACCAGGTTCATGGGGCATACATCCACGCAGCGTCCGCAGCGGACACAGGTGGTGGTCCTGGTATCGCCGAGTTCCTCACGGGTCAGAACGGTGATGCCGCTGGTTCCCTTGGTGACGGGCGTGGCCGGGTCGGTGAAGGCGAAGCCCATCATGGGGCCGCCGGCGACGATGCGGGCCGCATCGGGCCTCAGTCCGCCGCAATAGTCCAGCACTTCTCCCATGGAAGTCCCCAGGGGCACCAGCAGGTTCTTGGGGTTCGCGATACCGCCGCCGGTGACGCTGATGACCCGGTGGGTCAGGGGGCGGTCGCGCAGGACGGCCATGGCCACCGCGGCGGTGGTGGCCACGTTGGACACCGCCACCCCCACGTCCCCGGGCAGACCCCCCAGGGGCACAGCCAGGTTAAGGGCCGCCTTGATCAGTTGTTTCTCGCTGCCCTGGGGGTATTTGGTCCTGAGGACGACGATTTTAACACCGGTTCCCCGGGCCGCCTGTTCCATGGCGGTGATGGCGTCCGGTTTGTTGTCCTCGATTCCGATGAGGGTCTGTCTGGCGTTCACGGCGCGGGCGTTCAGCAGGGCGCCGGCGATGATGGCCCCGGGGGCCTCCACCATGAGACGGTAATCGGTGGTCAGATAAGGCTCGCATTCACATCCGTTGACCACCAGGGTGTGGACGGGCTTCTTATCGTTGGGCGTAAACTTTACATGAGTGGGGAAGGCCGCCCCGCCCAGACCGACGATGCCGGAGTCGCGGATGGCGGCGGTAATGTCTTCCTGTTTTTTGCTCAGGCAGGCGTCCAGTGGCCAGGAACCGCCATACAGGGCCTCCCACAAATCCGTACCGGTGAGCTGTTCCCCCTGGGCGCTGATCACCATGGCCTGCAGGTGGCGGCCATTGGACAGGGTGGTTACCTCGGTTTTCTTCACCACACCGGTAATGGGGGAATGCACCGAGGTGGTGACGAAGCCCTCCCCCTTGGCCACCAGTTCGCCCATCACCACTTCCTGCTTGGGCTTGACCACGGGGATGCAGGGGGCGCCGATATGCTGGAGCAGCGGCAGGACCACCTTATCCGGATGGGGAAGCACCTCGATGGCGATGTTTGCGGCCAACTCCTTGCATTCCGGCGGGTGCACACCGTGGGGAAACGTTCCGGAACCCGACATCGAAGCGGTGGAGGGCAAGGTCTGTTGCGGATTGGGATTGCTGCTCATAAAATGATTTCCTTCTCCCACAGAATAAGCGGATCTGGTATCCTTTTTTCCTGTTACCTGTCAAGGGTTATCTTGCCAATCGCCCGGGAGGTTTTCGCCCCGGAGGTTTACATTTCCCTGTATTTTCAGAGCCGAAAATGCCTTCTTTTTCGGCCCGCGAGTATGGCAAACTGATCCCGAGGTGTCAATTCAGACTTTTCCCGGGTTTTCCGCCGCTGTTGCCGTGTCGCACGCCACTCCATGACCTCTTTTCGATCCACCGCGCAGGGGAACCGCCGGCTTCAAAAAGCATGGTCATGCGATCCATGCATGTCGCGTCGGTTTGAAGGACCGATTACGCAACCGCGGCAAGGGCTTTGCGGAAAACGGATTTGTCTTTGCAGGCAATGGGCATTGCCATGAAGGGATGGATCGCAAGGCCGGAATCATCGTAGGAGAAGATCTTATGGTAGAATCCGTGTGCTTTCAGGATATCGGCAAAGTCCTGCCTGGAGATCGGGAAATCTCTTTCCATCATATGAGACTTCAAAGTTTCGGCTCCCTGATCATCACCGGTTCGATGCCGGTACGATTCGGTCAACCCATCGATGAAAGTCGATCGCCATCGGGGATGGACCGCATCGAAATCAACGGAGGCTTTGTCGTAGGGTCGGGCACCGGCCTCCAACTTCTGCCTGGAAACCAGACGATAGCTTTCTGCTTTGTCCTTCGGATTGCAGGACGGCCGTCTCACGTAGACCTCTTCATCCGGCCGGTACCAGTCGTGATTGAGGAAGATCCCGGTTTCATCCAGCAGATCGAAGATCTGCGCCATGAGATAGTCGATCTCCTCCGGTGTGCCGTGGTGAAGGTTCAGACCGGTAAAGATAATGTCGAAAGGGGATTGGAGTTCGAGATCCTTCAGGTCCCATGCACTGGCTTCCAAAACTTCTGCACGGCGGACAACATCGGAGAACTGGAAAAAACTGTCGGCCAGCGCGACCTGGTCGGGATTGATATCGATGCCGGTATAGGAAAATTCTCTGCCGCCGATGCGTTCCATCATTTCTACGATGGAGATGGGCAACCCGCCGCAGGCCAGGTCCAGCACCTTGACCGGCTCATCATTCGGTTGCCCCTGAAGAAGAGTTTTCAGAATTCCGGCGCCTATCTCCGTGGCTTCCCTATGCATCAGCAGATTGTGATGAACGATGGAAGAATAAACTCCGTCCCGGTTGAATAGTTCTTCTCGTCTCATGATCGATTCTTCACCCCCGTGGGTTCAACAAAATGATGGAATAATTTCAAAATGCCGTTCTCGAGCTTCCGCTGAGTTTCCATTCCGGTGAAAATCAGGATCTGGAGAGCCGGATTTCAGGCTTTTCCGGATATGCGGATTCTGCTCGGAACGATATATGTCAATCAAGCATCCTGATAGCACGACGACATCTTGCGGTCGTGGACAACCTCCACGTGATTTGGAAAACCTGCATTTCTTCCAAAACTGGGAGGAGACAATATTCAACAGCGCAACGTAAGGGAACCATTATTCCGGGAGGAGAAAAAATGAAACTTCTTGGCAAGATGTCCAACCGAAAGCACAGACCCAAGACACTGTATCTGATCACCCTCGTTTTTGTTGTTGGAATTGCGGCGGCTCTCCTGGGCTGCAGCTCCAGCGACGACAATAACGCGGCGGCATCGCCGGGCAACACGCAGCCGCCCGGACAGACACCGCAGAATCCGCCCGCCCCGACGACAACCGCCATTCCCACCCCGCCGGCCGGGCTGCCGGCCCTGGTCCGGGATGCGGGCGGTCCGTCGAACGGCTTCAACGTGACCAACAGCCCCGGCATGATCCAGCCCGCGGTGGCCATCTCCCCGGTTCCCCAAGCCACCGGTGGAACCATCGTCGACATGGACGCGGCCATCCGGCTGGGCAAGGCCCTGTTCTGGGATGCCCAGGTGGGCAGCGACGGACAGCAGGCCTGCGCCAGCTGCCACTTCCACGCCGGGGCGGACAACCGCACCATCGACACCGTACATCCCGGGCCGGACGCCCTCTTTGATCCGACGTTGGTTGTTCCGCTCACTTTCGATCCATCAGTGATAGACGACGTAGTGGGTTCCGGCGGCGTGTTCAGCATGGCATTCACCTCCGTGCCCACCGATCCGCTCGATCCGCCCGTGGACGCCTGCCTCGATGCGGTTCCCGGCGATGCCTCCGAGGCCGCCATTCACGCGCTCGGTCAGCGGTTGGTCACCGGGCGCAACACCCCCCCGGCCGTGGGCGCCGTCTACTTCCTGGACAACTTCTGGGACGGCCGCGCCAGCCACGATTTCAACGGCCTGGATCCCTCCGGCAGCGGAACGGCCGTATCCGGGCTCTCCAGCCTGGCCTCCCAGTCCACCGGTCCGCCCCTGTCGGATGTGGAGATGTCCTGTGCCGGCCGCACCTGGAACGGACCCAACGGCATCGGCGCCAAACTGGTCCTGCGCATGCCCCTGGCCAATCAGCTGGTCGATCCCGACGACTCCGTACTCGGTGCCCTCTCCGCCTCGCCGGACAACGGACTGGAATGCGGCTTCGGCGACCGCGATTGTACCTATGCCGACCTGATCGCCGCGGCCTTCGGCACCAACGGGCTCACCGGCCAGGACGTCCTGGATTTTTACACGGACAACTTCTCCAGCATCTGGGGTCAGGCCGTACAGGCCTACGAGGCCACCCTGGTACCCAATCGCACCCCCTACGACCTGGGCACCCTCACGACGAACCAGGTCAACGGCCTAAATGAAATGCGGCTTGCCGGATGCATGATCTGCCATGTCGAGCCCGAATTCAGCGACGCCACGGTGCGGGCCATTGAAGCCAACGGCGGTACCGCGACGCCCAACAACCAGGGCGGAGACCAGGGCTTTCACAACATCGGCTCCAGCTTAGAAGCCAATGACGCCGGCCGTGATGCCAGCCCAGGTGGCACTTATCAAACCTCGGCTTTGAATATAGGTGCCTTCAAGACAGCGGCCCTGCGCAACGTGAAACTCACCGCGCCCTATATGCACAATGGATCCATCGCCAGCCTTCGCGAAGTGGTCGATTTCTACAACGGGACCAACCAGATCGTCACGAATCCCGGATTCGATCCCGACGCAAGTGCCGGCATCGGCGGCGGCGGTGCCGGCGGTCCCCGGGACCAGGCGACGGATTTCCTTACGAACGGGCTGACCGACTGCCGGGTGGAGCACGAACTGGCGCCCTTCGATCACCCCGCCCTGGAGGTCCCCAACGGCCCGAGCCTGCCGGCCACGGGCGCAACGGGCGACGGTACCGCCTGCCCCTGAACCGAATCTGGAATGACTGACCCGGCGGCCGCCCAGACCTCCGGGAAAAGCAATCGCAAAAACAAACGCCCTGCCGGAAACGGCGGGGCGTTTGTTTCGGCCAGGATCAAGCCGGTCGATCCATCCCGCATTCGTCGCACTGGGGTGCATTGGATGCATTGTCGGCGCCGCAGGTGTCGCAATTCCAGGAAGCGGCCGGATCAACGGATGCTTTGGGGGTGATTCCGATGCAGATGAGCCCGATTACAACCACGATAATCATTATCCATGCCAGGGATCCCATGTCTACTCGCTCCTCTATGGTTTGAAGATTGCCCCATGTTACTACATCAGGGGCCATTTTGGAACCGTCGTATGAACCTGCGATCGATGTAATCTTTAATGGCAAAGGCCATGCGGCCGCCGAACAGTATCGGCTTCTTATAATAAATTCCCTTGCCATCGCCCAGATTGAAGATCAGCAGGTAGTCGCCCCGGGGGTCGAAGGCCTGCAGTTCTCCTCCCTCCATGGCCGCCACCAGGTTGTGGAAGAGCACCGGGTTCTGCCGGACGGCATAGACGCCCACCTTGTTCAGCGGGGACTCCTGGAAGCAGATACAGTCACCGCCGCCGAAGATATCGGCGTGCGCAGTGCATTGCAGGTATCGGTTCACCAGGAGCCCGCCGTCCGGCGCCGCTGGAAGACCGGAGGCCTGAAAGATGCCGTTGGGCCGCACCCCCACGGCCACGAAGATCATGTCCAATGCATGGGTTCGTCCGGAATCTTCCTCCACGCTTCCGATGCCGATCTGCCGCACAGGGCGATTTTCGATGACTTCGATACCGCGCCTGATCAGCGATTTTATTGCTTTCCGGCGAACGCCCTGGGGGTGCTGCGGCATGATTGCGCCGCTGGTGATGATTTTGATCCGGGCCGGTGCATGGCCTCGTCCACGGGTCAACCGCCAGGCATTTCCCGCGATTTCTACTGCCGACGGTCCACCGCCGACGATGCCGATGGAGATGCTTCTGCGGGCGCTTAGCTCCAGAATGCGCTGTTGCGCCTCCAGCAACCTTTCGATGGGCTTGACCGGGTAGATATCTTCCCAGGGGCCTTCTATCATTTGTGATGGCACGTAACTGCCCAGGTTGCACGAGAGTACGTCGTAGGGCAGCACTTCGTCCCCCTCCAGGCGCACGGTCCGGGCCTGGGCATCGATGCGGGCCACCTTGCCCAGGATAAATGTACCGCCCTGTTCTTCCACCTGACGCCGGGTGGCGAATCGGATCTCTTCGGCCCGGTAGGTCCCGCCCAGCATCCCCGGCCCCATGCCGGAATAGTAATGGTGTTCCGACGGCTGGATCACGGTGACGGTATGCCCCCTGCCGACGATGCGGTGCAGGTTGGCCAGCGTCACCATGTGGGCATGGCCCCCCCCGGCGAGAACCAGTCTTTTCTTCATCTTTCGCTTTCTGCTCCTGCTGACCCGCTGGTTCGTTCGAACAGCTTACCCAATTGTTCCAGATGGGAGCGTTCCTCGTCGGCGATCTGGTACAGCGTGTCCCGGCTGGATACCTTTTCGGCCCTCCGGGCCGCGCGCTGGTATAGATCCAATGCCTGGGCTTCGATGGCCATGGCCAGGGAGATCACCTCTTCCGGAGATTCCATGTCCGGCTGATAGAGTGTCATATACTCTTCGGTGGTCATCCCGCCCTCCATGGCCGGGGTCACGATTCGACGGGCGAATTCTTCCCGGCTCATGGAGCCTCCGGTAAGGGCGGTATACGCATCGTAGATTCGCTGCTGATGCTTCACCTCGATGGCGGACAGTTTTTCGAATAACCTCCGGGCACTTTCATGTTTCACCCTCGGGGCCATGGAGAGGTAAAATTCCCGCAGACCGGCTTCCAGCGAATAGGCGATGACCAGCGTCTCTTCCGGCGATTCCATGCCGGAGAAAAGTTCCAGCCCCTGTTCTTCTCCCCCCAGTGCCTTCTCGCGCTTCCACGCCCTGATTCCGCCGCTCAGATTGAAGACATCATCGAAACCTTCGCCTGCGAGCATCTGCGCAGCCACCCGGCTGCGACCGCCCATGGCTCAGTACACGATGGCCGGTTTGTGCGGGTCGATTTCATCCAGGCGGGCGTTCAGATCCGGGAGGGGAATCAATTTCGCGCCTGGAATATGCTCGGATTCATACTCCCCGGGCTGCCGGACATCCAACAGGGTATACTGATCCAAGGCTTTGCCCTGCAAGAATGCTTTGGCTTCGCGGCAAGTCAACGACTTCACCGGCGTGAAGAACGGTTTCCAGCGCATGGAACTCCCTCCTTAAATTATCTCTACCTTCACGGCATGCTCGCGCACACCGTTGTTGCCGTATCCCAGGACGTTCCACGTGGCTTGCAGCGGCTGCCGGTTGCCCTGGGCGTCCGTTGCCCGGGACATCAAGGTATGCGGGCCTTTTTCTCCGGCGTTCCACAAGTACTGCCAATGCCGCCAGGCGTAAGGCTCCCGGGGTCCGATGAAATCGGCTGGCGTCCAGGTCTTTCCGTTGTCTGCGGACACCTCCACCGAATGCGCCTCCGCCTCGCCTGCATAGGCGGCCCCCAGCACGGTAACGGCACCCGCGGGAATTCTCTGGCCTTCCACGGGCTGGGTGATAAAGGATTTGAGCTTCAGGCCGGTCACCACGGTACCGGTCTCCGGATCCTGACCCTTCTGAAAGACCCGGTATGCCTTGTCCATGTAGAATCCCGTGTATGGTTGCGCCAGGATCGTGATCCTGCGGAGCCATTTGACACAATTGGCGCCGGTCCAGCCCAGCGCCAGCGCCCGCAGCGGGTAACCGTGTTTCAGGGGCAGGGGCTCGCCGTTCATCTCGTATGCCAGCAGGGTGGAAGTGACCGCCTTGTCCAGGGGAATGCTGCGGACAAACTGGATTCGGGCGGAACCCAGCGGCGTGTCGAAACCTTCGAAGGCGACATGCCGGGCCGCGGCTCCGGGATTTGCCCTGGCCAACACATCCCGGAGCCAAACCCCGCCCCAGACGGCGTTCCCGACCCCGCCGACGGTCCAGGGGTTGCCCTTGGCCTTTTCTTCCAACAGCGACCGGCTGTTTCCCGAGCACTCCAGGGTATCGGCAACCATGGCTTTGGGCATCCGGCAAATTTCATCGAAAGTCAATTCGAGGGGGGCTTCGATATCGCCCTCCACATGCAGCCGCCAATCGGTCAGGGGAATTTTTTCCTCCGGGATGGCTCCCTGGTTGCGATGGAAGAAGAGGGAATTGGCGGTTATCCAGGAACGCAACGATTCGATGGGCGTTTCCGCATTCAGCGGTTTCTCGCTCATCACGCGCATTTCTTTCGAAGCCATGTTTAACCTGCCTTTCTTGGGTGGGTGCCGCTGCATTAGCAGCCACGCATTGGCAGATCCCCATTGAACTGCCATGTTGTCCGATGCAAACGGCACTTGAAACCGATTGATCACGCAAAATTGCAAATTGGCGCTATTCTGCGCTGACCGGACTGATCATGCGTTTGACTTCGGATATTTTGTTGGCCGGGAACCCCCCTTTGGCAGCGTGTTTTTCAATCATCTCCTTGTTCGGGGAAATATAAATGCAGTAAATCTTGTCATCATTGACAAAACTTTCCACCCATTGAATCTTCGGCCCCATTTCTTCCAATACAGTATTTGATTTTTGGGAGATTCCTCGAATTTGTTCATCCGTCAGGTTCCCTGCGCCGGGCAGCTCTCTTTCGATAACATATTTGGGCATCGTAACGCTCCTTTCGTTGGTGGGTTATCAAGGCTCCGTCCGGGAAGGGCCGATAGGTTCTTTCCGGATGAAACCTATCTCGATAAAATAAAACGGTTCAAGAGGTAAAACAAGTCCTGCCCCTCCATTCATTATTCCGCGCCCACCGCTGCCGGCCACATATAGTAAAAACCAGCCTGGGGAATTGCCAGAAACCGGTTGAGGGTCGGCAGGTTGGCTTCCGCACCGCCCTGGGAACCAGCAGCCATGGTGGGGCTGTAAATATTGTCCTCGGAGGACTCGAGTCGGCGGTAGGTCACCACTTTGGCGTCTGCCTTGAGGCCGGCCAGTTTTTTGGCTTTGGCCACAGCATCTTTCAAATAGCCGACCTCATCCACCAGCCCAATATTTTTGGCTTCGTCCGCAAGGAAAACACGGGCCGTCTTGATTTGTTCCATATGCTCGGGAGTCAGCTTGCGGTGTTTTTGCACCAGGCGATAGAAGCGCTGGGCCATTTGGTCGGTAAGCGCCTGAAAGATGGCCTCGTCATGTTCTGTTGGTGCGCGGAACGGGGACCCCATGTCCTTTTGTTCGCCCGATTTATTGACATTCATCGAAAACCCATATTTCTCCATGAACCCGCTGACGCCGGGGCGCATGAAGATGACCCCCACCGATCCGGTGATCGTCGTGGGATGCGCCATGATCCAATCCGCCGGCAGGGAAAGATAATAGCCGCCCGAGGCGGCCACGTCCATCATGGCCACAACCACCTTGGCACCGCTGCGCTCTTTATAGTCGCTGATCTCATGGTATAGGACATCGCTGGCGGTGATGGTGCCCCCCGGCGAGTTGACCTTCAGGAGCAACGCCTTGATCTGGGGGTCTTTTTCTGCCTTTTGAAGATGGGCTACCAGGGCCTGGACCATACCGGGTTCGGTGCGCAGCAGCTTTTGTTTGGGCTGGTCCGATATCGGCCCGTCAATGGTCCGCACCAAGACTTTTCCTTCGCCGGATCCTTCCAGGGTGACCTCCTTCAGGGGGCCGGCTTCGGGAAAGAGGCTCAACTTGGGCAAAGAGCATCCGGCAAATGCCGCCAAGCATACTATCACGATTGGCCAAGACCATATTTTCATGGGACAACCTCCATGGTTCGCACCCATCCAGATATGGCCGGTTTGCGAGAGCACCCATTGGTGCTCGTCCATTTCCGGATGAACACTATTTCTAATTTTGTACAGTCAACCCCAATGTCGCAAACAATTTAATTTCAATTTTTATAAGACCGTTGCATCCCTTCTATCGCTTTTGCAGGCGATGTTGGGATCAGTGCGCCGCAGCCCAATTGGGCCCCCAGGCCGCATTGACTTTCAGCGGTGCTTTCAGTTCCCAGATATTTTCCATAACCTGCGGCGCCAGCTGTTTCATGGCGGCCAACTCGGACTCAGGCACCTCGAAAACGATTTCATCATGCACCGACAGGAGCATCCGCGATTGCAGGTGCCGCGCATGAATCGCCTCGGCCATTTGGATCATGGCCACCTTAATTAAATCGGCGGCCGTGCCTTGGATGGGCGTATTGATGGCGGTGCGCTCAGCGAACTGGCGGACTGTCGCATTGGAGCTGGTGATGTCGGGCAACAGGCGCACCCTTCCGAGCAGGGTGCTGGTCCTTTGGGTGCGGCGGGCCTGGTCCACGGCCCGGCTCATGTAGTCTTTGATCCCCTTATAGCGCTCGAAGTAATGGTCGATATAGGTTTGGGCCATCTTGGGCGAAATTCCCAGCTCCCGGGAAAGCCCGTAGGCGCTCATACCATATACGATGCCGAAATTGATGGCCTTGGCTTGTCGGCGCAATTCAGCGGTCACATCTTCAGGCGCTGTCTGGAACACCTCGCTGGCCGTGCGGGTATGAATATCTTGGCCCCGACGAAAAGAATCGATGAACAGCGGATCGTCGGCGTAATGGGCCAGGATACGCAGTTCGATCTGGGAATAATCCGCAGACAGCAGGGTCCATCCCGGCTGGGATATAAACGCCTTGCGAATTTCCAAGCCCTCTTCGCTGCGGATGGGGATATTCTGCAAATTGGGGTCCGAGCTGCTCAGGCGCCCCGTAGCGGCCACGGTCTGATTGAAGGAG
>JBNKDU010000203.1:0-16799 GCA_050288425.1 Desulfobacteraceae bacterium | reverse complement strand
ATATCCTCACCGATCCGATAATGCCCGGTGATCTCGAACTCGAACAACCGATCTTCCTCTCGCGCCCCCGCGCCAATATTATGAATCACCAAATGGCGCCCCACCCCATTGGTCCTGTCGCTGACAATCATGATATGGGGCAGATGCGGCGGAACAATACAGGTCACCAGATCTCCCGGCCGATAATCCTCCGCCTCCCGGGAAACCGCCAACTCCCACCCCTGCCGCCGAAAAAACGTCCTCAGGTTGGGAACCCGGCGATGATCGATGTTGCGGTCCGGCCCCGCCATCCCCCACCGCTGCGGATAACGCGAAAAATTTTCCCGCATGTCCTCATGCACCCGCCGCTGCAGATCCAACCCCAGCGCCGTACGCAAGGCCCGGATCACAACATCCGTGCACACCCCTCGATCCAAGGGCACATCGCCCCCCGGATACTCCAGCACACGATAACCGGGATCGTAAACCAACGTCCGCCCGACCTGCCACCGCGCCGCCGCGACGATATCCAACGCAGGATCGCATATCCCCAAGGAAGCAAACCCGACCGCCACACACACCACCGCAACGACCACGCCCCATCGCCTTCCATCGAAACTGTATCTCATCGGCATCCAAATCCTCAAAAAATCCTTGCAACGCATCAACGAGAAAACGTCGCCGTTTCAAAAAGAACCGTCGCATCATCGCATGCCAGACACCCGTACGCAACACCAGCCCCCACCATTTAGTAATTGTAATCATAATAAATACATGTTTGTGCAGAGGCCCCAAAATCTGTGCAAAACATGTGCAATGTCCAATTTATAAAACCCAGTTCATTATTGTGGATCTGGATTATTTTGGTTCGGTTCCGTGCCGCTGGTATCACCCGTGGTCACATTGTTGTAATGGTCAGGCTCCGACCCATCGGCAAGGCCACGCCAGCCTACGAATTGTTTGAAGAATATTCAGCGAACCATCCAGACTTCGCGGACGCGGCTGGTCTGACAAAGCTGGTGAAACCGATGATTGCTCCTGGCTTCAAGAGGAGTATTCCTGATTACAAGGAAAGAATAATTTTTACACTAAATGAAATGAAATAGATCAGGATAAAATATATGGGTGTGATCAGTATAGTTAATGAAATGCTTGCCCATCTTCTGTTTTTAAGCCAGGATGTAGCGAATGGCTCGATAGCCAGTATAAACAGGACGCACGATAGAATCCATCCGATTCTCAATACCCAGTTGCAATATGGGATCAGGTGATAAGGTGAGAATGAGAGTGGGATACCGTTCTCTCTAGGAGGAAACCGAAAATAGAGATAGTGGGCGATTGTGCCAAAGAAAAAGGTTGATTGAACAAAACAATATATCGAGAGGATAATAAATAGCCCTGCTATGTATTTTCTATCTACCATATGCCTCCAGAGATTGAGGGCCTTTCGGATTTGAATAATAGGGCAGTGGCCTAATCTTACAGATGCTCCGTAGGCTGATCTTTTTTTCTGGTATTAAAGAATCTTCATGGAATAAGTACTTCAATTGCCAAAAGAGCGCCAACGGTCTGGTATCGCATTGAGTAGTCGGAAATTGTCGTATGGGCACCGTTGAAGTTTTGCATAACAATATCACCCGATACGAGTACTACCGCCCAACGCAGCAACTGTAATGCCACCTTGAAAATGTTCTGGTTTTTTAGATTAATCGAATCCTTTTCTGAAAGATGTTTTTCCAGTGCGCGCAGCAAGCAGTACACGACAATACCGGCAACACCCATGATGACACCATCGCGATATTGCAAATGCATCTTCGCGGCCAATGGACCGGATTCCTTTCCAGCCACTTCTGCTGTCAGCGATAAGATGAAATCGACTATCTGGTTATGAAGAAATAAAATTGCCAGCAAACAGCCGGTCGCTATTGCTATATGTGCAAATTTCTTAGTGAGCATGGAAAATCACTTCTTATTAAAGACTTGAACCCGTATGCATGATTCATTTGACGATATACAGGCGGGTGCGCCCCGCCTCCACGACAAAGTCCACTTCATGGCACCCCTGGACGCTCCAGAAGTGCAGCCTTGCCTCAAGATCGTGGGAGGAATCGAGTCCGCTATCCGCAATAGTGAATCTTCATCTGCCGCCGACCTCACCCCAATAGAATTCATATGCTTCTTCGGCATCCCGCAGATACCCCTCGATGCGGTCGATGCGATCGGCCTCCTCGATGCAGCGGATCCTGGCCCGCAAGGTGAAAAGCGATTGGTTGCGCAGATCGTCGTCCGCCCCGTGGGCCTCCAGGTGATCTCTCATTTTCCGGATCAATGCCGCCACCCTGGACCGTGCCTCCTCGCGGCGCTGTTGTGTCCGCCGGGCCACGATCCCGTCGTGCACCGGTTTGATCGAACGGTACAATCGCCAGGCTTCTTCGACCCGGCCATAGGGCCTCGAATCGGACAGGATGGTGTCCAGGCGCCGGAGATCGGCGGCGGCGGGCTCTCCATTCTCCTGGGCGACGGTTTTCCTGCAGGCAGCGGCGAATTGCAACAGCACTTGCCACCGCTCCGCCTCGCCGGCGTAGAAAGCCGAAATCTCCGTTGCCGATTGGGCCAGTTGGCCTAGGCGGTCGAGATGGGCATGGACCGCATGAAGCAGGGAATAGGCGTCCCATTTGGCCGTGATCGAAGCGATCAGTTTCAGTCCGTCGTCGATATCGCTTGCCCCGGGGAATCCGGGCTTGCCGGCGGCCATGCGGCAGTTATCGAGACTGCGCTTCCACTCCCGGATCCGCCGGGCCAGGCTGCGCGCCAACCCGGTCTGGTCATGCCAGGCATCCGGTCCCATGTCCGGGTCCATCCGCTCGAAGAACTCCCTTACGCTGTTCAACACGGACGCCTCCACCGGCTGGTTGCGCACCATCCGCAGGTCCGCCTGGCGCAGATCGACCAACATCTGTTTGACCTGGCGGGCGGGAACCGGCCCGTGGCGGCTCTGGAAAATGATCTCCATGTCATGGGCCAGCCAGAACAGGTGCTGCAACACCGCGGCCGCATCCAAGCCGAGGGCTTCCCCCGCCGATTGGACGAAGTCTTCCAAATCCGCCTCGCCAAGCCGCTCGACATGCACGGCAAGACAAGCCATCACCCGTTCCCGGTCCGCCGAGGCATCGTCTTCGATGTCGAACAGGAAGATCTGGCGCGGACCGAGATCGATCTCCCGGATCTGTTTGTCCGTTATTCCAAGCATACGTCCTCGTCATCGCGGGTCGGATTCGGAAAACAGGATGATGGTTATATGATTTCCCCCGGCCGCACAAGACCCCGGGCAGACCGTCCGGCTGGAATCGGGGTTCGGATCGGGTCGATTTCAGGCCATCTCTTTTCCATCGGGAATGCCGGATGGTCAGGATTCAAACGAGTGGCCGGCAATATCCTCCCACTTCAGGCCGAACCTGGCCAGGTACTTTCTCAGCCGGTCGGCGTCGTTGGGGGTTTTCTTGGCCAGGCGCGAGACGGCGAAGAGGCGGCGCCCCGCTTCGGAGAGGTTGTGCGATAGGCGGCAGATGCGCAGTACTTCTTCCAGTTGGACCCGGTCGAAGGGGTCGATTGCGGTGCGCTGTTCGCTGGACAGGATCGATTCGGCGTGGGGATGGCGCCGTTCCGGGGGTGGAGTGGCGGCGCTCCAGCCGGCGCGCAGGCGGTCGGCTTCCTCTTTCACTTCGGCGGGGGTGATGCGGCCGCCCGGGGCCAGGGTGGCCATGCGGGTGACGGCGCCGTTGAGGTCGCGGAAGTTTGCCTGCCAGACGGCCTCCGGTGTCACGGCAAAGGTGAGAAAGCTCCGGCGGGCCTCCTTGTTGAAGGTCACCCGGCGGCCGGTCTTGCAAGCGAACTGTTCCAATTCGTAGTCCAGGTTGGGTTCGATATCTTCTGTGCGGTCGCGCAGCCCCGGCATTTGAAATGTCCACAGGTTGATCCGCGCCAGCAGGTCCTCCCGGAATCTTCCCTCCCGCATGTCGCGGCCGAGGTCGTGGTTGGTGCCGCAGATCAACTGAAAGTCGCTGCGGGTCTCGCGGTCCGATCCCATGGGCAGGAAGGTCTTCTCCTCGATGGCCCGCAGCAGCATGGACTGCTCATCCATGCCCAGTTCTCCGATTTCGTCCAGAAACAGCATGCCGCCGTCGGCGGCCCGCAACAGCCCCGGGCGGTCCTGAAGCGCGCCGGTGAAGGCCCCTTTCCTGTGACCGAACAGGGTGGACATGGCCGCATCGCCGCGCAGGGTGGCGCAGTTGACTTCGACGAACTCCCCTTCCAGCTGATGACGCGCCTTCTTCAGATCGAAGACCCGCCGGGCCAGCCGCGATTTGCCGGCGCCCGTCGGGCCGGTGAGCAGAATGGGGTCCACCGAATGCATGGCCACCCGTTCGATCTTTTCGATCAACCGGTTGAAACCGGGGTTGCGGGTGGCGATGCCCGATTTCAAGAAGGAGAGATCGTCGTCCAGCTCTTTTTGAAACCTGCGGGCGAGCTGGTCGTAGCGGGAGAGATCCAGGTCGATAATGGTGTGGGTGCCGGCCGTATCCTGGCCCTTGATGCGCTTTCCCGGCCCGGTCTGTACCAGGCGCGCCGGGAAATAGCGCGCCTCGGTGAGGAGAAAAAGGCAGATCTGCGCCACGTGGCTGCCGGTGGTGATGTGCACCAGGTAGTCTTCGTGCTCCGGATCGAAGGCGTAGGCCGAAGCGAAATCGTGCAGCACGCCGAAGACCTCTTGGAAATCCCACGGGTCGCGAAAATTGACGGGGTGCGGCACCACGTCGGTCTGCGGCGACACCATGCGGATGTCTTCGGCCACCCGTTGCATCAGGCCCTTGAAACGGGGTTGGTAAAGCAGGTCGAAACGGTGGATGGCCAACTCCTTCTGCTGGCACAAGGCGACGGTGGGGCGCCACCGCTGCCAGCGGGAGTCGCGTTTGCCGGTATCCAGCGTGGGGCCGAGGAGCCCGATGGCGGTGGTGTTCATGGCATCCTTTGATATAATTTTTTATAAATTTTTATATTAAAATCTATGCAAACTGTCAATACTCCATCCTGTCCGATGCTCACATACATGGATTTTAACGCTAAATAACAATTGGTTATGAAATTGTGCGCCGAAGCGGAACGATGTTGGCACATCCGTTGAAATAGAGGGAGACGATTCAAACGGATGCCTACCAGGTCCATTGGACGACGGCATCGACGCTCTTTCACATCAGCTGGTATCTGTCGGCTCCAGCGGCGCGCGCCGCTCGGCGACACCCTTCTCTATAAGACGGGCAATGCCGTCAGCAGCGCGTGTTCCGGACATGGGATCTGACGGCGGCATATATCAGGGCTTGGTTAGCTCAGCGGGTAGAGCACTGTGCATTTAACACAGGGGCGACAGGTTCGAATCCTGTACCAGACACCAGGGGGCAACCCCGCAGACCCTGAAACGGTCTCCAACCATGCCGAAGGAAGGCCGGCACCCGACGAACACGTCGGCGGCCTGATCGGCGGAGTCCCGTTCTCCCGATGCCTCTTCGGAGATACAAGGGGGGCGGGCCGACGCCGGCAGCCGACGACACGTTCCAGCGGGACGCCATGCAGCGCGCGGATACCGTTGCCGCGCAAGGCGGAATCGGGCCGACGCCGGAAGGGTCGACTACCTCGTGAGAAGGATCACGGCAGGCGTGCCCATCCTGCACACCGCCCTTGTCCGCATTCGCCGCAACTCAAGCAGCGCTCCGCGTGCCGCGAACGGTTTGGACGGCGCCGGTCTTCCGGACGCAGGAACACCGGCTGAAAACAAAGAAGAAGCAACTGAAAAAGGAGAAGTAAAATGAAGCGCATCAAGCGAATTCTCATCCGTTCCTTTGAAAAGGGTCTGCTTTTCCGGGATGGAGAATTCAAGAAGGTTCTCCACGCCGGGACCTACTGGTTCCTCGATCCGCTGGACAGGATCCGGGGGGACATCGTGTCCATGCGGGATCCCTGGCTGATCCATCCGGATCTGGACGTATTGATCCAGGCCGGGGTCCTGGAAGACGATGCCGTCGTCCTGGACCTGAAGGACGACCAGCGCGCCCTGGTATGGATCGACCGTCGATTCGAACGCGTGCTGGGACCCGGTCAGTACGCCCTGTGGAAGACCCTGCGAGACATCCGCTATGAGATCGTGGATGCCCGCGCGGTGCGCTTCGAGCACACCGACGCCAACGTCATCCGGAACGCGCCCGGAAGCACGGCCCTGCTGGACCCCTCCTTCGTGGAGCAGGGCTGGGTCGGTGTCCTCTTCCAGGACGGGAAGTATGTGGCCACCTGTAAGCCGGGGCAGTATCTCTTCTGGAAGAATGTCGGCAAGATCAAGTTCTTCCATGTCGACATGCGGGAAGCCATCGTGGATATCTCCGGCCAGGAGATCATGACCGCCGACAAGGTGACCTTGCGGATCAACGCCGTGGTCACCTACCGGGTGGCGGACGCCAAGGCCTCCATCCTGGCGGCCGAGGACGCCCGCCAGGCGCTCTACCGGGAGGCCCAGCTGGCCCTGCGGGCGGTGATCGGCACCTATGCGCTGGACGATCTGCTCGGCGACAAGGAGTCCGTGGCCGCCGCCCTGGCGAAGATGTTGAAGGGGCGGGCCGGGGAGCTCGGCCTGGAGATCATCGACCTGGGCATCCGGGACGTGATCCTGCCCGGAGAGATGAAGGAGCTGATGAACAAGGTGATCGAGGCCCGCAAGGCCGCCGACGCCAACCTCATCACCCGGCGGGAAGAGACGGCGGCCATGCGCTCCCAGGCCAACACCGCCCGTATCCTGGAGAACAACCCGACCCTGATGCGGTTGCGGGAGCTGGACGTACTGGAGAAGATCGCCGAAAAGTCCAAGCTCAACGTCGTGCTGGGAGAAAAGGGGCTGGCCGATCGGGTGGTCAACCTGTTGTAGGCCCCGTACCCGAAACCCGAAACAAACGACGGATTCCGGCATAACATGTGCCGGAATCCGCCGAATTCACCCTTGCCCTTGCAATGATTGGGTTAGAGTTGACCTCGAATTTGTTTCCTGGTATTGCCCGGTAACTTATCGTGGCCATGACCGTTTGCAAAGAGAAACGCGCAATGAAACCGATATCCCGATATCTCAGTCCATATCCGAATCGTACCGGTTTGATCTTCCACAGGTACGGCGGTCGATAGCTCTTACATAATTGGAAGCAGGGGGCTATCGCATCGGTAGCCCCCTTTTCTTTTGGAATTACGGATCCAAAGAGCCGGAAGGGGTGGCCTGCCACATCCCGCCGGCTTTTTGTTTGATAGCCGGGGTGGATGGATTGCATCCAAGAAGTCTGGGAACGATCCCGGCACCGTATGAAATGACGATTCCAGGAATCGTCGTGCGCGGTCGGGTGCACAGGCCCATCGTTGTTTACCCTCTTCCTGGCCGGCTATGGGGGCAGCTCGGTCCCCTCGTCCATGATTCGTTTGTAGTCATGAATATCAGGACCGTTTTGGAGGTCAGCCGGCTTTTTGCTGCTTGGCCCACCAGCTTTTCCAGAAATCGGCATCGAAGCGCAGCGGTTGTCCGGTGGCGATGGACAGGGCGGTCATCACCTCTTCCTGTTCATAGATGGCGTAATTTCCAACCGGATCCAGATGCCGGATCAGGTATTCGATTCCCTGCAAGTTTCCAAGTTTGGCCAAGGCCCCGGCAACGGCCGTTGCCACCTGGATATCGGGTCTGTTTTCCAGCTGCTTCGACAATACGCGGATCGCGCGTGGATCGCCGATCATGCCCAATATTCGGGCCCATAGGACCTTTTCTTCGTTCCAGCCGCCCTTTTCCATCAATTCCATGATCGGAACGAGGGCCATGCGCTGTTCCTTGCGGTCGGGCCACAAGGCGATCTCGCGTGCCGCCAGCAGCCGCAATCTCCCTTCCTTGTGGTTGAGCGTCTGGATGCGCCGGTCGATTGGGTTGTCCGATCCAAACCCTTCATCCAGCCAGGCCTGCCATTGGCGGGCTTCATCAAATTCCTGTCCGGTGGCATTCCACAGCCCATGCTGGATGGCTTCTTTCAGGTTGATCAGGTTCTCGTCGGCCACCGCAGTTTTGTAAGCTGAAATCAGGCATTGAATGGCGTCCGTGTCGGCGAACTCGCCCAATGCTTTGGCGGCGGCCTCCCGCACGAATCGATCCGGTTCATCTTGCAGCACCCGGCACACGGCCTCCCGGCCCCGGATCGAGTCTATGCGGGCAAGATCCCCGATTGCATCGATTCTGATCTGATTATCTTCTATGGTCAGGGCCTCCAGCAGGATTTCTTCGTCGGATGGCACCACCGGCCAAACATTCAGGATATAAGACAACAAATCTCTTTCTTCTTCACCAGAGGCCTCCATCAACGCTTTCATCCGGCCAAATCCATTGAGCCGGTCGAGCACTGTGAAACTTATGGCCAGTTCCCTCCTTCCATAGCCTCCCTTGTCCTTCAACAATTCGAGCATCCGGGGCAGATCTTTTTTGCCGGCCACATGAATCAGCGCCTCGGCGGCGTCTCCTCCGTACGTCCCCCGAATCAAATATTGCAACAGAGGCTGGGCGGCCGCCGGATTTTTCAACCGGGCCAGGGCCGCGATCACAGAAGACACGAATGGGCTGTCCGCCATCGAGAGTTCTTCGATAAGGGGGCGGACGGCCGCCGGATGGTTGATTCGATCGATGGCGTCGCTTGCGGTGCTGGAATCCTCCGAATGGGTCCTGCCCCAGTCGATCAAAAACCGGACCTCTTTTTCCTTCCGAAGGCAGTTTCCCAGGGCGATCAGGGCGCTCTGCCGGGAATAGAGGCCCTCATCCTCTGGTATCAATTTGATAAGCACAGGCGCGGCTTCTGGATAGTTCAGTTTCTGGAACAGCCGCGTCCCGCTCCAGTAAATCGAGTGATTTTTCGACTTCAACGCCGGCAACAGGGCCTTGCCTAAGGTGGCCACCATATCTTCCGACAACGGCCCGCCCGGATCGATGGCGTCATCGATGGCATCCAGCGCTGCGGAAGCGCTTTCTTCGTCCCGCAGCAATTCCATCAATGCCGGAAAAATCTTGTGCGCATTGCCGGGAGTGAATACCGAAGACAGGGCCAGGGCGGCCTCGCTGACCACCCGCTGGTCTTTCTCGTTTTTCAGCAACGCAAGCAGTCGGTCCGTGCTGTCTGCATCGCCGCGATTTCGGATCATTTCGCAGACCAGGATGCGGATTTCCGGGTCTTGGGAAGAGAGCCCCGGGTACAGCCGTTTCACGGCGGCCTTATCGCGAAGCCGCCGCAGCACGGCGACGGCGTCCTCCGTCAATTCTTCCATTTTCGCGATCTGGAACAATGCCGGGATGACGGGGCCTTCGGGATTGGCCCACAGCTCCCACCGAAGCGCATGGACCGCCGTCTGACGCACGAGTTTCCGGGAATCGTTTCTGGCGACGTCCAGCAGAGCCGCCACGGCGTCATCGCCGCCCAGCAGGCCGATGGTATCGCAGACCCACATGCGCACCCACATCTCCTCATGGGACAATTTGGGAATAAGCAAAGGCAGCGCTTTTTTGTCGGTGATGTGGGGCAGCGCCAAAGCGGCGTGTCCTTGCATGGGGCCGCCGAACAACGACAGGAGGGCCTCGGCCGCTTCCAATGTGCCCAGGCGTCCGATTTTATCGATGGCCTGCCATCGCTCCCACCCGCTGACCTTGTTTTCAGGTCCGTTGACAATGGCCATCAGGTCGGCCACGGTAGCCGCCGGTGCGGTGTCCCTCTTTCCGGCGGCCGCGCATGCGGACATGATCGTTGTGATTAGAGCGGCAATGAACAGAATCCGGATCTGGCGATAAATGCATCCATGTATACGAATCGGTGCCATGTATCTTCCTCCTGATGATGCCCCCATATTCCCGTGGGCACGGCGTCTGAATCGAAATCCAACGCCGTGGCGGCATGTTGAATGTCAATAAGGCAGGAATTTTAATTTGGTGCGGACCTGTTGGGAAAACACGGATTTTATATAGAAAACCATTGAAGATTGCAACCGCCAATCAGGCGATACGCAACCTGATGGCGAAGCCTGGATCACTCGGGCCGTGATGCTTTCCATTTCCGGAGAAGTCGCAGGCGAAAGAGCCTGGGAGAAAAACAAAATACGAAAAAAGAAATTGCGCATTCGCTTGAAAATGGGGGTTCTACGATGTGACCCGATGGTCTCCCCCAGTAATTAATGCTTTCCATTCAAGGGTGAGCCGCGTATAATGCGCCCGCGCAAAGTCGAAGATGATCGTTGACCTTTTGCCACTTTATTTGCAACGTCGGGAGACAAAGACTCGGAAATGACAGACCGCGATCACCTGGCAGAGCCAGCATCCGAAAACCAGACGCCCCACGCCCTTGCCGGGCATGCCTTTTGTCGCCGGTCTCTGCGATCCGGGCTGCTTGTTTTTATTTCCCTGGTCTGCCTGCTGCTGTCCAATCATGGGACCGCCGTCGCGCAGCCGCCGGCGGCTCCCGGCGCCGCCCCTCACCGGGTCCTGGTGCTGTGCTCCTATGGGTATACGCTGCCGGAATACGCGAGACTCAATCCCGCGTTGGTGTCGGAACTGAAGCGCGCCGGGTTGCATCCCGACGAGATATTCTTCGAGTATCTCGATCTGCTGCGTCTGCCCGAAGCAGGGCAACGCCGATCCCTGGCCGATATGCTGGAGCGCAAATACGCATTGTTGGACATCGACCTGATCGTATGTCTGCACAGGCCGGCCATAAACTTCCTGCTCGCCGAAGCCGCGGGACGTCTTGCGAAGGTCCCGGTCATCGCCTGGAGCGCCCGGGTGACCTTCGATGGACTGGCCGAGGAGCCCTTCATCCTTTCCATGGTCGGGAGCATGGATATCCGGGGCACCCTGCGGCATGCCCTGGCCCTGTTTCCCCGGACCCGCCGGATGGTATTCGTCATCGGCGCCTCAACGGTCGACCGAAGCATCTTGAAGGAAGCAAGGGAATCGTACGCCCAATGGCAGGACAAGATTGCCATCGAGGACACCGCGGAGGATTCGGTCGAGGAATTGCTGGAACGCGTGGCCCGGCTGCCGGCCGACAGCATCGTCATCTTCGGCAATTTCTTCATGGACCGGACCGGACGCATGTTCACGCCCGAGGATGTGGGCCGCAAGGTGGCCGCGAATGCCGATGTGCCGGTGTTCGCCCTGACCGACACCATGCTGGATCAGGGGGTGGTGGGCGGGTCGTTGCTCAGTTTCGCCGCCGAAGGCACGCGCATCGGCCGGCGGGCGCGGGATCTGCTCGCGGGCAGGGTCCATCCGGAGGCGCATGCGGCGAATCTCGTCGGCGAACCGGTGCCCATGTTCGACAGCCGGCAGATCGAACGATGGGGGGGGCATGCCGACCGGCTTCCCCCGGACAGTGTATTCATCCACCGCATTCCGTCGCCGTGGGAGCGGCATTTGTGGGTCATTATCGGTACCGTCGGATTCGTGGCGGCCCAGTTCCTGCTGATCTCGGCGCTGTTGATCCAGCGCCGCCGCCGCGCCCGGGCCGAGGAGGCCCAACGTATTTCAGAGGAGAAGTTTTCGAGTGCATTCCACGGGAACGTGGTGGCCTTGTCCATCTCCCGGCTGAACGACGGCGCACCCATCGAGGTGAATGATCGATGGACAGACCTCTTCGGACTCAAGCGCGAGGAGGTCGTCGGAATCCCCATCCTAGAAACGGCCTGGCAGAATCCCGAGGAGCGGTCGCAAATGGTCCGGGATCTCGAACAGAATGGCTTTTTTCAGGACAGGCAGTTCCAATTCCGCAGGTCCGACGGCGGGCAATGGACAGGCCTCGTCTCCGCACGGCTCATTCGACTCGGCAGGGAGCCGGTCATTGTCGCATCGATCAGCGATATAACGGAACGCGGGCTGGCGGAGCAGGCGCTGCGCAAAAGCGAAGCCGATTACCGCAACCTGTTCGAGAACATGACCGAAGAAGTACATTTCTGGAAGCTGGTCCGGGACGAATCCGGTCGGATCCTGACCTGGCGGCTGGTGGATGTCAACCCGCCGACGCTGAAAAGCTGGGGGCGTAAGACGGCGGCGGAGATTCAAGGCAAGACCACGGATGAAATCTTCGGCCCGGGGGCGACCGGACACTACCTGCCGGTGGTGGAGAAGATCATGACCGAAGGGGTCCCCCATGCCTTCGAGGACTATTTTCCCCACCTCGACAAATACTTCCGATTCACCAGCGTTCCTCTGGGAGAATACTTTATCACCACCGGCGCGGACATTACCGACATCAAGAAGTCGGAATACGCCATCCGGCGGCAGAATGAATTGCTGGAAGGCATCAACCGCATCCTTGAAACCGTGGTAATCAGTGCCACGGATGAAGATTTCGGCATCGCCTGCCTGGAGGTGGCGGAGAAACTGACCGGCAGCACCATCTCCTTCATCGGCGAAATCGGCCCGGACGGGCTGCTGCACGATATCGCCATTTCGAATCCAGCCTGGAAAGTCTGCGCCATGTACGACGGGCAAGGCGAACGAAAGCCGCCGGGCAACTTTCACATCCACGGTATTTATGGTAGCGTTCTGCGGAACGGAACCACCCTCTTGACCAATGACCCGGCCGTGCATCCCGACCGTATCGGTCTTCCGCCGGGCCATCCGCCGTTGACATCCTTCTTGGGGGTTCCACTCAAACGGCAGGACAAGACCTACGGCATGATCGCCGTGGGCAACCGCGAAGACGGCTACGGCAGCCAGGAGAAGGAGGCCCTGGAAATGATCGCACCGGTCATTTGCGAGGCCCTGGCCCGCCATCGCGCCGAGCAGGCGGTAAAGGCGTCGCTTGCCGAAAAAGAAGTACTGCTCAAGGAAATCCACCATCGGGTGAAAAACAACATGCAGGTCATCTCCAGCCTCGTGGATTTGCAGGCCAACGAAGTCAACGACCCCGCCATGCGCGACATCTTTCAGGATGTGATTTTTCGGGTCCGCTCCATGGCCATGATTCATGAGAAATTGTACCAGTCCGCCGATTTGGCCCAGGTGGAGTTCTCCGATTATGTCCGGAGCCTGTCGGGGTATCTGTGGCGGAGCCAGAAATCGTCCGCCGCCGGTATCGAACTGAATCTGGATCTGAAGCCGGTACTGCTTCCGGTGAACGCGGCAGTGCCCTGCGGGTTGATCCTGAATGAATTGTTCAGCAACGCATTGAAACATGCATTCAAAGGTCGAAACGGCGGTGAGGTCATTGTCTCGCTGCGCAAAGAGCCGGGCGGGAAAGTGCGCATGGGCGTGCGCGACGACGGGGTCGGCCTTCCCCCGCATATCGACTGGGAACAATCCCGTTCCCTGGGATTGCGCATCGTCAAGACCCTTGCCCGGCAACTGGATGCCGAAGTAGAGGTGAGAAGCGACCCGGGAACCCGATTTGCAATCCTGTTTGACGGATGAGAAGAAGGATATGAGTAAAATTTCGATTCTGATTGTGGAAGACGAGGGTATCGTCGCTGAAAATCTGAGCGTCAAGCTGGAGCAGCTTGGCTATCAAGTCGCCGGGATTGCCGCCACGGGCGAAAAAGCCATTGAGATGGCTCTCGAACGGCGGCCCCGGCTTATTTTGATGGACATCCAACTCGGCGGTCCGTTGGACGGCATCCAGGCCGCGGAGGCAATCCAGGCGCGGCATGATGTACCGGTGATCTACCTGACCGCCCATTCCGACCCGGCCACCCTGGCGCGGGCCAAACTCACCGGGCCCTTCGGTTATATCCTAAAACCGTTCGAGATCCGCGATCTGGCCACGCAGATCGAAATTTCCCTGTACAAGCATCAAATCGAACGGCAAGTGCAGGAGCAGCGCGAATGGTTGCGCGTAACGCTGACCAGCATCGGCGATGCGGTGATCGCCACCGACGCTGCCGGGTTCATCCGCTTTATCAATCCGGTGGCGGAATCCTTGACCGGCTGGAAGACCGACGAGGCCATCGGCGAGCCGATTTCATCCGTGTTTCGCATCATCAACGAACAGACCGGCCGGCCGGCGGAAGCCCCCGTGGCTCGCGTGCTGAAGGAAGGCCGCACCGTGCCGTTGGCCAACCACACGGCCATCGTCACCAAGGATGGCCGCACCGTTCCCATCGAAGACAGCGCGGCGCCGATCCTGGATGCCGCGGAAGAAGTGATCGGGGCCGTCCTTGTCTTTCACGACGTGACCGATTCCAGAAGGGCGCGTCAGGCGTTGCGCGAAAAGGAACGGCGCTGGGCGGTCACCCTGGCGAGCATCGGCGATGCGGTGATCGCCACCGATACGGAAGGCCGGGTCACTTTTCTGAACCCGGTGGCCGAGAATTTGACCGGTTGGCAAATGGCCGAAGCCATCGGGAAACCGGTCGACACGGTATTCCACATCATCGGCGAGAAGACCCGGACGACCGTGGATGATCCGGTGCGCAAGGTGTTGAAAACCGGCAAAACCGTCGGTCTCGCCAATCACACGGTGCTGCTGCGCAAGGGCGGTGGAGAGGTACCCATCGATGACAGCGGCGCGCCCATCCAGGATGAATCGGGAAATATCTTCGGTGTCGTACTGGTGTTCCGCGACATTTCAGAGCGCCGCAAGACCCGGATGGAACAGAAGGCCGGCAAGGAGCGCCAGGCGCTCCTGGCACAAGTGGCGGAGCGGTTGCTGAAGACCGAGGATCCGCAGACCATCGTCGGAGATCTTTGCGGTCTCGTCATGGCGCACCTCGATTGCCAAGTCTTCTTCAATTACCTCGTCGAGGAGCCGGGAAAGACCATGCAGCTCAATGCCTGTGCCGGAATCCCCGCGAAGACGGCCGCCGAGATCCGCCGGCTCGATTTCGGTGAGGCGATTTGCGGGTGCGTCGCCCAAGCGAGCCGACGCATCATCGCCGAAGATATCCAGGGCGACGATGATCCCCGGTCCCGACTCGTCAGGAGTTTCGGGACGCAGGCGTACTGCTGTCATCCGCTGATGGTGCAGGACAAACTCATCGGCACATTGTCCTTCGGGACGAAAACACGATCGCGCTTCACAGAAGATGAAGTGGCGCTGATGAAAGCCTTCTCCGACCAGGTGGCGGTGGCCATGCAGCGGCTGCACGCGAAAAAAGAGCTGCGCCGACTCAACCAGACCCTGGAAGAGAAAGTGCTCGAGCGCACGCGCCAGGCCGAAACACGGGCAAAGCAGTTGCAGGCGCTGGCGGTGGAATTGATCGAGGCCGAAGACCGCGAACGCCGGCGGGTGGCGGATCATCTGCACGACGATCTGCAGCAGATGCTGGCGGCCGCACGGATGCAGCTGGAATCTATTTCCTGGGACCAGCCCACCGGATCGCCATTGCACAAGGTCCGGCAGTTGTTGGAGGACTCCATCGAAAAGTCGCGCCGCCTGTCCCATGAGCTTTCCCCACCCGTTTTACAGCATGCCAACCTGGTCCCCGCACTGCAATGGATCGTGCAGTATTACAAGGAGCAGTTCGGACTTCGGGTGGAGCTTAGCGCGAATCATCGGATTCAGCTGGATAGCGCGCCCCTCAAGGTGTTCATGTTCCGTGCCGTGCAGGAGCTCCTATTCAATGTGGTGAAACACAGCGGGGTGAAGGAAGCCGGCGTCACGCTGACCCGGAACGGAGGGTTCCTGGAACTCGCGGTAAGCGATACCGGCCGGGGACTCGATCCCGACATCCTGGATTCCTGCACTTTATCCACTGGCCTGGGGTTGCTCAGTCTGCGCGAGCGGGCCCGCTACATCGGGGGGAACCTGGTGATCGAATGCACTCCAGATCGGGGAAGTCGATTTACCCTGACCGTCCCTCTCAACTTGTCGCAAATCGGTGAACTCAAGCGTTTTCAGAATGATTGCCGCCCCGAGGCGGAGGTGGAGAGTGTCAGCGGCGCCGGTTCAGGCATTACCCGCGTCCTCTTTGTCGACGACCACAAGGTGATGCGGCAGGGGTTGATCAACCTGATCGGCGCGCAGCCGGGCATCCATGTCGCCGGCGAGGCGTCCAACGGCGAGGAAGCCATCGATCGCGTCCGGCAATTGAAACCCGATGTGGTGGTGATGGATGTTTCCATGCCGGTAATGGACGGCATCGAGGCCACCCGCCAGATCAAGGCGCAATGGCCGGAAGTGCGCGTGGTCGGGCTTTCGATGATCGATGACGAGCATATCTCGCACTCCATGCGGCAAGCCGGGGCGGAGAGATTCGTGAGCAAAACAGCCTCCTCCACCGAACTGCTCAAGGCCATCTTCGGGATCGCCCCGGAAGCGTAAACCCCAAAGCTGCATAAAAAGACTTCTCTTCAGAAGTGAGAGCCGGAAGCGCCTCTCATTGCATGGAATGCAGGCCGGCGGTACCACTGTCGCCGGCCGCGACCTCGATCCATCCATTCCACCGCAAATCAGATGGTCTTTGGAGAAGGGCGGGCCGTCGTGTCCGGCCTGTTTGCAATTGACCTCACGCTTCACGGACGTTTCAGGGGTGCAAGAGATGGTCTTCGTAGGGCGGGACTCTGTGCCCGCCCTGTTTGAAATACCGGCCCGCCGTCAACGCTCCGAACCGGCCGGCACGGAGGCCGGCCCTACGCTTCGGAGCGATTGCGGGGGGGCAGATGGCCTCGCGGATCGGGCCGTCGTGTCCGGCCTGTTTGCAATTGACCTCATGCTTCGCGGGCGTTTCAGGGGTGCAGGAGATGGTCTTCGTAGGGCGGGACTCTGTGCCCCCCCTGTTTGAAATAC
>JBNKDU010000202.1:0-16065 GCA_050288425.1 Desulfobacteraceae bacterium | reverse complement strand
GCCGCCCAGACCGGCGTAACGAGCCGGTACCGGCTCCGTGGAAACGGTTTTTTCCGTCATGTTAACGCGTATGAATTTCACGATTTTCTCCTTTTCGAGTCCAAACGGAATGGAAGGTGGATCATATCGGCCATCGGTCTGCGGTTTGGTTCACCGGCCCATCGATCCCACGTCTTCGTGGTTTGCCAAGCCGGGCCGGCCGCCATCAGGCATAAAGCTCTCTTTTTCGCGCCTCAAATGCTTTGTCCGGCTGCGAACCGGGAAGCAGAAAGTAGGCGAGGGCGGGCAGCAGGACCAGCGCCCCGACCATATTCCAAAGGAACATGAACGCCAGCAGGATCCCCATGTCGGCCTGGAACTTGATCGGCGAGAACACCCAGGTTCCCACCCCCAGGGCGAGGGTGAGCCCGATCAAAACCACCACCTTGCCGGTAAACCGCAAGGCTTCGTAATAGGCCTGGGCCAGCGTCCTGCCCAGCTTCATCAGTGACATCATGACGCTGAGAACGTACAAGGCGTAGTCCACGCCGATGCCCACGCCCAGCGCGATGACCGGCAGCGTGGCCACCTTTACGCCGATGCCGAGGCGCACCATCAGCGCCTCGCACAGGATCGAGGTCAACATCAGGGGCAGCACCGCGCACACCACCGCGCGCCAGGAGCGAAAGGTGATGAAGCACAGCACCAGCACCGCCCCGTAAACACAAAAGAGCATGATCAGACTGCTCTGTTTGACGACGATATTGGTGGCGGCTTCGATGCCGGCGCTGCCGGCGGCCATCCGGAAGCGGACCGTATCCGTATCGTTGGCCCTGGCAAATGCCGCCACATGGTTCACCACCCGGGTGAGGGTGTCGGCCTTGTGGTCCTTCAGATAGACATAGAGGGTCAGCAGGTCGCCCCGCTGGTTGAACATCTCCCGCGGGGCGCGGGTCTGCACTCCGCCGAGGGCCGCCTGGTTGGGGATGAGCTCATACCACTTGAAATTGCCTTCGTTGTAGCTCATGCTCAATACTTTGGCCAACGCCACCATGGAATTGGTGGCCTCGACCCCGGGCAGCTGTTCCAGGGACCAGGCCAGCTCATCCACCATGGCCATGGTGGTGTAGTCGGTGATCTGGTTTTCAGGGGTTTCCACCATCACCACGAAGATGTCGCTGCTGGCCGCATAGTGCTCGACGATGTAGGCATTGTCGCGGTTGTATCGGGAATCCGGCCGAAGTTCCGGGGCGCCCGGATCGAGGTCGCCGATGCGCAGCTGGCTCCGTTGGTTCAACCCGAAGGCGGCCAATACGACACATAAAATCACAGCGGCGGCGGCCCAGCGCCGCCCGGTGAAGCGGTCCAGGAACCGCCACAAGGGGTGATCGCTGCCGGCATCCTTTGCGTTGGCCTCCCGGCGCACGCTGCGCGCCGCCGCCTTGGCGCTGACGCCGCTGTAGCTGAGCAACAACGGGATCAATACCAGGTTGGTGAAGATCAGCACCGCCACCCCGGCACTGGCCGCCATGGCCAGTTCGCGGATGACCTGGATCCGGATGATCATGAGGACCGCAAAGCCCACCGTGTCGCTGACCAGGGCGGTCAGTCCGGCCAGGAACAAGCGCCGGAAGGTCAACCGCGCCGCGATCAATTTGTGGGTTCCGCGGCCGACATCCTGCATGATGCCGTTCATCTTCTGGGCGCCGTGGCTCATGCCGATGGCGAACACCAGGAAAGGCACCAGGATGGAGTAGGGGTCCAGCTCGAAACCGAACATGGCCAACAGGCCCAACTGCCAGATCACGGCCACCAGGGAGCACGCGACCACGATCCCTGTGGCGCGAAGACAACGGGTATAGGTGAACAGTATCGCCGCCGAAATGATGAACGCGATGGCGAAGAAAAGAAACACCTGGTTGAGACCTTCGATGAGATCGCCGATGATCTTGGCGAAGCCGGTCATGTGAATGCGGATTTTATCGGTCTGGTATTTGGCCCGGAGGGCCTCCAACTGCCGGGAGAATTCGCTGTAATCCAGCGGTTGGCCGGTTTTGGGGTTCACGCTGAGCAGGGGCACGTAGACAATCGAAGATTCGAAATCCCGGGCCACCAGCCGGCCGATCTCCCCCGAGCGCTCCACGTTGGCGCGCAACTGGCGTAAACTTTCGGGGGAACCGTCGTAGAAGTCGCCGACGACGACATCGCCTTCCAGTCCCTCCTCGGTCACCGCCCACCAACGGGTCGCCGGCGTCCACAGGGATTTCATGTAGGGCCGGTCCACGCCGGGCAGCAGGAACACCTCGTCGTTGATCTGGCGCAAGGCTTCCATGTATTCGGCATCGAATATCGTTCCCCGGGAGTTTTCCACGGCGATGCGGATGGCGTTGCCCAGACCGGCCAGATCGGCTTTGTGGGTCAGGTAGTTGACGATATAGGGATGTTTCGTGGGGATGGTCTTCTCATAGCTCGCATTGAGGTTCAGGCGCGTCGCCTGCCACCCCAGTGCGAGGGTGATGAGCAAACACAAACCAATCACCCACGGCCGGTAGTTGAACAATATCCGCTCCACGACGGAGCCGGAAGAAGTATCGAAATCGGCAATGCTTCCCACGGGCTTACGTTGTGTTTTCGCGCTGGTCGGGTTCAAGGTGTCTCCAGTCGTTGTCGAGGCTGATGTTCCATTGCGTGCCGTTTTTGTGCGTTTAGCGGTTTGCCGGTCATCGGCCCTCTATCGGAGCCAACGTAAGGGCGGACCATCACGGTATGTTGCCTTCAATCCGGTGCAGACCACGCAGCGTCGCGACGACGAACGCGCCGTCGGCCGCCTGGGCGAGGTCCGCCACCGGCATGGGCTGCCCGTCGGGCCGGCGCTTGAAAGTGCGCCCCCCGTCGCTGCTCCTCAGCAGATCGCCGGCCTGGCTCACCAAGGCCAGTTCTCCGCCGGCCAGTCGGGTTCCGGCGCTCAAGGTCACCGGAAGGCCGGTCTCCACCCGGGTCCAATTCTCTCCGCCGTCCTCCGAACGAAAGACATTGCCGCGCAGGCCGAAGACCACCACGCTTCCGGCGGGGTCGGTCACCAGTCCGAAATAGCTGCCTTCGTAGGGAGAATCCAGCGTGGTGAAGTGCGCGCCGCCGTCGCTGGAGCGCAGGAGCAATCCCTGCTCCCCGGCGATGAAGATCGTCCGGCCCACCGCCTGAATTCCATAGAAGTGAAGTTCCATGGGGTTCTCCACCCGATCCTGCCAGGGCGTCCATGTGGCGCCGCCGTCCGTGGTGCGGAACATCAGGTTGAAGGCCCCCACCACGAACCCGGTGCGCTCGTCGACAAAGCACAGGTCGAGTAAGGGCTTGTCCGGCCCGTCCTCCACCAGGCGGCGGGCCGAATAGAGCAGGTCTTCTTTCTTCTCCGGGTCCGGCTCGGCGGCGGCGCGTCGTTCGGCCGCCGCCAGCACCAGCGCGGCGGCCCGGATGCCGTCGAATTGTTTGACCCAGGTCTCGCCGCCGTCCTCCGTGTGGAGGATCACACCGAGGTGTCCCGCGGCCCAGCCTTTTTTCTCCCCGACAAAGGTTACCGTGGTCAGGGAGACGCGCACCGGGGTGACCACCTGGCGCCAGGAGCGGCCGCTGTCATCGGAGAGCAGCACGATGCCCCGTTCGCCCACGGCCACCAGGCGGCGACCCGCCCGGGTGACCGCAAGCATGGCGGCGCCCACCGCCCTGTCGTTCATCAGGGAGGGACGCTCCAGCACCAGCGGTTCCCCCGCCGACACGGGGCTTCCTCCCAACAGCAGCGCTGCGACAAGCAACAGGGCAACGGCAAATCCCGCAGGCTTCATCGCGCCCTCCGGCCCAGCTGGTTGGGACTGAAGAACCGTTTCTTGAAACGCGGCATGACCTTGTACTGATAGGGCGACTCGTTGGCGGTTTCGTTGAGATAATAGGAACCGGTCTGGAAGTTGAACGTGCCCCAGCTGACGACGTCCGTCACGCAGGGGATGTCCGGCGCCAGCATCACCAGGGAGTAGCTCCAGCGCCACATCTCCCCGTTGGCGTCCCAGCCGTCGATCATCAGAATCTGCCAGGTGTCCTCATCGAAGTAATAAAGCCGCCGGGGCACCGCGTGGCGCTGGCCCTCTTTCAGGGTCGCTTCCACCACATAGACCCGGTGCAGTTCCCAGCGCACGTAGTCCGGATTCATGTAATTGGGCGTGAGCAGGTCTTTGAATTTTGCCGCCGCGGCCCGGTTGCCGTTGTAGATGACGTACATCTCCTTCTTGCCCTTCAGTTTGAAATCGTGACGGCCGTTGGGGCCGAAGAGCAGGAAGGCCTCGTCGGCGAATCCGATGCCCGAGGTCACGAAGTCCGGGGTGTCGTAGGAAATGGAGGGTGCCCGCCGCACCCGGCGCTGGCCCACCAGGTATTGCCAGATGCCCCGGGGCTTGGACTCGTCGATGACTTCGTTGACCAGGATCGCTTCCCCGGCCTTGTAGGGGGGGCCCGTGTTGATCAGCTTGCCGAGTTGGTAAACGCCGTCGAAGGATTCCGGGCTGCCCTCTTCGTAATAGTAGGGCCAGGAAAAGTATTGGACGGCGTCGGTGGCCATGACCACCTTGCCGTCCGGCGTGACCACCATGGTTTTCATGGGTTGCTGCAGGGACTCGCCCCGCCATGCCAGCCGGTGGTTGATCATGGTTTCATCGCCGCTTTTCGTAATGGGAAAGGGGATGCCCCCATAGGCGCCGGTTACCCCCAATCCGTTCTCGGTGAGCCTGGCCCGGGTGGCGTTCTTGAAGGTGTTGTCGTACACCCACTGGGGCGCCGCGGCGGTGCGGTGGGTGGGGTACACATCGACCCGGAAATCCGGGTGTTTTTTCAAAAGATACTGAACCCCATGGGCCAGCTTGTCCTTGTACGGGTCCATGTTCTTTCCGGTGATGGAGAACAGGGGCTTTTCAGCGGCAAAGGGGTCGGGGCGATGGTCGCCGTTCTGGTAGCCTGCGGGCACCTGGGTGTAGCCGCCGTCCCAGGCGGGAATCGTGCCCTCGGCATTGCCGGCGCGCTCGGCGCCAAAGGGGGTCAGGGTGGTCTTGAGTCTGGCGGCCTCCTCGGCGGTGACCGCCGCCGTGGCGGTCTGGACGCCCAAAAACAGGACGAATACCAGCACCGCGCAACAAAAGGTCATTGGAAATGTCATCAGATGCCTGGTTCTCATATCGTTTGTCTCCTTTGGCGGCTCAGAAGGTCCGTGAAATATAGAAAGAGATGAAGTCCCTGTCCGCCAACGTCTGGTCGAAGGACAGGTGGGGCGTGGCCGAGTTGTGGGGTATCGTGAAGGTCTCTTCCTGACCGAAGTACTTCACGTAGTTCAACCCTGCATTCCACACCGTGCGGTATACGCCTTTTATGCCGAAGCTCAGGTCGCCGCCCGCGGAGCTGCCGCCGTTGAAATTGGCGATGGCCGACGAGCGTCCGGCAAAGTTCCAGCCCAGCCCCATGGGAACCGACAGGTCCAGGCCCGTGAGCACCTGGAAGTAGGTGGGCTCGAAGATCATCCGCAGGGCCCAGGCGTCCTCGGTGGTGTTCCGGGCCAGGGCGGACTCGTTATCGGTGATCTCCAGGCGCTTGTTGTAGGCCAGCTCGGCCAGAAACGCGCCGCCGTCCCAAATCGGGTTGTTCTGCAGCACATAGATACCGGAAAGGTTGGCGTGGAACGTATCGCCCACCGCGTAAAGACGGTCGTCTTCGTCGTTGCCGCCGGTCAGGCCCACATTCACCTGCGGGTCGGAGTTCAGGGGGGCGTTGGTCCGGTAGGAGAGCTCGGTGGCCCAGTTGAGCTGGCCCACCGATCCGGTGGCGCTCACCCCGTAGGTCTCGATGTCCTGGGCATAGACCCAGCGGAAGGTCTGCGTTCCCGGTGGGAGCCCGGGGGGCGGCACCGCGGGAAACGGGTCGATGTAGGCACCGCTGGGGGTCTTGGCGTGGTAGCGGGCCGCGTACAGCCCCAGGTCGATTCCCACCGAATCCAGGGTATAGCGTACCTGCACCCCGCCCTGGCCCTGGTCGTCGGGCTCCAGGTCGTCCTTGTGGGTCATGGGACCGAACCCGGTGAACCAGGTCTCGACCCCGTCGCCGATGATGTCGGCGTTGCTCAGGTAGCTGCCCACCGCCGGAATCCGGGTCTTGTGCCATTGCCATTGATAGTAGGCGCCGAAAGACAGGTTGGACGTGATCTGCATATCCCAGGAGAGCTGTTCCACCGGACGCAGGATCTCTTTGAACTGGGAACTGGGCACCGTCAGCAGTTTCACCAGGTCGGTGGGCCCCTGGGCCTCGGCGATGCCGTTGGAGCCGAAAAACAGGGTTTCGCCGTAGATCTGCGTAAAGCGCCCGGCGCGCAGCGTCACCCCCATATCGCCCAGGTCGAACAGCACGTAGCCGAATGCGTCCAATAACTCTGCATCCCGGCCGTGAAGTTCTGCGGTGTCATCGGTGAACTCGTCGAAGTCGACGCTGGTGTTGTTGTTGGTCAGCGGAGAGTCATTGTCGTTGTTCTCGTTGTAGATCTGATCGTACCATGCGGCGCCGCTCACCCGGATACCGCCGTTGGGAAGGTTGACTTCCAGTTCGCCGAGCCAGTCGATGCGGTTGGAGACAAGACCTGTATCGAAGTTGCGGTCGCCGTCGTCGTAGTTGACATCGGCGATCAGCGTATCCGATCGCTCATTTAACCGGTACGCCGCACTGTACTTGAAGGTGTTGTCCCAACGAACCTTCAGGTCCGGGTTGCCGGTATCGAATTGGAAGGCCTGCACCTGCCACGGCAGCAGGGTCACGGCGAGCGCCATCAGCAACAGCGCACTGCCCGATATCCGTATTCTTTTCATCTTCGCTTCCTCCTCCATTACAGGTTAAGTGATTCAATTAGAATGTGAGAACAGGTTTGATCACGCTTCCCTGTTCCATATCCGCCACGGCCAGATTGAGGTCTTCGAAGGGATAGAAGGTTATTAATTTTTCGTAGGGGAACTTGCCCTGTTGGTAGAGTTCAATCAGCTTGGGGATGAACAGATCCGGAACGGCGTCGCCTTCGACAATCCCCCGGACGATCCTGCCGTTCATGATCAGGTTCATATCCAGGCTGATTTCGGTGCCGGGAGAGACCACCCCGATCAACCCGCACACGCCGAGGATGGGCAAAATATCGACTGCCTGGCGAAACACCGCCGGGTTTCCCACGCACTCGAGGCTGAAATTGGGACCGCCGTCGGTGATATCCAGAATCGCGGCCACCGGATCGGTCTCACCGGAATTTACGGTATGGGTGGCGCCCAGCTCCCTGGCCGTTTCAAGCCGCTCCGCGTTGATATCCACGGCGATAATCGTAGTGCACCCGCAAACGATGGCGGCCAGAAGGGCGCTGGATCCCACCGTGCCCATACCGAAAATCGCAATGGAAGATCCCGGTTTGGGGTGAAAGGTATTCATCACCGCCCCGGCGCCGGTCATGACGCCGCATCCCAGGGGACCCAGCAGCTCAAGGGGTACGTTCCTGGGTACCTTGACCACGTTTCTCTCATCGGCCAGGGCGTACTCGGCAAATGCGGACTGGCCGAAAAAGTTACCGTGGATCACCTGGCCGGCCTTTTTCAGTATGGTGGTTCCGTCGGCACGGGTGCCGCTGAAGTTCAATGCCAAAAAATCGCGGCAATAAGGGTCATGGCCCGATTGGCAGGCAGGGCAGGCCCCGCAGCACATCCAACTCATGGTTACATGATCGCCGGGTTTCACCTTGGTTACCCGGGCACCCGTTTTTTCCACGATTCCTGCGCCCTCATGCCCGAAGACGCCTGGCAGCGGTACCGGAAAATGTTGATCGCGTGCGGCCAGATCCGTGTGGCAGATACCGGACCCGACCATGCGAACCAACACCTCTGTCTCGTTCGGTTCGCTGATTTCAACCTGCTCCAGGCGGAATGTTCCGGACGGTTCAAAAATGATCGCTGCATTGGCTTTCACGACATCCTCCTGATTCTGGTTGTTGATAGATTCAAAAAAGAAGACGCATTGATTCCATGAATTGGATTTAACAAGCGGTGTTTGCCGTGTCTATTATACGAAAGTATAGTTTTATCGTTTGGCGTCACAATATATGCGATCTGCGATAAATTTTTGGTCTCCGGCAAGAGGGTATCCAGGGGGGGGTACCGATGGGTTTTGTAGGAAAATAATGCCTTGCGTTGTCCTTGCTCCGGGGGGGACCCTACACCGCAAACGTAAATCTGTTTTGTCGCCAACCCTCGTGGGCGGGGATCGATAGAACGGGTAACGCGGAAGGCCTATGACGCGGCGGTGGGGTGGGGGAGGATTAGTGGGCCAGCATTTTATTGACCAGGGAGGTCCTGTTGTTGACACCAACCTTGCTGTAAATGTTCTGAAGGTGTTTTTTAACGGTTATTTCGCTGATAAAGAGTTTGTCGGCAATTTGTGCGTTCTTCAAGCCGGAAAACAGGAGACCGGCCACATCGATTTCCCTTTTGCTCAGATGGTACGAGTCGATCAGGTGCTGGGGGTTTACCTCCACGGGCGGCATCTCCTCGATGCTGATCATGAAGAGCAGGGAGTTGTCCGATCCCGGGTCCTGTTCGAATGCCTTGGAACTGATGGAATAGCGGGTGCAATCCATTCCTTTGATGGTGCGTTTCCTCGGGATGGCCGGATATCCGGCGGGGCTGCCCGCCAGGCCCGCCTTCATTTCCCGGCAGTCCTTCAACAGCAGGGCGGGAATCCGGTCCCTGCCGGAGACGTCGGCTGCGGAATCCCCGAAGGCGGCGAGGATTTCCACGGCCTTTCCGTTGATGTAAATGATCTTCAGCCGCTCATCCAGCAGAATCATTCCGATGGTGGATTGCTTTTCGATATATTTGAGAATATTGCCCTTCAGCTTCACCCGGTTTCTCAGTTCGTGGTGGGCCAGGGCGTGGGCCAGGTAGGGGGAGATGGCTTTGGCCACCCGGATCTCCTGTGTCGAAAAGCGACCCGATTTCCGGGAACGCATCCAGACCACCCTGCCGTAGATTTCCCGGTCGTTCACCAGGTTGGCGATGAGTTTGTGATGAATCTTCTGGGGTTTGAGAAAGTCGGTGTAGTACTCGGTGGATTGCTGCGCATCATAGCTGTAGGTGCAGACCCCCGCCGTTCGATCCGATTTTTTCCCCTGGCGCATTCCCTGCAGAAGCTGCAGGGGATCGAATTGATGATAATAGGTCCGGTAATACCCGCTGAATTTCTGATCCAGGTTCTTGACCATCACGTAGGAGGAAAAGGTCGTTATGTCCGGCAGGATCAGGATGGCGCCCTCGGCGGAGATGGTGCGGAAGAGCACATCGAGGGCTTTTTGTCTGACGAGGCCGCAATCCGGGTATTCGCTGGAAGCGCTGATCACTTCCAGCACATTGGTCATTATGGGATACGGCAGGGAGTCCATTGACTTGTCGGCTCTACAATCTGGAACCCGCATTCGCTGCAGTGGATCTATTTCCTATAGGATATCCGAACTCCGATGGTCCGTCAAAAAATTTTCCTCTCCGTTTTCGGAACACGTTCCGATCAATAGGTGCCGTATTGCTTGCCGGCCTCGATAAAGGCTTTCAAGGTGTCGGACCTGGCCTCGTCCATGGCGCAACCGATGCTCAGGATATAGCCTTTATCGACCGCGGCAGTGTCGATGAGTTTCCGGGTTTCCTCTCTCACCTGATCCGGCGTGCCGGTCAGGATCAGGGAGACCGGGAAGCCGCCTGCGATGCAGACCTTGCCGCCCAGGACTTCGCGCGCCCGGGCCATGTCGGTGCGGTCGAAGAGATACAGGCAGCGGATATCGCTGGTTTCGGCCAGGTATTCCAGCCGCTGGTTGTATCCTCCCTCGACGAAGCAGAACGGCACGCAGCCGGCCTCGGCCAGGCCGTACATGACCGCCTTGAGGGTCGGCCAGTAGAACCTGGCGAACTGTTCATTGGACATGAAACCGTCGGCACCCTTGTGCAGGGGAATGAACACCAATGGATTGCCGTTCTGTCTGGCCCCCCGCACGCCCCATTCGACCATCGGCCGGACCAGCCGCTGCACGGCCTCCAGGACCTTGTCGGGGCGGCGGAAGAGGTCCATCATCACCGCGGTGGTGCCGCGGAAAGAGTCGCCCAGTACATCGAACGGCGCCTTGGTGGCGCTGCCCGCGCCGAACGGGAACCCCGCCGCCTTGATCCTGACCAGGTAGGGTGCCAGGGTGTTGATCCAGTCGAAGCATTGTCTGCCGGCCTGCATCAATGCCTGCAGGGCGGCCTGCACCGGCGGGCTGCCCAGGGCGATGAGCCAGCTTCCCATCATGGGCATCTCCATGGATCCGTATACCGGTGGGATGGAGGCGAGCGGCTTCAGCGCGCCGATGGTCTTCGGCATCCAGGACCGCAGCCAGAAGTCGGTGGGATCGCTGATCAGGTGGTCGTACTCGTCGGCCTGCATGTATTCCTTTTCGTTGAACTGGTAGGAAAGATGTTCGGCCACGCCGTGGCCCGGCCATTTGTACATCTGGTAATCGAGGGTCTCCAGGGCCGGGCCGTGCATCAACAGGGGCGCCGAGGCGGCCGTGTCCGGTTCGTAGGTCTTGCAGTAGTTCAGGTTCGCCTTGCCCGCCGCTTCGGCATCGTACATGGCCTGATGGCCCGTGAGACCCGCCAGCATGGTGGGGGCGAAAACGCCCAGGGGCATCACCGGCACGCGTTTGATGGCCGGATCGATGCGGACGGCGGCCGCGACGAGCCCGGCCCGCTCCTGGTAGGCGACTTTGGTTTCATCGCCGGCAAAGGGGATCCCTTCCGCGGCGATCCACACATCGAGGAATGCATCCTGCCGCTCGATCAATGAAAGCTTGTCCAACCCTTCGGTCATGATTTCCTCCCCGGCATTTCCGGTGTTATCCCTGCAGCCATCCCTTGACGATTTTGACGCCCTCCACGGCATCGGTGACGAAGGCGTCGGCGCCCACATAGGTGCACACCTGCTCGTCCATCTGGCCGCCGCCGATGATGACCTTGATTTTATCGCGCAGGTCCTTCTCCCTGAGTTTCTCGACAACGGATTTCATGGGATCGAAGGCCAGGGTCAACAGGCCGCTGAGACCGATGACATCGGCATTCGAATCCACGGCTTCCTGGACGATGGTGTCCACCGGCACATCCACCCCGATGTCCTTTACTTCCATTCCGTTGAGTTCCAGCATCATGGTGGCGATGTTCTTGCCGATATCGTGGATGTCGCCATGGACGGTGGCGATGAGCACTCTGCCCAATTTATTGTCGCCGCCCTGGTCGGTGTCCGCGCCCTGCTCGGCCAATATCGGCTTGAGCATCTCGGCGGCGGATTTCATCATCTCGCCGGACATGATCAGCTCGGGGATGAAGTAGATCTGCTGCTCGAAGCGTTTGCCGATTTCTTCCATGGCCGACTGGTAACAGCCGAATATTTCCAGCGCCGGGACCCCCTGCTCCAGGTAGGCGCTCGTAAGGGTCATCGCGGTATCTTCCTGCATTTCGACGACGGCGGTATAGAGATCCTTTAAATCAGCCATAGTTATCCTCCGATGGTTGAATTGTTTTGCGGACCGATCCTTCCGGCCCGGAAGGCCCGATTGAATTTCTGGCAATACTTGTCCCGGCCCATGAGCATCTCGGCCGCCGCGATGACGCCGGCCAGGTCCCGGTCGTTGGGGTCGATGATGGCGCTGTCGAGCCCCATCTGGATGCACATCGACACGAAGGTCCGGTTAATCAGGGAACGCAGGGGCATGCCGAAGGAAATGTTGCTGAGACCGCAGGTGACGTGTGCTTCCGGGTAGGTTTGCTTGATCATCCGGATGGCTTCGAAAGTCAACAGGGCATTCTTATCCCCCGTGCTGACCGCCGTGACCAGGGGATCCACGAAAAGTTGTTCCTCCTTCAAACCGCCCTGCTTGGCCATGGCCATCAACCGATGAACGATATCCAGGCGCCCCTGGCTGGTGTCGGGAATCCCCACCCGATCGTCCAGCGCCAGCAGGATCAAGCCGGTCCCATATTCCAAGGCCAGGGGCAGCACCCCCTCGATGCGCGGTTTTTCGCCGCTCACCGAATTGATGATGGGGGTTTTTTCCACCAGGGCCAGGCCGGCCTTGAGTGCTTCGGGATTGGCGCTGTCGAGGCACAAGGGGACCTCCACCGCCTCCTGGATGGTGGTCACCAGCCAGGCCATATCCTCGGGCTCGCGCTCGGGCGGGGTTCCGGCATTGACATCCAGGTAGGCGCTGCCCGCCTCTGCCTGGTCGCGGGCCAGTTGTTTGATCCTTTCGGCATCGCGCTCCCGGATGGCATTTCCGACGGCTTTGCGTGTGCCGTTGATTTTTTCACCGATGACGATCATTTTCCCTCGCTTTGCATATATTGAGGATGTTTTTGGCAGTCGAAATCACTGGGATTCCGATTCGACCCACGCTGCATTTCCGGTTTTCAGGTCCATACTTGATTTCCAATGGGTTTGTATTTAATATAGTCTTATAGATGATTGAAGGGGTGAATTCAAGAAAAAAATGTTTTCAACCGGAAACCAAGATGGAAAATTATCTTGTCGGTCGCGACCTTGGCCTTCCCAGCGCATCCATACAAGATACCGGGTGCCATCGAGCGGGAATCGACAGGGATGGTGCTGGCCGCCAGCATTTGCTTATGGTATGTATGGTGGCCGCTGATTCCGTGGCCGGTTCGCCTTGGTCGGACCATGGCTGCAAAGACGACCCTTTCAACAGAAACAGGCTGATTTGATAAAAGATTTTGAAAATAGCGCGCCGGTTTTGGCCGGCGGGAGTATCGACCGGCGTTCCAAACTTCCGGCGTATGCCCAATTGGCGAACATCCTGAGAACCAGGATTTCCCAGGGGGAATATCCTCCCGGCGGGCGTCTGCCGGCGGAAGCCGCCCTGGCCAAGGCGCACGGGGTCAGCACCATGACCGCGCGCCAGGCCGTCAGCGTGCTGGAAGAGGAAGGCTTGGTGACCCGCGCCCAGGGCAAAGGCACCTATGTGCGCAAGATCGGGGTCTCGGCCAGCAGCTTCAGCCTGGATGCCTTGACCGATGTCCTGGCCGACCGGGACAACCTGACGGTGAGAATCCTGACGGCCACCATCAAAAAGACCCCCGGGATGGAAAAGGAAGTTCTGGAGCTTTCTCCCGGGCAACCGGTGGTGGTGGTGGAACGATTGATTCTGCATCGGGACCAACCGTTCACCCTGCATCTGTCGTACTCCAATTTCGATCCCAAGTCACCCACCGTTGAATCCATGCTGGATACCGTCGTTCTGACCGAATTGGTCTTTCAGGAAGGTTATTCCAACATCAAACGAGGTGTGCTGCGCCTGCTGCCCACCCGGATCGGCGAACGGGAGGCCGGACTGCTGGGATTGGAGAACGGTTCCATCGCCTTCAAGCTCGAGCATTTGTATTACGATTTCGATAACCGGCCGGCGGCGTACGGCTGGTTTATCGTCAGCCATGAAAAGATACCTATCATGAGCAGGATCGGAATCTGGGATGAGTAGACGACCCAAGGCAAAAGATCTGGATCAGCGCCTGGAACGGTTGAAGGGGTTGATCACCGAGTTGCAGGAGGAGGCCGGCCTTGCCCAGTTGCGCGATATGCTGTCCGAGGGCGTGGATCCCAAACTGCTCCTGGACGCCTGCATGGAGGCCATGCACCAGGTGGGAGTTCGTTTTCAGAACGGCTCGTATTTCATTGCGGCCTTGATCATGGCCGGTGAAATCATGCGCTGCGCAACCGAGCTGTTGAGTCCCTATTTTACCGACCAGGTGACCGCCGGCGGCAGCGGGCGGATTCTACTCGGCACGATCCAGGGCGATATCCATGACCTCGGCAAGAACCTGTTTGCCATTTTACTCAAATGCCACGGAATCGAAGTCATCGATCTGGGCGTCGACATACCCGCCACGGTTTTCCTGGAGCAGTCCCGGAAACTGAAGCCGGACATCGTCGGCATCAGCTGCGTGCTGACCACCAGTGTGGAGAACCTGAAAGAGGCAATCGACCTGTTCCAGAAGCGGATGCCACCGTCCGGGCCGCCCATCGTCATCGGCGGCACCTGTATCGATGAACAAATCGCCGGGTACGTGGGCGCATCCTACTGGACCAATGACGCCACTGCCGGCCTGCGGATTTGTCAGGAGATTTTGCGAGCGCACTAAGAAGGGATGGGCGCGGACCATCACATTTCCACCACCCCGGGCGCCTGGTCGATGAAAGACTCGATAATCGCCCGATCGGGCAACGGCTGGAGTTCTTCCGCCGATGCCCTGGCCCCCTGGGGCTCCACCACGAAGGTATCGCCGTCGCGGTGAAGGCGATGGCGGGTGCCACAGACACGGCAGAACCCGATGTCGCCATCCTGGGTATCGCGGGTCACCGTAATCACCGGACCGCAGTTTTCACAGCGCACCATGGGCACCCCGGTATCGCTGTGTCCGAGAATTTCATTCAATGCTTCCATCTGCACCATCTGGATAAATTCATCCAGCAACCGTGTGTCGAACTGGGTCCCGTTTTCCACCTGGAGGGCCGCCAACGCCGGTTCCGCTTCCGTTCCCCGTCGGTACGGACGGGTGCTGGTGAGGGCGTCGAAGGCGTCGGCGATGCCGACGATGCGGGCATAAACGGAAATCTGCTCGTCCTGCAGTCCGCCGGGGTAGCCGAGACCGTTGACCCATTCATGATGTTGATGAATCGCCGAAAGGGCCAGGTCGGCCAGGGGATGTTCCTGGATCAACACGGCACCGATTCCGGGATGGGTCTTGACCACCTCGTATTCGGTATCGGTCAGTTCGCCGCGCTTGCCCAGGATATGATCGGGGATGCTGATCTTGCCGATGTCGTGAAGGAATCCCCCCAGACCGGCGAGGAAAATCATCTCGGTCGTCATCCCGGCCGCCCGCGCCAGCCGCTGGGCGTACTGGGAGACCCGCCAGAGGTGTCCTCCGGTATAGGCATCCCGGGCCTCGATGACCGAGGCCATCAGGGTCAATGACTTGAGCAGGGGCTTTTCGATCCGGATTTTCATTGCCGCACCTCCAGGAAGCAGAGACCCGTAAGGGGGTACGGTCGCTGCGCAAGGCTGTTGGCGTAAAGGCTGAACTTAGTTTTTCATATCCGGGCGGTCCGCGTCAATAAATTCCACGGAGACCTCCGGAACCGCCGAATTCACGAATGCGGTGATTCAAGAGGGTCGAATCGACCCATTTGTCGAATCCGTTAGACGAGAAGATCGTCCCTTGTTCAAAACGAGCCGGACCGCCGGTGGCGAACCGGCGGTCCGGAAGAGGTTGTGGGGGGAGCCGGGAGCTCCCCGATTCCATGGCGTTCGGTTACCGCCGGACCCGGGTGGTGGATGTCGCCGAACTGGGGTTGGTGTCCTGGACCGTTACGGTCCAGAGGATATCGGCAACCGGGGTGACCGGCGAGATGGGATACGCTGGGAAGGTGAACGTGGATCGTCCACCGCCCACCGGATCGCTCACCTGCAGGGTCTGGTTGTAGATTTCCACCCCATTCTGGACGCCCACCACCGTGGCGGGAACCGGCTGGTCCACGGTGCCGACATTCCGGACGCCCAGGGCAATGTTGACGCTCTGGCTTCGTGAAACCCGGATTCGGCGGGTGGCCCGGAACGAGGCGATGTTGAGATCCACGATTACGGCCTGTTGTACGACCGTGACCGTGGAACTGGCCGTCGTGGTCAAGCCGCAGAGATCGGTGGCGCTGAAGGTCACCGTGGTCGTCCCCAGGGGGAAGTTGGCCGGCGCGTCGTTGGCGACGGCCAGGGGACCATCTTCGGCATCCGTGGCGGTGGCGCCTGCCAGGAAGGCGACAATCGCCGGATCGGTGGCCGGGGCGGAAGTGGCGCCGGCCGGCACGGTGACGGTGATCGGCGCCGGCACGGCGGTGAAGACCGGCGCGCTGTTGGGCGTCTCAACGACGGTAACCGTCGAAGCGGCC
>JBNKDU010000201.1:0-11130 GCA_050288425.1 Desulfobacteraceae bacterium | reverse complement strand
GGTGTATCCTTCCCGCCAGGCATACCCGTCGGGATGCTGCCGGGCCTGGGCCACGGCCTGGGCTTGTTCGAAAGGCCCCAATTGATTGCCGTCGAAACTCAGGTACCATTGGGTCATGATTCTTCTCCTTGCTGTTTTTATTTCATGGGCGCCAGGCCCAATTGCCGGTGCAGCTCTTCGATGGTCTGCTCGTCCAGGTTCAGCCGCCGGGCCAGGTCGCGCAAATAGACGCGCTCCGCCTCGGTATCCACCTCAATGACCAGCAGGGAGACGGCATAGACCTGCCGGGCCATTTGCGGCGTATTGACATCCGCCAGCAGATCCGCCAGGGGCCTGGGGGCCAGCAATTCATGAACGATGAACTGATGCTCCTCCTGGCTGAGGTCCACGGCTTTGAGTCTCTCCAGGATCCTGGCCCGCTCGTCGGCATCGATCACGCCGTCGGCGTTGGCGGCTGCGATCATGGCCCGTATCAGCAGCACCGCATCTTCCCGTTGCCCACTCTGCGCCTTTCCCGGGGGCGCCGGCGGCGGGGTCTTCCGTGCGCCGGGCGGCGGAGGCGGCGGGCCGCCGGCAGAGGACGGTACTTGTCCGTCCGGCAGGGGTGGCGGTACGGACGGTGATTGGTCTTGGGAGCCGGAAGCCGGTTTGTTCATGTAATGCTCCACCGCCTCCATGGCCACGCCGATCAGCCCCAGGGCGGCGCCGCCGGTCATGAGCGATCCGAGGCCGCGGCCGCGGCAGCCGGAACGCAACATGCCCCCCAACAATTTCTCGGGATTGAACATCATGCTCTCCTCGGTTTTGCGTTTCGAAGCGCTTCGATGGTATGGGTTTGCCGAAATGTTGGGTCAATTTTTCTTGGAAGCTTGTCCCCTGTCAAGGACATTTGCAATGGAAACTTACACCTTCACGCCCATCGGGCATATTCGCTCCTGTTTTACCGAAAAATTCGGTATCCCGCGCCAGCCGGGCCTGGCCCCTTCCGCCACGGCACAGATCGAGCTCCTGCCGGCCTATGCCCGGCCGGAGGCCTTCCGCCACCTGGATCGCTTCTCGCACATCTGGGTCCTGTTCGTATTCCATCGATGCCGCCGAGCCGGATGGCAACCGACGGTTCGACCGCCCCGGCTGGGGGGCAACCGGCGTGTGGGCGTCTTCGCCTCGCGCTCCGGATTTCGCCCCAACCCCATCGGCCAGTCGGTGGTGGAGCTGGTCGCGATTCAATCCCGGGGGAAGCACACGCGCCTGCAAATCGCGGGCATCGATCTACTGGACGGCACGCCGGTCCTGGACATCAAGCCCTACCTGCCGTATGCCGACAGCCGGCCCGAGGCCGCGGGCGGGTATGCCGCCACCGCGCCGGCGCTGGTGCGCCGGGTTCGTTTCTCCGACCAGGCTCGTGCCGCCTGCGACGTGCTGGAGCAATCGGCCCATCCGCGATTGGGTCGCCTGATCGCCGAACTGCTGGCGCTGGACCCCCGCCCCGGCTACGCGACGGACGATTCCCCTCGCATCCATGGAATGCGGCTATGGGACTTGAACATCAGATTCAGTGTGAATGCAGATCAGATCCTCGTGACGGCTATTGATCCGGCAGACCCGTAGCCTGCGGCGGAGTATAGGTGATGCGGTAGATGGCCCCGTTCTTGTCATCCGAAACCAGCAGGCTGCCGTCGGCCATGACCTCCACGTCCACCGGCCTTCCCCAGGCCGAACGGCCCACGAGCCAACCGGTGGCAAAGGGGGTGTAGCCGATGCGCCGGTCGTCCGTTACCTGGACCAGGGTGACCCGGTACCCGACCTTGCGGCTGCGGTTCCAGGAACCGTGTTCGGCGATGAAGATCTGGTCGCGGTACTCGGCGGGGAACATGGCGCCGGTGTAAAACCGCATTCCCAGTGCCGCCACATGGGCATCCAGCCGCACTTCCGGCGCGGTGAAGGCGCTGCAGGCCCGCTGACTGCCGAATTCGGGATCCCCGAGTTCACCCCCATGGCAGAAGGGAAATCCGAAGTGGAGTCCCTTGGCGGCGGCCCGGTTGAGCTCATCCGGCGGCTGGTCGTCGCCCAGATAGTCGCGACCGTTGTCGGTGAACCAGAGGGCGCCGGTCCGGGGATGCCAGTCGAAACCCACGGTGTTGCGCACGCCATGGGCAAAAATCTCGAAGCCGCTGCCGTCGGGATTGATCCGGGTGATGCTGGCGTATATCGGATTCTCTTTTCGGCAGACATTGCAGGGCGCTCCCACCGGTACGTAGAGCCGGCCATCCGGTCCGAAACGGATGAATTTCCAGCCGTGGGAACGGTCCTTGGGGTACTGATCATAGACCACCTCGGGCTGGACGGGTTTGCCGATGTTGTCGTCGATCTGCCGGTAGCGCAGGATACGGCCGACCTCGGCCACGTAAAGGTCGCCGTCGTGCAACGCCACGCCGTTGGGCATGTCCAGCCCGTCCGCCACGGTGACGACGCGTTCGGCCTGCATATCGTGGTTCGGATCCATGACCGCATAGACCCGGCCCATCTGCCGCGTGCCCACATACAGCACCCCCGAGGGGCTCAGGGCCATGGACCGGGCCCCGTCCACACCGTCGGCATAGAGGCTGATCTTGAATCCGGGGGGCATTTCGATGGTGGCCAACATCATCTTGATTTTCAAGTCGGCATTGGTCAAGGCGGGCATCCAGATGATGAAACTGAGACCCAGGGCCATCCCCAACGCCATGCGCTTTATGTGCCTGGACATGGTAATCCTCCGTGACCCGAAGCGGACCGGGCCGTTCGATTGCTTCCGGGTGTTCCTGCTTGACGCGTCAATGTGGGCAGATTAATAATAGATTCCGATTCTGTCAAAACCGACCGCGATCCCCCCGGGTCCCCATGAGGCAACCATTGACCCCGTCGGAAAAAGAAATCATCGGCAACGCCCTCACCGCCCCCCAGACCGGCAGGATCACCCTGGATCCAGGTGGCGCGCAGGGGGAAACCGCCCGCGAGATGAACCGCTTCTGCGATGAAATCAGGTCCATCGCCCCCCGGATCAAGGTGAAAAAGGACGACGATACCGGTTTTCCGCCGCCGGCCATGATCGTGGGCCGACATGCCAACATCGCCTACCACACCGTGCCCCGGGGCAAGTTGATCCAACGTTTTGCCGCGGCGCTGGCGCAGGACTCTGTGTCGCCCGGGGCAATGGATGAACCGTCCGCCGCCCTCCTGGCCGGAATCAAGCTGCCGGTGGCCCTCCGGCTCTATGTCGCCGAGCAGTGTCCCCATTGCCCGCTGACCCTCGACAAGCTGCAGACCCTGGCCGGCGCCAGTTCTAAAATCCGGCTCGGGATCATCGATGCGGCCAAGGCACCCCAGGCCCGGATCGACGAGGTACGGGCCGTTCCAACGCTGATTCTGGACGATCAGTTTCGCTGGAGCGGCCAGTTCGATCTGCAGGAAGTGCTGACCATGGCCATCGAACGCGATCCGACCAAGCTCTCTCCGGCTTCCTTGCGCCAACTGATCGAAGAGGGCGCGGCGGAATCGGTGGCCGACATGATGATCGCCCGCAATGCCTGCTTTCCTGCGTTGATCGAGTTGCTGGCCCACGAACGCTGGTCGGTGCGTCTGGGAGCCATGGTGACGGTGGAGTACCTGGTGGATGCCGCCCCGGAACTGGCGGCGGGCCTGGCCGCCCCGTTGCGCAGGCGGATGGACGGCGCATCGCAACAGGCCCAGGGAGACATGGTGCATATCCTCGGCCAGGTTGGAACCCCGGAATGCCGCCGTTATCTGCGGCACATCGTCGATGCAGATTTTGCCCAACCGGTGCGGGCAGCCGCCCGGGAAGCCCTGGAAGACCTGCACACCCCGTGAGTTCGCCCCCTCCGGTCAGAACCGCGCCCGCTTGCGTCGTTCCGGCGGGCAGGAAGTCCCGCCGTGCGAAGCCGTGCCATGAACCCCCGGCAACTACTCCGCCTCTTCTTCGGGATCCGCCATTTCGATCATGGCGGCGGAAATCTCCTTGCCGGCCTTGACCCCCAGCTTTTTCAGCTCCAGGGTGCGGCGGATCAAGTTGCCGCGACCGCTGGCCAGGCGGTCCAGCGCCAGCCGATGGGACTCCCGGGCACGATCCAATTGCTGGCCGATCTCCTCCAGGGATTCGACGAAGAGCACGAACTTGTCGTGCATGGCGCCGGCTTTCCTGGCGATTTCCAGTGCATATCGATTCTGGTATTCGTGGCGCCAGATATTCTCGATGGTCCGTAGCGTCACCAGCAGGGTGGACGGGCTGACCACCATGATGTTTTTGGCAAAGGCTTCGGCGAACAGTTCCCGGTCCCTTTCCACCGCCGCCAGGAAGGCCGACTCGATGGGAACGAACATCAAAACGAAATCGAGACTGCGCACCCCTTCCAGCCCCTCGTAGCTCTTGGCCGCCAGCGAACGCACGTGGTTGCGCAAGGATTCGACGTGGGCTCTTAAATGGGCCTCTCTCCTGTCGGCGTCCTCGGCCGAATAGTAAGCTTCGTAATCCTTGAGCGATACCTTGGCATCCACCACCACGTCTTTTCCCTGGGGCAGGCGAACGATGACGTCGGGCTGGTAGCGTTTGCCGTCGTCGCCCTTGAGGCTGATCTGCACCTCGTATTCGCGCCCCTTCTGCAGGCCGGACGCCTCCAGGACCCGCTCCAGGACCACCTCGCCCCAGTTGCCGCGGGCCTTGCTGTCGCCCTTCAACGCCCGGGTGAGGTTGAGGGCTTCCTTGCTGATGCGCTGGTTCAGCTCCTTGAGCTGGTGGATCTCGGTCTGCAGGGCCGTGCGATCGCGGGTCTCCTTGTCGTAAACGTCTTCCACCCGCTTCTTGAAATCGACGATCTGTTCCCGCAGGGGACTGATCAGGCCATCGATGTGGGTGCGGTTCTGTTCGACGAATTGGGAACTCTTGTCGTCGAAGATCTTCTGGGCCAGGTTCTGAAATTCGACCTTGAGCTGTTCCCGGGCCTGGTTGAGGAGGGTGATTTTTTCCGTTGCCTGCTTGCGTTCCTCCTCCAGCAGGACCCCCAGTTCGGCGATCTGGGCCTGGTAGCGGGCTGCCTGGCCCTGCAATTCGGTGAAGCGCTCTTCCTGACGGAATTTTTCGTCTTCCAGCTTCTCCAGCAGGCGGCCCTTCTCCATGGCCCGGGCCAGCGCCGCCGATTCCTGCCGCAAGGTCGCCTGCAGCTCGTCCACCGTCTTCCGGACCTCGGCCGTCTCGGTCTCCAGCGCAGGGATGCGCTGAAGCTGGGCATCCCGCGAAGCCAGGGCGATGTTCAGCTCATTCACCGCGTTCCGGGAATTCCGCGCGGTTTCCTCGGCGGCCTTCAGCCGGTCCGTCAGGTCGGCGTTGGCGGCGGACTGATCCCGGAGCTGTTCGTTCAGCAGGTTGTTTTGCGCCTCCCACCGGGCCAATCGGGGTTCGAGGAGCGCTTTGATCCTGGCCCGCACGAGGAGACCCGCCACCAGCCCGCCGATGACCAATCCGGCCATGCTCCAGAGCCATACGTGGGGGTTGCCGTCCAGCATGATTGCATCTTCCTGAAATTCATTCGAAAAGCCCTAACGACCCGGTGGCCGGTGCCCGATCCGGGCATGGGACCATCCATACCGAGTCGATGGTCAGAAAGCAACGACCTTTTCCCCACCGCCGCGGGGCGAATGCCCTGTTCTCATTCATGTCCTCAGGAACCGGGCCGTGAACTCGATTCAGTTTAAATTACACGTTCAAGCGCCCATATCTATTGACAAAGAATGTGCCTCTATATAAGGTGGACCCTTGGCCTGGAATATCGTCGCCAGCCACTACCAACATATTGATTTTATTTGAAATATTCTAAACTGGCCGCCCACGTTCAACACTCTTGCCCATGGAGGTGGGCCGTCTGCGGGCCGCGAGGATCTTGCTGATTTTGAATCGTATGCCTATCAAGTACTTTGGCCGACCTGCCACACTCCGGGACCTCCCTTCGATCCGTGCTTTCGAACGCTCCGATCCATCCATCGTATCCACATACGTATCCACATATAAAAAACTCATTCACGAAAGGAGGGCTGATGCGCGTCAGGTGTGGTGTAGCAGACCCCAGCAAGGGTCCAATACCGCAACATCATTGTGAAAAAGCAACTTTTAACCGGTAGAGATACAATTTTAAGGAGGTACCATTGGCTTTCGAATTCTATCAGGAAAGTTATGCCGGCAGCGTCATGGAGGTCACCCTGGGCAAAGGGGATAAGGCGGTGACCGTTGGCGGCGAGAGCTGCTACCCGTTCTATCACTTCGAAGGCAAACTGCCCCACAAGCCGCGCATCGCGATGGAAATATGGGACATGAAGCCGGAGGACTGGCCCGAAGCCGCCCTGGCCCCGTTCAAAGACGTCGTGGGCGATGCGGCCGCCTGGGCCAAGAAATGCGTCGACGAATACGGCGCGGAGATGATCGTCCTGCAATTGAAGAGCACGGACCCCAACGGCCAGAACGCCAGCCCGGCGGAGGCTTCCGCCACCGTCAAGAAAGTCCTGGAGGCCGTGGATGTCCCCCTGATCATCTGGGGTTCGGCCAACAATGAAAAAGACGAGGAAGTCCTCAAGAAGCTTTCCGAAGACCACCAGGGGGCCAACCTGATCATGGGGCCCGTGGAAGACAAGAATCACAAGGGTATCGGCGCATCGGCCATGGCATACGGCCACACGCTGATCTCCTCCTCCCCCATCGACGTCAACCTGGCCAAGCAGGTCAACATCCTCCTCGAAAACCTGGGCATGCCCATGGAAAAGGTGATCATCGATCCCACCACCGGCGGTCTGGGGTATGGGCTGGAGTACTCCTATTCGGTCATGGAACGCCTGCGCATGGCGGCCCTGGCCCAGGGCGACGACAAACTCCAGCTGCCCATCATCAACAACCTGGGCAACGAAGTATGGAAGTGCAAGGAGGCCAAACAGACCGCCGATGAGGCGCCCACCCTGGGAGATCCCGAAAGACGCGGCATCCTCATGGAAGCCGTGGGCGCCGTTTCCTACCTGCTGGCGGGCAGCGATGTATTGATCATGCGTCATCCGGAAGCCATCCGCATGATCAAGGCCTATATCGACCTGTTGATGGACGGCGGCAGCGCCTCCGACGTGGCCGCAATCGCCAAAAACCTGGCCGAAACCAAAGTGGACCTGGCCGCCCTGGCTCCCGCGCCCGACCTGACCATCGTCAAAGAAGAGAAAAAGGCGGCCCCCGCCAAGAAGGCGGCCCCTGCCAAGGAAGCCCCCAAGGCGGCTGCGCCCAAGGCGGCTCCGGCGGCGGCTCCCAAGGCCGAGGCACCCAAACCGGCTCCGGCGGCGGCAGCCCCGGCACCCGCGCCGGAAGCTCCCAAAGTAGACGCCGCGGCCCAGGCCAAAGCCGATGCCGAGGCCAAGGCCAAGGCCGAAGCGGAAGCCAAAGCCAAGGCGGAAGCCGAAGCAAAGGCCAAGGCCGAGGCGGAGGCCAAAGCCACGGCCGATGCCGAAGCCAAGGCCAAGGCCGAGGAAGAGGCCAAACGCAAAGCCGAATTGGAGAAGCTGCAGGCCGAAGAAAACGCGCTGCGCCAGAAGCGTGCGGCCGAACGCGAGGCCCTGATCGCCAAGCGGGCCCAGGCGGCCACCGCGGAAGCCCTGTCCAAGACCGCCGCCGCCGTTCAGAAGGACCTGCTGGATAAGATGGCGGAAAACCTCGACCGCATTCATCGCCGCGTGGCATGACGATGAACAAGGTGCGCACAGACCGTCGCCGCACCGTACCACGTCTCGCGCTCATAAGATCAAAGCACCAGTGGAGGAACATCGAATGGCAGACGTAAAAGAAAAAGCGGCCAAGCCGAATAAATTGGCCGACGCTCTCACCGCCTCAATCTGCCCGGCTACCCAGGAGATGATTGAGCGGGCCCAGAAACTCAATATCGACACGGTATTCGACCGTGCCATCAGCCTGAAACCCTGTAACATCGGTCTGCAGGGAACCTGTTGTAAGATCTGCGCCATGGGCCCCTGCCGCCTGCCGCTGCCCAAGGACGGCATCGAGGGCGGCGATACCCGCAAGGGCCTCTGCGGCGCAACGGCCAACACCATCGCGGCCCGTAACTTCGCCCGCATGGTGGCCGCCGGCACCGCCGCCCACTCCGACCATGGCCGCAGCGTGGCCGAAGTCTTTCTCTCCGTCGCCCGCAAGGAGACCGAAGACTACAAGATCAAGGACCCCAACAAGCTGCTGGCCATCGCCCCGTATTTCGGCGTCGACATCACCGTCGAAAAGGACGGCGAGACCCTGGACCGCGATCTGGACGAAATCGCCCTGGAAGTGGCCGAAACGGCCATTGCCGAGTGGGGCAAGCCCGAAGGCGAACTGCGCTACCTGAAACGGGCGCCCAAGCCGCTGTACGAACGGTGGAAGAAACTGGGCGTATTGCCGCGGAACATCGACCGCGAAGTGGTGGACATCATGCACCGCACCACCATGGGCGTGGACCAGGACTACAAAAACATCACCAAGCAATGCACCCGGGCCTCGCTGGCCGACGGATGGGGCGGGGCCATGATGGCCACCGACCTGCAGGACGTCATGTTCGGCACGCCGACCCCCCTGCAGTCCGAAGCCAACATGGGCATCATGAAGGAAGACCACGTCAACATCATCATCCACGGCCATGAGCCGGTCCTCTCGGAGATGATCGTGGCCGCGGCCCAAAGCAAGGAGATGATCGCCTACGCCAAAGAAAAGGGCGCCCGGGGGATCCAGTTGGGCGGCATCTGCTGCACCGGCAACGAAATCCTGCAACGTCACGGGGTTCCGCCCGCAGGCACCTTCCTGCAACAGGAACTGGCCATCATCACCGGCGCCTGCGACGCCATGGTGGTGGATGTCCAGTGTGTGTTCCAGAACCTGGCCAACGTGGCCAGCTGCTTCCACACCAAGTTGGTCACCACCCATCCCATGGCCAAGATGGAGCAGGAAAATGTGGTGCACATCGAATTCGACGAGCACCATGCCATGGAAGATGCCAAGCGCATCGTCACCATGGCCATCGACAACTTCACCAACCGCGAAACCGAAGTGGTCATCCCGCGCCACAAGAGCGTGCAGATTGCCGGCTTCGGCGTCGAGTCCATCAAATACCACCTGGGCGGCACCTTCCGCGGCGACTACTATACACTCAACGACAACATCATCAACGGCCGCATCCGCGGCGTGGCCGGCGTGGTGGGCTGCAACAACGCCCGCACCCAGCACAACAACGAGCACATCACCCTGATCAAGGAGCTGATCAAGAACGATGTCCTCGTGCTGACCACCGGCTGCAGCGCCATCGCCTGCGGCACCCACGGCCTGCTGACCCCGGAAACCGCCGGCGTCTACTGCGGACCGGGTCTGGCGGAAGTATGTGAGACCGTGGGCATCCCGCCGGTGCTGCACCTGGGCTCCTGCGTGGACAACAGCCGAATCCTGCTGGCGGCCACCGAGGTCGTCAAGGCCGGCGGCCTGGGCAACGATCTGCAGGATCTGCCCGTGGCCGGCAGCGCACCGGAGTGGATGAGCGAAAAGGCCATCGCCATCGGCCACTACTTCGTCTCCTCCGGCGTTTACACGGTATTCGGCTATCACATGCCGCTGGACGGCGCCCCGGTCTTCAGGAATCACCTCTATGAGGAGATGGAGACCATTTATGGCGGCAAATGGGATTGCGAACCCGACCCCATCAAGCATGCCCACAAGATGATCGCGCATATCGACAAGAAGCGCAAAGCGCTGGGTATCGACAAGGCCAGGGAGCGCCAGCTCATGTCCATGGAGGACCGTCAGAAGCTCGAAGCGTAATCCGAACCAAAACCATCCTCAACCAAGGAGGAGTCAATGTCTCGACTTGTTGCATTCGCCGCCATCCAAGGTGGTTACAATATCGTTTCCAAGGTAGAAGGGAAATACCAGCGAGCCCTGCAGACTTACAACGCCGACACCAAGGTAGGCTTTCCCAACACCGCCTACTACCTGCCGGTGATCTACTCCCTGCTGGGCATCAAGGTGGAAACCCTGGAAGACATGCAAAAACCGCTGGCCTTCGCCCGCAAGCTGCTGCCGCCGCATATCAAGGGCAGCAATCACCTGCCCTACCTGGGCCCCCTGCTGGACGCAGGCATGGCCGCCCTGTTCGCCTTCGAGATCGAAGAGGCCCTGCGTTACCTGGAACAACCGGATTTCTACCTGCCCTCGGAAGAGGTGGACCTGGAAGCCGGAAAGATCTGGCTCGGAGCGGCGGACGACACCATCATGCGCAAGCGCGGTGTGGAATTCGTGGACGGCTCGGCCCCCGGCTTTGCCGCCATCGTGGGTTCGGCCCCGGACAAGGCCATCGCCAAGGAGATCGTCGAAGAGTATCAGCGCCGCAGCCTCTACATCTTCTGCGCCGCCAACCAGAACGGCACCAACGTCATCGAACAGCTCATCGACGCCGAAGTCCAGGTGGGATGGAACACCCGTATCGTTCCCTTCGGTCCGGACATCTCTTCGGCCATCTTCGCCCTGGGCTTCGCCAACCGCGCCGCCATGGCCTTCGGCGGCGTCAAGCCCGGCGACTACAAGACCATTCTCAAGTACAACAAGGACCGCATCTTCGCCTTCGTGAACGCGCTGGGGGACGTGAACGCCGAATGGGCCGCCGCCGCGGCAGGCGCCATCAACTGGGGCTTCCCCACCATCGCCGACACCGACATTCCCGAAGTGCTGCCCACCGGTATCTGTACCTACGAGCACGTGGTCGCCAACGTGCCCCACGGCGAGATGGTCCAGAAATCCGTGGAAGTGCGCGGCCTGAAGACCATGGTCTCCGAAATCGATATCCCGTGCGCCTTCGGTCCGGCCTTCGAGGGTGAACGGGTACGCGGCGCCGACCTCTACTGCCAGGCCGGCGGCGGCAAGACCCAGTGCACCGAGTTCCTCAGGCTGGCCCAGATGAACGAGATCGAAGACGGCAAGGTCACCGTCATCGGCAAGGACATCGGCGACATGAAGGAGGGCGAGGCCTTCCCCATGGCCATCTTCATGCAGGTGGCCGGCCGCGAGTTCCAGGAAGACTTCGAACC
>JBNKDU010000200.1:0-3366 GCA_050288425.1 Desulfobacteraceae bacterium | reverse complement strand
GCGGTGAGCTGATCGTCGCGCGGATCGGAGATCACCGAGAGCATGCCGCATTTTTCCAGCATCACCATGTAGGTCTGGTTGAGGATGGGCCGCAGGTGGTCGGGCGGTCCGTTGGAGATGTTGGACAGGCCGCAGGTGCTCTTGGCGCCCGGGGCCATCTCGGGAATCATCTTCTGGAACTCCATCAGGCTGATGGCCTGGGGTTGCTGGATGTTCACCGGGGTGACGATGCCGTCCACCCAGATCTTTTCGTTGGGGATGCCGGCTTCGTTGGCGAAGTAGAGCAGCTCCACGCACAGGGCGGCGCGTTCGTTCTCATCCCGGGGCAGGCCTTCGGGGCCCCACATCAAGGCGATGAAATCCACGTTGTGCTCGGCCGCCATGGGGACCATGCGCTCGTAGCGCTCGGGCCGGGCCATGATGGAGTTGACGATGTGCGGGGTGCCGCTGGGCACCTGCTTGATGACCTTCAGGGCCGCTTCGATGGCATCGATGTTGGAGGTGTCCAGGGCCAGGGGGACATCCGATACCACGTCCTGCACCACTTCCACCACCCAGGGCATCAGCTCGTGGCCGTCTTTCTTGGCCGGGCCCAGGTTGATGTCGATGTAATCCATGCCTTTTTCTTTTTGAAAAATAGCCTCTTCCTGGATCGGTTTTGGATCGCGCTCCTTGAACGCGGCACCGATCTTCTTCGAAATGACGTTCAAGCTTTCGCCGATGAGTAACATGTGACCTCCCGAATATGCGGTGTTAAATGGTGATGGAACGAGGATCGGGCGACCGGGGCGGCCGGCAGGGACCGCCCCGGTCGTCGCTTATGCAGTCTTTTCTTTCAGGAACCCGGGGATATGGGCGGCTTCGCGCGGACCCACGGTGATGTTCCAGCCGGGGAGTTCTTCTTCGATGTCGCCGACGATGGCGGCGGCATACCCCGGAATGATCAGTTCCTGATGCTTGACCTTGTCCATGATGCCCGACTTCTTGACGAACATGCCCACGTCGTCGCCGGAGAATTTTCCGGCTGCCCAGGCCGTCAGGACGGACAATCCCTCGGAGTCCTTGATCAGCAGCCAGGAGGGAACGCGGCTGCCTTCGATTTCGCCGGATACGATGAAGTAGGTCAGGGCGAAGTTGGTGGTCACCAGCACCGGAGAGTTCTCATCCGGGCTGCCGATTTCGTAGATGCCTTCGGTGACGGTCATGGGCCGCTGGGGATCGGTGAAGATATTCAGCCGTTCCAGCAGCAGCGGGAAGATGTTCTCCCCGGTGAAGTCGGACATCACCACGATGCCGCCGTACTTGGCGATGTGGGTGGCCGCCAGCACGGTCTCCATGTCGATGTTGGAGGCCATTTCGCACGGGAAGGTGATGGTGGGGAAGCCGATGGACCGGTTGCCGTTCTTCAGGGCGGCCCGGCGGATGGCGATCAGATCGTGGTTGGATTGCTTGGGTTCCCGGCTGCCCGGGTCGAGCACCAGGTCCTTGAGCCCCATGCCGGTGAGCTTGTCGCTCAGGGGCACCAGGGCTTCCACGGAGTCGGCCTTGATGGCCAGGGGCAGGTCGTTGGCCTTGGCCAGTTCGCCCATGGCATCCACATTGTCGGCCGTGGCGGCGTACATCAGCGGGCGCTTGAAGCCGGCGGCATCGATGCCGGCCTTCATCACGTCGGCGTTTTCGGTCATGAGAATCAGGTTGAACTCCGACGTCTCGGCGATCTGTTTGGCGATCGCTCCGAAGGCGGCGGCATCCCCGCCGGCATCCTTGAGCGCCACCAGTTCGGGGCGCAGGTTCAGTCCCACGCGTTCGAACTGAAGGGCGTTCCACTCTTTGAGCTTGGTGGCCAGTGCGCCGGCGGTGATGTCCGACGAGACCTGGGCGGCCAGCAGGGTGGGGTTGAAAAATGTCTTCTCGTGACGATACTGGACGGTTTCGCCGCCGGTGGCGGCTTTTCGTACGCCATTGCCCACCACCACGGGACGGATGGGCGGCGCCGAGGCTTCGGCCAGTTGCTCGCGGGCTTCGTCCGATACGTAGGGGCAGGCATCCAGTTCGGCCTTGCCCGATGCCAGGTTCATGGCAAAGGCAAGGCAGGTGGGTACACCGCACTCCTTGCAGTTGGTCTTCGGCAGCAGTTTGAAAATCTGAATACCGGTTAATGCCATTTCTGTCTCCTTTTATTGGGTAGCCGCCCGGAGGCGGGGATGTCCCCCGCCCCCGGGCGTTCGCGTTCTATATTAGCCGACCAGCGGATCCATGCTCAGCGCCGGATGTCCCTTTTCCTGCAGGAAGGGCAGGATCTCCTCTTCGGTGATGCCCACGGTTTCATCGGCGATCTTGTCGTACAGATCCGGTACGCCCATCTCCGCGGCGCGTTTGTCCAGGCGCTCCTTGATCTCTTCCTTGAGGATCTTGGGCATCCAGACCATGCGCAGCAGGCCGCCGTCACCCACGATGAATTTCTTCTGGGTGATGTTGAACTTGGAATGGCCCACGAATCCCGGGGAGGAAGCGCCGCCGCCCATGACGCCGGCCAGGGTGGTGAACTTCATGCCGCAGGGGGTTTCCCCGGTATACTCGCGGTTGACGGTCATCACGCCGTTGCAGGCAGGCAGCATGGCCGCGATGGCCTCGCAGCACCCGCAGGTGGTCATGGGATCGTTGACCATGGAGTAGAAGTTGTAGCTCTCGATGGCGCCGCGGGAGGCCTTCTTGATGAAATCGTTGACCCCGGCGAAGGTGCCCATTACCGGATCGAGGACCTCGCCCTTTTCGATGGGCTGGTTCGGCCCGGTGGGGTTGATTTCAAAGGAGGCCTTGCAGTCCATCCAGTTGTAGGCGCCGCACAGGCCGGTGCGTTCCGGGCTGACGGTGCAGACATGGGTGGGGGCGAAGGACTGGCACAGGGTGCAGGAGTAGAAGGTCTCCACGTCCTCGTCGGTCATGGTCTCCACGCGTTCGTCGCGGTGCTTGTAAGCGTCCCGGGCGTCGGCGGTGATTCTGTCCACGTCGGCTTTTTCGGTGTAGAGGGTCACCTGGACCTTGTCCAGGATCTTGCCGAAATCCTGGTGGAACTTGGCGTGCAGCACCACGCCGATGTCTTTGAGGGTGAATCCCTTTTCCACGGCGGCCTTGCTGACCCGCACCCAGGCGATGTCGCGCTGGCCCATGTGCATGATGCCCTGGATGTAGTTGACCAGGTGATGGGTCTGGCGTTCCAGGATCGGTTCGAAGTCTTCCTGGAACTCGCGGCCGGCCACCTGCATGAAGATGGCCATGGGGAAGGCCTCGCCCTCCTTCATGTCGCCGATGTCCTTGCCGATGACGGTGACCTTGCCGTCTTCGATCTCGTTCATCTGGGCCAGC
>JBNKDU010000199.1:0-23478 GCA_050288425.1 Desulfobacteraceae bacterium | reverse complement strand
CCTAATGCCCCGGCCACTCCGCCCCGCCGAGGAAATCGTAGCCGATCTTCTTCTGCAGCGATTCGATCTGCAGGAAGGCCTGTTTGAGCATGGCTTCGTCCATATGTCCGATCTCGTTGAGGACGATACAATTGTCCATGGGTTCGCCGGTCTGGAGTGCGGCCAGCTGCGCCTGAAAGCGCAGCCGCATCAGGAAGTCGTAGGAAGCGGAGACGGCATCACAGGCAGACGGCTGCAGGACCTTCTTCCAGACCAGGGCTTCGATGCGCTCCATGGTATGGGTCAGCGGCAGTTTGTGGCGCAGGGCATACAATCGTCCGAATCCGATGACCGGCATCAGGGTTTCCTTCATGTTGAGCCGTCCCGCCTCCTCGGGCGGTCCCCCGCTTTTGATGATTTTACCCAGAAGCCGGAACGGCGGTTTGAAGAGCAGGGCGTTCTGGGCCAGGTGCGGCAGGAACCTGGGGCGGTCCTCCAGGACCTTGTGGATGTGAACGCGAAGTTCATCGGCCAGTCCGGCCTCTCCGTAAACCGGCCGGAAATCGAGGCAGATGCTGAAGTCCAGCAGTTCCTTGGGCTCGGCTTTCAGGATCCAGTCGGTAAAATTCTCCTTCCATTCCGGCAGCGAACGGCACCAATCCGGGTTGCTGGCCATCACCCGGCCGTCGCACAAGGCATAACCGGCCTGGTCGAGCCATCGGCAGACCCGGTCGCCCAGCGACAGGAAATAGACCGGTGCCGTATCCCCCGATGCGGCATTGCCCTGCTGGTAGATGATGGCGTTGTCCTGATCGGTGAGCAGGGTCTGCTCCTGTCGCCCCTGGCTGCCCATGGCGATGAAGGTGAAGGGCACCGGCGGCGGCCCGAGTTCCTCCACGGCCAGTTCGATGAACCGGGACGTGGCCGCATCGCAGACGGCCGACATCATGTAGGCCACCGTGCGCGGTCGGGCGCCGGCCTCGATGAGGGCCTTGACCAGGGCGGGAAGGCGCTTGCAGCAACGCACGACCTGATCGGTGGTGGCCGCCCTGGCGATCTGGCGGGGCAACACTTCCGGCCCGTACCGGTGGAACTGCAGCAGATCTTTGGCACGAACCACACTGCCGATCCGTCCGCCGCCGTCTTCCACGGCCAGGTGCTGCACTTTCTGCTCTTCCATCAGCATCAGTGCCTCATAGATCATGGCATGTGCGGAAATGGTGATCAGCGGTGCGCTCATGATGGTAGACACCGGCATCCGGAGGTCCGCCTCCCGGTTGCCCGCCACCCGTTTGCGAAAATCGCGGTCCGTCAGGAAACCCACGGCCGCCCCCGCCTCGGTTTCCACGACGATGGAAGTGGCGTTGCGCGCCACCATTCGGGACGCCGCTTCATGGATCGGCGTCTGCCGGCGGCAGGTCACCGCCGCCCGGCCCAACTGGCCGATGGGTTCTTGCAGGAACAACAGGGAGACCCGCAGTTTTTCGATGAGCGCATCGCGTTCGTTTTCGCGTCTGACGGTGTCGGTGATGTCCTTGATGACGCAATTGATGACCGGTGCTTCCCCCCTGCGGTTTCCAATCCGGGTGGCGGAGAGAGAGAGCACCCGCATGGTTCCGTCCGCACCCAGTCTCTGGAGGATACGATCCTGGGGTTCGTCGGACCGGCCAAAGCTCTTCAGGAACTCGCCGACCTCTCCGGGGACGTCGAATAGATCCTCCAGGGCGAACTGATCTTCCCGGGGGCCGCAAACGTTCTGGAGCATGTCGCGCGCGGCCTCGTTCATCGCCACGATGACCCCCCGCCGGGCCGCCTTGGCCTGGAAAATTCCGATGTCCGCGGTTTGCGCGGCCTTGCCGAGCTTGACGATGGAGCCCGCTTCCAACCGGGACGGGTAGATATCCTTGGCCAGTACGATGATGGCCGGATGATCGGCGAAGGCAATGGGATTCAATGTGATGATGCACTCTCTTCTTTCCCCATCGGCACGTTCCAGCACGGCCTCGAAGCTTTTGGATCCCCCGGCCCCTTCCGTCAGGCTTGCGATATGTTCCCAGACCTCTTCGTTCACCGGTTCCCGGGGCAGCAGGTCCGAAAGCTCCAGCAATTCCAGTCGCTCGGCGCTGTATCCGGTCATGTGCTGCAGGGTCGGATTCCCGTATCGGCAGCGGCCGTCCAGTACCAGCAAGGTTCCCTCGGTGGTGGCTTCGATGAGTGAGCGGTACCTTTTCTCGGCCTCCTGGAGGTTGGCCTGCATGGCCAGCCGTTTCTTCTCCACGTCCAGGCTCTGGCGGACATTGGACAGCAGCACGACAAACACCAGTGCCACGATGGCCGTCAAGGTGTAGACGAGGTTCCGCTCGATCCTTCCGATCTCCTGTTTGACGTCGTCCACATACATACCGGTACCGATCACCCAACCCCAGGGGAGGAAGCCGCAGACATAGGATTCCTTGGCCGCCAGCCTTGCCGGATCGTCCTTCCACTGCCAGACATATTCCACGAAACCCTTTTCCTGCCGGCGGACGATCTGGGCGAATTGGACGAAGATCCGGACCCCGCGCGGGTCGGTGAAGCCGGACACGTCCTGGCCGTTCAAATCAGGCCGGTACGGATGCATGAGCATGCGCGGGTGCAAGTCCTGGATCCAGAAGTAGTCTTTGCCTTCCTTTCCGTAGCGCAGGGCGCCGATATAGTCCTTGGCCTTCTGCTGGGCCGCGCCTCGACTGAGCCGGCCGGTCCGCTCCTCCCGCTCGGCCGTTGCCAGCAGGCTCAAGGCGGTATTGGTCAGCTCTTGAATCGTGTCCCGTTTGCGGTCCACCAGGATCTTCTCCATGGTGGGCAGAATCATGCCCCAGATCGCCACCACGAAAAGCACGATGGCCAGCAGGGAAGGCAGGACGATCCGGGGTCGGAAGGAAGACCAGCGCCGCGGACCGTCTTCCTGTTCGTAGTCTTTGTCCAATGCCTTGTCGGTCTCCGGAAGGACCGGAATCCGGCCGGCGGCGGGGCCCATGGACCGCACGAACCGCTTCCAGCTTTCGATGTCCAGGTCGATGCCCAGGGCGGACTTGTCCGCCGCGCCGATGCCGTGCAAATCCGTTCCCGCGCTGATGAGAAGTCCTCGGTCGCGGGCCAGCTCCCGAAGCCTCTCCCGATCCGATATGTCGCCGTGGTCGCCGGTGATCTCCAGTCCGTCGAGTCCCATGACCTGCAGGTCGGCCACCAATGCGGTCAGGGCCGTTTGCTCCGTTTCATAGTTCAGGGGATGGGCCAGGAAGACCCGGCCGCCGGCCCGGTGCACCAGGGCGATGGCTTCGTCGATCTCGATCTTGCCCGTTGATTCCACGCCGGGTGCCGGCTCGGCCTCCAGCTCCGGGACCTGGAGTTGGGACGGCATGCGTCGCAGCGGGCCCTGGACCCGCGAGCGCCGGTCATGCCGCAGCAACTGGAGTGTGCTTCGCAGCTCCTTGTGAAGGAGATCGAAGCCATACCCCAGCAGATGGATCTCCCGGCCCAGGTGCCGGGTGGAGATCTCCACCCCCGACAGGAAACCGATATTGTGCCGTTTCAATGCCGAATGAAAACGCGTCAGCCCTTCGATGGAGTCGTGGTCGGTCAGGGAGGCGTAGACCACGCCCGCCGATGCCAGCCTTTCGGCCAGGGCTTCCGGCGTCAGTTCACCGTCGCTGAATACCGAATGGCAATGCAGGTTGACACGCGTGCTGGATTTCATCGATCAGATGCTCGCATTTCGCCGATTCGAATTTCCGGGCAGATTCGCGACTTCTCAGAATCGCCCGTCCATATTCATACCATACCGAAGATCGACCGGGCAAAGGGACCGGGCCGGGAACCTGTCCTGCCGCGACCATTTTTCTGGCGCGGGGTTGGATGTTTCATGGGCTGGGGATTCCGGGGTGGCGTATTGGTGTTACCAGCGGGGTGTGCCGTGGAGGCCGTTTCCCCGGCCATTGAATGGCGCTGCAAGCGTAGGGCCGGCCTCTGTGCCGGCCGGCTCCAAGATCGATGGGAGGGCGGATCCCAAACGTGGCGGGCGCGGAGGCCCGCCCTTCGAAGACCATTTGTCCAACCGGGGATCGGCGTGATGTCCGGCAAGTTGCGCAAATTCAACAGGAAAACGCCGGCCCTGGTAATCCGGGCCGGCGTTTGGATTACACGCTAGTGTTTAATATCATTCCGTATCCGGCCGATGGGCCAGGGCCATGAACTCCACGGGATTCTTCCCGGTATCGGAGGTCACCATGGTCACCAGGATCAACGCGGCGGTCGAGGCCGCCACCCCGAACAGTCCGGGGCCTCCGGCCACGGGCAGTCCGAAGAGGCTGAATTTGGCCCCTTTCACGAATAACAGCACGATGAAGAGCACCGAAACTCCCAGGCCGGTCAGGATGCTGGCGATCACGGCCTGGCGCGTGGTGCGCTTCCACCACAGGGTGGAGAGCATGGCCGGAAAGATGGCGCTGGCGGCAATCCCGAAGGCCAGCATCACCAGCCAGGCGATGTTCTCCTTCTTGAGCATCACCGCCAGGGAGACCGCGATGGCCGACATCAGCAGCGTGGTGATCTTGGCGATGCCCAATTCCTGTTTTTCCGTGGCCCTGGGATTGATATAGACCTTGTACAGGTCGTGGCTCACCGAGGAGGCCACGGTGATCATCAGGCCCGCCGAAGTGGAGAGAATGGCCGCCACGGCGCCCGAGGCGCCGATGGCCATCAACCAGGTGCCGCCCACCTTGTGGCTCATCTCCAGCACCGCCATGTTCTTGGCCATGCCGACACCCACCGGTCCCTGGGAGATCCAGGACACCAGTTTCGGGTAGATGCCGGGAAAGAGGAGGAAGCCCAGCACGATGGCGCCGAGATAGAAGATGCCCAGGGCGACAATACACAAGGCCACACTCTTCTTGGCCGCCCTGGCGCTGGGAACGGTAAAGAACATGATCAGGATGTGGGGCAGGCCGGCGGTGCCGAACACCAGGGCGATGACCGTGCTGACCATGGCCAGGGTACTGCTGGTCTTGACGCCGATGGTCATGGCCGTGGCGGCATCGGGCAGCATCTGCCGGGCCATGGCGATGGCCTGATCGGCCGGCAGTCCCTGGATGGCCGCCACCACGGCCGGATCCTTGGCGGCGATCATCGGCGGAACGGTCTGATTCGCCGTGGTCAGGATGTCGAAGAACGAACCGTGGCCGATGCCGAAATAGGCCAGGGTCACCAGCACGACCATGGTGCCCCAGAGGAATAAGGCCTGGATGACCTGGTTGTACAGGGTGGCCTTCATGCCGCCGAAAATGATGTAAATGCTCATCAGGATACCCAGCCCCACGGTCACCCACACGAAGTTCCAGTGCAGCAGCAGCTCGAACAGGAGGCCGGCCCCCAGCATCTGGGGCACCAGGTAGAAGGTGGAGATCACAACGGTACAGAGCATCACCGTCAGCTTGATGCGGTCGTCCGGAAACCGGCTGTGGAGAGCGCCGGCCACGGTATAGGAGCCGATGTTGCGCAGGGGGCCGGCGATGAGCAGCAACACGGCCATGTATCCGCCGAAGAAGCCGATGGAGAGCCAGATGGAGTCGATGCCGAACACACCGATATCGCCGGCGCAGCCCAGGAAACTGGCGGCCGACAGGTAGCTGCCGGTCATGGCGATGCCGACCTGGGCCCAGGGCACCCCCTTGCCGGCGACATAGAAGTCGCTGGCCGATTTTGTCGACCGGCTGGTCCACCAGGTGATGAAGATGCTGGCGATCACGAAAAAGAGGATGAAGCCGATGACGATGGGAATATTCAATTCGGTGGATTGGGCCGCATCTCCGGCGGCTGCCAGCGCGACGGCGGGAGCAAGCAGACAGAGCAGCATCGGGATAAGGAACTTCAATTTCATTTGGACCTCCAGAACCATACGATCATAATCAGCCAGGACACGGGGAAAATGAGCAGGGAAAGCAACATGCCCAGGGGCATGCCCAGGGCCGGCAGGGCGGCGATATCCTTGAACGCGGGTGTTTGGACCACTGCGGCGCCCAGATAGAAAATAAAAAACAGCAAAAAAAGTCCGAAATTGACCACCACCTTACGGCGCATGGCGTTCGAGGACGGGGGGCTGTCAGACATAGGAATTCTCCTTTTCGTGCTTCAAGATACACTCTGATTTCGTATCACGGTCGATATCAATGGTATCCCCCATAAAAAAAGGTCCTTGTTCCTGAGAACAAGGGCCAGTCACCAAACCGAAACGCGTCTATATCCCATCTGTCCATGGCATGCAAGCCTTTGGGTAAAATTTCTAGGCGCATGCCCAACCGGACCTGGAATCCTGGGCCTGGTTCAAAATGCACGCTGCATGGAATTCGTGGCGGGACCCTTCATTCATTGCCGCGCTGCGGTATGGCGGGGCAATCGGTGCCGGCGTCTGGGTTATTGACAACCAAAGGCCCGCCGGCATACTATCCGTCGCCAAAAGGGCAAATTCACTTATCTCCGTCCCACCCCGACGACATGGTGCATGGCGAACCCCAGGCTAGTTGGAGATGATTCGATGGACACGATTTCGTTTCTGGAAAAAAAGAGAGACCCCATCCAGAATGTGGTGGTCGTATTCCCGTTCACCTATGTCAATCCCTATTCCGCCATGCCTCCGGTGGCCGCGGAGTATCTGCAGGCAGGCATCCTGGCCACGGGGCGCAATGCGGTTTTGCTGGATATGCGCTTCGAGACCGACATCCGGGCCCATCTGGAAAGCGCGGACCTGGTTTGCCTGTATGGCCATTTCGAGGACTGCTCCATCTTCGTGAAACACGAAATTCACGTCATCAACGAGGTGCTGGAGCAGATTCCGTCGCAGACGCCCGTGGTGGCCGGCGGCACCAACTTCAACGACCCTGAAAAGGCCTTCCAATCCTATCCCCGGGTGGATGTCATCATCCTCGAAAATCCCGAGACCTGCATCATGGAATTGCTGGACGGGGAGCAGTTCGAAGCGGTAACCAACATCGCCTATCGGAAAAACGGCCGGCTCATCAAAACCGAGCGGGTCATCCATCCACTGCCGGAGGAGATTTATCCCCGCCGAAACGCCCGCAATCCCAACTACCGGTATCATGCCATCGGTATCCCCATCGACCTGGTGCGGGCCGGTATCGGTTGCAACTACACGTGCAAATTCTGCTACCAATACGGAAAAGATTTCGACGGCTCGTTCCGGCGCTGGCAGGGGCGCTCCTCCCGAAGCCTGTTCAATGAACTCAAGGAGATAGAGGCACCCATCGTCGGCTGGGTGGACGACGACATGACCGCCGGCATGAAAACGCTGGATGAACTTGCCGACCTGCTCATAGAGAACGGCATCCGGAAGCTTTTCGGCGGCACCGGCCGCATCGACCATGTCAACAAGTATGTCGACCGCCATGGCATCGGTGCCCTGAAAAAAATGGAAAAGGCCGGCTTCCTGGCGTTGAGTTTCGGCGTCGAATCGCTGAACCCCAAAACCTTGAAATTTTATGGCAAGGGCCAGACCATCGAATCCATCGTCAAGGCCATGCGCCTGATGAACAAGACCAATATCCTGTTGATCTGCAACTTCATATTCGGGTCGCCCGGTGAAACCGAGGAAGACATGCTGAGCATGCTCTGGTTCGGACGCAAATGGAACGCCGATACCATCGTGACCAACCGCATGGGGGTTCCCGAAGGCACGGAAATGTATGACGCCATCTACGATCCGGAAACCGGAGAATTCCGGCCGGGGATGGAGATGATCACCGGCAAGGAGTTGAAGCGGATCAAGTACAAAGTCAAATTCGGTCAGAGATCTCCATTGCGGATCCTGTTGACCCTGCTGAAACTCTACCGCCACCGGGGCATGTTTCTCGATCCCATCTATCTCTTCTGCTGCGCGCTGGAGACCATGACCCGGCATACCTGGGTGGAAAAGACCCTGGTCCTGCCGTTCCTGTTCAAAATGACCAAGAAATTCGTTGTCATCCCATGGGTCCGGCAGGTGCTGCGGATTCTCGCCGTCGTGATTACGCCGCCGGTCAAACTGGTCAATTGGATTGTTGAAATCATCGACCGGCGCACCGGCTTTTCGACGAAGCTGCTGCCGCGATTCTTCCTGTACCTGCAGGAGGGAATGTACAAGAAGCAGGTGGCGCGCTCCCAGGTTCGGAATACCAACTAGAAGCTTTCGCTGGAGCGAAGCCAAAATGTAGGGCCGGACTCTGTGCCGGCCAGGTGCGGAGAACGGTCGTCTTCATTGCAAACGGGGCTGGTACGGAGCCCGGCCCCTGCGAAGACCATTTGTATCGAGTTGAAATAGCGTAATAAAGCGGGGCCGGCTTTGAGGTGAAACCAGAATATCTCCCTGCCTCAAGGTTTGGAACGAATTATTACTACTCGCCATCCTTATTTTGCGACGATGGGGTCAGGATGAACTCGGCCAGGGCACCCCGCTGGGCATCCGACAAAGCCTTTGTCTTCTTCAGCGGCCGCTTCATCGAGATGGCCCTTTTGGGGATCAGTATCGGATCCGCCTTCCCTTTGAAGTACTCGATCAGCCGCTCCTTCTTTCCTTTGTATGCTTCGGCCAGTTCGGGAAGAGAAGGAATGGAACCGCGGGAGGGCCCCTCCAGCTTGTGACAGGACTTGCATCCCTTGGCTTTGAAAATCGCTCGGCCCGTTTGGTCTGCCCATACTGCGGTCGACAAGGACAGGCAAAGCAGAACGGCAAGAACGGAACACGTTATCTTCATTCCTCGGCCCTCCCTTCCGGGTTCGCACCGGACAGAATCAAGCGCAATCAATCGCCCTTCTCCGGGGGTTCCATGGTCAGCAATGCCTCCCGGAGCAGTTTCAGGGACTCCTGTGCCGCTTCTTCGTTGATCTTGTTGATGGCATAGCCGGCATGCACGATGACGTAATCGCCGACTTTGGCGTCATCCACGAGCAAGAGGCTGGCTTCCCGCCGGATCCCTTCCACATCGATGACGGCCATGTTGTTTTCGATACTGATGATTCTGGACGGAATGGCCAGGCACATTTGCGACCCTCTTGCCTTTGGTTCTCCGTGGAAAAATAGACTGACCCGCAGGATATCACAATCGGAATGCCGCGGCAATTTCGGTGAATGCCGCGGCTTCCGAATGTGGACAGAAAAGCATCAGTTTTTCATCGTTTGAACGACATCGTGGTTTGCATCATAGATGGTCATTTCAACAGCGACACCGCCGTCCAGGCGGTGAGTGGCGCAGGAAATTCATGGGTCGTAGGCGCGCACCGCCATCTCCACCTTGTTCAGGATCCCTTCATCCACCACCCCGTCCCGGATCAGGGTCCGGGCGGCCTGGTCCACGCTCATGTTGATGGGGCCCAGGTTGTGCGTGGTTCCCACGATCAGGTTGGCCCGGGTGACGAGTCCGTTTTCATCCGTGGAGTAATCGTGGATCAGGGTGCCCCGGGGCGCTTCCACGCACCCCACCCCCCGGCCGGCCCTGGGTTCCACTTTGGCGCGCACATCCGGGTTGGTGATGTCCGGGTCTTCCAGCAGTTCGATGGCGTGCTCGCAGGCATAGACCTCTTCGATGAGCCGGGCGTAGTGATACAGCAGGGTGGCCTGGGCCGGACGCCCGAACAATTCCCGGAATTCTTCGAGTTCCGCCTGGGCCCTGGGGGTGGCCATCCTGTCGGCCACGTTGATGCGGGCCAGGGTGTTGGCCCGGTAAATGCCCTTGGGGTTGTCCAGGTCCAGGGAAAACCCCTCTCCCCAGGACTTGGCATAGGGGAATTTTCCATAGGACCAGGATGCCACGTGTTCCCCCAGGTAATCGGCATAGTCCTGAACATCGAAGTCCGTGTAAGTGCCGTCCGGCTTCATCAGCCGGATGTCCCCGTCGTAGAGATTCAGGGCGCCGTCCTTGTCCACGGTGCCGATGAAGCCGGTGTTGATGACGCCCAGGACCTGGATGGTCTCCAGGTATTTGGGAAAGACTTCGGCTTTGGCGAAATCGATGGTAAACAAGGCGAAATCCATGATCTCCCGCATCTCCGAGAGCATCCACTGCCGGTCCTCCTCGGTCAGGGGCTTTGAAAAACCGCCGGTGACGCCGGCCACCGGGTGGATGCTCTTGCCGGCGAATTTCTCGATGATCATCTTGGCCTTGTACCGCATCTGCACCACTTTTTTGGCCAGGTCGGGATTGGCCTGGGCGATGCCGATGACATTGCGGACCGCATAGTCGGCATCAGGGCCGATGACGAAGTCCGCGGCCGCCAGGAAGAAGAAGTGCAGCAGTTTGTCTTCCGCCTGGGCGATGGTCTGGATCAGTTCCCTGAGTTTATGGCCGGTGGGCGTGGGCGTGACGCCGAAACAGCGGTCCACCGCCTTGTTGGATGCCAGGTGGTGATGCCAGGGGCAGATGCCGCAGATCCGCGTGACGATCCTCGGCAACTCTTCCGCCGGCTTTCCCTCCACGAATTTTTCGAATCCCCGGATCGACTGGAAGTGGACCTTGGAATCGGCGACATTGCCGTCATCGTCGAGCTGGATGGCGATGGAGGCATGGCCCTCGATTCGCGTGATGGGAGATATTCTGATGGTGGTTGCCTGGGTCATGGATGGCGCCTCCTTTTTATTTTCGTGCCGGCCGCAGCATATGGTGTGCGCCGGAAAATCGCAGCAAGGATGTGGTTTCCGGCAGGGAACGGATGTCGATGCCGTTGGATGCCAGTGCATTGAGCATGTCCAGCCGCTGGTTGCCGTCTTTGCGGACCGGTCCGTAGCAGCCGCGGCACGGAACCTTCGCGGAGATGCATCGGGGCACCACATTGTCCCCGCCGCAGCCGGCCTTGGTGACCGGCCCCATGCAGAGCATTCCCTGTTCCAGGATGCAGCGCATTTTATCCAGGGGGTCGTCCGGGCTGTTCTGGTGCGGTGCCTGCAGGAACCTTCGCAGGGTCTTCAGGTCGCCCTTGCCTTCCCGTTGGGTGGGGCAGGTGTCGCAGACGCTCTTCTCCCGGAGCTTGGGCGCCCGGCCTTCCAGGAAGGCGACCAATGCTTCGAATACCTGGTCGGAGTGGGGCGGGCAGCCGGGCAGATAGATATCCACATTGATTTTTTCGTCCAGGGCATAGGATGCATCCAGGAGCTTCGGCAGGCCGTCGCCGGGAAAGGTATCTGCCGGGTCCGTGGTCTCGGTGGCATAGTAGCGGTTCAGGATGTCCTGGTTTTCGAAGGAATTGGCCAGGGCCGGAATGCCTCCATGGGTGGCACAGGTGCCCAGGGCGATGATGGCCTTGCATTTCCTGCGCATCTCCAGGGCCACTTCCAGGTGTTCTTCGTTGCGAATGCCGCCGCTGAGAATGCCCACATCGGCCTCGGGAAGTTCGACATGTCCGCCGTCTCCCATCTGGCCGAAATATTTGTGATCCATCAGTGCCGGGATGTGGACGAACTGCACCAGTTCCAGGACCGTCAGCAATCGCTCCCCCAGGTCCACGATTGCGATTTCGCAACCGGAACAGGCGTTCAGCCAATCACTTGCGACTTTTGCTGGCATAGAATCTACCTTTCATTTTCGCAGCAGCCGGCAACCGGCTACTCTTTGATATTTACAGGCCTGGTGCCCAGTTCGCGACGATTCTGGCGGGCGATCTTCTTCTTCTTGGCCGCCGCCGACCGTACCACCGACAAGGCATCGGAAGCAAAATTGGGATTGTAGTCCGCCAGGAATTCTTCCACCGCCGTGCCGCGCGCATCCGCGTAAATCGCCCGGCCCAGCGGTGTCCGGGTGATGAGGGTCGTCCAGCCTTCTTCGGCGCCGATACCGCCGAAGGAGATATCCGCAAACTCGGCGGTGTAGTCGCCGCAGTATTTGCAGGCATATCGTTTCATGAAATCGAGACCCTCGATGGGGATGTTTCGGATGCGGCTGTCCTTCAGGTGGATCATCAATTCATCCTTGATGTTGATCTTTTCCACGTCCTCCCATTGAAAATCATGGTCCCGGGCCAGTTTTTCCCGTTGTTGATCCTCGAAGGTGAAGTTGCCGACACAGAACAGGCCCAGGCAGTAGGCAACGGAATCGGCCGGAACGATGCCGAGCACTTCCATGCGCCGATATGCCTTGATCTGACAGGGAGTCCCCACCAATGCCACCCGGCGAAGCCCTTTTTTGATCATGGGGGCGAATTCCTCGATGGAGGAGTAGGTGACGTATTTTTCGCTCATGTGGGTCATGCCGTGGGAGGTGTCGAAGTAAAAGCCGGCGGCTTCGGTGATTTCTTCGCGGGTGGTGGCCAGGCAGGGTCTTCTCCGGAACGCCCCTTCCGGTTTGGTGACGATGGCGCCATCGATCCGACCGGTGTCGAACAGGTGGAGCAGCAGGGCGGTGACCACGCCGCCGTCCGTGGCCCGGTCCCGGATCTCCGGGGCCATAGCCCGGGCGACGCTGGTTTCGATGATGCGGCCGTTGGGCGAGGACCAGGATGCCTTGCGCCGGGTCTCGTCTTCCAGTTCATCCACTTCCGGGCAAATGCAGTAGCATAATCCGCATTCGATGCACTTTTCGATTTCTCCATAGCGCGGTTTGCCGTCCGCATCGAGTTCCAGGGCTCCGAAGTTCACCGCCGTACAGAAAGTGACGCAGCCGCCGCAGCGATGGCAAAGGCCCGGCTTTTGGACTTCCTGAATCAGGTTGAAAAAGGTTTCCATAATCTCTCCTGTGAATGTTTGCCGCCCTTTTACAAGCCGACTTCCGCCAGATCCGGCCCCAGATAGACCCTCTCGTTTTCTCCCAGTACGCCCAGGGAGAGGCAGATCAGGGTCCAGAGGTGGACGGTATGATATCCGCCGTCGTAATGTTCGCTCAGGTCATGGATCTGGGCATGGCAGTTGTGGCAGGGAGTGATGCAGTAAGCGGCGCCGGTGGCCTTGATCTGGTCGAATTTGCATTTTCCGTATTCCCGGCGGGCCTCGGGATATCCGGACTGCAGGAACCCGCCGCCGCCGCCACAGCAATAGTTGTTGGAACGGTTGGGCGTCATATCAATGAAATTTTCTTCGCCGACCACCGATTTTACCACGAACCGGAGGTCTTCGGCCACCGGATCGCCCAGGCTTTTCCTCACCAGCTGGCAGGGGTCCTGGGTGGTGAACTTGATTTTCAGATCCTTGTTCCAGTCCGAATTGACCTTCAGTTTTCCATCACGGATCCACTGGGCATAATATTCGATGATGCTTCTGATTTCGAATTTGTGGGGGATGTTGAATTTTTTCAGTCCGGCCCGGACTGCAAAGAGTTCGTGGCCTCACTCGGTGTTGAGCCAGACCTTGCACCCCAGATCGTCCACCGCCTTGGCCTTGATGCGGACGATCTTTTCCCAGTTTTCGTTGTCCGCCATGAACATGCAGTAGTTCTCGGCGGCCCAGCCCTTGGAACCATAGGTCCAGTCCGCACCGGCCAGGTGGAGGATCTTCCACAGCGGCACCATCTCGTCCGGCTCGGTCACCGGCTCCCTGGAGTTCTGGTTGAGAAACAGGGCGGCACCCTGCTTGTCCATGGGGGCCTGGAGGTCTTCGAACCCGGTCTGGGTTTCCTGGACTTCTTCGAGTACGTCTTCCACCACGAAACGCCAGTCCCCTTCGGATGCGCCCATGGCGCTGCAGGTATCCTGGGTCAAGGCCATGTCGCAGGACGCCAGGATTCCCTTGGGACGTTTTTCCCGGGGCCAGCTGTTGCGAACATTGTAAATGAGTTGGGGGATATCGATTTTCATGGGGCAGACGTAGATGCATCGCTGGCACATGGTGCACCACCAGGCCCATTCGCTTTTCAAAATCTCCGCGTCCATTCCCATGGAGGCCATGCGCAAGAACTTTCGCGGGTCCATGTTCCCCAGCCCGGATGCGGGGCATCCGGAGGAACACGCCCCGCAGGTCAGGCACAGGTTCAGGTTGCCGCCCTCCGGCAGCAGCGCCATGACCTTGTCCTTGAATATGCTTTTGCGGGCTTTTCCCAGTCTGATCTCCGCCTTCATATGCGTTCCTCTTTTTGTTGAAGGTTGTAAACCACTTCTAATAGCATTATCTCACGCCACACTTTCTCTAATGGGCCGCCGCTTCGGCGGGGGCCGCCGCGTTGGGACCCAGGGTTTTGATCTTTTCCGTAAACCGGGTGACGATTTCCGCGAACCGGGGGGCTTCGGCCGAAGAGACCCATTCGATGGCAAACCGATCCGGGTCGATACCGGATTCTTCGAGGACGATTTTAATGGCCACGGATCGCGCCAGGGCTTTTTCATTACCTTCCAGGTAATGGCATTCGCCGATGTGTCAGCCCATGATGATCACGCCGTCCGCCCCCTTGGAAAGGGCGTCGACGACGATGTCCGGATGGACCATCCCGGAGCACATCACGCGGATGGGACGCATATGGGGCGGGTACTGGATACGCGATACCCCGGCCAAATCGCCACCGGCATATGCGCACCAATTGCACAGAAATCCGAGTATCCTGGGCTCGAAGTTTTCAGACATGGTTCCGTCTCCTTATGTTATCTATGGCAAACGAATAGACCGTCATCCATCAATTGGGTAAATTCAAGGCTGCATACACCTGCGCGCGAAGCTGTTCCGTTGTAAAACTGTGCACGGACACGCCGTTCTTCGGACAGGTGGCCGCGCACAGGCCGCAGCCTTTGCAAAGGGCCTTCTCCGTGCGCACTTTCTTGAGCGTCTCACCGTTTTCCGAGACTTCCGTGAGCGAGATGGCCATGAACGGACAGACATCCAGGCAGAGGGCACATCCGTCGCATTGATCCGTGACAAAGGACTTGATGGCGTCCAGCTGCATGACATCCTTGGAAAGGATGGCGTTGGCGCGGGCCACGGCGGCCTTGGCCTGGGAGATGGATTCGTCCATGGGTTTGGGATAGCTGCCCATTCCGGCGAGAAAGAGCCCGTCCACCGCCATATCCACCGGCCGCAGTTTGGGATGGGCTTCGTTGAGAAACCCGTCCGCGTTGACCGCGCATTTGTAGAGTTCCACCAGTTCCCGGGTGTCATTGGGCTCGATGGCGGCGGCCAGGATCAGGTAGTCCGTTTCCACGGTTACCGGCATACCGAGGATCGGATCGCTCACCCGCACGAGAAGATCTTCTCCATCCCGGAGAACTTCGGGTCTGTTCTCCGGGTCGTAGCGGATAAACATCACCCCCAGTTTTCTCGCCTGGGTGTATAAGTCTTCGCGGGTGCCGTAGGTGCGGATATCCCGGTAGAGGACATAGACATTCATCTCCGGGTTCCGTGTTTTCAGGTCGATGGCGTTCTTCACCGAATGGGTGCAACAGACCCGGCTGCAGTAGGGGCGATCTTCGTTCCGGGACCCGACACACTGGATGAAGACCGCACTCTGGGCCGCTTTCACCTTGTCGCCGTGTTCGGCCAGTTCGGTCTCGAACTGCAGGTGGGTCATGACCCGTTCATCCTCGCCATACAGGTACTCCGTTGGTACCGACTCCTTTGCCCCGGTGGCCAGGATGGCCGCGCCGTATTCGATTTCCCGGGGCGATTCGCCGATGACTTCGACCTCGCTGACGAAATTGCCTACCGTCCCCTTGGAGGAAATCAGGCGGGCACTTTTCAGCACGTCGATGCGATCATGTCCCGTCACCCGGGAGATGAGATCTTCCAGCATGGGACGAATTTTCTCGTCCTTGGCGGTCTTGTCGATCTTCCAGGCATTGCCGCCGAGCCGATCCGACTTCTCGATCAGGGTCGTATGGTATCCCTGTTCGGCAAGTCCCAGGGCCGCGTTCATACCGGCCACTCCGCCGCCGATCACCAGCGCATTCTGGTTTACTTCCACCTGCATCCGGTCCAGCGGGTAGGCCAGGCCGGATTTGGCAACCGCCATCCGGACCTGGTCCTTGGCTTTCCGGGTCGATTTTTCCGGCTCCTCCTGGTGAACCCACGAGTTGTGATTGCGGATATTGGCCATCTCGATGAGATATCCGTTCAACCCCACCTCCTTCAGGGTGTCCTGAAAAAGGGGTTCATGGGTCCTGGGGGAGCAGGCGGCGATGACGATCCGGTTGAGATCGTTCTCCTCGATTCTCTTGGCCAGCAGCGCCTGGGTATCGGTGGAACAGGCGAACATGGTATTTTCCGCATAGGCGACTTTGGGAAGGGTCCTGGCGTATTCCACCACCGCCTGGACGTCCACCACCTTGGCGATGTTGATGCCGCAGGAGCAGACGAATACGCCGATCCGGGGTTCCTTACGGGAAAGGTCCCTTTCGGGCGGATAGGTCTTCGTCCGGGTCAGGCTGCCTTTGGCGCTTCGCAGGGATTGGGCTGCTTCCGCCGCCGCGGTGGAGGCCTGGGCGACGGCGCTGGGAATATTCATGGGCGCCTGAAAGCTGCCGCTGACGAAGATCCCGCTGCGGGTGCTGGAGACCGGCGCAAAGCTGCCGGTTTTCGCGAAATTGTACGGGGTCAGTTCGATACCGGTTTTCCGGGCCAGATCCAGGGCGTCCCTGGACGCCTCCATGCCGATGGAAAGCACCGCCATGTCGAAATGCTCCGTGATCTGGCGGCCGTCTTCGGTGGCATACCGCATGGTCACGCCGGAGTTGTTGGGACCGGGTTCGATGGTATGGGGACGGGCGCGGACAAACCGGACATCCTGGGTCTTGGCATATTCGTAGTAGCGCTCGAACTCCTTGCCATGACTTCTCAGATCCATATAGAAAATGGTTTCCCGTCCCCCGTCGGCAAGATGGGTCGTCGTGACCAGGGCCTGCTTCATGGCATACATGCAGCAGACGCTGGAACAATAGCCATTGCCGCACCGGTTGGTGTTACGGGAGCCCACACATTGAATCCAGGCGATGTTTTCCGGCACCCTGCCGTCGGATGGTTTTTCCAGGTGCCCCTGGAAAGGCCCTCCCGCGGACAACATGCGTTCGAATTCCAGGCTGGTGACCACGTCCGGAATCTTGTCATAACCGTAGAAGTCGAAACTCGAGGGATCGAAGGGGGTGTAGCCCGGAGAAAGAATCAGGGAACCGACCTGGACGGTGATGAGTTCCTCTTTGTCATCGAAGTTGACGGCGCCGGTGGGGCAGAATTTTTCACACGCCCGGCACTTGCCTTTTTCCAGATAGAGGCAGTGTTCGGGATCGATGACATATTTCAGGGGAACGGTCTGGCCGTACTGGATATAGGCGGCCTTGCGTTTGGCGATCCCCATGTTGAATTCATCGTCCACCTTGCGGGGACATTTCTGGGAACAAATGCCGCAGGCAATGCATTTGTCCATATCGATATAGCGGGGATTTTTTTTGACGGTGACCGTAAACGCGCCGGCCTGACCGGAGACTTCGAGGATTTCGGATAAGGTGAGTATCTCGATATTTAAGTGCCGACCGCACTCAACCAATTTTGGCGAGATAATTCACATGGTGCAATCATTGGTGGGAAAGGTCTTGTCCAGCTTGGCCATGCCGCCGCCGATGCCGGGGCTTTTTTCCAGCAGGTAAACATAGAATCCTGAATCGGCCAGATCCAGGGATGCCTGGATTCCCGCTATCCCGCCGCCGACAACCATAACAGATCCAACCGGTTTGTCTATCATGGGCACCTCTTCTTCCTGAAAGGATTGAGTTTCGGGTTCCATCTCCTTTTTTATCGGAAAGGTGCCGCCGGCCATCTCCTTGACCAGTGATTCTATGCTTTCCGCGGCAACACCTTTTGATTGAAGAAAACTAGTGAATAATTCTTTCCCGATGATATATTTTTTCCCGATGGTCGGGGTTGCCGATAGCGAACCGCTATTGATCCAATTGCGGATCGTATTCCGGTGAACTCCCAAGGCGTCCGCAAGCCTGCCGACACGAATTTCTAGCATGGTCTCTCCTTGTTGATGATTTCCATGACCCGGCGGCACATTTCAGGGACGGCGGCGGCCACAGGTTCTGAAATGCCGGGATCAATTTCTTCCGGAATGTGCCGGACCTGGGCGACCAGCACACGAACATCCACATCTGTATGGTCCTTCAACTCTTTGAGCATATTGGTGGTGGGAAATTGATGGAGGGAGAAGTCGGATGTTTTTTTGGGGTCGATGGCATCGACGGGAATTTCGAAAATCTCCCCCGGTGTTTTGCCTGCTCTATCCGCCGCATCGATTATGATGATCTGGCGGGGCTTGTTTTCCGACAGCAGGATGTCAAAAAGAATGTCACGAATGGATGTCCCGGTATCCATGCAGGCCGCATGTTCCGGCATGGGGCAATGGGTCTCCAGGTACTCGATCACCTTGGGCCCGAAGCCGTCATCGCCGAACAACGGATTCCCGCAGCCGAAGATCAGACATGGTTTGGAAAGGATTTGAGCAATCATTCTGCCGTCATTGTGCAAATTGTGCAATAAATGCGAAATGCGAATTGTGCTAAATGTGCTCTACTCCTTTCTATGAATCCGATTTATTAATTTGTCAACACGAAATTTATTTGGACAAGCCTTTATTTCCATCGACCGCTTGAATTGGAGAGGATCACATTGCCATCGGGGGGAAACGACATGCGGGGAAAAACAATGGAACGATCGCGTGGTTCGAAACCGGGTGATTTCGTTGAGACTTGACGTCCCCTCTCCAGCCGGGAGAGGGGACACAAAGGGAAGGGTGTCTACCCCCTCCTGGGTTGCACATCGACGCCGATGTCTTTCAATTCTGCGACCACCAATTCCACCATGCCCTCCAGTTTTGCGGCGACTTGGGGGGATAGATCCAGACCCGTGGCAAGCTGCAAGGGTTCGATGCCGAACAGGGTGATGTGGCGCGGCAGGTCCCCGGTCATGGCGGCCAGCCCCATTACATCGGCCAGGCCGATCTGGTGGGGAGAGGTTTTGGACCGGAAATAGGCAGGCGGGTCATCGATCCGCAGGATGGTTCCGGGCGCTTTCCCGGCTTTTACGGTATCCAGGATGACAATATGACTTCGTCCTTCGAAATAGGGCAGAAGATCGAGCCCCATGGTTCCGCCGTCGATGCACTCGGCCGTCGCCGGGCAATCGTACCGGCGTTGAAGCTCCTCCACCGCTCGAACGCCGGCGCCTTCATCGGACATCAGGATATTGCCCAACCCGAGCACCAGTACATTCAACGGCGATTGCCCGGAGTCTTTCGTTTCCTCCGGGCAATGCCGATTCGAATCAAAAGGATGAGAATTCAAAACGCCCTTACCTTTACGATTTCTTTGGAGTGTACATCCACCATGTGAATGGCACAGGCCAGACATGGATCGAAGGAGTGGACGGTTCGCAATACTTCCAGGGGCTTTTCCGGATCGGCCACGGGATTGCCCACCAGGGACGCCTCGTAAGGACCGAGGGCATCTTCGCTGTTGCGCGGTCCGGCATTCCAGGTGGACGGTACCACGCATTGGTAATTCTTGATTTTACCGTCCTCGATGACGACCCAGTGAGAGAGGGTCCCCCGGGGAGCCTCATGGAACCCGTACCCCCTCTGCTCGCCTTTGGGAAACACCGGAGGGTTGAAGGAGGTGGTATCGCCTTTGCCGATGTTGTCCACCAATGCCTGCCATTGACCCAGGATGGTGTCGTACAGGACGGCGCATCGGATGGCGCGGGCCGCGAGCCGGCCGATGGTGGAATGGAGCGAATTGATATCCACTCTTGCCGTGGAGCCGACCATGGCCAATACGGTGTTGGCCGCTTCCAGGACGGAGGTGGCATATTTCCTGGTGGGTTCGTGCCCCGCCACATACATGCACAATACATTGGCCAGCGGGCCGACCTGGGCCGGCTGGCCGGCGAAATTGGGGGCCTTTACCCATGAATATTTGTTGTCTTCATCATATTTCGTGTGGTTGGGAACCGTGTCTTCCTCCCAGGGATGGCGATTCCAGTCTCCCTCGTACCAGGAATGCTTGATGCTTTCCTTTACGTTCTCTTTGAAGAAGTCATCATTGAATGAGGTGATCGGTTTGAACTGGCCGATATCTCCTGCCGGTATATATCCGCCCGGCATTTCAAATGCGGTTCCCTTGGTGTCCTGCGGCATATCCGGAACGCACAGGTAGTTGACGACGCCTTTGCCGTAACCCGTCCAGTCGGCGTATAATGCGCCGACGGCGGCAACATCCACCAGGAAGACATTTTTGATGAAATCACCGACTTCGTCGATCTCCTTTTTCACATAAAAAAGACGTTCCATGTTCAAGGCGGACTGGTTGTCGGGGTTGATGGGGTTGGCGACGCCACCCACCGCCAGGTTCTGGATATGGGGTGTCTTGCTGCCCAGGATGGCGACGACTTTATTGATTTTACGCTGATATTCCAGCGCCTGGAGATAGTGGGCGGCGGCCAGCAGATTGACCTCCGGCGGCAGTTTCATGGCCGGGTGGCCCCAATAGCCGCTGGCGAAGACCCCCAACTGGCCGGAATTCACAAAGGTCTTGAGCCGGTCCTGGGCGGCCTTCATCTCCTTCTGGCTGTTTCTCGGCCATTCGGAAAGCGATTCCGCCAATGCGGCGGTTTTTTTCGGATCGGCTTGCAGCGCGGATACGATGTCCACCCAATCCAAGGCGCTCAATTGATAGAAGTGAACGATATGGTCGTGAATTCCGTGGGCGCCGATGATGAGATTGCGGATATACTGGGCATTGAGGGGAATCTCCAGGTTCAATGCGTTTTCCACCGCCCGGACCGAGGCCATGGCATGCACGGTGGTACAGACGCCGCAGATTCGCTGGGTGAAAATCCAGGCATCGCGGGGGTCGCGGCCCTGCAAAATGATTTCCATGCCGCGCCACATCTGTCCGGATGACCATGCATTGACCACCTTGCCGTTGTCTACCTCACACTCGATTTTTAGATGACCTTCAATCCGGGTAATGGGATCGATGACGATACGCTTGGCCATTGAATGCCTCCTTGCATTTTGCAAATGCTGCTTGCTTAGGACCGGCGATAGATCGGCAGTCTTTTGATGAAATAGAGAAACGCCATGATTTCCAACGACACGATGCCCAAGGAAATAAAAATCTCTCCGGTGGACGGGAAGTAATGCCAACCGTTTCCGGGATTGAATCCGATCACGTAGGTGTTGAGCCGATAGATGGCCGCGGCGAGGACGATGGAAACCGCGCAGAGAAACATGACGGGCGGGTTTTCCCGATTGGCGGGGGAGAAGAGCGCGGCCATGGGAACCACCAGCAGGATGTTCTCCAGCAGGAACATGTTTCCCGCAAGATCTCCGCGGAACGCGAGGTCCAGATGCCCCCGGACCCCGAGATCGACGAGCCGGATCACCAGATAGACGGCGATCAGCCATGCCATTCCCCCGGAAATCTTCTGGAGCAGGTGGGATTCATCTTCGATCCGGTAGCGCGATCCGGTGATGCTGGATTCGGCCACCACGATGGCATATCCCAGGAAGATGCAGGAGACGAGAAACATCAACGGCAGCAACGGGGTCCACCACAAGGGGCTGAGTTTGCTGCCGGCGACCACCATCACGGTTCCCAGGGACGACTGGTGCATGGTGGGCAGCAGAATTCCCAGGGCAATGAAGACAAACATGAATTTGTGCATGAACGCCTTGGCCTTGTCGGCCCCGAACCTGGTCAGGAAGGTGGGAGAAAATTCGATCCACAGCACGGCGACATAGGCGCCCACACACAAGGCCACTTCCAACAGAACCGAATTGAGGTTCATGTGCCAGGGCAGGAAGATATTATACAATTGCCAGTATCGTCCGACATCGAGGACCACCGCAACGCCGGCCAGGGTGTAGCCGAACAGGCTGGTCATCAGGGCCGGCCGCACCAGGGAGTGGAATTTTCCCTGGTTGAAAACATAGACCAGCAGGGCCATGGCATACCCGCCGCATCCCAGGGCGGTTCCGATGACGACATCGAATGCGATCCAGATTCCCCAGGGATAGCCGTCATTCAAATTGGTGACGGCGCCGAGACCATAGATAAACCGTTTGGCCATGAAAACCAGGGAAATCAGAAAAAGCAATCCGCAAATCAGGAAGGTCGGGGTAAAAACCTTGCCTTCCAAAGGTTGTTCGGTTTTCATAAATCACTCCTTGAACAGGCATCCATGGTGATATTCACCATGATTTCCCGGCCATGGCCGGGAGGTTATTCTTCCTTCTTCTTCCCCGCTCTCTTGGCCAGAAAGATCAATCCTCCGAAAGCGACGATGGGTAGAATCATCCCGTTGTAGAGGGTGTGCTGGATCTGTTCGGCCATGGCCGCATAGGATCGATCGGGAAGTGTCGGAAGTCCCAGATTGCCGAATGGCACGCCGGCAAGCATCAGGGCCTGGGTGCCGCCGCCATCGTTTTTGCCGTAAATGTGCGGTACGTAGGGTTTCGCTTTATGAACCTGTTTTTGGGCCGACGATATTTCGGCCACCGGAAATTCATAGTACTTTCCGGGAACCATGGCTTGTCTGCGCTCGGCCTCCCGCAACAGTTCGTTCGTCGGTCCGAACAAGGTGGCGCCGGTGGGGCACTCGCCGGCGCAGGCCGGAATCTGATTCTTGGCGATCAGATGGTTGCAGAGCTGGCATTTCACGATCTTCGGAAAAGGATTGTCCCACTCGAACTTGGGGATGTTGAAGGGACACGCCACCGCACAATAGCGGCAACCGATGCAGGCGTCTGCGTTATAGGTGACGATCCCCGTCTTGGCATCTTTGGTCATGGCGGTTGCCGGACAGGCCGAAACGCAGGCAGGATCGACACAATGCATGCACTGTCGCTTGATAAACGCATATCCGTCTTTCTGGCGATCCTTGTCTTTGGGGGTCCCGTTTTGGTAGGCTTTGATGATGTTGAGTGTCTTCGAAGAGAGATCCACCGGATTGTCCCACAGGCGTTGGGGGCCGGAAAATTCCATGGGCATGTGATTGGCTTCTTTGCAGGAGACCATGCAGACCCGGCATCCCACGCAAAGCGTAGAGTCATAGAGAAGTCCCAACGCATCGCGAAGGCGATTCTTTTCCGAAGTCGCTGCCATGGCCGGCGGCGCCAATGCCAGCACCGTGCCGCCTGCCAATCCCTTGAGAAAATCTCGCCGTTTGATCTTCATGAATCGTCTCCTTTATCCTTGTCTCCCATCCGTTTCGCCGCCACGGCGCCGGCTCCGATGGCGGCTCCGCCGATGCCCGCCAGCAGTGCCGCGGTACCCTTGGAAACGCCTCCGCCTCGCGCCGCCTGAACCGGCGCATGGGCGCCCGCGGGGGTGACAAATTCGATATCCGCCTCGGTAAACAGCGGGATGGTGAAACCGATCCCTTCCTCGGAGCATCCGAAGCAGGGGCGTCCGGTGTTCACCGGCCAGGCGCTCACGTCACAGAAGTTCAAAGCGGAGCAATTGTTGCGGGTCATGGGACCTTTGCAGCCCAATTTATAGAGACAATAGCCGAGGCGATGG
>JBNKDU010000198.1:0-11258 GCA_050288425.1 Desulfobacteraceae bacterium | reverse complement strand
ATCCAACCGCTGTATTGATCGTCAGGACCGATTCCACCCACGTGCGCAGCCATGACATATGGCCCCCCTTTCGAGCTCCCCGTGTTTCCAAACGCAAAATCTTCGGCGGTAAGATCTGGATAGTTAAACAGGACTGAAAACTTTTCGCCTGCGGTGAACCTGCCAGTTCCGGAGTTAACAAAATCAAAATAAAAATCGTACAGACCGCCTTTGTCGCCGTCTGCTTTCCAACTGTCGTTGGTTGAGCCGAATCCGCTCCAGGAGGCATCTGTATTGTCAGTGGTAAAATGGGGGGCCATGAATCCACCGGGGTATGCAACCGTGTTTGCATCCAACTCCGGGTTCAGGTTGAAATACCATCGATCGACCCATTCATTGCCGGTCAGCCCGGATGAATCGAGGGTCAACTTCACGGATCCGGCATTGATTTCGTCATCAACCGTAGCGGTCAACCAGGGAATCGTCCCCGCCGGTTCCGTTGCGCCACTGAACTCCAGGGTAAAATCATACGTCAAAACCGTTGCATGGGAAGGTTGAACACTCAAAAACAGCGCCGCCGCTATGGTGAGGGAAATCGATATCAATTTTCGCATTACATTCACCCCCGCAATTGTATTGAACTTCCAAGTCATAATCGACCGTAGGGGTATAGATGCAATTCCTTTGCCATTTGGAATAAAGAATCACTTATTTGAAATCAACATAAATAATAGTATGTTATAAGAAATCACGGCTGCTGCTGAATATAAAGTGTGGGCCTCGTTGGAATCAAATTCTAGGAAACCTTTTATCCTTATGTAAATCATTGCATAGAAAAGAAGGAAAAGAAGTGGGGACGTCCATGATTTTATGAGTTTCGCTCAACCAATTAAAATTTATAGGAGTTTGCCTCTTTTCATTCGAATTGATAGTCGGTTCAGTGCGGATTCGTTCTATAGGTGGTTGTTCATCGAAACCCGATGTTGTATCGTCCGATTCATTTTTTTCGTGAAATATAGTAACAGGTTCCTGTCTCTATCCTTGGCAATTTCCGGGCTGTCGATGCCACTGCCTGCATCCGCATTTTTACCTTTTCAGGTGCTTCACTGGAGCGGTGGCAATTAGCAATTATCGCTCCTTGAACCAGGATCGCCTGACCTGCACTTGGGCATGGACCCCGAACAGGCCGGCGGCATGAAGGGGACACGATGAAAAAGACGGTTTATTTCGTAGCGGTCTCGGTTTTGGCGGTGGCCATCGTCGGTTGGTTGCTCTTGCGTAACGGGGAGGCGGTGCCGGTCAAGACCATCCTGGCGACCAAGGGAGAGATAACCGCCACCCTGAGCGCCACCGGAAAGGTCGTCAGCCGGCAGGAGGCCCATGTCAGCGCCGCGGTGGCGGGCCGGGTCCGAAGCGTGGAGGTCCAGGCCGGCGACCGGGTCACGGCCGGAGCGATTCTGGCCCTGCTGGACGATCGAGAACTCCAGGAGCGGGTCAAGGGCACCCAAGCCACCCTCCGCGAAGCCGGCGAGAAGGTCCGCCGATTGAAAAGAGATTATGAAGCGTTGAAGGAGGTTTACGCGGTCGGTGGTACCTCCCGGCAATCGGTGGCGGATGCCAAGAGCATTCTGGAGATGGCGCTGGCGGCCGTGGAGGGGGCGTCGGCGGAGCTGCGCCAGAGCAAGATCGCCCGGGACAAGCTCAAGGTCCGGGCGCCCTTCGGGGGAATCGTCACCAGAAAAAAGGTCCACCCGGGGGAATGGGTCTCCCCGGGGGAAGCGATTTTCGACCTGGCCGACGAGAATTCCCGGCAAGTCGAGGTGATGGTCGACGAATCCGATGCCGGGCTCGTCGAGGTCGGACAGACCGTGGAGTTGACCAGCGATGCCTTCCCCGGCCGGCCGTGGCTGGAACGGGTGTCGGAGATCGACCCGGCGATACAAAAGGAGGAAGGCGCCAATTCGATCCGGGTCCGGGTCACCTATGGGGACCGGGCGCCGGACCTGAAGCTGGGCCAGCAGGTGGATGCCAGGATCCGGACCGCCCATCGGGCCGATATCGTGAAACTGCCCTTCGAGTGCCTCGTCGGATCTGCAGGCCGCACCTCCGTTGCCAGGATCCATGACGGAACGGTCCGGTTCGTTGCGGTGGAAACCGGGGTCGAGGATGCCACTTCGGTGGAGATCGTAAAAGGAATTTCGGCCGGCGAGGAGGTCATCGTGCCGGAGGGCAGGCCGCTCAAGGAGGGACAGCGGGTCCGGAGCGCCGGCCGGGAGTCGTCCTCCCGATGATTCGGCTTCACGATATCTGCAAAGAGTACCGGCTGGGAGAAGTGGCCCTGAAGGTATTGAAAAGGCTTTCCCTGGAGATCGCCATGGGTGAATTCGTGGCCATCATGGGCCCGTCCGGATCGGGCAAGTCGACGCTGTTGAACATCGTCGGTTGTCTCGATACGGCGGAAGAGGGAAGCTACCATCTCAACGATGAATCCATCGATGGGGTCTCGGAGCGCCGGCTGGCATCCATTCGCAACCAACGCATCGGGTTCGTCTTTCAGCTTTTCAATCTGATTCCGCGGATGAATGCCCAGCGCAATGTGGAACTGCCCCTGTTGTATGCGGGCGTGCCGCGCCGCGAGCGCAGCCGTCTGGCCCTGGAGGCACTGGAAAGCGTCGGGCTCGAGAAATGGGCTTCCCACTCCCCGGCCCAGTTGTCCGGCGGTCAGCAGCAGCGGGTGGCCATCGCCCGCGCCCTGGTCAACCGGCCGGATATCGTCATTGCCGATGAACCCACGGGAAGCCTGGATTCTGCGGCCGGCAGAGAGATCATGGAGATCCTGGCCGGGCTCCATGCCCATGGCAAAACCATCGTCATCGTCACCCACGAAGAAGATATCGCCGCCTTTGCCCGGCGCATCATCCGGTTGCGCGACGGCCGCATCGAGAAAGACGAGGTCCGGCCATGAAGATGAGTATGCGCTCGATTCTGGACATCGCCCGGGAATCGCTTCTGGCCCTGCGGGACAATCTCCTGCGCACCGTGCTGAGCGTCCTGGGAATCCTGGTGGGCATCGCGGCCGTCATGACGGTGGGAGCGGTCAGCAAGGGGGGACACTATATTATCTTCTCCGAGTTGGAGACCTTCGGGCTCAAATCGGTCTGGGTCTACCGCAATTATGAAGACAAGGACCCCCAGCGGGCGGTCCGGACCGGTACGGGGATAAAAAACGCCGACTATGCCGCCGTGCGCGCCGCCCGGTGTTCGGCCGTGCGCCTGGTCACCCCCCTGGTGTTTTCCTGGAGGAAGAAGACGCTGGTGCGCCGCGGCAGTCAATACGCCGGCGCCCAGGTCGAGGGCGTGGGCGCCGAATATCTGGAGATCAACAACGATACGCTGCTCTACGGCCGTCCGTTTCGCCAGGCGGATATCATCGGCAACCACCAGGTGGCCATCATCGGCACGGAGGTGCAGCGGGACCTGTTCGGCGTTCAGGGCAATCCGGTGGGCCGGGACATCCGGGTCGGAGACAGGAAATTCACCATCATCGGCGTGTTGGCCGCCAAGAGTCGTGATTTCCTTGCCAGTATCGGCTCGGCCGGCGGTCAGAACGCCAACAACCGGCTTCTGGTCCCATACCGGCTTTTCCAGCAGATGACCGGGGTAAAGGAAATCAACCTGCTCCAGGCCGAGGCCACCTCCATCGCCGATGCCAACGCCGCGGTCGCGCAGATCCAACGCATCCTGAAGCGGCGGCACGGCGACCGCTACAGCTACAAATCCGATACCCTCGCCCAGTATATCCGCACCACCGACAATATTCTCAAATGGGTGACCTTCATCGGGGTGGTGGCCGCTTCGGTCTCCCTGTTCGTCGGCGGGATGGGGATCATGAACATCATGAGCACCTCCGTTCTGGAAAGGACCCGGGAAATCGGCATCCGCAAGGCGCTGGGGGCCGGCCGCCGGGAGATCCTGATCCAGTTCCTGCTGGAAGCGATTCTGATCAGCGCCATGGGGGGAATTCTCGGTTTGATCCTGGGCGTCGCGGCCGGCTACGTGCTGGCGCTTTTCGCCCGGATTCCCCTGAACCCCTCCTGGCCGATGGTCATGATCGCCCTGTTCGTTTCCGTCGGGGTCGGACTCGTCTCCGGTTACTATCCAGCCCTGCGGGCCGCCAACCTCAAACCCGTGGAAGCCCTGCGTTTTGAATAGTCGGCCATGATGCGGGAAGATGATGGCAACGCCAGGGCTGAACAGATTTTGCAACATTGGGGTCAATTCATGGTGGATTCGAGGATCAGACCTGATTTTAGGCGAAGATGGAGAAGATGCCTGCCGGTGGTATTGCTTCTGTCCATCTTCACACTGATGTCTTCAACCACGGCAGCGGCACAGGAAGGTCCTGTCGTGCCGGTTCGCCTGGACGAGGCGGTGGACCTGGCCCTCAAGAAACGGCCGGAGCATCGCCAGGAAACGGAGAAGGAGAATATCGCCCGGTCCAAGGTCGAGGAGGCCAAGGGATATTTTCTTCCAACACTGGACCTGAGTGCTTCCAGCGATTACATCCGAAATTTCGACACCTTTACCGGTATCGACATTTCGGCGCGGATCGCCGGACAGGATGTCCTGGTCAATATCGAAAAAGATGTGCCCGCCTATGAAGTAAACGGCGTGCTTGACCTGGTCTACAATCTTTACGCCGGCGGCCGGGACCGGGCCCGGCTCGACGAGGCGTTGTACAACCTGGACGCAGCCGGACACCAGGGGGAGATCACCGGGCGGAAGATCCGGTTGGAGGTGGCGAATGGGTACTGGGGGCTCAAAAAGGCCCAGATCCGGTATTCGATGGCCAAACGTGCGCTTAAAGTGGTCCGACTGGAGCTGCAGGTGGCGGAAACGGAACACCGGGTCCATCGGGTATCGGAAGTGGCTTATGAAGAGGTCCTTTTGGAAAGCAGCGAAAAGCAGGTGGCGTGGAAGACCGCCAACCGGCAGTGTTTACAGGAATTCGGCAGCTATCGGCATGTGGTGGGGCTGCCCGAAGAAGATGCCGTCACATCCTGCGAGCAACTGCCCGAACTCGCGGACGAACCCGGAATTCAGGACGGCTTCGATGAAGAAGCGCCGGTGCATCCGGAGATCCTGCAACTCAAAAACGACATTATGGCTGCCGCCGAAAGGGAACGGGCCGCAAAGGCCGAGAACCGGCCCAAGCTCGACTTATTCGCCAAATATACGATGATCGGCCGGGATTCCGATGCCTATCTGGATTCCTGGGGGGATACCCGGTCCGACTACTACATGGTCGGGCTCAAGGTGACCATGAACCTGTTCAATGGATTGCGGACCCGGGAGCGGATCCGGCAGGCCGAATGCGAGCAGCGCATCAAGCGACTGGTGCTGATCGAAAGAGAGCGGGCACTGGCTCGGGCGCGAAGGGCCAGGCAAACGGCGCTGGAAACAGCCCGGGACCAACTCCGGCTGGCCCTGGAGCGTTTGAAGCTGGAAAATGCAAGGCAAACGGTCGCCGCGTCCGAATTGCAAGCCGGCAGGATCTCGCGACTCGAGTATCGACAAAAGACGACCATCGCCGATGACGCCGCCGATCGCGCCATCATTGCACGGATCGATGTGGCCGTGGCCCGAAACTCCCTGGAACTGATGGTCCTTTCTCCCTGACGGACCCGCAGTGTGCCATGGGGCAGCGCTCCATGATTTATCGCCGGACCTTCTCCTGGACAGCAAGGGCCGGGATGGAGTGGCCGGCGCCTCAAGTTCCGGAATTTTGGTCTTGCATCCTCGCTGGGGTGCCGCTTATAGTGAACCGGCCTGACCGACCCCGAATCGGATAGGAAATGATGCCAGAAAGTTCGAATCGAACCCGGCTGGGCTCCGCTTTTATCTCGATCGGCATGGCTTAATAGGTTGGCTCACAATGCGAAAGTTGATTTCCGCTGCAATGGCTCTCATCGTGCTGGCTGGGCTTTATGCCGGCAGTCTTTACAACTACCTGCTGTTCCACAGCCTGGCCGAAATTTTTTCGATTATCATCGCCTGCGGCATCTTCATGGTGGCCTGGAATTGCCGGCGATTTCTCGACAACCAGTATCTGTTGTTTCTCGGCATTGCCTATCTGTTCATCGGCGCACTGGATCTGGCCCACACGTTTTCCTACAAGGGAATGCAGGTCCTGGTTGACTTTGACGCCAACGCACCGACCCAACTCTGGATCGCGGCGCGGTATATGGAAAGCCTCACGCTGCTGGCTGCGCCTTTGATGTTCCGGCGCCGCATCCAGCCTGGCTATTGCCTCCTGGGATACGGCGTCGTGGCATCCTTTCTGCTGTTGTCCATCTTTTACTGGCGGAATTTCCCAGACTGTTTTTTAATCGATGGCGGCGGATTGACCCCGTTCAAGAAAGCCAGCGAGTATGCCATCAGCGGGATCCTGGTGGCATCGGGAGCCTCGATTATCCGCTGCCGCCGACGATTCGATCCCGTCGTGCTGCGCTGGATGCTGGTTTCCATCGTCCTCACGATTCTGAGCGAACTGGCCTTCACCACTTACGTCAGCGTGTATGGCGCCGCCAATATGCTGGGTCACTATTTCAAGATCGCCTCCTTCTACTGCGTCTATAAGGCCATCATCGAAACCGGGCTGGCCAAGCCCTACGAATTGCTGTTCCGGGACTTGAGCCACAGCAAGGAGCGCTACCGCTCCCTGTTTCTCCACATGATCAATGGGTTTGCCAGCCACCGGATGATTTTCGACGAACATGGCACGCCCGTGGATTATGAATTCCTGGAGGTGAACGAAGCCTTCGGGAAGATGACCGGCCTGATCGATGTGGTCGGCAAAAAAGTGACCGAAGTACTTCCCGGTATCCAAGACAACCCGAAGGATTGGATCGGCGTCTATGGCCGGGTGGCCACCAGCGGAATTTCGGAGCGATTCGAGAATTATTCGGAGAAGTCTGGAAAGTGGTATGCCGTAACCGCCTACCGCCCCTCGCCGGACCAGCTTGCAACGGTCCTCGAAGATATTACCCGGCGCAAGCTGGATGAAGAAGAACTACGCCGGCAACGTGAATGGTTGCGCGTCATTCTCAGCAGCATCGGTGATGCGGTGATCGCCACCGAGGCCTGCGGCCGGATCACCTTTTTCAACCCGGTGGCCGCAGCGCTCACCGGCTGGCAAGAGCGGGAAGCCCTGGGGCAACCCATCGATACGGTTTTCAGGATCATCGACGAAAAGAGCGGCGGTCCGGGCGATGATATTGTCAAAAAGGTTCTTGACCGCGGATGCATCGTCAGCCTGGCCAACCACACGGCGCTGGTCGCCCGCGACGGCCGGCTAATCCCCATTGAAGACAGCGCGGCACCGATCCGGGCCACCGATGGCGGCATCATCGGCGTTGTGCTGGTGTTCCGTGAGGTCGCCGCCAAACGCGAGGCCCAGCAGGCTTTACGCATCAGTGAGGCGCGCTTCAAACTGCTGTCCGATACTGCCGGTCGCCTGTTGGCGACGGAAAATCCCCAGGCGCTCGTAAATGAACTCTGCCAATCGGTGATGGAACACCTGAATTGTCAAACCTTCTTCAATTTCCTGGTGGATGAATCCTGTGGGCGGCTGCATCTGAACGCCTGTGCCGGCATTCCACCGGAAGAAAAGAACAGGATTCAATGGCTCGATTATGGCGTGGCCGTATGCGGATGCGTGGCCAACGACCGGCAACGGATCATCGCCGAGGATATCCTCAACGGCTGCGACCCCCGAACGGAGTTGGTGCGCTCATACGGCATCCAGGCATACTGCTGTCATCCGCTGATGGTCCAGGGCCGGCTGATCGGAACCCTATCCTTCGGTACCAAGGATCGGAAATGCTTCGCTTCTGAAGAAGTTGAGCTGATGCGCACGGTCAGCGACCAGGTCGCCCTGGCCATGCAACGTATTCAGACCCAGCAGACCTTGCGCGACGCCAACGAAATGCTGGAAGACAAAGTCCGTGAACGGACCGCCGCTTTGGCGCGGACGGTGGATTCGCTCGAAGAAGAGATCAGGCTTCGCGAGCGGGCAGAAGACAAACTCAGGACGGCGAACAAAGAGCTGGCCGAGCGGGCGGATCAGCTCCGGGCGCTTGCCGGCCAACTCACCATGGCCGAGCAACGGGAGCGCATGCGCATGTCCAAGATCTTGCATGACGGACTCCAGCAACACCTGGCCATCGCCAAGCTTCAAATCGGCAGTATCTGTGATCATACCGATAACGGTGATCTCAAGCAGTGGGCGTGCGGAATCGAAGCCATGATCGGAGAAAGCATCCAGATGTCCCGCTCGTTGAGCACGGAATTGAGCCCTCCGGTCCTCTACGAAGGCGGTCTGCCCGCAGGGCTGGAGTGGCTGGCCCGCTGGATGCGCGACAAACATGACTTCCATGTGGATCTTTCCATGGATCCCATCACCGAGTTGCCCGAGGATGTCAAAGTCCTGGTATTCGAATCCGTACGCGAATTGGTGTTCAATGCCGTCAAGCACGCCGCGGTTTCCCGTGCGCGGATCCGGTTGCAACAAATGGACGGGACCGGCATGCGAATCACGGTACAGGATGAGGGCGTCGGATTCGACGTCGAACAACTGAAGCCGGTGGGCGACTTCGCCGGATGTTTCGGCCTGTTCAGCATCCGCGAGCGGTTGGGACTGATCGGCGGCCATTTCGAGATCGAAAGCATTCCCGGAGAGGGCAGTTGTTTCACCTTGACCCTGCCTTACGGGTTGAGGTCGCAAAAGACGGACCGGGCCGAACCAAAACCCGTTTCCACCGTTCCCGAAGTCTTGGCACCCTGTTCCGCTCAGCAGGCTCCGGCCATCCGTTTGCTGATCGCCGACGACCATTCGCTCTTTCGCGACGGCCTTGCCCGGCTCGTCGACCGGGAGACGGACATCGTCGTCATCGGCCAGGCCTGCGACGGGCAGGAAGCCATCGAACTCACCCTCCAATTAATGCCCGATGTCATCCTCATGGACATCAATATGCCCGGTATCAACGGTATCGAGGCCACTCGGCGGATACACCGGGAATCTCCCCAGGTTCGGATCATCGGCCTTTCGATGCACGATAACCTGGATCATGCCCAGGCCATGCGCACCGCGGGGGCCGTGGGCTACCAGACCAAAGACTGCGCGGCCTCAGAGCTCGTATCCGCCATTCGGACCTGTGTCGGATCGGAGTGCGGGCTGACACCTTGAACCGATGGCAAGTATTTCGCGAATGCACCATGTCGGTGTCCTCCATGCAATGCCCTGAATTCCCCCCTTCCCGATCTTGAGCAAGGTCGAGCCGTCGAATTTCAGGATCGGAATATCATACCATTTGACTATTAATTGTTTCGCATGTTACAAATTGCCATTATAGGATAAATAGGATCATCTTAATCCTATATAAGGCATAAGCCTTGTGCCCGGACGTATTCTCCCGCTGCGCCCCTGTGGATGAGATACGGATGCTTGCCTGCCGGACCTCGAATATCCGGACACAACGAAATCCACCAGCCTGAACCCTAACGTCAGGTTGAAATCAACCTGACCCATCCAAGGAGGGCATTATGCGAGACATTCTGATTCTGGGTGCCGGTGCCGGCGGAACCATCGTGGCCAACATGCTTCGCAGGGCGTTGTCGGAAGCGGACTGGCAGATTACCATCATCGACAGGGAGGAACGCCACTATTATCAACCCGGCTATCTTTTTATTCCTTTCGACGTCTATGGCGAACAGGATGTCATCAAACCCAAAAAAGAGTTCATTCCCAAGGGGGTTGACTTTGTCGTGGACGAAATCGTCAAGGTCGATCCCGGACAACGCAGCGTGGAGACCCGCCTGGGGCGCTATGATTATGACTGGCTTGTCATTGCCACGGGCTGCGACATCCAGCCATCGGAAATCGACGGCATGCTCGATGGATGGCAAACGGACATCTTCGATTTCTATACCTTCGAAGGTGCCGTGGCCTTGAGACAAAAATTAAAGTATTTCGATTCCGGGAGACTGGTGCTGAACATCGCGGAGGTGCCCTACAAATGCCCCATCGCCCCCCTGGAGTTCGTGTTCATGGCGGATTGGTTCTTCACGGTCAACGGCGTGCGCGACAAGGTGGAGATCGAACTTGTGACCCCCCTGGACAATGTATTCACCAAACCGGTAGCCGCCAGGACCCTGGCCCAGGTGGCCGTTCAGAAGAAGATCAAAGTGACCCCTTATTTCGACCTGGCCCAGGTCAATGCCAAGGACAAGACCATTGAATCGCACAAGGGGCAGACCATCGGGTACGATCTGCTGGTCTCCATTCCGCCCAATATGGGGGACCAGGCCCTGATCGATTCGGGGGTCAGCGATCCCATCGGGTTCGTGCCCACAAATAACGAGACATTACAGGCCGAACAAATTGAACGCGTTTACGTCATCGGCGATACCACCAACGTCCCCACATCCAAAGCCGGATCGGTGGCGCATTATATGGCCTATACCCTGGTGGATAACCTGATGCGGGAAATCGACGGCTATGCCCCCAGGAAAAAGTTCGACGGTCACGCCACCTGCTTTCTCGCTTCCGGTTTCGAGAAAGCCATTTTGCTGGACTTCAATTACAAGGTGGAACCGCTGCCGGGAAAATTCCCCTTTCCCGGTATGGGGCCATTCAGCCTCCTGCAGGAGAGCCTCAACAACCACTGGGGCAAGATGATGTTTCGCTGGGTCTACTGGAATCTGATGATGAAGGGTCTGGACCTGCCCCTGGAACCGCAGATGAACCTGGCCGGCAAGATTCGGCCGGCAGCCTGAGGGAGGTGCGGAAATGAGCCATGAAGCCGAACTCATCCAACGTATGGATCGCCTTGAATCCCAGATTGCTCCCTTGACGGAGTCGGCCAAGGCGCTCGGCGAGCTGCGGGAGGAACTGGCGCCGCGGGTCAATGAAGCCGTGCATGCCCTGATTGTGGAATTGGCCGACGTGGAAGCCGATTTCCAGCTTGAGGACCTGGTGCATCTGGTAAAAAACGCGATGCGCAATGTGAGAAATTTAAACTTTACATTGGATCAACTTAAGAATCTGATCGATTTTCTCGTGATTGCCGAACCGGTCCTCAAGACGACGGTGCCGCAGATAATCTATTATTTCGACGACCTGGAGCGCAAAGGCGTATTCCGGATTTTAACCACGGGCCTGGAAGTGCTGAAGAAAATAGGTTCGGCATACTCACTCGAACAGCTGCAGCAGATCGGGG
>JBNKDU010000197.1:0-22307 GCA_050288425.1 Desulfobacteraceae bacterium | reverse complement strand
CCCCAGGGTCGGCTGACCTTCGGCCGTCTGGCCATCGACCTGGCAAAGCGGCGCACCTCCTTGGACGGAGAAGAGGTGGAACTCTCCACCAATGAGTTCACGACCCTGGCCCTACTGGCCCGCCATCCCGGCCAGGTCCTGGACCGCGACCGCATTCTCCAGGAGATGAGCGGCATCGACAGCGACGCCTTCAACCGCGCGGTGGATATCACCATGAGCCGGCTGCGCCAGAAGCTGGGCGACGATCCCAAGGCGCCCACCTATATCAAAACCGTGTGGGGCGCGGGATACGTCTTCGTGGGAGAATCCGATTCCGATGCGCCGGCCTAAGTTCCTCAGACTGTTCACCTCGGTCTTTACCAAGCTGCTGTTGATCATTTTCATCGCCGGCATGGGGATCACCCTGGGACTGATCATCTTCCTGGGCGGCTATCGCCATCATGTGGCGGCCAGCATCGAACCCCATCTGGTGCGCTACGTGGGCTACCTGGTCAAGGAGATGGGGGATCCGCCCGACCCGCAACGGGCGTCCCGGATCGCCGCCGAGACGGACATGGTGATTGCCTATGACTCCCCCGGATCGAGTTGGCGCACGGCGGAAGCGCCGTTTCATATTCCGCCGGACGCCGTGCGCTGGTGGCACCGCAGCGCCGGCATCCAGGTGGGCGGGCACCACGGCAATTTCATTGTCAGGGTCCGACACGGCGCCGGCCGGTTGACCTTCTACCTGGCAAGGCAGGAAGGCGCGGAAAAGAGGCTCAAAATCCTGACCGCGGCGCTCTTCGTCTGGATCGCCTTGTTGATGGTGGCGGCCTTTTTCGCCATCCGCCGGGTGCTCAAACCTCTGGTCCGGCTCAAGAAGGGCGTCCTCCGGGTGGCCCGGGGCGAACTGGACCAGCGGCTGCCCCTCAAAGGCGCCGATGAGTTGCGCGACTTGTCCGCCGCCTTCAACACCATGACCGAACGTCTGGAGATGCTGGTCCGGTCCAAGGAACAGCTCCTGCTGGACGTAAGCCATGAACTGCGCACCCCCCTGACCCGGCTCAAGGTGGCCCTGGCCCTGCTGCCCGACGACCTGGACAAATCCGGTATCGAGGAAGACCTGCGGGAGATGGAGCGCAAGATCGCCGAATTGCTGGATACCGCCCGGGCCCTGCAGATCAAGGCCTCGCTCCACCTGGCCCCCGAACGGCCCGAACGACTGATGGAGGAGGTGGCGGCCCGGTTGGCTGCCGGCCGGCCGGTCATCGAGATCGAGCCATCGCCCCCCATGCCGCGGGTCACCATCGACGGCGCCCAGGTCCGCAAAGCCCTCAAGAACATCGTGGACAATGCCCAGAAGTACAGCGCCGACGACGGTCCGCCGGTAAAAATCGACATGGACCATCGGCCGCCCTGGTGGGTCATCACGGTGAAGGACCGCGGCATGGGCATACCGACGGAAGACCTGGATTTCATCTTCGAACCCTTCTACCGGGTGGACAAGTCGCGCACGCCCCAGACCGGCGGTTACGGCCTGGGCCTGAGCCTGGCCAAGTCCATCATCGAAGCCCACGGCGGCCGCATCGAGGTGAGCAGCCAGGAAGGCCGGGGGACCACGGTAACGGTATTCCTGCCCGTTGTGCCCCGGGACGACGCGGATGAAAAATCCGCCGAATCGCAACCGTCCTGAGCTGCGGAGCGGCTGCACGGAAGAGATCACGGGCGGCGCCCAAATTGACATGCACGGGGGTATTCCTATTTTAATAACGTATTGTTTGTGTTAATTGAATCCGAGGTCGTCAACGCCCCCCTCCATGACGAAGCAATAACAGGCTTTTAACCGCACAGCGATGTCGAGACGATGAAGATACGAATCTTTCTGACCATTTTGGGATTGATGGTCCTGGTGGCCGTTTTGGGCGGAACCAAGTTTCTGCAGATCGATCGCATGATCGCCCAGGGCAAAGCATTCGCTCCGCCACCCGGGATCGTAACCACCTACACGGTTCAATCCGACACATGGGAGACGCGCCTGAGCGCCGTCGGCTCCCTGGAAGCCGTGCAGGGGGTAACCATTACGGCCGAATTGACCGGCAAGGTGGCGGCCATCGACTTTGCGCCCGGTACCCGGGTCGCCGCCGGTGATCTGCTGGTGCAGCAGGACGTCTCCCTGGAGATCGCCCAGTTGCGGGCCGCCGAGGCCACGGCTACCCTGGCCAGGATCAACTTCGATCGTTCCGGCAAACTGCTGCCCGACCGGGCGATCTCCCAGGCCGACTACGACAATTCCGTGGCCCAGTTGAAGCAGGCCGAGGCCGAAGTGGACACCATCCGGGCCACCATCGCCAAGAAGACCATCCGGGCCCCCTTTACCGGACGTCTCGGCATCCGGATGGTCAACCTGGGTCAGGTCATCAAGGAAGGCGAGCCCATCGTCTCGCTGCAATCCCTCGACCCGATCTACGTCAATTTCCTGTTGCCCCAGCAGCAACTGGCCGAGGTGAAGCCGGGCCTGACCGTGCGGGTGACCAACGACGCCCTGCCCGGCGAGATGATCGAAGGGACCATCACGGCCATCAATCCGGAGGTGGACAGCGCCACCCGCAACATCCGGGTCCAGGCCACGGTGGCAAACACCAAAGAATTACTGCGGCCGGGCATGTACGCCACGGTGGACGTGATCCTGCCGGACAAGGCCGAGGTGCTGACCATTCCGGAGACCGCCGTGCTCTACGCACCCTACAGCGATTCGGTCTTCGTGGTGGAAACCAAGGCGGCCGAAGGCGACCAGCCCCCCGCCAAGACCGTCCGCCAGCAGTTCGTCCGGCTGGGAAAGAAGCGGGGAGACTATGTGGACGTGGTTTCCGGTGTCAAGGAAGGCGACATCGTGGTCAGCACCGGGGTCTTCAAGCTGCGCAACGGCCAATCCGTGGTGGTGGACAACACCCTGGCCCCCGAATTCAAGCTGGCCCCCAAACCCGATGAATCATAACCCGTAATCCCATGAAAATCACCGACATATTCGTCCGCCGACCGGTTCTGGCCGTGGTGGTCAACCTGGTGATCATCATCGCCGGGCTGCAGGCCATCAAATCGCTCAACGTACGCCAATACCCCCGCAGCGACAACGCCGTGGTCAAGGTGACCACCGCCTATGTCGGCGCCAGCGCCGACCTGGTGCGCGGCTTCATCACCACCCCCCTGGAACGGGTCATCGCCGGCGCCGACGGCATCGATTACCTGCAGTCGGAGAGCAAGCAGGGCCTGTCCACCATCAACGTGCGCCTGAAGCTCAACTACGACCCCATCAAGGCCCTCTCGGAAATCAGCTCCAAGGTGGACCAGGTACGCGGCGATCTTCCGCCGGAAGCCGAAGTGCCCATCATCAATGTGGAGTCGGCGGACAGCCAGTTCGCCTCGGCCTATCTCAGTTTCACCTCGGACCTGCTCAAGCAGAACGAGATCACCGACTACCTGGTGCGCATCGTACAGCCCCGGCTCTCGGCACTGGAGGGCGTCCAGCGCGCCGACGTCCTGGGGGCCCGCACCTTCGCCATGCGTATCTGGCTCAAGCCCGACCGCATGGCGGCCTTCAACATCAGCCCGGTGCAGGTCCGTCGGGCCCTGGCCGCCAACAACTTCCTGGCCGCCGTGGGCCAGACCAAGGGATCCCTGATCCAGGTCAACCTGGTGGCCAACACGGACCTGCGTTCGGTGGAGGAGTTCAAACGGCTGGTGGTGCGCGAGCAGGGCGGCGCCATCGTGCGCATCGAGGATATCGCCGATGTCTCCCTGGGGGCCGAGGACTATAACAGCGAGGTGCGCTTTTCCGGGCAAACCGCCGTGTTCATGGGCATCTGGCCCCTGCCCAACGCCAACTCCCTGGACGTGATCAAACGGGTGAGCGTGGAGATGGAGTCCATTCAGAAAGGCCTTCCCTCCGGCCTGGAGGCGCAGATCGCCTACGATGCCACGGCCTACATCCGCAACGCCATCACCGAAGTGATCAAGACCCTCAGCGAGACCCTGCTCATCGTGGTCATCATCATCTTCCTATTCCTGGGATCGCTGCGCTCGGCCTTCATCCCCATCGTGGCCATTCCCCTTTCGCTCGTCGGCGCGGTCTTTCTCATGCAGGTGTCGGGCTTCAGCATCAACCTGCTGACCCTGCTGGCCATCGTGCTCTCCGTGGGCCTGGTGGTGGACGACGCCATCGTGGTGGTGGAGAATGTCGAGCGCCATCTGAGCGAGGGGCAGTCCCCCATGCAAGCGGCCCTGCTGGGCGCCCGGGAACTGGTCAGCCCGCTGATTTCCATGACCATCACCCTGGCGGCGGTCTACGCCCCCATCGGCCTGCAGGGCGGCCTCACCGGTTCGCTGTTCCGGGAATTCGCCTTCACCCTGGCCGGCGCCGTGATCATCTCCGGCATCGTGGCCCTGACCCTCTCGCCCATGATGTCTTCCAAGATGCTCCGCGCCGGCATGTCCGAACGGGGCTTCGCCGGCAGGGTCTCCAAGATCTTCGGGCGGGTGCGGGACGCTTACGGGCGCCTGCTCCACAAGACCCTCGACACCCGGCCGGCGGTCTACCTGGTCTGGATCGTGGTGACCTTGCTGACCGTGCCCATGTTCACGATGTCGGCCAAGGAACTGGCGCCCACCGAGGACCAGGGGGTCATCTTCGGGATCCTGGACGGCGCCGCCAATTCCACCCTGGACCAGACCCGCCAATACGCGGCGGCGGCCAACGATGCCTTCCTCAGCGTACCCGAGACCGAGTTCACCTTCCAGATCACCTTCCCCGCCGGCGGTTTCGCCGGCATGGTGACCCAACCGTGGGAAGAGCGCAACCGCACCATCTTCGAGATCCTGCCCGAGGTACAGCGGAAACTGTACATGATCCCGGCCATTCAGATGTTTGCGGTGACGCCGCCGGCCCTGCCCGGAGGAGGCAACTTTCCGGTGGAGTTCATCCTGGCCTCCACCGCAGAGCCCGAGCAGATCCTCGACTTCGCCCGCCAGATTCAGCTCAAGGCCATGAAAAGCGGCATGTTCGCCTTTCCGCCGCTCATCGACGTGAAGATCGACCAGCCCCAGTCGGAGCTGATCATCGACCGCGACAAGGTGGCCGACCTGGGACTCAACCTGCAGCAGGTGGGCGAGGACCTCTCCTCCATGGTGGGGGGCAATTTCGTCAACCGCTTCAATATCGCCGGCCGATCCTACAAGGTCATCCCCCAGATCCAGCGCATGGACCGCCTCAATCCCGAACAGCTGCGGAACATCTATGTCACCGGGCCGTCCGGCCGGCTGGTGCCCCTGAGCACCATCGCCACCATCAAAAACTCCACCGTGCCGCGCTCCCTGAACCGCTTCCAGCAGCTCAACGCCGTCAAGATCAGCGGAGTGGCCGTGCGGCCCCTGGACGAGGCCCTGACTTTCCTGGAGGACGAGGCCGCCAAGATCCTGCCCAAGGGCTACGTCGTGGACTACACCGGCGAGTCGCGGCAACTGCGCACCGAGGGCAACAAGTTCATCCAGGCCTTCGGCCTGGCCGTGATCCTGATCTTCCTGGTGCTGGCCGCCCAGTTCAACAGCTTCCGCGACCCTTTCGTCATCCTGGCCGGATCGGTGCCCCTGGCCATGTTCGGCGCCCTGGTGTTCACCTTCCTGAAGATGCCCGACCCCAGCGTGCCCTTCTGGACCCACGGATGGACCACCACCATGAACATCTATTCCCAGGTGGGCCTGGTCACGCTGGTGGGATTGGTGTCCAAGAACGGGATTTTGATCGTGGAGTTCGCCAACCAGTTGCAATTGCAGGGACTGGCCAAGCGGGACGCCGTCTACAAGGCGGCCCTCACCCGCCTGCGGCCGATCCTCATGACCACCGGCGCCACCATCGGCGGCCATTTTCCCCTGACCCTGGTCACCGGCGCCGGCGCCGAAGCCCGTAACTCCATCGGCCTGGTGCTGGTGGGCGGCATGGCCATCGGTTCCCTGTTCACCCTCTTCGTGATCCCGTCGCTCTACATGCTCATCGCCAAAGACCATGCCGCGAATCGCGTGAAGGAACCGGCCGCCGAGCCGGCGGAGGAATCCACCGCTCCCGGCCCCCTGGAACCCCAGGTGTCATCGTGACGAGACCCGTGCCCCCTTGCATGTCGGCGCCGATTCCGATACGGTTGACCGGCATTCCGGAACGACACCCATTACAGGCGAACGGGGCCTGGATCATGCGGGGCCGCATCCCCCCTGCGGCCCGCGAGATTTTTTACGAGGACTTCCCGCCTCTTGACTGAGAACGACCGAAACCAGACGCCGAATCAGGACCTGTCCCTGCTGACGGCGGTGCTCGAAACCTCCGGCGAAATGATCGCCGTCCTGGAAGCCGACCTTCGCATCATCGCGGCCAACACGAAATTCCTGCGACTGTGGGAGGGTCTGTACGGCACCACCGTCCAGGCCGGAGATGACCTGGCCGGCATCCTGCCCGAAGAACCGGGACGACTCTGGGCCCGGTTCGTTCAAAAGACATTGACCGGGGGCCGTCAGGTCGCGGAACACCCCTATGTGATCGACGGGCAGCGCTGCGATGTCCAATGGACCGCCGACACCAAGACCCTCGGCCAGGGTGCGACCGGCATCGTGCTGGTCGGCCGGGACCTCACCGCCCACCGGATCATCGAGGAGGCCCTGCGGGAAAGGGGGTCGCAGCTGCACCATTCCCAGAAGATGGCGGCGGTGGGGACCCTGGCCGGCGGGGTGGCCCATGAATTCAACAATGCCCTGAGCATCGTATTGGGGAGCCTGGAGCTGTCGGAGATGGACATCGAGGCCGCCCACCCGGGACGGCCCTATCTCGACGAGGCCAAGGCCGGCATCCTGCGCGCCAAGAAGGTGGCGCAGCAATTGCTCGACTTCAGCCGCAAGACCGACGGCCGGCCCAAGGAAGTCAACCTCCACGACATCACGGCCAATGCGCTGGACCTGCTGCGCGCCTCCATTCCCACGCATATCGAATTCCACCCGCTCATCGATCCCTGCCCGCCGATCCTGGGGGAACCGTCCCACTTGCACCAACTCATCGTCAACCTGTGTACCAATGCGGCCGACGCCATGGACCGGGAGGGCGGCATGCTCACCGTCATCCTGGAACGCATCCGCCTGCGTGCCGACAACCTGCCCGCCGGATCCGATCTCGCCCCCGGCGCATACGCCAAACTCACCGTGGCCGACACTGGTAGCGGTATTGCGGCAGAGCATCTCCCGCGGATCTTCGAACCCCTGTTCACCACCAAAGGTTCGGAGATGTGCACGGGCATGGGCCTGGCCGTGGTCAACGGCATCGTCAACACCCATGACGGAGCCATCACGGTGCAGAGCCAACCGGGCCAGGGCTCCAAATTCGAAGTCTATCTGCCCACCCACCCTCCGGTCCGGGAAATGCCCGCGGGGGCCAAACCGGTGGTCCTGGGGGGTACCGAACGCATTCTCTTCGTAGACGACGAACCCAAGTTCGTCATGATCACCCAGCGACAGCTGGAACAACTGGGGTACCGGTTGGAAGCCTATACCAGCCCCCAACGGGCCCTGGAGCAGTTCCGCAACGCCCCGGAAGATTTCGACCTGGTGATCACCGACGTGGCCATGCCCAAAATCACCGGCGACAAGCTGATCAACCAGATCCGCCAGATCCGTCCGGCCATCCCGGCCATCCTGCTCACCGGCTACAGCGAAAAGGTGGACAGGCAAACCGCCGATCAGATCGGCTGTGAATACGCCATCAAACCCATCGAGCGGGACGACCTGGCCCGCCTGGTCCGCAACGCCATCGAAGGCAAGTCCGATCCCGCCGCGAATGACCGATAGACCCTGCCATTGCATAAAATCTAGAAGAATACTTCGGTGAAAATCCGGGCCCGGGGAAACCGGCGGTCGATGATCCTCGTGGCATCGCGGATCATCTCCCTTCGGCCGCAGAGGTAGAAGTCATAGTCCGAAGGGTCCAGGTGGGAGTCCAGGTAGTGGGTGACCCTTCCGGAGAAGAGGTCTTTGCGGCCCGCGGTGGCGATATTGGGGATGCAGGCGACGTAGGCCCGGGCACGGGCGGCCAGTTCTTCGCGATAGTAGCACTCTTCCGGGGTGTGCACCCCGTGGAGCAAGAGGAAACCGGCAACGCCGCTGCGGGCATAGGACACGAAGGGGGCCACTCCGGTGCCCGTGGCCACCCATATCGCCGGACGGTTATCCGGCCGGAAGAGAAACTGACCGAAGGCCGGGGTCATGTCGAAACGATCCCCCACCCGCGCCCGGGCCAGCAACGGAGAAAAGGCGCCGTCCGGAATCTCCCGGATGCAGATGGTCAGCCTCTTCTCATCCGCCGTTCCCACCAGGGAGTAGTCACGCCGGAGATCTCCCCGCGTCAGGGTGATCTTCTGACCCGGCGCGAAGTCGAATCCGGCGGGCCGTTCGAGGAGAATTTCGAAGGTTTTCGAAGCCAGCCGGCGTCGTCCGAGGACGCGCACATGGAAACGCTCATCCCCGCCAGGCGACATCTTCTACTCCGGCCAGGTGGTTGCAGTAACGGGCCAGCACGAAAAAGTAATCCGACAGCCGGTTGACATAGACCAACGTGGTCTCCAGGTCGTCCGCGGCCTCCCGGGCCAGGGCTACCATGCGTCGTTCGGCCCGGCGGCATACGGTGCGGGCCACATGGGCCCAGGCCGACGATGGGTGGCCCCCGGGAAGAATAAAGGAATTCAATGCCGGCATCCGGTCCTGCATGGCATCCATCCAGGTCTCCAGCCTGCGGCTGTGGTCGGCGGTGAGCATCTTCAGCCGGCCGGCGGAGGAAGATCCCGGCAGGGTGGCCAGCCAGGCCCCCGCATGCAGCAGGTCGGACTGGATCTGCAGCAATTCGGCCCTTACGGCCTCGGCCGCCGCCAGGACCGGCAATGCCGCCGCCACGGCTCCGATGAGCGAATTGACTTCATCCAGGTCGCCGTATGCTTCGATGCGCATGTCGCTCTTGGCGATGCGCTCGCCGGAGAAAAGGCTCGTCTTGCCGCCGTCTCCCGTGCCGGTATACACTTTCACGCCAGATCCTCCCTGGTACCGACCTGCGGATCGCAATTTCCGACCGGTTCGAACATCCGCCGGGGCGCGCCGCAAATCGGACATTCAAACGGCGGCGCCTCCCCCTCGTAGATGAAACCGCACACCAGACAACGCCATCGCTTGTTCATGCCGCCCGTCCTTTCCTTGGTGAATGGTTCCTTCATATGCACAATCGCCGGGATTGGCAAGGGTCGGTGTGGGGCAATCGCTGGACTCGCGTAGAGGAGCCGGCGAAGCGGGCAGGCGGTCTGCGCCCCACGCAATTTCGTTTCCGTGCGGCTGCGCGGCAAGGAAACTCGTTGCTGACGGGGCGCAGACCGCCTGCCCGCTACGCCTTCCGCCCTGCTGCAGCGATTGTTATGGGGGTGTTGGTGTAGACATGTTGAACCCGAGGGCCGGGGTTGATATAGATAGGGATTGTTTTCTAGGTTGGCAGTATGCTGACAAAATCCAGCAGGGAGTTGGAAAGAACATGGGCAACTATTTGATGATCGATATCGGCGCCGGCACCATGGACGTGATGTGTTATGTGCCCGAGGAGAAGATGCACTACAAGGCCGTGGTCAAGTCGCCGGTGCGAACCGTTGCGGCCGAGATCGAAGCCACCTCCGGCGATCTGGTGGTGACCGGCACGGAGATGGGGGGCGGACCGGTGACCGAAGCGCTCCAGGCGAGGGCAAAAACCGCAACGGTGACGGCATCGCACAGCGCGGCCGCCACCCTGCACCACCATATCGAGCGGGTGAAGGCCATGGGCATCGCGGTGGTGGCCGACGAGGAGGCCGCGGCCCTGGCCCGGCAACCGGGGGTCACCCCCATCGAATTGAGAGACATCGATCCGGTCCGGATCCGGCAATTGGTGGAAGGCTTCGGCCTGCCCTACGACTTCGAAGCCGTGGCCGTCTGCGCCCAGGACCACGGCGCGGCTCCGCCCGGCGTATCGCACCTCGATTTCCGGCACGGTCTCTTCAAGGCCCGGCTGGACCGGGCGCCCTTCGCCCATACCCTGCTCTATCCCGCGGACCGCCTGCCGGGTGAGTTCCACCGGCTCCAATCCATCGTTGCCGCCGCTTCCCGGTTGCCAACCCGCGACGTCTATGTGATGGACAGCGGCATGGCCGCCATCCTGGGCGCCTCCCAGGATCCGTCCCTGCGGGAGCGCAAGGTCGTCATGGTGCTGGACATCGCCACCTCCCATACGGTGGGGGCCGTGTTGTCCGAAGGCGAACTCTGGGGCAGTTTCGAATACCATACCCACGACATCACCCTGGCGCGACTGGAACAGCTGCTCCGGGATCTGGCCGACGGCAAATTGGAACACGAACGTATCCTGGCCGATGGCGGCCACGGGGCCTACCTGCGCAAGGCGCCGGGCTTCGACCGGGTCGAGGCCATCGTGGCCACCGGCCCCAAGCGCCGGCTCCTGGCGGATTCCCGAATGCCCATACTCTGGGGCGCTCCCTGGGGCGATAACATGATGACCGGTTGCGTGGGGTTGCTGGAAGCCCTGCTTCGGGCCCGGGATCAGTCCTCCCCCGGACTGTTTTGACCCCATCGACGCAAAAGCCGGAGGACTCCAGATCCGGCGTTGCCGGGGGGTTCGCAGTAGTGGAACTACGGCTTCACCCCCGGCGCCTAGGCTCTGAAGCCCTCCGACTTTTGCAACCATAGGGTCGAACCGACGGCGTTGCCGCGTACCGGCTGGATGGAGTAACGATGGAAGCCAGGCGACTCAAAATTCTGCTGTGGATCGGAGCAGTTTTCATCCTGTTGCTGCTGGTCTACCTGGCAGGCACCGCCTTTCTCCTGCCCGGTTATGTCGAAACCCGGCTGATTCCCGACCTGACCCGCCGATTGGGCCTCGATGCACGGCAGGTGCACGTGCGCCGTATCGGCTGGCTGGGGACCGATCTGGGCCCCATCGAGATCGCCGCGAACCGGACGCCGCTGGTCTCCGTGGCCGCCATCCAGATCGACTACTCCCCTCTCTCCCTGATGCGTGGGGAGATTTCGGCCGTCACCCTGGTGGGCATACGCCTCTTCGCCGCTATAACAGAGGATGGGGTCGCCATCGCCGGCCTGCCCTCCCGGGAGAAATCGGGAACGGCGAAGAATTCCGATTCCCCCTTCGACATCGCCACCCTCCTGCCCATCGGCCTGGACCGGTTCAACCTGCGCCAGTCCGAACTGGTGGTCGACTGGAACCGGCGCCGCTTTTTCATCCCCATGGAGATGTCCATGGACGGCAGCCGGCTCGCCCAGGGGGTGGCGGCCCTGGAAGCCCGGATCGTTCTCCTGGGAAACCCGTTGACCATCGCGGCCAACCTGGACCAGGACTCCCACCAGGCCCGGCTGGAGGTCACCGGCACCGGAATTCAACTGGACAGCCTGGCCCAGACCGGCTTGATCCCCATGGGCATCGAAATCGCCGGCAGGACCGATTTGCGCGCCGAGGGCCGCTATGATCTGGATTCGGCGCGATGGGAAGGATCGGCGAATGTCCGGATGACGACCGTCACCCTCGTCACCCCACAGGTTACGGCCACCCAGGCGATCTCCCCGGAAGGAGACCCGCTGCCCATCGCCATCGATATCGAAGCCGACGACGAAACCGGCATCCGCTGGTCCTGTGGCCCGCTTCGGATCCGGGCGCCCCTGGCGACCCATATCGAAACCCTGAGCGGCCGATGGGTGCCCGCCGGGCAGGGCTGGCACCTGCAGGCCGCCATGGGCACCCGGCTGGAGGCCCAGGATCTGATGCCGGGTGTGAAGCTCCCCGACCCCCTGCAATTGCAATGGCAGGCCGAAATCAGCCGGGCGTCGGACCAACCCATGGACTTCCACGTCATGGCGACGGCGGACGGACCCGTGACCTTGCAGAACCCGTTGGCCCGCCTCACCCAGGCCGGAGTGAATCTGGATCTCAAAGGCCGCTATGCGGAAGGTGCCCTGCATATCGAGGCCGCCGCACCGTTGCAGCGGCTGCTGATCGAATCGGATGGGGGCCGTCTGGAGACCCCCTCGCCGTCGGTGGACGCCCGATTGGATCTGCCCCTGCCGCCGGACGGTGAAACGGCCCGCTTCTCCGCCGATGTCAAGCTGCCCAAGGCCGGCGCTACCTTCGATTCGTCCAAGGTCCGCTTCGCCGAAATGGGCATCCACGCCACGGGACTCTCCGACTCCGGCGGGCCCTGGCGGATTCAGGCCACGGTATCCGCCGACGGAGGCCGGGCCACGGAAAAGAAATCGGCGCTGCAGCTCGACGGCATCCAATGGAACCTGCCCCTGTCCTGGCCGCCCCCAAAAAAGGCGCAGACCGGACACTTCCGGGTGCGCACCATCCGCCGGGACACCCAACGGCTGGGCGATCTGCGGGGCACGCTGACACAGCGATCCGCCGGGCTGGACATCGATCTGCGCCATGCCAGTAAACTTTTTCCGGGAATGAACGTCTTTATTACCGGCGGCGTGAAAGCGGACGGCCTGCGGATCGAAGCCCGCCTGCCGGCCTATGAACTGCCGGACGATACCGATCTGGGACGGTTTCTCCCCGCCGCCGCGGGTCTGAACATCGCCGGCCGGGTGGAAGGCAGCTGCCGGCTGGCGCTTCAGGTGGGTTCGATAGGTACCGCCGGGGTCGTAAAAATCGATGACGGCCGTCTGCGGGATACCGGCCGCGATATCGAACTGGAAGGGATCCAGGCACAAATGGAATTGCAGGACCTCATCAATCTGCGCAGCGCACCCCGGCAGACCCTGCGGGTGGACCGGCTCCGTTTCGGTAAACTGTCCACCCAGGGGCTGGCCGTGGATTTTCAGTTGGAACCGGATCGCACCCTCTTCATCGAAAAAGTCGGCCTCGACTGGTGCCAGGGCCGAATCAACACCGCGGCCCTGCGAATCGTTCCGGGCAAGGAGGATTACGACGTCATCCTGTTCTGCGACCGGCTCAACCTGGCCATGCTCCTGGAACAGTTGGGTGCGGCCGAGGCCAGCGGCGAAGGCTCGGTCAATGGCCGCATTCCCGTGCGCTGGGCCGACCACCGCCTGACATTCGACAACGGATTTCTCTATTCCACACCGGGCCAGGAAGGCACCATTCGATTGACGGGCACCGAGTCACTGCTCGCCGGACTGCCTCCCGGTTCGCCCCAGCACACCCAATTGGATATTGCCACCGAGGCACTGAAAGACTATACGTATCAGTGGGCCAAGCTGTCGCTGACCAGCGACGGTGAGGATTTACGTCTCAAATTGCAGCTCAACGGCAAGCCCAATCGTCTTCTGCCCTTTGCCTACGATCAGAAGCTGGGCCAGTTCATACGGGTGGCCGGCCAGGGAGAGGCCGAATTCAAGGGCATCAATATCGACTTGAATTTCAACACCCCATTAAACGATATCATCCATTACCAAGAGTTATTAAAGCGGAAGTAAAGGAGCCCTCCATGAACCGACACATCACCTGCATCCTGCTGGCGGCCATGGTATTGCTCATGGGACAAGCCTGCCAGACCCAGCACAAGATCGAAACCGTGCACAAGATCGAGGTGGCCCCCATGCACATCACCATCGACGTCAATGTCAAGGTGGACAAGGAATTGGACAATTTCTTCGGCGATCTGGATGCGGCCGAAGATAAAATCCAATAGCGAAGGCGACGGACACCAGGGACACCCGGAATCGCTGACAAAAGGAGTTTACCAGATGAAAACCAAACACACGGGAATCATCTTGCTGTTGACGGTGGGCCTGTTCATCGGCAACGCGACGGCCTGGGGCCAAGACATCAAAAACCGCATGCGCGCCCGCCTGCCGGAAATCGTGGCCATGAAGAGTAGCGGCGCGGTAGGGGAAAACAACCAGGGTTACCTGGCCATTCTGAAGAAAGCCGCCGCCAACGCGGCGGTGGTCCAGGCCGAGAACCAGGATCGGAGCACCATCTACGCGGCCATCGCCAAAAAACAGGGGGTCAGTCCGGAGCTGGTCGGCCAGCGGCGGGCCCTGCAGATCGCCCAAAAGGCCGATCCGGGAACCTGGATCCAGGGGGCCGACGGCAAGTGGAAGCAGAAATAGAACCGCGATGGACTTCGACGACGCCTGGGCCGGACGGATGGCCGGCACGGGGAAATCGTATCCCGCGCCGGTCGATGGTACTGAGGAAGGGGTGCTCCCACGCCGGAGGCGTGGGAGCGGGACAATCATCGACCGGGACTAGTTCACGGCCTCCTTTAATGCCTTGGCCGGTGAGAACTTGGGAACCTTGGCGGCCGGAATCTGCATGGGTGCGCCGGTTTGGGGATTGCGGCCGGTACGGGCCTTGCGCTCGCTGACTTTGAAGCTGCCGAAACCGGACAGCTGGACCGTGTCGTTCTGGGCCAGCGCCTCGCTGATGGACTCCAGAACACAATTCACCGCGTCTTTGGCCACCTTCTGCGTTCCCACAATGGCCGTCACCTGATCAATCAAATCGGCTTTGTTCATACATTCTCCTCCTTTGGAACCTTGAGAATAAAAAGATAGGATTTTTTCGGATAGGGCGCGGCCAACATACCGTCCGAAGCCGGAATACTCAAGCCATTTCGAAATTTTTGCTTTGACGGGTCCCAGGCTTCCCCTTGCAGGTCGGAAACCCATGGGGGGCGGCGGCATCGGAAACCGGTTCAACTATATGAAATCATGACGATTTGATCTATTTCGATCTATGGACACCTACCAGACACAATTGAGGCGGAAACTTGGACGGCTCAGCGGAATATGGCAGCAATCCGGCCTGCCCACGGCCCAGGGCATGGAGACCGCCGCAGATGAGATCGACCGCTGGAAGCGACGGCATGGGGTCAAGGCGATCTGGCGCCGACCGCCGCTCATGGTGACCGCCACCCTGGACGACGGTCTGGGCCAGGGACTGAGACCGATCCATCGCTTCGCCGAAATCATGGGAATGAGAATCAACCATCTGGGATTACTCGTCAACGTGGAAGAGATCCTGGCGGCCTGCCACCGGCTGCAGCCCGATTTTGTCGGCTTGACGGTGCTGCAGCTCGACTCGGACGAGGCCCTGGGCCGGGTGGGCCATGGACTGCCGGCCGATACCCGCCTGATCGCCGGGGGGCCGGTCTTCAAATTCGATCCGGATATGGGACCGCGATGCGGGGTCGGCTACGTGGCCGCCCATGTCGCCGATTTCATCGATTATCTGCTGAACTGGGAATCGGCTTGATCGATATTCGAGCCCTAAGCTTTGACGATCAGATAAATCAGGTAGGCGAAATAGCAGGCCAGCAGCAGGGCGCCGTCCTTTCTGGAGATGGTCAGGGTCTTGCGCATCATCAGCCACGGCAGGAAACTGATCGCCAGCATCACCAGGTAGTCGATCCAGAGTCCGGAAGCGTAAAACCCGCCGGGAATCGGTATGGGCCGGACCATGGCGGCCACCCCCAGGACGCTGAGCAGGTTGAAGACGTTGCTGCCCACCAGGTTGCCGATGCTGATGTCCATCTCCCGGCGCACGGCGGCCACCACCGAGGTGGCCAATTCGGGCAGGGAAGTGCCGAAGGCCACGATGGTCAGGCCGATGAACTTTTCGCTGACGCCGAAAAAGGTCATGATGGCCACGGCCGAATCCACCACCAGGTCGGCTCCCACCACCACACCGCCGATACCCGCCAGGATGAGAACGATTTGCCGTGGCCGGGAGGGCACATCGCCCGACTCCTTGGCCTCCCTGGCCAGCCGGACCGCCCGCTGATCGGCATTTTCAACACCCCCGCGGGACCAGCGGTAATTTACGGCGGTGTAGACCACCACGCCGACGAAAAGGGTCACTCCCTCCAGCCGTCCCAGGACGGAATTGGAAGTCAACACCAGCAGGTAGACCGATACGGCCAACATGATGGGAATATCTCGGCGAACCACCGACGGGTCGCTCCGGATGGGCTGGAACAGCGCCGCCGTGGCCAGCACCAGGGCGATGTTGCAGATGTTGCTGCCCACCACGTTGCCCACGGCGATCATGCTCTTGGATTTGAGGGACGACACCACGCTGACCAGCAGTTCCGGCGTGGAAGTGCCGAAGGCCACGACGGTCAGACCGATGACGATGGGGGTCACCCCCAGGCCGCGGGCAAGACTCGACGAGCCGTGGACCAGCCATTCGGCGCCATAGTAGAGCAATCCAAAACCCAACAGGCACAATACGATATGCAGCAGCATGCAATGTCTCCCGGGCGGCGACAGAGCCGAAAGATCCAACGAAGGGGAAATCCGCCCCCGTCGGAGGTGGCCTTCCTCCGAGGATCGCGGCGCAAGATCTCTATCACGGAATTATCGGAATCTCCAGGCAATACATGGCCACGCCCGGCGACGCCTCCTGGCGATGCCGGTATTCGGGCCGGGTCCCGCTCTCGAAACCCAACGTCGCATACAGCCGCTTCAGGCTGGGGTTGTTGGTCAGGGAGAGGAAGCGGGAGTAGCCCTGACGCCGCATCTCCTCGATGAACGCCTTGACCATGAAGACCCCCACCCGCTGGTTGCGGAACTTGGTGGAAATGGCCAGGGCCGCGATCTCCGCGGTATGCGGGTCGATGACTTTCTTCTCCACGCAGCCCACCACGATGTCGTCGATCAGGGTCACATAGAAATTGTGGCGGTGGTCGTGGATATACTGCTCGGTTCGGGGTTTGAGATAGCCTTCATTCTTGTAGATGCCCAGGATCCCGTTGATGAGGTGCATCTCTTCCTCGGAGGCCACGGGCTGGAAGCTCTCCACGAAGTTGTTGGCGATGAGCGTGCCGTGACCCTCGATGGTGAACAATTCGTACTTGATGGCGTTCCTGCCGGCGGGCACGACGAACACGCGCTCGTACAGGCCGGCGTCGATTTGGTTGCAGATCCGCTCTAAAACGCCCTTGAAGTTGACGTTGGCGATGAGCGCCCCGGGATTGTCGAAGCTCTGCCGGATCCCCTTGGGGGTCAGGGCATTGATCTTCTGCCCGTCATGGTCCACCAGGGCCTTGCGCTCCAGGAAGATCAGTTTCGGCACCCGCCGCTCCTCGTCCAGGACATGGGAATAGATGTCGATTTCCGGCAGCAGGCGAACGATGCGGGTTTCGGGCAGACGCTTTTCCAGCTCACGAAAGTACTTCTGGTTGGCGAACCGGTTGGGCATGTTGTGGTACAGCTTGGTGGCGATGCCCTGGCGGTTGAGGAACTTGAGATCGGCCACCAGATCCTGGAAATGGTCCCGCAGGATGCCTTCCCGACAGACCACGCATACTGTCTTGCCGCTCAAGGCGCGGGTATACTCTTCAATGTAGAGCCGTGGCATGGGGATCCTCCGGTCGCCGGCCCTGCGGACCGGGGCCGCCGTCCGGCTTGCGTATGACCGGGAGCGGACAAGTCAAACCTACAGCCTGTTTTCCAGGAGGTCGAGCAGCCGGCCCATCAGCCGATGGGAATCTTCGAAGGGGGCGTCCTCCGCCAGGATTTCGTCCGCCGTGGCGATCCAGGGTCCAGGCGCCAGGTCCCGGGCACATTGGCTGACCAGGGCCGTCGCGCCCTGGCGCGTGACCTCCAGGTGGAATTGCAGGCCCACCACCCGTTCGCCATAAAAAAAACCCTGGTTGCGGCACCCCTGGGAAGATCCCAGACGGCTTGCTCCGGCGGGGATATCGAAAGTATCGCCGTGCCAGTGCAAGGCGGGCCATCGGGAGGGAAAGGCCCGGCCCAGGGGATGTCCGTCCAGCCCCGGATCGGCCGAGATCGGAAACCAGCCGATCTCCTTGCAATCATTGGGTTGCACCGTCGCGCCCAATACCTTGGCGACCAACTGGGCGCCCAGGCAGATGCCCAGTACGGCCTTGCCCGCCGCGATGGCCCGATCGATGGCCTCCATTTCCGGTTCCAGCCAGGGGTAGAGGTGGCGGTCGTCGACCCCCATGGGACCGCCCATGACCAGGAGCAGATCCACGCCCTCCATTGTGGGAGGAAGTTCGCCGTCGAAAAATCGGGTGAAATCGAGGGCGTGACCCCGGTCCTGGATCCATTCCGCTACGGTGCCGGGATTTTCAAAGGGGACGTGCTGGAAACAATGGATTCTTTTCATTTCGGTATGTCCATTCTTTGGATGGTCGATTGTTCGGAGCGGCGGCGCATCGGTCCAGCGGCAACGGCTCAAATGGCTTTGTACATGTGCCGATGGGGAATGCCGGCATCCATGAACTCGGGACCGCCGCACCGGTATCCCTGTTTTTCGTAGAAGGGAATGGCCTGCACCTGTGCGCCCAGGTAAACGCGCCGCAGACCCCGTTCGCGGGCCCGGGCCTCCAGAAAGGCGACCACGCGGCGGCCGGCGCCGTTACCCCGATAGCCTTTCAATACGGCCACCCGGCCGATGTGGCCGTCGCTTTCCAGGCGCCCCGTGCCCGTGGGCATGCCGTTTACCAGCAGGAGCGCGTGCAGGCAGCCGGGGTCCTTTTCATCCTGCTCCAGTTCCACGGGCACCCCCTGTTCCTCCACGAAAACCGAGTAACGTACCTTCATGATCTGTTTGCGGTCCCGGTCGAACCGGGCTTCGACAATGGTTTCCCTGGAGCCCATGGCAAATCGCGCTCGATGAGTGGCCGGATCGGCAAGGCCGATTCATACAAAAGGGTCCGCATCTTTCTTGGCGGCTTTTCAGATGCGTGTCAAGGATGGATTATGACATCTAATACCAGGCCACCTGTCGGGGATCGTAGCCCAACCACACGGTCTGCCCCGGGCGAAAGGCGCAATTGTCCTGGTCGGACTGGCTGAGGTAGGCGGTCAGGAGGGTCCGGCCCACCAGCACCGAGGCGATGATCCGGTCGGAGGAGTGCTCGTAGCTCATGCGCTGGAGCAGCCCCTGGAGCCGCCGCAGCTCACCGGGCACCTGGATCTCGTCCGCGTAGAGCCTCAGCCGGTCAGCCTGCACGGCGGCCACGGCCGTCCCGGGGTTTTCGGGAACCCCATGGACGACAAAGTCCTGGTCCGGCGAGAGGGCGCGCACCACATACCGGTCGCCCTCGGAACGCCAGGGGCCGAATATCAGGGATTGCTGGCCGTTGCCCAGAATCCGGCCGCCGAACAGGTGCACGACGCGGTGGCTGATGTCGGCCAGCCACTGGGCGTCGTGGCTGGTGATGATCAGGGCGGTGCCCCACTCCCGGTGGGCGTGCAGGGCGGCCTCTCTGATCAACTGGGCACTGGCCGCATCCACGCTGGTGGTGGGCTCGTCCAGCAACAGGACCCGGGGCCGGAGGGCCAGCCGGGCGGCCAGGGCCACCCTTCGCGCCTCGCCGCCGGAAAGGGCGTACCAGGGCCGTCTGGAGAATACGTCCGGGTCGAGGCCCACCATCTCCATGGCGGTGGTGACCCGCCGGTGACGGTCCTCCCGGACCGAACCCAGCTTCAGGCCGAAGGCGACGTTGGCGTACACCGACCGCCTGAGCAGGAAGGCCTCCTGGGGCAGCAGGGAGACTTTGCCGCGGACCGCTTCGTCGAAGGGCCGGGCCGGTTTCCCGTTGAAGAGAATCTCCCCCCGGGTGGGCGGCACCAGGAAGCCCAGCAGGGAGAGCAGGGTGCTTTTTCCCGAACCATTGGGACCCACGATGCCGGTGACACCATCGGCTTCCACGGTCCAACGGTCGATGGTCAGCACCGGCCGGTGGTCGTATTGATGGACGACATGGGTGAGTTCGTAGAGCGGCATATCATTTCCGCCGCAGGAAGGAGGCCGGCAGGGTCACGGCAAAAGCGATGAACAGCAGCACCAGCCCCAGGGCGATACCGGTGGCGAACATGCCCTTGCCGGTCTCCAAAGCGATGGCCGTGGTGATGGTGCGGGTATGCCACTTGATGTTGCCGCCCACCATCATGGAGATTCCCACCTCGGTCATCACCCGGCCATAGGCGGTCAAGGCGGCGGCCAGAATGCCGTGACGCACCTCCCACAGGCCGGAGAGCAGCAGTTGTCGCCGGCTGGCGCCCAGGGAAATCAGGGACGGCCGCAGGTTGGCGTCCATGCCCTCGATGGCGGTGGCGCTCAGGGCGATGACGATGGGCAGGGCCAGGATGGTCTGGCCGATGGCGATGCCGGGCAGGGTAAACAGCATGTCCATGTCGCCCAGGGGGCCCCGGTGCGAAACCAGGGCGTAGACGATCAAACCGATGAAGACCGTGGGCAGGGAAAGCATGGTGTCCACCAGCAGGCGCGCCTGCCGCCGGCCGGGAAACTCCAGATGACCCAGGACGAACCCGCACGGAACGCCCATGGCCAGGCTGGCCGCCATGGAGAGGGTCGAGGCCCGCAGGGTGGCCCCCACCGCGGAATAGGTTTCCGGGTCTCCGGTGAACAGCAGGTTGAACGCCTGCAATATGCCCTGAAATAAAAACTCCATCGGCCCGCCGTATGCGCCTCCCCTGTAATCCCTCCGCCCGCTGCAGCCTGGAACCCCGTCCGGCTGCAACGGCGCGAAGAAATCGGGAGGTAACCTACTTCCACGCTTACCTTCTCATGTCAAGCTCACCACGTATCGGCGACTGCGATACGGATAAGGCCGCCGGTCACCTACTTGGCGTTGGGTGTGAACAATTGCTTGTCCAGCAGCCGGAAATCGGCGATCCGTTTCTGTGTCGACGGGCTGCAGATCCAGTCGGCAAACTTCTTGGCCAGATCGCTGTGCACCTGGGTGCATCTTTCCGGATTGACCCGCATGACGCTGTATTGATTCTTCAGAATGTCATCCCCTTCCACGACCACCACCAGGGGCGGATTTCCGCCGTGGTTGTGGGCATATTTGATGAAAGTGCCCCGGTCGGTCATGGTGTAGCCGTCCTTCTGGGTGGCTACGTTGATGGTGGCCAGCATCCCCTGGCCGGTCTGGACGTACCAGCTCTCTTTTTCCGGCAGCGGAGCGCCCGTGCTTTTCCAGAGGAGGATCTCCTTCTTGTTGGTACCGGAATTGTCCCCCCGGCTGACGAAGACGGCCGACTTGGCGGCGATGGTCTGCAAGGCCTCTTTCACGCTCATGCCTTTGACACCGGCCGGGTCTTTGGGGGGGCCGATGATCACGAAATCGTTGAACATCACTTCACGCCGATCGATGCCGAAACCGGCTTTGACATACTTCATTTCCGCGGGGGGGGCATGTACCAGCAAAACGTCCACATCGCAGTTCTCCCCCAGCTTGAGGGCCTTGCCCGTGCCCACGGCCGTCCATTTCAGTTCGATGCCCGTGGCCTTGGTAAACATGGGGGCCAGGTAGTCGAGCAGGCCGGTATTGTCCGTGCTGGTGGTGGTGGCCATGGTCAGGACCTGGCCCCCGGTGGCCGCGGCCGGCAGGGCCATGAGAAGGATGACGAGAAAGAGAACCAATCCAAGGGTCGACTTTACGGCAGTTTTCATCTTTGCTCCTAGATTCAAAGGTTGACAATCAAGTGGACGCAGGCTCGATCTTCGGCGGGGCCGGGGGAAATATCATTTTCCCGCTGGCCGCCAGATCGTAGCCGTCAAAACCGGCTGCCAGCGTGGTAAAAGCCGGTTCATGCAACAGGTTGAGGAAGTTCTGGATGGCGGGATCGAAAAATCGCTCCCTGGCGATGAGCAGGTCGTAGCGCTCCCAGCGCCAGGGGAGGAAGCCGAGGCCGAACAGTTCGGCGACGGGTTGGATGCAGGGACCGGCGTCTGCCTTGCCCGCCAGAACGGCCAGGCCGACATCGACGTGCCGGTCGACCTCATCGGTGTAACCGGGCAGGCGGCTGCCCTCCACCCCGGCCTCCTTCAGCTCGCGGTCGAACAGCAGGCGCGTGCCCGTTCCGAGCTTGCGGTTGACGACGCGCAATCCGGCCTGCTGCAGATCCCCGGTCGATTCGATACGATGGGGGTTTCCCTGGGCCACGAGGAGCCCCTGCATTCGCCGGCAGAAGTTGACCACCACCGGCGCCGGCGGCGGGAACTCCCGGGAGAGGAATTCGAAGTTGTAGTCTTCTCCCCGTGAGGGCATCAAGTGGCTGGTGGCCACCTGGCAGAGCCCTTTTTTCAGGGCGCGGATACCGCCCATGCTGCCCAGGTTGCCGAAGACCGCCAGCCCGTCGGCATGCCGGCTGTTGTGCAGGCCGATGGCTTTCTCCAGCAGGGGATCGTTGCTCCCGGCCACCACCAGCAGGCGATCGTCGGAACCCGCGGG
>JBNKDU010000196.1:0-32562 GCA_050288425.1 Desulfobacteraceae bacterium | reverse complement strand
CGGGTTTATTGAACCATGTTCAGTCGGAATTGCTGATGAAGCTTATTCGTGTTTGACATAGAAATGCCATCGGTATACATGTCCAAATCACAATTCACCAAAATCGGTTCAACTCGCTACAATCGGCTCAGACAAAGATATCTGGTTTTCTGATCTGTCGAATTTCAGCCTGTTTCGGGCTCGATACAGAATCTGTGGATTTGCCGCAGAGGACTGTCTATCAGTAGCCGATCCTATATTCAAAATGATCCGTAAGAGATCTGTCCATTCATGGGAAAGGTGGATCGTATGGCATTCGATGCATTTATCAAAATTCATGCCTTCGAACATCTCAACGATCGAAAACTGGAACAGTTGTGGAAGGAGATTTCCGATGCTTTTGCATAGCATAAAAAAATACAGCGTTGGTTCGGCAATGGTGCTGCTCCTGATGTCGGTCTGTCTGACAGCAGGCGTTGCCGATTCAAAAGAGGGAAACAGCGCAATTTCCCAACAGGACTTCCTGGATCTTTTCGCATCGGCCCCCCGGGAGAACAAGGAGCTTCTGGATGGATGGAATGACTATATTATCAGGGTGCTGGGCTATTCCAACGCCGAGCATCTGGAGGTGATACATGAATTGACCCTGGATTATGCGGGAGCCGTTAAAGTGCTCGATGAAAAATATGAAAACGACCTGAAGCAGGACAGGATCAATTATTCTTCCAAGTGGCTGCGCGAATTGGTGGATCGATTCGGAAGAACTTTCGTTTGCAAGAACAAGAGAATCATCATGATGAACCTGATGATGGCTATTGGCAGAAGCAACGCAGAAAAATATGACCCGGCCGCAAAAGATGTTCTCAGCAAGGAATCGATTCTGAATCTTGCCTACCAGAGATACCTTGGTGTTTTCATGCAATATTACAATAATTTAAGCGGGAAGGACCAGGTGGAGATGAAGCCCTGGAAAGATGTGGCGGAACGGTATCTGGCAAACACCGGCAAATCTCATTTTGCTACGGCCTATTATGGGATGCGCATGAAGGATAAGATTCGAAATCATGCTTTGGAAAAGGAAAATAAAGAACTCTATCTGTTCTTCAAGGACACGAATCTTCCTTTCGGCAGCGGGGCCGTGGACAATGCGGAAAAAGATATAGATATGTTGATCGAGATTTGTGGGAGGAAGAATTCAAAATAGTCCGGGATGGACGTGCAACGCGTAACGGCGGTGCCTCCATGTAAGAGGGGTCCGGCAGTTATTCCCCTCCGTCTTTAGAAACATTGGGGGTTATACTTCTCCCAGGTAGGCCTTTCGGATCTCGGGATTGTGCAGCAGTTTCTTGGCATCGTCTTCCATGGTGATGTTGCCGGTTTCCAGCACGTAGCCGCGATTGGCGACCTGCAGGGCGATGTTGGCGTTCTGCTCCACCAGCAGGATGGTGGTCCCCTCCTTCTGGCTGATATCGCTGACGATATCGAAGATCTTCTGCACGATCAGCGGCGCCAGTCCCAGGGAAGGCTCATCCAGCAGCAGGACCTTGGGACGGCCCATCAGGGCCCGGGCGATGGCCAGCATCTGCTGTTCTCCTCCGGAGAGGGTGCCGCCGTTCTGTTTGCGGCGATCCCGGAGAATGGGAAACAGGTCGAACACCACCGCCCGGTCGGCTTCGATGTCTACCTTGTCATTGCGGAAAAACGCGCCCAGGGTCAGGTTCTCGTCGACGGTCAACCGCGGGAAGATGCGCCGTCCCTCGGGCACCTGGCACAATCCGGCCTTGGGCAGATCTTCCGCCGAAGTACCGTGAATCGCGGATCCATTGTACCAGATCTCCCCTTTGTCGATGGGTACGATACAGCAGGTGCTCATCAAGGTGGTGGACTTGCCGGCGCCGTTGGCGCCGATGATGGCCACGATCTCGCCGGGATAGACCTTGAGCGACACCCCTTTGAGGGCCCGGATATTGCCGTAGCTGGAATGGACGTTCTTGAGTTCGAGAATGGGTTGTTCGGCCATCTATCCCTCCATCTCTTCGGACCGGGTACCCATCCGTTTCGCAGGGATCAGTCCGGCCGGCCGGAAGAGCATCATCACCACCATGGCCATGCCGAAGGCCAGCATGCGGTACAATTCGAATTCGCGGAAGACTTCCGGCAGCACGATCAACGCCGCCGCGCCCAGCACGATGCCGGGGATGGACCCCATGCCGCCCAACACCACCATGCACAGGACCATGGCCGATTCGAGAAATGTGAAGCTTTCCGGACTGACGAAGCGCATGCGGGCACAGAAGAAAGCGCCGGCCAGACCGGCGAACAGGGCGCCCATGGCATAGGCCAGCAGTTTGAGCTTGAAGGTGTTGACCCCCATCAACTCGGCGGCGGTCTCGTCTTCGCGGATCGATTCCCAGGCCCGGCCGATCCGGGAAAAATTGAGATTTCGTACCGCGATGATGGTGACGATGGTCAGTCCCAGGGCGATATAGTAGAGATAATGAAGCTTCTTCAGATAGATCAATTCCAGCGAAAAGCCATCGGCGAAGCTTGGAACATAGACGCTGGGGACCTTCACGCCCAGGATGCCGTTGGGACCATTGGTCAACGACATCCAGTTGTTCAGGATCAGGCGTACGATCTCTCCGAAGCCCAGGGTGACGATGGCCAGATAATCCCCGCGCATGCGCAGCGTGGGATAGCCGATGAGGCATCCGGCGATACAGGCCAGGGCGCCCGCAATGGGCAAGCAGATCCAGAACGACATTTGGAATTGGATATTGAGCAGGGCATAGGTATAGGCGCCGACCCCATAGAAGGCGATATAGCCCAGGTCGAGCATGCCGGCCAGGCCCACCACGATGTTCAGGCCCAGCCCCAGGCAGATATAGATCAGCACATTGATGGCCACATCCTGCCCGTAGCGGGAAGTGAGCTGCGGGTAGATGCAGGCCGCAACGAGCAGAAGCACGATCCACGCCTTCGTGGGCACCTTGGTGGTGAACCCGGTCACCCGCTCCCGTGCGGTGGCAAGCGGGGTGGTCATCGGCTTCAGACGACCGCTCTTGTTCAGGATATAGATCAGCAGACAGATAAGGGAACCCGCGGTGATATAGGACCAGATGGCAAAGGCCTTCCCGAAGGAGAGGGTTCCGTCCGCGTGGATCCCCACCAGCGGCCAGATGAGCCCCATCAGCCACAGCAGGCCGATGACGTAAGTCTTCCAGACTTTTTTAAACTCTTGTATCATCGATGTTTTCGCCCATGATTCCTGTGGGTTTGAAGTAGAGCACGGCGATCAGTATGATGAAGGCGAACACGTCCTTGTACTGACCGGAGATGTAACCGGCCCCGAAGATTTCCACCAGCCCGATGATCAACCCGCCGAGCATGGCGCCGGTGATGTTGCCGATGCCCCCCAGCACGGCAGCCGCAAACGCCTTGATGCCGGGCACGAATCCCATGTCATAGCGCACCGACCCGTAGTAGAGTCCCACCATGATACCGGCGGCGGCGGCCAGGCCGGCGCCGATGGCGAAGGTGAGCGAGATGATGCGGTTGCTGCTGATGGACACCAGCGAACTCATGATCTTGTCCTGGGCCGTGGCGCGCATGGCCATGCCGATGCGGGTCTTGAAGACCAGCATATTGAGCCCCACCAGCAGCAGGATGGTCATGCCGACGATCATGATCTGCAGCACGCTGATATTGATCGCACCGAATTCGAATCCGCCGGAGAACTTCTCGCCGGGATACGGGGCGTCGAAGACACCCTGGGTCAGCATCAGGCCGTTGGAAAGGAAGATGGACATGCCCAACGCGGAGAGCAGGGCCGCCAGGCGCGATTGCAGCCGCAACGGCTTGTAGGCCACTTTCTCCACCGCCATGGCCAGAAAGGCGCAATAGGCCATGGTCAGGGCGAAAGAGCCTATGAGACAGAGCCAGGGATGCGAGGCCATGAGACCTCGACCGGCAAAGTAATTGAGGATGATGACGCCCATATAACCGCCGGCGGCGAAAAATTCGCCATGGGCGAAGTTGATCAGCTGGATGACACCGTAAACCATGGTATAGCCCAGGGCGATGAGCGCATAGAGCCCGCCCAGGGTCAATCCGTTGATCAGCTGTTGGATGAAGTATTCCATATCGTCCCGATCTTATCGGCTTTGCCGATTCATGCAGGTGCAGGGATGGCCGGCAGGGCCGGAGAATCGTCTACGGCCCCGCCGGCGAAGTTGGGATTATTTTACGAAGCCCGATTCGGGGGTCCAGTACAACTTGTACTCGCCGCCGTCGATCTTAAAGGCCACATAGGAAGAACCGCTGTCGCCATTGGGCTTGAATTTCACCTGTTTGGAAGCGCCCTGGAAGTCGAGTTTCATCAACTCGGCCTTGACCTTCGCCGGATCGGTGGATTTGGCATTCTTGATGGCGGTCAGCAGGGCGATGCCGGCATCATAGGCATAGGTGCCGTAGGCGCCGATCTCCCCGTAGGACGAGGCAAAGCGTTTCGCATAGGCTTTGTATGCGGGGGTGGATTTGTCGGTGTAACCGTAGGTAACGAAGACACCCTCGGCGGCGCCCTTGGCCACCTTGATGAAGTTGGGATGGAACATGGCATCCTGGGAAAGAATCTTGGAATCGAGGCCCATCCGTTTGGCCTGGATGGCCATCAGGGAACCGGTGGCATGGTTCTGCAGGCTCATGTAGAAGACATCGGCGTTGTGCTTCTTGGCCATGGTCAGGACGGCGGAAAAATCCTTGTCGCCCTGGTTGACGTGGTCGTGGCCCATGATCTTCATGCCCATCTCCTGGGCATTCTTCTCCACCCCGTCTGCAAGCCCCTGGGAGTAGGTGGTCTTGTCGTCGACGATGAACAGGGTCTTGGCACCGATGGCTTCCATCATAAATTTCACGGCGGCCGGCGCCTGATCGTCGTCGCGACCGCACATGCGGAACATGTAGGGCAGTCCGCGGTCGGTGACCTTTTCGTTGGTGGAGGCCGGGGTGATCATGATGATGTCTTCCTCGCTCAGGGTCTCGGAAGCCGGGATGGTGGAGGAGGAGCAGTAGGCGCCGACGACGCCGACCACTTCCAGATTGATCAGCTTGTTGGCGGAGGCCACGGCCTGTTTCGGATCGCAGGCCGTATCCTGGGGAAACAGCTCGATCTTGTCATACCCCGGAACCCCCCCCTGATCGTTGATCACGTCGATGGCGCACAGCACCCCGTTCTTGATGTCGTTGCCATCCGCAGCATAGGGGCCGGTAAGCGGGCTCATGGAACCGATTTTCAGGGTTTTGGCCGTTGCCGTTCCGAAGACGAACGGAACGACCATCAGACCGATGATCAATGCGCATAACAGTTTCTTCCTCATTTTCGCCTCCTAATTTACGATTCGTGTTATGGGTTGGCCGGTTGACCCAGGTAGGCCTCGATCACCTGGGGGTTGGTCTGAATCTCTTCCGGCGTCCCTTCGGCGATCTTCACGCCGTGATCGACACATACAATCCGGCTGCATACCCCCATGACGACCTTCATATCGTGCTCCACCAGCAGGACGTCGATGCCCAATTGGGATATCCGCGAGATATCTCTCATCAGATCCGAGCTCTCCGAGGGGTTCATCCCGGCCGCCGGCTCGTCCAGCAGGATCACCTTGGGCTGCGCGGCCAGGGCGCGGGCGATTTCCAGACGACGCTGCAGGCCGTACGGAAGGTTGGAGGCCACGGTATCCGCATACTCGTCGACGCCCATGAAGGCGAGGGCCTCCAATGCCTTCTCGCGGATGCGCTCTTCCTCCCGGCGCTGGGAGCCGGTGCGGAAAATCGCTCCCACCACCCCTTTCCTGGATCGGCAGTGCCGGGCCACCATGGCATTTTCCACTGCGGTCATGGCGGAAAACAGGCGGATGTTCTGGAAGGTGCGCCCCACGCCCCGGGCGAATATTTCGTGGGGCCGCTTTCCCAGTAGGCTTTTGCCGTCGAAGCGGACATCGCCGCTGCTCGCCTTGTAGACCCCGGTGAGTACGTTGAACACCGTGGTCTTGCCGGCGCCGTTGGGGCCGATCAGGCCCACGATCTCCCCACTGCGGATGTGAAAACTGAGCTCCGACAAGGCCACCAGCCCGCCGAACCTTACCGTGATGTTGTCCAGTTCTAAATGTGCCATAGCGCCCAATGTCTGTTCGTTCGCAGGATCCATTCTGCCGGCCGGCACCCATCGGACGGTGCCGGTCTCATTTCATCCCATTTTCCTTTTCGCGCCTTTCCATATATTCGCTGAACCGTTGCACATGGGCCCTGGAAATCGCGGCAGCCCTGTCCGCATCTCCGTTCCGCATGGCCGCCACCACATCTTCCAGGTCCTGCAGGTTCTCCTGCACTTCGCCGATGTCCTTGAAGAGAAACTCGTCGAAATAGCGCCACATGCCTCTGTGAATCGTCTTGAACAGGGTGATGTAGATGGGATTGCCGGTGATCTTGGCAATATATTGATGAATGTGCTTATCCGCGGTGATGAATTCGGGGACCGCCTCGATCCCGCGGTCGACGCATCGCCGGGCGCGATCCAGCAGGCGCCCCAGTTCCTCACGATCCGCTACGGTCATTCGTGAAATGGCCAGCCGAACCACATCGCCCTCCACCCGCTCGCGGAATTCGGCGATGTGGTGCAGGGAGACCTGGCGGGAACGGATCAGCAGGTCCAGGCTCTCGGCCACCAGGTCCGAGGATACCGCCTTGACCACGGCGCCGCCGCCCGTACCCAGCTTGATCTCGATGAGCCCCTTCTGCTCCAGCACCCGCAACGCTTCCCGCAGGGTGCTGCGACTGGTCTGCAGCATATCCTTGAGTTCGCGCTCCGCAGGCAGGCGGTCGCCCACCTTCAAACGCCCCTGGATGATCGCCTCCTGGATCTGGTCCACCACATCCTGGAATATGCGATTCTGTTTGGCGGCGCGGAACAATTCGCTCATGGGTCGGCAACTCAATCCAGCAGGTCTGCATGTTGACAGAGATATCAGTTGTAATGGTCTGACCATTTACACCGGGATAGATGTCAAGTCAAGGATATTTTTAATGCCGTTCAGTTAATGGGGCCGCCATACTTAAACACGGTAATTCGGAATGCCCAAGTTGCATGTGGCTGCAGGTCTTTTTTGCTTCTATTTCATATAGCCAAATCGTTGAATCGTCGAATGGTCAAAAGGCGAATGACATTCTGCCTTATTCAATATTGCCGCAATATCTATATGATAGAATTCCACTCCCGATTTGACCATTCGACGATTTGACCAATCAACTTTGCATCATTGGCACAGATTCGGGCCGCTTCCCAACCAGTTTGAGCTTTGTGGATAAGCGTATACTGAGATGTCCAAGGGGATATCTTTATGCTTGCAAATGGTTTAACCATTATCATATATTCATTTTCACCTATGCCGGAAGCGAGACGGAGCCAGCCAACCGGTGGTTGCCGCCGGAACGGTCCGCAATTGTCTGTTCCGTCGTCCGAATTCGGCCGGAGATCGGAGGGGTCATGGCCAAACTGTTCAGGAAAGCCAGACAGAACCGCATTTTCCAGGATGTAGTGGAACAGATCCAGGCCGCGATTCTGAACGGGCATATCCAACCGGGGGATAAATTGCCGCCGGAACGCGAGTTGGGGGAGATGATGGGAACCAGCCGCGGAACCCTGCGGGAAGCACTTCGTGTGCTGGAGCAGAAAGGGCTCATCGAGATCAAGCTGGGTACGGGCGGCGGCGCCGTGGTCAAGGGACCCGGCGGCGAGCAAATCACCGAATCGCTGGCCATGCTGATCCAGAACCAGAAGATCTCCCTGCACCACCTGGCCGAATTCAGGGAAGGCGTGGAGGGCACGGTGGCCGGGCTGGCCGCCCGGCGGGCCACCCGTGCGGATATCGGGAAGCTGCGCGACCTGCTTCGGTCTGCGGAGGAGTTCTGGCGGGCCGGCGTGGAGCGGTGGCCGGATTTCGTCCGGGTGGATGAAAAGTTGCACATGTTCCTTGCGCAGATCGCGGGCAATCCGGTCTACGAGTTCATTCTCAAGACGGTCCACGCCAATATCCACATCTATTATGACCGTTTTCTGCCGGGAGGCGTCCAGGAACTCGACGAAAACTACCAGGATCTGAAACGACTGGTGGAAGCGGTGGCCGCCGGCGATGGGGAAAAGACGGCGGACCTGGCCCGGGACCATGTCCGGCGCTTCAACCGGTACATGGAGAAGAAGAAGCGGCAGACGATCCGGTAACCAACCCGAACGTTGCCTAAATAGAGATGGCCAAGCAGAAGATATCAGGGAGGACAAAATGGAGCTTCGCCCACAAGACAGGGAACTGACCCGACGTGCCGCCGAGACCGCGGCAAAATGGCAGAACCGGGCCAACGAATTGATCACTTCCGAAGAGAAGGGCATCCAGGAGCAGATGCTGCGACTGTTGACCCACCCCATGGACAAGGTGGTGCTAACCAAGATGATCGACCAGAGTTTCCGCTCCCACGACAACCGCCGGGTGGCCGACCAGGTCAATGCCATTCTCAAGGCCCACGGGGTCCCCGACTTCTTCTCCAATGTGGAGAAACTGCTCGTGCAGATGTTCCTGGGAGTGGGCCGCCACATCCCTTCCCTGACCGTGCCCAAGATGATCGAAAAGATGCGCCAGGACAGCAGCCGGGCCATCATCGCCGGCGAAGCCAAGGCCCTGCATGCCCATCTGCGCAAACGCCGCGACGAACGGGTGCGCATGAACATCAACCACCTGGGAGAGGCCGTGCTGGGCGAGGAAGAGGCCAAGGGACGCCTCGACTCGTATCTGCAAGACATGCGGGATCCGGATATCGAAGTGATCTCGGTGAAGATCTCCACCATCTACTCGCAAATCAGTTCCCTGGCCTTCGAACACAGCGTCGAGGTACTGGTGGACCGCCTGACCACCTTGTATCGCGAAGCCCAAAACAATACCTTCGCCCACCTGGACGGCAGCCGCGCGCCCAAGCTGGTCAACCTCGATATGGAGGAATACCGCGACCTGGAAATCACCTATCATGCGTTCATCCGCACCCTGGAGCAGCCGGAGTTCAAGGACTATCAGGCCGGCATCGTGCTGCAGGCCTACCTGCCCGACTCCTATGCCATCCAGCAGCAACTCTGCCGATGGGCCCGGAAGCGGGTAGCGGAGGGCGGCAGCCCCATCATGCTGCGGATCGTCAAAGGGGCCAACATGGAGATGGAACGGCTCGAAGCGGCCCTGTTCAACTGGCCTCTGGCCCCCTACGACAACAAGTTGGAAGTGGACGCCAATTTTAAACGCATGGTGCACCTGGGCATGGAACCGGAGAATGCCCGGGCGGTCCGACTGGGCATCGCCTCCCACAATCTGTTCGAGCTGGCCTATGCCTACGAGCTGGCCAAGGTCAATGAAGTGCAGGCCCACTACCATTTCGAAATGCTCGAGGGCATGGCCGACCACGTGCGCCGGGCCCTGAGCGAAACATCCGAAGAGTTGCTGCTCTACGCCCCGGTGGCCAGCCGGGACGAATTCATCAACGCCATCGCCTACCTGGTTCGCCGCCTGGACGAGAACACCGAAAAGGAGAACTTCCTGCGCTATGCCCCGCATCTCACCACGGATTCCAGGCATTGGCGCTTCCTGCGCGAACAATTCGAGGCCTCCTGCCGGTACCGCGACCGGGCCGGCAAGCGCCCCCATCGCATCCAGGATCGCAACACGGAACGCTTTCCCGAACGGATGGGCACCTGCTACGAAGGCGAATTCAACAACGAACCCGACACCGACTGGTCCCTGGCGGCCAACCGCCGCTGGGCCGAGGCCATCCGCGACCGCTGGAAGAAGTCGGCCGACGAGGAACCCGTTCGAATCCCGCTGGTGGTGGCCGGCAAGGAGGTTTCGGACCACCGGGACCTGCGGCGCTGTGTGGATCCGTCCCGACTTCCGGCGGAGATTCCCGTGGCCACCTATGGGTTGGCCACCGTCGACGAGATCGATACGGCCGTGGATATTGCCAAACAGGATCCGGACGGCTGGCGCGGCCTGCCCATGGAGGAGCGCCACCGGATGCTTTCCCGGGTGGCCGCCGAACTGCGCGCCGCCCGCGGGGATCTCATCGGCGTCGCCGCGGCCAACACGGGCAAGCTCTTTTCCGAGGCGGATGTGGAGGTATCCGAGGCCGTCGATTTCGCCGAATACTACCCGTTCTCGGCCCGTCGCCTGACGGAGATCGCAACCATCGAGGCCGCCGGCAAAGGGGTCGGGGCCGTGGTCACGCCCTGGAACTTTCCCATCGCCATCCCCTGCGGCGGCATCGTGGCGGCCCTGGCGGCCGGCAACACCGTGATCTTCAAGCCGGCCAGCGACGCCGTCCTCGTGGCCTGGGTATTGTGCCAATGCTTCTGGCGCGCGGGAATTTCCAGGAAAGTGTTGCAGTTCGTCCCCTGCCAGGGCGGCAGCGCGGGATCCCACCTGGTCACCCATCCGGACGTGGATTTCGTCATCCTCACCGGCGGCACCGAGACCGGCATGGCCATGCTGGCACAAAAACCGGGAATGCTGCTTTCGGCGGAAACCGGCGGCAAGAACGCCACCGTGGTCACGGCCATGGCCGACCGGGACCAGGCCATCAAGAACGTGATCTACTCCGCCTTCAGCAACGGCGGCCAGAAATGTTCGGCCACTTCCTTGCTGATCCTGGAAAAAGAGGTCTATGAGGACGAAAATTTCAAACGCCACCTGGTGGACGCGGCCCGCAGCCTCGCGACGGGTTCCTGCTGGGATTTCGCCAACCGGATGGGCGCCCTGATCCGGCCGCCGGCCGGCGACCTGGAACGGGCCCTGACCACCCTGGAACCCCTGGAGGAATGGGCCCTGAAACCGGAGCGGGTTCATGACAATCCGCACATGTGGACCCCGGGGATCAAGTACAACGTGCAACCGGGCGGCAATACCCATATGACCGAGTTCTTCGGACCCCTGCTGGGGGTCATGTGCGCCGACGACCTGGACCATGCCATCGAACTGGTCAACCAGACGGGCTACGGCCTCACCTCCGGCCTGGAGAGTCTCGACGCCCGCGAGCAGGAACGCTGGAAAGCCGCCGTCAAGGCCGGCAACCTGTATATCAACCGGGGTACCACCGGCGCCATCACCCTGCGGCAACCCTTCGGCGGCATGGGAAAATCCGCCCTGGGTCCGGCGATCAAGGCCGGCGGTCCCAATTACGTGGCCCAGTTCATGGATTTTCAGGATGTTGCGCCCCCGCAGATCGACACCCTGAAGGAAGAAACCGCATTGCTGCGCACGATGCTGGACTGGCGCCGCAAAGCCATGTGGGGCCGGTTCGGCGACCTGCGGGAGGATCTGGACAAAACCATCCGCGCCGTAAAAAGTTATCTTTTCCATTGGGAGCAGGAGTTCGGCCGGGAGAAGGATTACTTTCATCTGCGCGGCCAGGACAACATCCACCGATATCTCCCGCTGGGGGCGGTGGGCATCCGCCTGCATCCCGAAGACAACCTCTTCGAGACCCTGGCACGTATCGCCGCCGCCCGCATCACCGGCAATACCGCGGTGATCAGCATTCCGGAAGACCTGGACAATCCGGTCACGGACTTTCTTGCGAGGGTGGACGCCCGGGACCTGATCGGACCGTCGCCGGTCCGGCGTCAATCGGACGACCAGCTGATCGCCTCGCTGGAGGTGCTGCAGCGGATCCGTTTTGCGGCCCCGGACCGGGTACCGGCGGCCGTTCTGGAAGCCGCCGCCCGGAAAGGGTATCATATCGCCCGCAGCCCCGTGCTCATGGAAGGACGCCTGGAACTGATCCACTACGTCCAGAACCAGAGTGTCTGCGACAACTACCACCGCTATGGCAACCTGGGTGACCGCGCCGAATTGTGACGCGGTATCCGCACTCCCGTCGATCTGTTTGACGAAAAGGCCCATTACCGGGTAGGATGTTCTCTTAATACAGGCGCGGGCCGCTTCGCCGGCCGGCCGACAATCCGGAACGCAAAACACGCAGGTATCGATGCAGGCCGAACCCACAGCACCCCCCACACGACCCGAGCACTCCCGCATCTTCATCGTCGACGACGACCCCTTCCAGGTCCAATTGCTGGAAAGTATCCTGGAGGATGGGAACCACGATGTCATCGGATTCAGCGACAGCCTCGAAGCCCTCGAGAACTCCCACCGGTTGATGCCCGACCTGGTCCTGCTGGATCTCATCATGCCCGGTCTGGACGGATTCGAAATGTGCCAAAAACTCAAAGAGGATCCGCGGACCTGCGACATCCCCATTATCCTGATCACCGCCAGGAATGACAAGGAGACCGAGTCCAAGGGATTCGAGATGGGGGCGGTGGATTTTATCGCCAAACCCTTCAACCCGGTGGTGACCAAAGCCCGCATCCGCAACCAGCTCGAACTGAAAAAACATCGTGATTCGCTGGAACTGCTGGTGCGCGAACGGACCGCCGAGCGGGATAAAAGCCTGAAACAGTTCCAGGACCTGGTGGAACAGTCCCTGGTGGGAATCGCCATCGTGCAGGATGAAAAGGTCATCTACCAGAATCCGGAACTTTCCCGTACCGTGGACCAATTGGCCGAGAAGGTGCTTTGCCGCGACTTCAGCTTCATCCATCCGGAGGACCTGGCCGGAGTGAAGCTTGCCTACCAGAACCTGCTCAACCGGGAATCCGACAATGCAGAGGCGGACCTGCGCATCCAAATCCAGGTGCCGGCCAAGAACCACAAGAAGTATATCTGGGTCAACTGCCGGGCCAGCCTGTTCGAGTACCAGGGCAAGGAAAGCATTCTGATCAATCTCGTGGACATCACCCACACCAAGGAATTGGAACGGCTCCTGCTGGTGCGCAACAAAATGTCCTCCCTGGGCCGGATTGCCTCGGGTATGGCCCACGAAATCCGCAACCCGCTCACCGGCATCACTTCCTACCTGTATACCCTGGAACAGATGTGCGAAACCGAGACCCTGCTGCCCAAGGATATCGACCTGATGAAACAGATCGTCGGCCAGCTGAAACTGGCGTCGCACAAGGTGGATTCGGTGATCAAGCGGGTCCTCGACTTTTCCAAGCCCACGGCCCCGCGGATGGTGCCCATCGACATCAACAAATGCCTGGACAACGTGATCTCGCTCTCCGCCGTGACCCTGCGCAAGGCCGGCATCCAGGTGACCACTTCCCTGTTCAAGCAATTGCCGACCTGCTATGGCGACGGGAACCTGATCGAGCAGGTCTTTCTCAACCTGATCCAAAACGCCGGGCATGCCCTGCGGGAAGCGACCGATCTGAAGAAGATCGCCGTAACCACCTATACCTTCGACAATGAGATCAGCATCACCTTCTCCGATTCCGGACCGGGCGTGCCGGAAGAGCTGAGAGATAAAATCTTCGATCCCTTTTTTACCACCAGCCCCGATGGATCGGGCATCGGCCTGAGCATCGCCCAGCGCATCGTCACCGATCACAACGGCTCGCTGACCGTCACCGCCGGAGAACTGGGGGGGGCGCATTTCACCATCATCTTGCCCATCGAAAAGAGGAAGTACCCACGATGACGAAATTTTCCCTGTTCATCGTCGACGACGAAGATATCGCCCGCGAAGGCATCACCCTGGCGCTCCGGCAGCATTACAGCGTCCACGGCTTCGCCAACGCCGAAGACGCGCTGGCGATATTGCCGGACATCCAGCCCGACCTGATCCTGCTCGATATCGGACTGCCCGGCATCAGCGGCATCGAAGCCCTGGAGCAGATCAAGCGTTACAAATCCGACACCCTGGTGATCATGATCACCGCCTATGAAGACGTTCAGACCGTGGTCGCGGCCATGAAGCTGGGGGCCTACGATTATATTGTCAAACCGTTGGACATGAACGGCTTGATCATTACCGTGCGCAACGCCCTGGAAACCATCGCGCTGAAAAAAGAGATTCAACTGCTCCAGGAGAAGTATATTGCCCAGAACCTGCCCGTGATCGTGGGAGAAAGCAAACCCATCAAGCAGATCCTGGAAATTGTGGCGATGGTGGCCCAGAGCAAGGATACCCCGGCGCTGATCCTGGGCGACACCGGCAGCGGCAAGGAACTGGTGGCCCAAACCATTCACTACCGCAGTCCCAACTTTCAAGGCCCCCTGGTGACGGTCAACTGCGCCGCCATCCCCAGGGAACTCATCGAAAGTGAATTGTTCGGCTACGAAAAGGGGGCTTTCAGCGGCGCAGGCAAAAACGGCAAGACCGGCCTGGTGGAAGAGGCGGCCAAGGGCACGCTTTTCCTGGACGAGGTGGGCGACTTGAGCGCCGAAGCCCAGGCCAAACTCTTGCGTTTTCTGGAAGCAGGAGAGTATTTCCGCGTGGGGGGAACCCAGAAGCATCAGGTCGACACGCGGGTTATTTCCGCCACCAACAAGGACCTGCTGGCCATGGCCAAAGACGGTGACTTCCGCCTGGATCTTTACTACCGGTTGGCCGTGGTTAAAATCGAAGTCCCGCCGTTGAACCAACGCCGGGAAGATATCATGCCGTTGGCCAAATTCTTCCTGGAACGCTTCACATTAAAATTCGGCAAGGAGTTCACCGGCTTCGAACCCGAAGCCGCCTTCGCCCTGGAGAACTACAACTGGAGCGGCAATATCCGAGAACTGCGCAACCTCATCGAACGCGCCGTATTGCTGGGCAGTGGCACGCTGATGGGGCTGGCCCAGCTGGGACTCGACGAAAGCTCCCCGATATCCGTTCCGGTCCAGGCCTCGAATCATCATCCCGGCCTGCCCCCCCTGACCCGGGAAGGCATCGATATCTCGGTGGTTCTGCAGACCATCGAAAGAACCTATTTCGAACAGGCCCTGGCCATGTCCGACGGAAATGCTTCCAAGGCCGCAAAACTGCTCCGCATGAGCCGGGATAAATTCCGGTATCGACGCAACAAAACCTGACCGGCCCGGCCGAGGTCCCGCCGCCGGAAATGCCCGCTGCCATCGAACCCTGGAATTTTCCGGATGGGTTATTTGCCCACGAACTGCGGGGCATATCCCCCAAATGCTGAAATTGCCGCCTCCCCCCACAATTCCCGCATATCCAATTAACTAACCTGAAATATTTCAAAATTTTAATTTTCGGCGCCATGGCACCTTTTCTGCAATCACTCTGCGGAACGAGCGATTCGGAACTTGATCTGATGTTTGGATATGGCAGAGAAAGGCGATACCACCATGGCGGCCATAGAGGCGACCCACCAGGAGGCCAATCGAAGAGTCCTGCTCATCGAGGACAATGAAGAGGTGCGTTCGGCGTTCCACCTGATCCTCAACCACTGCGGCTACGAACCGATGGTGGTTTCCACGGCGGAAGAAGGACTGCAGGCGGTCAAGCGCCAAACCTTCGGCATCGTTATTTGCGATTACCGCCTGCCCGGCATGGATGGATTGGAATTTTATTTCTGGGCCAAGCCCTACACGCCCGATTGCATCAAGGTGATGATTTCGGCATTCGGCTTCGACGACATCGTAATCAACGCCAAGGCCTTGGGCGTCGAACAATTTTATGAAAAACCCTTCTCCATCCCCAATATGCTCTCCCGCATCGAACAGCGTGCCAGCCGGCGCGGGTTCAACCTCAGTGTCGTAGAAGGCAGTCGATGATGATCTACATCTTCAGCGCCGTTGTGGTGTGGGTTCTTTTCATCGCCGCCTCCTTCGGCCTGGTCACCTGGATCGCGCAAATCGGCATGGTGACCCCGCCGGGCCGCATCGCGGTAACCTTCGATTGGCGGGCGGCCCGACGATGGCTGTCGGGCCGCCCCCTTGACCCATCCGGAGACAGGTCTGCGTCTTAGGATTCGCTTAATGGTCCGAAGTGCTTTTCCACCATGACGTCGGCTTCGTCCAGTTGGCCGGGAGTAAGCCATTGGACCTGCGGATCTCTTCGAAACCAGGTCATCTGACGTTTGGCGTAGCGCCGATGATCCCGTTTCAGGATGCCTACCGCTTCCTCCAGCGGCAGCTTCTCCCGGATGACCGCGCTCAAGTGCCGGTAGCCCAGGGACTGCATCGATTTCAAGCCCGGATCATAGCCCTGCGCCAGCAACCCGCGCACCTCCTCCTCCAGTCCCTGATTCAGCATCAGGTCCACGCGTCCATCGATTCGGTTGTAGAGCTCCTCCCGAGGCAGGGTCAGGCCGATCTTGAGTGTATCGTATCGGGATTGCCCGAAGCCATGGGCATCATGATGGGTGAAGATGGACTCACCGGTGACGGCCTGCACCTCCAAGGCCCGTAGAATCCGGTAACGGTCATTGGGGTGCAGCCGCCGGGCAGCCTGCGGGTCCACGGCGGCAAGGCGGGCATGCATGGCTGCCGGACCATCCGCCGCCATGGCCGCCTGGAGCTGTTCCCGTATGGATGGATCCGAAGGCAGCATCGGGGCGAGGCCGTGCAGCAGCGCCTTGATGTAGAGGCCGGTCCCCCCGACCACCAATGTTCGGATCTTTCTCGCCGTCAGGCGTTCGATGCACGTCGATGCCCGGCGGGCATAGGTCGCGGCATCGAAATTTTCATCCGGATCGACGATGTCCACCATATGGTGCTGTACGGCCGCCTGTTCCCCGGGTGTTGGTTTGGCCGTGCCGATGTCCATCCGGCGATAGATCTGCATGGAGTCGGCCCCCACGATTTCCGCGTGGAATCGCCGGGCCAGCCGGACGGCGAAGCCGGTCTTGCCCACGCCGGTGGGACCGCAAATGACAACGATTTTAGTCTTCGGGCTCGTACGAGTCACTGGTCGGTTTTTTTGGGGGTGCGCAACCCTGACGTCACAGGCTAATCTCCGGCCTGGGCCATATGATCATCATACATGGTCTCCAGGGTCAGTTTGTGCCTGGCTTCCTCCTGGCATAGAATTTTAAACACCTTCCTGGCCGCGTCGGTGTCGGCCTGCGCCAGCAGATCGTTGTAGAGCTTGAGGGCCTTTTCTTCGCGCTTGCACGCCAGCATGAGAATTTCATGATACGCCATGCCGGACCGGTACTCCATATCGAGGGTATAATTGCTTCGTTTGATATCCGTGATCCATTTGAATTTATAGTCTTCCACTGCCTTGCCGATTTTCCCGGACTTGAGATCCTCCAACAGGGTCTGGTGTTTCTTTTCTTCGGCAGCATACTCCAGAAGCATCTCCTTCTTGCCGGAAAAAGACTCCTGCTCCGCAACGCTGCGGTAAAACTCCTGCGCCTCGATCTCTTTGGCAATGGCAAAATCAATAATCTCGGTCAGATTGTTGAAATCCATGCGGCGTCCCCTCCTTGGACCGGGTTCAAAATACTCGTCTTCATCTCTCCGACGCTCGACGAATAAAACCTGGGCGCCGGTTCGCCGGCGACCTCATTGGCGCCTGGAATTACGGTACGTTATAATAGCGATCAAGAGGGGCAAGTCAACCCAATTCTGCCGCCGCAACCACAGGGAACGGAGAGACTCAACGGTTCGAAAAGGGGGCAGGATCGATCCGATGGTTGCCGCAACCATCGCTGCAAGCGTTCTCATGTGAAAACCGCCGCAGCCGGCTCGCCAGTATGGCGTCGATGGCCTGTCCCACGGTGCCGGCACCATCGCTGAAATAGACATCGATGCCCATATGGCTGCATCCCGCCAAAGGCCGCTGGCCCATCCCGCCGACGATCAAGGTATTGACGCCGTTGCGGGCCAGCTCGTGCACCGGCGCCAGGCACCCACCTGCCTGGTGCGGTGGATTGGAGACGACCTCGATTTTGGTCACCTCGCCGTTTTCCACGTGAACCAGGGTGTAAACCTCGCAATGGCCGAAATGGGCTTCCAGGGAGGCGTCCAACCCGCCCGGTGATTTTGATGGAACCGCGATGAATCGATGCATGATGCAATTCTCCTTGATTTTGGCGGAAACGTGTTCAGGACGATATGCGCATTCACAAATAAAAACCCGGACGCCGGTTGTCAATGTTTTTTTTGTGCATATGCCCATTATTATGTGTTCGGGCCGGCACCGGCATGTTCGGGCGTTGCGGCATCGGCCGGGAAATGGTATAGCAGGATCGATCCGGTGAACATCCTCTACAAGATCCATTCCGTACCTCGCGATTATGGATCGAAAACTCAGGAATGGCACTTTGTTCGGTGGGTTACGGCCCATTTGAAGACCGGTTTTTCGTGTTGACATTCAAAAGGCGATCCGCTATTAGTCATATCTTCATAATTTCGGAAACAGCAAAGGCGGATAGCCAAGCATAATATAAAATTTATAAAGGAGGAGTTTACATGCCGACAGTAGAATTTGGTGGAGAATCTTTTAGCGTTGACGAAGACGGGTTCATCGACGATTACAAAAACTGGAACGAACAATGGGTGCAGTACGTCAAGAAGGAAGAGGGCATTGACGAACTGAACGAAGAGCACAAGAAAGTCATCGAGGTCCTTCGCGAGTACTATGAGAAAAACGGTATCGCCCCCATGGTCCGCGTTCTTTCCAAAGTGACCGGTTTCAAACTGAAACATATCTATGAGTTGTTCCCCTCAGGACCGGGCAAGGGAGCCTGTAAGATGGCCGGGCTGCCGAAACCGACCGGTTGCGTCTAATTCTCGATTCGACTGATTCGCAATCCCAAAGGCCCTGCCTGTTTCCGGCAGGGCCTTTTTTTTTGCCGCTCGCAATAACTTCGTGGATCCGGGTGGCCGAAGGGCTGCCGCATCCCGGATGGCCCGGACCGCCGAAACGACTACGCACCGAACCGATCGCCGGAGGCCCTGACGATGCCGCAATTGCGTATCCAGACCCGAGACCGGACCGAACTGATCGATATCACCGACGAAGTCGGCAGCGCCGTCGAGGCCGCCAAATTCGAAAACGGTTTATGCATGATTTACGTTCCGCACACCACCGCCGCCGTCACCATCAATGAAAGCGCCGATCCCAGCGTGCGCCGCGATATCCTCATGGTGCTCAACCAGATGGTGCCGTGGAAAGCGGACTATCGCCACATGGAAGGCAACTCGCCGGCCCATGTAAAAACTTCCCTTGTGGGGTCCAGCGAACTCGTCGCCGTCGAGAACGGCCGCCTGGTGCTGGGCACCTGGCAGGGAATCTTTTTTTGCGAATTCGACGGACCGCGGGAGCGCAAGCTGAATTTGAAGTTCCTGGCCGATGCCGGGTAGGCACCGCCCCCATGGCCGAAAACGCGTCCATGGGGATCGACCGCCCTTCCGGCTGAGTCGGCAAAAAAACCTCCGGTTTTTTTGCGGCGGACGTCCGCGTGGAAGCGCCAAAGGAGCAAACCAGTGAATCTGGACCATGTCGACCGATCCATCATCAATCGGATTCAATCCGATTTCCCGATCGAATCGAGACCCTACCGGGCCATCGCCCGGGCGCTGGGGCTGAGCGAGGCGCAGGTCCTGGAGCGGGTGGCCGCGCTCAAGAAAAAGGGGATCATCCGCCGCATCGGCGGCAATTTCGTGCCGCACAAGGTGGGGTTCGTCAGCACCCTTTGCGCCGCCAGGGTGCCCGCGGACCGGATCGACGACTTTGCCGCGGTGGTGAACCGCTACACCGGCGTCACCCACAATTACCAGCGCGACCATGAATTCAATATCTGGTTTACCTTTATCGCCCCGTCCCGCGCCGAAATCGAGGCGAACCTGGAGCAGATATCCAAGGAGACCGGCGTGGACACGATTCTGAATCTGCCGGCGACGAAGGTGTTCAAAATAAAGGCCGAATTCCGGATTTAATACGGTTTATCCGCCGCTGCAACCCGGTGACTTTTCTTTATCGTTTCATGCAAGATATCCGCATCGCCGCCATAACCTGCCCCGCCCCGGTGGGAGAGATCGAGCAGAACATCGCCACGGCCACGCACTGGGCCGCCAAGGCCGGACAGGCCGGCGCCGACTTGGTCTGTTTTCCCGAATTGAGCATTACCGGGTATTGCAACCGCCCGCTGATATCGGAACTGGCACTGCCCATTCCCGGCCCCGTCACGGATCAGCTCTCCCGGCTCGCGAGACAGGAGAAAATCGTCATCCTGGCCGGCATGGCCGAACACAATGAAGAGGGGCTGCCCTTCGCCAGCCATTGTGTATTCACCCCGGACGGACGGATCCAGATCTACCGCAAGGTGCATACCGCCCCGCCGGAAAAATGCACCTATACTCCCGGAGACGCCATCCCCGTTTTTCATTTCCAGGGGATCACCTTCGGGATCCAATTATGTTATGACGCCCACTTCCCGGAGCTGTCCGCCGCCATGGCCGCCAGAGGCGCCGAAGTCATCTTTCTGCCCCACGCCTCTCCCCGCGGCAGCGCGGCCGAAAAAAACCGTTCATGGTCCCGGCACCTCACCGCCCGCGCCTTCGACAACAGCCTCTTCGTGGTCGCCTGCAATCAGATCGGCGAAAATTGCAACGGACTGGTCTTTGCCGGCAATGCCATGGTGGTGGCCCCCTCGGGCGAAATCATGGCCACGGATATCCACCCGCATGCATCGATGCTCGTCGTCGACTTGAAGGCATCCGATCTGGACGCCGTGCGCCGGCACCCCATGCGCTACTTCTTTCCCAATCGTCGACCCGAGATCTATGGAAAGATTTGACGGACACGGACATAACCATAAAAAAAGGGCCCCTGCCACGGGCAGGGGCCCCAAAATTCCTCGCCAATCGTCAATCGCTTTATTTCAGGAAGAAGATGATGCTCTCCAAGGGTTGGCCGTCGGCCGACAGAATTTCCACCATCCATTCGCCCGTCATTCCGGGCTGTATGGTTTTGGAACTCCAGGTCCGCCAGTTGGGCGAACGCACATCGAGCTTCACCGACGCCTGCAGGCTGCCCTGATGGTACCAGTTGTGGGTGATCTGCGTCTCCCCTTCCGCGCCCACCACCCGTGTGAAGCAGTAGACCTTCTCCGTCTCCTTGGCGAACACATCGCCGCTGCCCACCGGTTCATGGTCGACGATCTGCTGACAAACCGCGGCGTCCTCGATTTTTACAGTTGAATCCTGACTCCAGGCCGGCCCGACACAGACCGCCCCCAGCACCAACAAGGCGACCAAACTCACAACCACTCTGTTGTTCATGATATCCTCCCAATGTCTCTGGTAAACGTGAAAGATGGGAAAAGCCTCAGTTTCGGCAATGGAATGCGATCAGTATGTTCCACTTTATATCAGCATCCCCGGAGCTTGGCAATCAGAGCCCCGACACCACGCTGACAATCGCATGCGGCAGTGCACGAGGCGAAACGGACAGAAGGTCTGCGCCCTATCGGCCGCCCCTCAAGCATCGCCGGCCGGTCCGAAGCCGTTGCGGCGGTAACAGACCGCGTCTTGGGATCCGGCAACGGTCCCGGCCGTGACGGTCCGGGCGTGGGGGTCATATCCGAGCCGGAACATCCGCACGGTGAAAGAAAGCGGGCGGCCGAACAGAAACGTCATCATTTCCGGATCCAGATCCATGCGGTCCATGGTCACCTGTCGCAGGCTTTCGTCGAAACGGATCAGTTCCAGCAGTTCCTTTTGCGCCTCTCCCGCTTCCGGATTGCGCTGGATCCGCCGGGCAAGCTCCGCCACCCAGCCGTAGTCGCAGCGCTCCTGGTGATCCGTCACGAGGTCCCACAACCCCTGCACCCGGGCCAGGATGTGGCGCCGGGTCAATCTCCGGCAGTTGTAGAGCCGTTCAATTTCGCCGGTATCCCAGCATTTCAGCGCCCGGCACTCGGCGGGTCGTCGATCATATTGCGCGCAGATCTTCTGCGGACGGTCGTAAAACCAGCACCCCGGCCCCATTCGCGGGCCGCCCTTGATCTTGACGATGTCGGTAACGGCCGGCGCGATGACACGCTTGATATTGTCATACGCCGGCTCGCCCTGCCGGATGGTAAACAGGGCCTTTACGGGGATCCGCCCCCCTTCCACCAGGGGCAGGTCCTCCAGATGCAGGGTCGGTCCTCCCTGGCGGCAGCAGGTACCACATTGCCGGCACTGGGTCTGCTGCCGGGAAGGTCCGTTTTCGATGGTCGGATTCTCCATGGTTCCGCTGTCAATCCGTGGGTCACCCGCGGTGGATCGCTCCCATAGTATAGAGGCCGCTTCGCCTCCCGGCGAAGCGGCCTCTTATTTATCTGCGCGGCTTCATGATCGGATGGGCTTACTTGCCGGCCCGGCCGTCGTCGCAGGCATCGTCGCCGCCATGTTCGGCGGTGCTGCTCAGGGTGCAGGCATCGCTATCGGTGCCATCGTCCCGGGCGCCGCCTTCGGTGGTCGCCACCCGGGGCAGTTCCAGCTCCGCCTTTTGCTTGAGCATCAGGTAGCGCTCGCCGAATTCTCTTTCCAGTTGGGTGTGCAGGCGTTCGGCCTCCTGGGGAAAGAGTTTCTCCAGGGCGGCGTAGCGGATCTCGCCGCCGAGAAACTCCTTGAGGTTGCCCTTGGGTTGCTGGGAGTCGAGGACGAACGGATTCTTGCCTTCTTCCTTGAGATCCGGATTGAAGCGATACAGCGGCCAATAGCCGCAATCGACGGCCAAGCGGGTCTCTTCCTGGGTCTTGCCCATGCCCTTCTTGATGCCGTGGTTGATGCACGGCGCATAGGCCATGACCAGGGAAGGACCGTCGTAGGCTTCCGCTTCCAGGATGGCCTTGAGGGTATGGTTCTTGTTGGACCCCATGCCCACGTTGGCCACATAGACATACCCATAGGTCATGGCCATGGCGCCCATGTCCTTTTTGGCGGTCTTCTTGCCCGAAGCGGCGAACTTGGCGATGGAACCCGTCGGCGTGGCCTTGGAGCTCTGACCGCCGGTGTTGGAGTAAACTTCGGTGTCGAAAACCATCACGTTGATGTCCTCACCCGAGGCCAGGATATGGTCGATGCCGCCGTAGGCGATATCGTAGGCCGCGCCGTCACCCAAGAATACCCAGTAGGATTTCTTGGTGAACAGGCCCGCCATGGAGTTGATTTCGGCCAGCAAAGCATTTCCACCGTAGTTGGGCAGCAGTGCCTTGAGTTGGTCGCCGTACTTCCTGGACAGCTCGGCATTCTTCATGTTGGCCAACCATTGGGACAAGGCTTCCTTGACCTCGGCGTCGATATCCGATTCGATGGCCTGCTGCGCCAGCATGGCCAGCCGATTGCGCTGCTGGATCTGGCCGATAAGCATCCCGTAGGTGAATTCGCCCGGATCTTCGAACAGGGAGTTGCCCCAGGCCGGGCCATGGCCGTCCTTGTTCACGCAGTAGGGAATTGCGGGCGCACTGCCGCCCCAGATGGAAGTACAGCCGGTGGCGTTGCCGATGATCAGGCGTTCGCCGAACAATTGGGTGATCAGCTTGGCGTACGGCGTCTCGCCGCAGCCGGCGCAGGCGCCGGAGAACTCGAGCAGGGGCTGATAAAACTGGCTGCCCTTGACGGTCTTGCGGCTGACCATGTCGGAACGATCCGGCAGGGCCTGGGCGAATTTGAGGTTGGCCACCTGGGCTTCGATCTGGGTGGCCAGGGGCTTCATCGCCAGGGCCTTCTTCTTGGCCGGGCAGATATCGGCGCAGTTGCCGCAGCCCATGCAGTCTTCGGAATAGACCTGGATGCGGAACTGGAGGCCTTGCTCCTTGAACTCCTTGCCGATGGCCTTCTTGGCCTCGAAGGTTGCCGGCGCAGCGGCCATTTCCTCCTCCGTGGCCAGGAAGGGGCGGATGGCCGCGTGGGGACAGACCATGGCGCACTGGTTGCACTGGATGCAATTGTCCATGATCCATTCGGGCACGTTGATGGCCACGCCGCGTTTTTCGTATTGGCTGGTGGCCAATGGGAAGATGCCGTCCGGAGTGAACTTGGAGACCGGCAGTTGATCGCCTTTCTGTACCAGGATGGGCTGCATGACGTCGGACACCCACTCGGGCACGTCGGCCTTGGCGGCGCCGGCGCCGGTGGCATCGGCCCAGGACGCGGGCACGTCGATTTCGACGAGATTGTCCAGGGTGCGGTCCACGGCCTGCCAGTTCATCTGCACGATCTTGTCGCTCTTCTTGCTGAACATCTTCTTGATCTGCACCTTGAGATATTCGATGGCCTGATCCACGGGGATCACGTTGGCGGCCTTGAAGAACGCCGTCTGCATGATCATGTTGATGCGTCCGCCCAGACCGACTTCTCCGGCGATCTTGACGGCATCGATGTTATAGAACTTCAACTTCTTCCGGGCGATGGTCCTGCGCATGGCCGCCGGCAGCTTTTCTTCCATCTGTTCCGCCGACCAGGGGCTGTTGAGCATGAACGTACCGCCGTCCTTGATGCCGTCCAGCACGTCGTAGACCTGAACATAGGCCGGATTGTGGCAGGCGACGTAGTCGGCCGCATCGATAAGATACGTCGACTTGATGGGGCTCTTGCCGAAACGCAGGTGGGAAATGGTGATGCCGCCGCTCTTCTTGGAGTCATAGGAAAAATAGGCCTGGGCATACATGTCGGTGTTGTCGCCGATGATCTTGATGGCGCTCTTGTTGGCGCCCACGGTGCCGTCGGCACCCAGTCCCCAGAACTTGCACTGCACCGTGCCTTCGGGAGCGACATCGAATCCCTCTTCCACATCGAGGGAGGTCTGGGTGACGTCATCGATGATGCCCACGTTGAAGTGATTCTTCGGGCTGGCCTGGGCCATGTTGTCGAAGACGGCCTTGACCATGGAAGGAGAGAATTCCTTGGAGCCCAAACCGTAGCGGCCGCCGATAATCTTGACGGCGCGCCCCTGTTCCATGCAGGCGGTGCAGACATCGACGTAGAGCGGATCGCCCAGGGAGCCCGGTTCCTTGGTACGGTCTAGCACGGAGACGGTCTTGACGCTGTCCGGAATGGCCTCGACCAGGTGTTCGGCGGAAAACGGACGGAACAGGCGGACCTTCACCAGGCCCACTTTATCCCCCTTGGCGGTCAGGTGGTCGACCACCTCCTCGATGGTCTCGCAGGAGGAGCCCATGGAGATGATGATATGCTCGGCATCCGGGGCGCCCACGTAGTCGAAAAGGCCGATGTTGCGGCCGGTGAGGTCGCTGACCTTCTTCATGTAATCGGCGACGATGCCGGGCAGTGCCAGGTAGTACGGATTGGCGGCTTCCCTGCCCTGGTAATAGATGTCCGGGTTTTGCGCTGTGCCACGCAATTCCGGCCGTTCGGGGTTGGCGCCGCGGGAGCGGAATCTGGCCAGGGCTTCCTGGTTCACCAGTCCGGCCATGTCCTCGTAATCGATCATTTCGATCTTCTGGATCTCATGACTGGTCCGGAACCCGTCGAAAAAGTGCACGAACGGAAGGCTGCCTTCGATGGCCGCCAGGTGCGCCACCAGGGCGATGTCCTGGGCTTCCTGCACGGAGTTGGAGGCCAGCATGGCGAACCCGGTCTGACGCACGGCCATGACATCCTGGTGGTCGCCGAAAATGGAAAGGGCATGCGCGGCAATTGCACGGGCGGTGACATGCATTACGCCCGGCAGGAGCTCGCCGCTCATCTTGTACATGTTCGGAATCATCAGCAAGAGCCCCTGGGATGCCGTGTAGGTGCTGGTCAAGGCACCGGAAGCCAGGGATCCGTGTACGGCGGCGGCCGCGCCGGCCTCGCTCTGTAACTGGCGAATCAGGACGGTCTGTCCGAAGATATTCTTGCGCCCGTTTGCAGACCATTCATCCGCGATTTCGCCGATGGGGGACGAGGGCGTGATCGGATAAATGGCCGCCGTGTCACTCATGGCGTACGCCACATGTGCCGCCGCCGTGTTGCCGTCAACTGTCATCATCTTCTTTGCCATACGCTTACTCCTTCTTTGTTATTATTTCAGCACATGAGTCGGTTCTGTGCCAACCGAAACACGCTGCCGATTCAATCATGACGCCCGGACTGAGCATATAAAATTAAATTGATCACTAAACCATGTTCAGTTCGGATTGACAAGTGGAAAAGCACTTGAATTCAATAGGTCCTGCCCGGTTTCCGGAACGGGGGCGGCGCAGGGAAATCCGACAGGTTCTCCTTCAATTCATCGAACTTGCAGCTCAGGGCCAGGGCTTCGCCGTCGAAAGAGGTCTTGATCTTGTAGGGCAACGATTTGAACAATTTGATCATGGCCAGGTTATGGGGCGCGGTGTAGGCGATCAACCCGGAGATTCCGTTCTCACGGGCGGCTTCGGCCAGCTTGCGCAGGAATATCTTGCCCAATCCCTTGCCCTGAAAGTCCTTGGCCACGGTGAACGCCACCTCGGCCATGTTGTTGTCCATGAACAGCAGGTACTCGGCCACGCCCACCACGCGGTCGAACCCGGATTCGCCCACCACGCCGATGATGGTCAGATCCTTGATGTAGTCGATCTGGGATTTGCCTTCGACCTCCGACATGCTGAAGCTGGTTTTTTCGTGGAAAAAACGCAGGAAGATGTCTTTCTTGTCCAGGCTGTAATAATGCTCCCGGATCCGTCGCTCGTCCACGGGTTTGGCCGGGCGGAAGGTGACCACCTGGCCGTCCACGGTGACCTGCTCTTCGATGTTGACCGGATACACGGCGCGGGCCGCCTCGCCGAGATTGCGTTCGCTGCCCACCATGCCGTTTTCCTTGGCGGTCTGGAACAATTCGTCGCGAAAATCGGGATGGGCGATGCTGATCATGGCGATCACCCGTTCCTGGATGCTCTTGCCGAACAGGTTGACCACGCCGTATTCCGTGGCGACATACTGCACGCTGCCGCTGGGCACCACCACGGCATCGCTGCCCAGCATGGGGACAATCCTGCTCTGCTTGCCGTCGGCCGTGGTGGAGGGCAGCATCAGGATCGATTTGCCGCCGGCCGAGCGCCTGGCCCCCTTGACGAAGTCCATGATCCCGCTCACCCCGGCAAACATGGTATTGGCGCTGGCTTCCGCCGTGACCTGGCCGGTGAGATCCACGGCCTTGGCGACATTCAGCGAGATCATGCGATAGTGCTGGGAGATCACGAAGGGGTCGTTGACATAATCGGACGGATGAAACTCGATGGCCGGATTGTCATGGAGAAACTCATACAGATTCCTGTCGCCCAGGGCCGCCGAGGCCACCAGCTTGCCGTCGTTCACTCCCTTGCGCCGGTTGTTGATCACCCCGAGGGCGTATAGATTCATGATGTCTCGGGTCAGGTACTGGGAGTGAAAACCCAGATCGTTCTTGTCCACCAGGGCCTGGACCGTGGCCTGGGAGGCGGCATCGAGACCGACTTGCAGGGTCGCGCCGTCGTCGATCAGGCGGGAGATCTGTTTACCGATCAGGATGGCCACCTCCGAAGGCGGTTCGCTGCGGATGGTCAGCAGATCTTCGTCGTGTTCGACGATGACGTCCACATCGTTGACATGCACGAAGCTTTGTCCCATCACACGCGGCATCTGGGAATTGACCTGGGCGATGACCACATCGGCCGATCTGGCCGCCGCCAGCGTGCAATCCACGGATATCCCCAGGCTCATCCAGCCGAAATCGTCCGGCGGCGAAACCTGAATCAGGGCCACGTGGATGGGCAGCATGCGACTCTTGAACAGGCGGGGCACTTCGGACATGTTCATGGGGGTTACGAAACGCAGCTTATTTTTGAAATGCTCGCTGCTGGTGGCGCCCAGGTAAAGGTTTCGCATGCTGATATTGTCTTCCCGGGTCTGATTGGCGATGGCGGTCAGGGGGGTGGATTCCTCGCTCATCATGCGCACGATTTCCAGGCCGGTGAACTGCCGTGCGTTTTTTGCCAGGGCGCGCACCAGTTCCTGGGGCTCACCGCATGCCGATCCGATATAGACACGCTGGCCGGGCTTGATCCTGCGAATGGCCTTTTCGGCGGTGGCCTGCTTCTCGATATAGCCGTCGGCCCAGTAGAGGGTTTCAACCATCACGACTCTCCATCGATTCCATGGTTCGTTGCTGTTATCGTCATCACCACCGGTGGATTCGCTGGACACCTGCCGTACCGTGCCTGCAGCCGAACACCGGAGGCGTACATGTCGGCGGATTGGGTTCAGGATGCCGCCGGCCGGCCGGCTGGGCCGGCCGACCGGCGGTGAACCAGTGGACCTTGCGGGCAACCTTGCAGGGTAGGAGGGTATTATTGATCAACAATAATGCGGGTCCACTGGAACATCGGTGACAGCCGCGCCCGCGGCGTACGGCTGTGATCGCTTTCGGCGTTGCTGCGTCAGTCCGCGTCCGCTTCCGGTTCGAGAATGAAGCGGCAATCGGCAACGGTAGCGCCCTGCCTTTCGGAATGCACCAGCAATGGATTTATATCCAACTCTTTTATTTCCGGGTTGTCAACCACTAGATCGGACAGGCATACCAGCAGCCGTTCGATGGTCTCCACATCTGCCTTGGAGCCGCCGCGGAAACCGTCGAGCAGGGCGAATCCCCGGGTTCCCCGGACCATCAGACGCGCGCTGTTGCGGTTGATGGGCGCCAGCCGGAAGGTGACATCCTTGAATACCTCCACCAGCACCCCACCGGAGCCGAACATCAGCAGATGACCGAATTTGGGATAGCGATTGGCGCCCAGGATCACCTCGGTCCCTTTGGGTGCCATTTTCTGGACCAATACGCCCTGGATTTCGGCATCCTGGCGATATGCCCTGGCATTGGCGACGATGGTTTCGAAGGCCTCCTTCACGGAAGAAGCATCGGCAAGATCGATACGGACACCGCCGGCATCCGATTTGTGGATGATCTGGTCGGAGACGATCTTCATGACCACGGGATAACCCATGTCGTCGGCCAGTCGGACGGCTTCTGCGGCGTCCTTGGCCAGCCGGGTGGGCAGCACGTTGAATCCGTAACAGGCCAGCAACCGGTTGCCGTCCAATTCGTTGAGGTAGTTCCTGCCCGCCGCCAGGCTCGATTCGATGATCTCCCGGCCGCACTTACGGTCCTGTTGCATCGCAAAGGGGGCCATCTCCTGGCGGTTGAGCCAGCGGGAATAACGGTAGAGGGCACCGAAGGCCTTGGCGGCGTTCTCCGGGAACCGGTAGACCGGTACGCCGTTCTCCTGCAGGTATTTGACTCCCGCGGAGACGTCGATCAGTCCCATGAAACAGCAGAGGATGGGCTTGTGCGACCGCCGCGCGATGCGCACGACGGCCTCGGCGGTGCCGATGGCATTGGTCATGGACTGGGGGGTCAGGATGACCAGGGCGCCGTCCACGTCTTCGTCGCGGATCACGGCGGCCAGGGCGTTCTCATAGCGGTCCTGGGCCGCATCGCCGATCACGTCCACGGGGTTGTGCACATTGGCGGTCACCGGCAGGTGGCTCTTGAGGGATTCCACCGTGGCTTCGCTGAAGACGGCCAGTTCGAGCCCCGACACCACGGTCATGTCGGTGGCCACGATGCCCGGACCGCCGGCGTTGGTGACGATGGCCACCCGTTTGCCCAGCGGCACCTTGCGACGCAATTTTCCCAGGGCGTTCTCGTTTTTATAGGCAAACGCGATGGCGTAATCGAAGAGCTCGTCGATGCGGTCCACGCGGATGATGCCCGACTGATCGAAGATGGCATCGTAGACGGCTTCGGACCCGGCCAGCGATCCGGTGTGGGACGCGGCGGCGGCCGCTCCCGCCGTGGTACGGCCCGACTTGATGACCAGGATGGGTTTGGGCCGGTCCCCGCCCGTGATCTCCTTGGCGGCTTCGATGAATTTACGCCCCCGCTGCAACTCTTCCACGTAGATCATGATGACCTCGGTATCGGGATCATCGTGGAAATAGTGCAGCAGATCGACCTCGTCCACGTCGGCCTTGTTGCCGATGGAGATGAACTTGGAAAATCCGAAATTGCGGTCCGCCGCGAAATCGAGTACCGCCGTGCACAGGGCGCCGCTCTGGGAGATGAAGGAGACGTTGCCGGCCTTGGGCATGCGGGCGGAAAAACTGGCGTTCAGGCAGACATTGGCCAGGGGGTTGATGACGCCCAGGCAGTTGGGGCCCACCAGGCGGACCTTGGCGTCGCGGCAGAGGGCCACGATCTGGTTCTCGATCTCCAGCCCCTGACCGCCGATCTCCTTGAAGCCGGCCGAGACGATGATGATGCCCTTGACCTCCTTGGCGATGGCTTCCTTCACCGCCTGGAGGGCCAGTTTCGGCGGCAGGATGATCATGGCCAGATCGGGGGATTCGGGCAGGTCCGCGATGGTGGCATAGGCCCGCACACTGGCCACGGAATTGGCCGTGGGATTCACGGGGTACAATGTCCCCTGGTAGCCGCCCCGCAAAATGTTGACGAATATGTCATGCCCCACCTTGCCGGGGGTGGTGGAAGCCCCCATTACGGCTACGGAACGGGGCGCGAAGATCGCATCCAAATCTTTCATCGGCAAATACCTTTAATCATGCATTTAGAGTAAATTCTTGAAAAAATCGTTTCCCTTGTCATCTACGAGGATGATGGCGGGAAAGTCCTTGACCGTTATTTTATAGATCGCCTCCATGCCCAGTTCCGGGTATTCGAGCAATTCTTTATGGGTGATGCACTCCTTGGCCAGGCGGGCGGCCGGTCCGCCGATGGAACCGAGGTAAAACCCGCCGTATTTCCGGCACGCCTCGGTCACGACCCCCGAACGGTTGCCCTTGGCCAGCATGACCATCGATGCGCCCTGGGCCTGGAACAGCGGTACGTAAGGATCCATACGGCCCGCGGTTGTGGGGCCGAAGGAACCCGAGGCATATCCGGCCGGCGTCTTGGCCGGGCCGGCATAATAAATGATGTGATCCTTCAGATATTGGGGCAGGCCTTCTCCGCGGTCGAGCCGTTCTTTGAGCTTGGCGTGGGCGATGTCGCGTCCGACGATGATATCCCCGTTGAGCGATAGGCGCGTGGCCACCGGATAGCGGGTCAGGATGGCGCGGATTTCGTCCATGGGCTGGTTGAGATCGATGGCGACGGCCTCTTCCTGCCGGGCAACCGCCGCCGGTAGATATCGGGCCGGATTGGTCTCCAATTGTTCGAGGAAGATTCCTTCCCGGGTGATCTTGGCCTTGATGTTCCGGTCCGCGCTGCAGCTCACGCCGATACCCACGGGGCAGGAGGCGCCATGGCGGGGCAAGCGGATCACCCGTACGTCATGGCAGAAGTGCTTGCCGCCGAACTGGGCGCCGATGCCCAGGGCCCGGGCCCGTCGCAGCAGCTCCGCTTCCAGCTCGCGGTCCCGGAAACCATAACAGCCTTCCTCCCCCCGGCCGGGCAGATGGTCCAGGTATTTGGCCGATGCCAGCTTCACCGTCTTCAGGTTCGCCTCCGCCGACGTCCCGCCCACGCAGACGGCCAGGTGGTAAGGCGGACAGGCCGCGGTGCCCAGGCTCTTCATCTTGGTGACCAGGAATTCCACCAGTGTCCCGGGACTGAGCACGGCCTTGGTCTCCTGATAGAGGTAGGTCTTGTTGGCCGAACCGCCTCCCTTGGCCAACATCAGGAAGGTGTAATTGTCGCCCGGGGTGGCATACAGGTCGATCTGGGCCGGAAGGTTGCAGGCGGTGTTTTTTTCTTCGTACATGGTCAGGGGCGCATTCTGGGAATAGCGCAGATTGTTCCGGGTGTAGGCGTTGAAGACCCCGCGCGCGAGGGCCTCCTCGTCATCGCCCCCGGTCCAGACCTGCTGGCCTTTCTTGCCCATGATGATCGCCGTGCCGGTGTCCTGGCACATGGGAAATTCCATCTCCGCGGCGATCACCGCGTTCTTCAGCATCTCCATGGCCACGAAGCGGTCATTGTCCGAACTCTCCGGATCGGCCACCATGGCGGCCAGGGATTCCAGGTGTTCGGGACGGTAGAGATGGGAAACCTCCCGGAAGGCCGTCTCGGCCAGCAGGGTCAGGCCCTGGGGATCGACTTCGAGGATCTCCCGGCCATCCAGGCGGACGACGGATACGAATTGATCGGTCAGTTTTCGATACGGCGTGTCATCGGCTGCCAGTCGAAACATCGGCTGGTGACTGAATTCGTTCATTTTTCCCTTCTCCTTTCCGCTTAGGCCTTCAAAGTCCGCGGATTCGATGCCCGACGCGTCTTTCCCGTCACGCCGGGTGCCCCAAGAAAAAAGGGGCGAACATAAATGGTGGCGCATGCCAAGTCAAGTGAATTGGTATTTATCCGGAAACGCCATCCTGATGCCCGTTTGGTGTTCGCGCTCCGTTGAACGCCTCGGCGCAATGTCGTTTTGCCCTCGGTTTCGACGTCGCGGCGAATCGGTTACGGGTCGTTGTCCCTGCATCGGCCCGCAGCCCCTCGGCTCAAGGGCTGGTTTCCAGCAGGCGCAGGAAATTTTCCACCAACCGGGGGTGGAAGGTCTTGCCGCTCTCTTCGCGCATGATCCGGATGATCAATTCATCCGGCTTGGGATTTTTGTAGACTCGACGGCTGCGCATGGCATCGAAAAAGTCCGCCAGGGCAACCATCTGGCTGACGATGTTGGGCCGCCATGCTTCCCCCAACCGGGGATACCCCGACCCGTCATAGCGGATATGGTGC
>JBNKDU010000195.1:0-46982 GCA_050288425.1 Desulfobacteraceae bacterium | reverse complement strand
TATATCGACAAGGTCAATCCGGCGGATCGGCCGGGGGTGACCATACCCCAGCTCGTGGACGACCTGGTGGAAAAGGGCGCCCGCCTGATCATCGCCAACTCGGACGATATGAAAGACGGTACCCGCGAGGCGGCGGTGATGCATCCGGATGTTCACTTCGTGCACATCTCCGGCGACGACGTGCTGACGAAGAAGGCCCCGCCCAACCTGGCCAACCTCATGGGACGCATGGAGTACGGCAAGATGATGGCCGGATTCGCCGCGGCCATGACCACCCGGACCGGGAAGATCGGCTACCTGGGGCCGTTGGTCAATGAAGAGACCCGCCGGCTGGCGGCCTCCTGCTACCTCGGCGCCAAATATGCCTGGGAAGAGGTGCTCAAGAAAAAACCGGCCGATCTGAAGTTCCAGGTCACCTGGATCGGCTTCTGGTTCAACATCCCCGGCGTCACCGCCGATCCCACCCAGGTGGCCCAGAATTTCTTCAACTCGGGGTTCGACGTCCTGGTTTCCGGCATCGACACCACCGAGGCCCTGGTGGTGGCCGGACAGAAGCACCGGGAGGGCAATGAAGTCTGGGCCATTCCCTACGACTATATCGGCGCCTGCGGAGCGGATTCGCCGGTATGCCTGGGCGTGCCCTATTTCAATTGGGGACCGGGCTATGTCGAGTTGATCGAGGCCGCCCGGCAGGGCCATTGGATGTCGCAATGGCTGTGGTACGGCCCGGACTGGAAAGACATCAACAATTCCGAAACCAGCGCGGTGGGGTTCGTGACCGGTCCGGCCCTGTCGGCCAAGGCCAAATCGGCACTGGATCGATTCATCGCCGACCTGGGCGCCGGGAAGGTCGATCTGTTCAAGGGACCGCTCCGTTTTCAGGACGGGTCGGTCTTTCTCGAATCCGGCCAAACCGCCGCCGACAAACAAATCTGGTACCTGCCCCAATTGCTGGCGGGCATGGAGGGGCAGAGCAGCGCCAAGTAGCTGCCCGATCCGGATCCCCCCATCCGGGAATGCATTGCAAGGTTGCCTGCGGCGGGATTTCGACGACTTGACGACATGAATCTGGAACTGAAGCAGATCAGCAAGCATTACGGCGACCTGCGGGCCAACGACTGCGTGGACCTCACCGTTCGTTCGGGCACCATTCATGCGGTCCTGGGAGAGAACGGCGCCGGCAAAAGCACCCTGATGAAGATTCTGTCCGGCTACCTGCGGCGAACCGCGGGGCGGATCCTGATGGACGGCCGCCAGGTGGAGTACCGATCGCCGGCCGAGGCCGCCGCCCTGGGCATCGGCATGCTCTACCAGGACCCCTTCGACTTTCCCAACCTCAGCGTGCTGGAGAACTTCATGCTGGGCCAGGTGAACGGTCTGCGACAGACGCCGGGGGTCTTTCGTCGGCACCTGGAGGAGATGGCCGCGCGGTTCGGATTCCATCTGCAGCCCCATGCCCGCGTGGCGCGGCTCACCGTGGGCGAACGCCAGCAGCTCGAGATCCTGCGCCTGCTCACTTTGGGGATCCGGGTATTGATTCTGGATGAGCCCACCACCGGCATTTCCGCCGAGCAGAAGCGGGTGCTGTTCAATGCCCTGCGACGGCTTGCCCGGGACGGCAGGAGCGTCCTGCTGGTATCCCACAAACTGGAGGACGTCCAGGAATTGTGCGATGAGCTGACCGTGTTGCGGCATGGCCGGGTCACCGGCTGCCTGGAGGCGCCTTTCGAGACCCGCCGCGTGCTGGAATTGATGTTCGACCACCTGCCGTCTGCGCCCCGGCGGCAAACCTCCGATCCGGGGGCCGTGGTGCTGGAAATGGAAGGGGTCGAGGCCGCCGGCGGACGAACCGGCCTGGGGGCCTGCGATGTCCGCATCCATTCCGGCGACCTGGTGGGGCTGGCCGGGCTGGAGGGCAGCGGCCAGGGCGTCTTTCTGCGGGTTGCCGCCGGTTTGACCGTTCCTTCCCGGGGCGTCGTGCGGATGAGGGGCAACTCCATGGCCGGCAAGGGGCATCGGGCCTTCCAGGCGGCCGGCATCGGCTTCCTGCCTTCCGGGCGACTGGAGGAAGGGCTCCTGCCCGGATTGTCCATCCGCGAGCATGCGGCCTTGGTGGATCAGTCCGCCGCTTTCCTGATCGACTGGGACCGGGCCGCCCGTACGGCCCGGCGGCGGATCGAGACATTTCGCATCAAGGGAGCACCGGAAACCACGGTGGAAGATCTTTCCGGCGGCAACCAGCAGCGGCTGCTGCTGGCCTGCCTGCCGGCCGAGACCGGATTGCTGTTGCTGGAGAATCCCACGCGCGGCCTGGATCTGGAATCGTCCACCTGGGTCTGGAACCATTTGCTGGCCCGCCACGGGGAGGGAACCGGCATCGTGTTTTCCTCTTCCGAGCTGGATGAGATTCTGATGGTGGCCAACCGCATCCTGGTGTTCTACGACGGTCGGATCATCGCCGATGTGGCCGCCGACCGGACGGACAGCCGTCGCCTGGGCCGCGCCATCGCGGGGAAGGTCTGATCATGCCGACCTTGGCACGCCGCAAGCCGATCCAGGCGATGGAAGAGGCCGCCGTCACCCTGGCCGCGGTGGTCCTGTTCACCACCCTGATCCTGATGATCACCGGCACGCCGCCCCTGGCGGCGCTGAGCGCCTTGTACAAAGGGTCCCTGGGTTCATGGACCAAGTTCAGCCATGTGGTCAAGGCCTGGATCCCGCTGACCTTGTGTGCCTGCGGGCTGATCTTCACCTTTCGCATCGGCCTGTGGAATATCGGGGTCGAGGGCCAGGTGATGCTGGGGGCCGTGTTCGCCACCTGGGCGATGCGACAGGGGATCGAAGGCGGTTCGGCGGCCCTGTGCCTGTGGCTCTCGTTCGGGGCGGCGTTCGTCGGCGGGGGGCTTTGGGCCTTGCTGGCCGGCCTGCTCAAGATCCGCGGGGGGGTTCACGAGATCTTCGCCGGCCTGGGTTTGAACTTCGTGGCCCAGGCCCTGATCCTGTGGCTGATCTTCGGCCCCTGGAAACGGGCGGGGGTGGCCTCCATGAGCGGCACCGAATTGTTTCCCCGGGAATTGTGGCTGCCTTACCTCTCCGGAATGCGCCTCTCACCGGTGGGCCTGGGCATGGCGGCGGTGGCCGTGGCGGTCACCTTGCTGATCCTGCGGTACACCCGCCTGGGGCTCTGGCTCAAAGCCGTGGGGAGCAATCCCCGGGCCGCAAGGCGGTTCGGCCTGCCCACCGATCGCTGCCTCCTGCTGGCACTGGTGCTGGCAGGGGGATTCGCCGGCCTGGCCGGCAGCCTGCAGGTCAGCGGGGTCTATCACCGGCTGCTGCCGGCCATCTCCTCCAACTACGGGTACCTCGCCCTGCTGGTGGTGATGCTGGCCAACGAGAATGTCTGGCTGGCGCCGCCGGTGGCGCTCTTTTTCGCTTGCCTGAATGTGGGCAGCATTCAACTGCCCATGTTGCTCCAGGTGGATTCGGCCCTCAGCGGCGTGATCCAGGGCACCCTCGTCCTGACCTTCCTCGGCGTGCATGGCTGGCGGATGCACCGGGCGGACAGGGGCGCCGTCGATACCGGGGAGGACCTTTGTGAACCGGTTTCCGCGGGGGAGGCCTGATGCCCGAGCTCAACCTGACGCTGATGCTGGCAGGGGTCGTGGCCGGTGCCGCCCCCATCGTGCTGGCCGCCGTGGGCGAGACCATTACCGAAAAGGCCGGCATGATCAACCTGAGCCTGGACGGCAGCATCTTGCTCAGCGCCATGACCGCCTTCGTGAGCGCCTATGTCACCGGGAGCCCGTGGGCCGGGTTCCTGGCCGGGGCCTTGACCGGGGCGGCAATGGCCGGTCTCGTGGCGGTTTTCGGCCTCTATCTCCGTCAATCCCAGGTGGCGGTGGGGTTCGTGCTCACCCTGACGGCCAGGGATCTGGCCTATTTCCTGGGCAACCCCTATGCCCGCCTCCCCGGCCCCCAGGTCGTGCCGCAGCCCATCCCGTGGCTCCAGGACCTTCCGTATCTGGGCGGGATCCTGTTTCATCACAGCTGGCCGGTGTACTTCAGTCTGGTGCTGGCCGGGGTGTGCTGGTGGGCCCTGTACAAGACGCCGTCGGGACTCCGGTTGCGCGCCGTGGGCGAGCATCCCCGGGCCGCCTTCGCCCGGGGGATGGACCCGCACAAATACCAATTGGTTGCCGCCCTCCTGGGCGGTCTGCTGGTGGGACTGGCCGGCGCCACTTTCGCCCTGGCCACCAAGCCCGGCTGGGGCCGTCCCCAGGGGGCCGAAGGCACAGGGTGGATCGCGCTGGCGTTGGTGATCTTCGGAGGCTGGCATCCGGTGAAAGTGGTCCTCGGGGCCTATCTCTTCTCCTTCCTGCAGGTGCTGGGCATTTACCTGCAGGGCTGGGTGCCTTCCGTACCGGCCCAGGTGTTCCAGGTGGCCCCCTTCCCGCTGATGATCTTCGCCCTGGTGCTCATGTCCCTGGCCCAGAAGGAATCCCTCTGGCAGCCGTCGGCGCGTCGAGCCTGGCTGCAGACCGTGTTGCGGGTATTTTCCGGCAGGCCCCCCGCGGCGCTGGGGAAGCCGTTCCAGGCGGAGTAGACTGTGATGTGAACCGTACCCTAGGGTTTGTAGACCCGGTCGCGTTCCAGTTTGTAGGTCCAGGGAGCGCCGGAGTTGATCCAGCCGTTGATGATGCGCTTGCCGTTCAGGTAACTTTCGGGGAGATCCAGTTTGTCGCCCTCGAAGCCATCCACGATATTGTAGGCCTGCTTGAACCCGGCCTTGGCCAGCAGGTTCACCGCGGCGGCGCTGCGCGCCCCGGACCGGCACATCACCAGGATCGTATCGCCGGGACTGAATTTCTCTTTGACCTGGTCCACGAATCCGGGATTCATGGGCATGGACGGCTTCAGGGTCAGCGGGTTGAGATCGCCCGCGAAAAACCGGAGGGGGATATTGACCGCCATGGGCGCATGACCCACGAAGACGTACTCGGCGGGCGTTCTGACGTCCAGGATGTTGATTTTTTCAGGATCTCCATTCCATTTCAGGTAGGCTTCCCGGGCCGTGATGTACAGGTTCAGCTGGGTTTGTTTCTCCTTCGGCAGGGGCTGGTCGGCCGGGCAGATCGCCGTGAAACCGACCAGCAGCAACGGAATCAACCAAAAAGCATGAATTCTCTTGCGCATTGCTTGCTCCTCCATCCAATGCATGGGGATTGCGGTATACCAACGGGTCGCGCCGGTTCGACGGATTCTCGAAGGAACGACCGTTCCAATTTCAAAAAAATATACTACGGATGAGAAAACAAGGAGGTTTGAATAGCAGAGAGATTGTCGATATGTCCAATCGATACTTTGGATGCCCGGTCCCATGCCCATCGGAATTCTGCATGGCCCATGGGCAGGGGAACCGGATCGGGGCCGGAGCTTGGCCTCCGATCCACGTAGCGGTGGGAAGGACGGTCGGGCCGAGCGGCATCCGGTTTGGTGATTTTCATGGCAACGGGAGCATCTAATATCGAATCTGAAGCCCCATGCCGACCACGCTGCGGGCGCCCGTTACATCAATCCGTCGCGTTTCCACTTTTCCGCCAGCCGGTCCAGAAGGAATTCCAGCGAAGCCTGGGGATCCTCTTCCAGCATGCAGGCCAGCCGGCAGCGAAATTCATCCCAGGTTCCACCGGCGCCGTCGTCCCTGCCGCGGCAGGTGCATGCCAGGCGGTTGCGAAGTTCCTGCACGAGGGCCTTGTAATTCAATGTGGCATTCAAGATTCCGACTCCATGCGATCGAGGTTACACCATTTGCGTTGGCAACTTCGATAACAATGGACGCGGAAGGGAGGAATTTCTCGCAGGAAAATTTTACGCGAAACCTTTGATCTCGCCGATGGCGGTCTCCACCGCCGCGATCAGCTCGCCCGATCGCATCAGTTCCGCCATGGCGCCGATCTCCTTGTAGAGCTCGCGGTCCCGTTCCAGGGGGGGAATGTGGTGTCGGACCAGATCATAGGCCGCCCGGGTGCCCTGGCCGCCCACCAGCCCCGGCTTCCGGTCCTGGTTGATCAGGTCGCAGGCCTGGGCGGCGCAGAGCAGTTCGATGGCCACGATCTTTTCCACATTGTCCAGAATCTCCCGGGTCTGGCGGATGGCGATGGTGCCCATGCTGACGTGGTCTTCCTTGTTGGCCGAGGTGGGGATGGAATCCACGCAGGCGGGGTGGGCCAGCACCTTGTTCTCCGATACCAGGGCGGCGGCCACGTACTGGCCGATCATGTAGCCGGAATTGAGACCTCCGTTCTTCACCAGAAATCCAGGCAGTCCGCTGAGCTGGGGGTTGACCAGCCGTTCGATGCGGCGCTCGGATACGCTGCCCAGTTCCGCCAGGCCCATGGAGAGATAGTCGGCGGCCATGGCGATGGGCTGACCGTGGAAGTTGCCCCCCATGCGGATATCTCCCTTGGCCGGAAAGACCAGGGGATTGGTGGTGGTGGAATTGATTTCGATGTCCAGGACCCGTTTGGCATGGGCCACGGCATCCTTGCTGGCCCCGTGGATCTGGGGCGCGCAGCGCAGGGTATAGGCGTCCTGGATTCGCGAGCAACCTTCGTGGGAAGCCACGATCCCCGAGCCGGCGGTGAGGCGCAGCATGTTCTCGGCCGTCGCGATCTGGCCGGGGTGGGGCCGCAGGCGGTGGATGTCGGGGTCGAACTGGGACTGGCTGCCCATGAGTACTTCCAGGCTCATGGCGCAGGCCAGGTCGGCCAGCTTGGACAGGCGCACGGCGTCGTGCACCACCAGGGCGCCGATGGCGGTCATCACCTGGGTGCCGTTGATCAGGGCGAGGCCCTCGCCGGCCTCCAGCTTCAACGGCTCGAGGCCGATTTCGGCCAGGGCTTCGGATCCCCCCAGCCGCCGGCCTTGGAAAAAGGCTTCCCCTTTGCCGATGAGCACCAATCCCAGGTGGGCGGTGGGCGCCAGGTCGCCGCTGGCGCCCACCGATCCTTTTTCCGGGATGACGGGTGTCAGGCCCTGGTTGAGAAAGGACAACAGGTAGCGCAGGGTCCGGATGCGACAGCCCGAATGGCCCATGGCCAGGTCGTGAACCCGCAGGGCCATGACCGCGCGCACCACCTCTGCGGGGAAGGGAGCGCCGATTCCGGCGGCATGGCTCATCAGGATGTTCTCCTGCAGCCGCCGCGTGTCCTTGGCGGAAATGGAGACATCGCACAGGGCGCCGAGGCCGGTGGTGATGCCGTAGATGATCTTCTTCTCCCTGATCCAGCGGGCGATGAGCCGGCGGGCCTTTTCCACCCGCGCTTCACCGGCGGAGGAGATGGAGACCGGTCGGTACCGGCGGGCGACTTCCACCAGTTCATCGATTTGAAGGTTATCCTTGTCGAGAAGCAGATCGTCCATGGCGTTCTCCGTATTGTCGGCATCAGGTTTGTTCGAGGATGGCCAGTACCCGGTCGCAATTTTCCCGTGCCCGCCGGGCGATGGCCTCGGCCTCCCGCAGGATGCGGGACTTGAAATCTTCGTCCTCGATTCCCTCCATATTGGTCCGCACATTCTGGTAGGCTCCCCAGATGCCGGTCTCCAGGGCGCGGGCGCCCACCTGGATGTCCGATTTGCAGGTGGGGTTGCCGTGGCGGGCCACCTGCCGCATGGCCTCCCAGGCCCTGTCGCCCAGTTTCATGGTTTGCAGCGGTACTTCGATGGCGGTTTTGAGGCCCTTCTGCATCTTGGCGAGACGGGCGGCTTTTTCTTCTTCGGTGGACCTGGGCATGCCCAGGCCCTCCATGTATTCCCGGAAGGCCGCGGTGTCGGCATCGATCATGGGGATCAGGTCGCCGGACAGCCGGTGCAGCGCAGGGATGGTGCGACGCATGATGCCGTCCAGCTTTTCGAATCTGCGCACGCCGTAGGTCAGTTTGGCGGCCATGGCGCCCAGGCCGGTGCCCATGGCGGCCAGGGCGGCGGAGACCGAGCCGCCGCCCGGCGCCGACGAGCGGGCGCCCACCGCTTCGATGAAGCGGCGCAGGGTCAGGCCGGCCAGGGGTTCGTCGGGCGGTTCGGCCACCGCATATTCGATGATCTTCTCATTGGGATCGAAGGGGGCCACGGAACGGAGGCCCAGCCGCTCGACGGCCAGTCGGATCTTCTGGTCTTCTTCGATGATGAAGAGGTTCTCCTTTTCGATGTAGTGATCGGCGGCCATGAGCAACGCTTCCAGGGGAACCAAGCCCACGAGCTCCGAGCCGGCCACGCCGACGTCGAGGGCCGCGGCCTCTTCGCGGACCGCCTCGAAGAACTGGTGAATGGCGGTGACCCGGTAGTCGGTCAGGTTGGCGCTGACCTGGGCCAGGTTGTACTCGTCCACGAACCAGCCCATGGCCTTTACTTCCTTGAGGCGCCCGGGCCGGTCAGCGCCGCGGCCGGCTTCTCGCAGATTCAGGGCGATGCGGTGGGCCTGGTTGGACGTGCCCAGGATGTTGACGTTGCAGGCGATGAGAAAGGGCCGTGCGCCGGTGGCCGTGGCGCCCCAGGCGGGCACGAATTCGGCCGGTCCGAAATCGGGTTTCCAGCGCGGGTCCTTGAGCTTTGCGACCAGCCCTTCGTATTCGCCCCGGCGGATGTCGGGCAGCTTGCGGCGATATTCTTCCCCGGCGGCGGCTTCGTAGAGGTAGAAGGGCACCCGGAATTCTTCGGCCGCCCGGCGGCCGAACTCCCGGGCGATGCCGGCGCACTCTTCCATGGTGACGCCGGCCACCGGAATGAACGGGCAGACATCCAGGGCGCCGAAGCGGGGGTGTTCGCCGTGGTGCCGGCGCATGTCGATGCGCTCCCTGGCCACCCGGGCGGCGGCCAGGGCTCCTTCGATGACCGACCGGGGATCGCCCACGAAGGTATAGACGGTGCGGTGGGTGGCGGCGCCCGGATCCACGTCCAGCAGTCGGCAGCCGACGGTTTCCCGGATGGCTTGGGCGATGGCCTCGATGACCTCCCGGTCGCGGCCCTCGGAGAAGTTGGGCACGCATTCGACGATTTTCTTCATATGGCGACTCCTCCATGGTTGCGATGTCCGGCTGCCGGGGCAATGGCGGCATCCGCGCGTCTAGGGATCTCCCGCCACCCGGATCCCCTGCTTGTAGACCGCCGTTACCGGCGATACGCCGGCATGATAGGCCAGGATGGCCGGGGTTTCACCGTCCAGGAGCAGGAAGTCGGCCTGCTTGCCCGGTTCCAGGCTGCCCACCTGCCGGGCCATGCCCACGGCATAGGCCGCATTGAGGGTGGCGGCCGTCAAGGCTTCGGCCGGCGACAATTCCATCTGCATCACCGCCAGGCCGAAGACGAAGGGCATGGACTCGGTATAGCTCGATCCGGGATTGCAGTCGGTGGCCAGGGCCACGGGCAGGCGGCGCCGGATCATCTCCCGGGCGCGGGCATAGGGTTTGCGAAGGGAGTACGCCGTGGCCGGCAGCAGGGTGGCCACCACCCCCGCGGCGGCCAGGCGGTCCATGTCGCCATCGCTCACCGCCAGCAGGTGATCGGCCGAATCGGCGGCCAGTTCCGCGGCCAGCCCGCCGCCTCCCAGGTCGTTGACTTCGTCTGCGTGTATCTTGACGCCCAGTCCCAGGGAACGGGCCGCTTCGAGGATGCGCCGGCTCTGTTCCCGGGTGAAGACTCCCTCTTCGCAGAAGACATCGCAATAGCGCGCGATGCCCTGATCCCTGACGGCCGGCAGCATCTCCTCGACGACCAGGTCGACATAGCGTTGCGGATCTTCCCGGAAGGCGGCCGGAACGGCGTGGGCGCCCAGGAAGGTGGGCACCACATCCAGCGGCGTCTGCCGCCCCACCGCATCGATCACCCGCAGCATCTTGAGTTCATTGTCCGTATCGAGACCGTAGCCGCTCTTGATTTCGATGGTGGTGGTGCCGTGGGCCAGGGCGGAGAGCGCGTGGCGCCGGGTGTTCTCCAGCAGCCGGGCTTCATCGCATTGTGCCACTGCCTGGACCGAGGAGAGAATGCCGCCGCCCTGTTCGAGAATCTCCAGGTAGGGGGTGCCGGAGATACGTTGAATGAATTCGCTTTCCCGCCGCCGGGCGAAGCAGATATGGGTGTGGGGATCGACAAATCCTGGAATCAGGCAGCGCCCCCGGCATTCGACCTCGGTATCGATTTCTTCCGAGGCGAGGCGGGCCGACAGATCCGATTCCTCCCCCACGGCAACGATGCGGCCGTCGCGCACCAGCAGGGCGCCGTGTGCGAAATGGGTCCAGCGGTCCTGATCCCCGCCGGCCAGGGGCCGGCCGGTATCGCGGGGGGTGAAGATCGCCGCGTTGCGGTAGAGTTGCGAGGTCATCTTCTTCGTCATTGGCAACTCCGAATCACTTTTATCCGTCAAACAGCGCATCCACCAGCTGGTCGATGGCGGCGCCGTCGGCCAGGTGGGGAATGGTGATCCCATCGCCGGTTGGGTTGTCCCTATTGTAGGCCCGGGCCACCTCCATGGCGTTGGGGTTGCGGGACCAGTTGCGCCGGGCCACACCGCCCATGACATCCCAGGAAATCGAGTCGCGGATGATCTCGTCCACCCCGGGGGTGCCGTCCAGGACCAGGCCGTACCCTCCGTTGATGGCCTTGCCGATGCCGGTGCCGCCGCCGTTGTGCAGGGCCACCATGGTCATGCCCCGGGCGGCGTTGCCGGCGAAGCCCTGGGTGGCCATGTCGGCGCAGACATTGCTGCCGTCCCGGATATTGGCGGTCTCCCGCAGGGGCGAATCGGTGCCGCCGGGGTCGTGGTGATCGCGTCCCAGCATGATGGGGCCCACCTCGCCGTTGCGTACCATTTCGTTGAACTTGAGGGCGATGCGCACCCGGCCGGCGGCGTCCTGGTAGAGAATCCGCGCCTGGCTGCCCACCACCAGCCGGTTCCTGGCGGCATCGCGGATCCAGATATAGTTGTCCCAGTCTTCCGGACGGCGTTCCGGGTCGATGCAGGCCATGGCCGCATGGTCGGTCTTGGACAGGTCTTCGGGCTTGCCGCTGAGGCAGACCCAGCGAAAGGGTCCGTAGCCGTAGTCGAAGATGGGGCCCATGATGTCTTCGAAATAGGAGGGAAAGACGAAACCGTCCCTGGCATCCACGCCGTTCCTGGCCGCCTCGATCACCCCGGCGTCGAACACCGCCTTGAGGAACGCGTTGCCGTAGTCGAAGAAGAACGCCCCCCGGCCGGCAATGGTCTGGATGAGATGAAAATGGCGGCGCAGGCTCCGGTCCACCAGGGCGCGGAAGCGGGGGCGGTCTTCGGCCAGCAGGCGGGTGCGTTCTTCAAAGGAGATGCCCTGGGGGCAGTATCCGCCGTCATGGGCCACATGGCACGAGGTCTGGTCGGAGAGCAGATCCACATGGATTTCGCGGGCGGCGATATATTCCAGCAAGTCCACGATGTTGCCCCGGAAGGCGATGGAAAGCGGTTCCTTGGATTGCAGGGCCTGACGGGCGGCCCGGAAGATCTTCTCCATGTCGTCGCCGGCCATGTCCACCCAACCCTGGTCCAGGCGGGTCTGCACGCGGGAGGCATCCACCTCGGCGATGATGGAGACCGCACCGGCGATCTTGGCCGCCTTGGGCTGGGCGCCGCTCATGCCGCCCAGACCCGAGGAGACGAAGAGCAGGCCCCGCAGGTCGCCTCGGGGAGGGACGTTGCACTTCTTGCGGCCGGCATTGACCAGGGTGTTATAGGTGCCGTGGACGATGCCCTGGGGGCCGATGTACATCCAGCCGCCGGCGGTCATCTGGCCGTAGGAGGATACCCCCATCTGGGCGGCGATTTCCCAGTCGTCGGGGTTGTCGTAGAGTCCCACCAGCAGGCCGTTGGTGATGACCACCCGCGGGGCGCGGCCATGGGATCTGAACAGCCCCAACGGATGTCCCGACTGCATCACCAGGGTCTGGTCTTCGGTGAGGGCCTGCAGGTATTGCCTGATCAGCCGGTATTGCATCCAGTTCTGGCAGACGCTGCCGGTTTCTCCATAGGTCACCAGTTCATAGGGGTAGAGGGCCACATCGAAATCGAGGTTGTTGTCGATCATCAATTGCACGGCCCGGCCGGCCAGGCATTTTCCGGGGTATTGTTCCACAGGCCGGGCCCGGATGGGGCCCGGCGGCCGGAAACGGTAGCCGTAGATCCGTCCCCGGGTCGCAAGTTCGTGCAGAAACTCCGGCGCCAGGCTTGCATGGTGCGCCGGAGGAATATACCGCAGGGCATTGTGCAGGGCGGTGGCGGTCTGGGTCCTGCTCAACCGGAAACCGCGGTCCGGGGCGCGGCGGATTCCCGCTTCGAAGGGGGGCATCTCGGGAAGGCCGTTCTCCAATTTCAGGGTGAATTCGTCGATATCTTGGGTTTGGCTCACCATGATATGTCTCCATCGGGTTCGTCGAATAATGTATGGAGCATCGTCGACCATGGCAATAGATGCGCATGAAGCCGGAATCACGAATCAAATGGCCAGTCCCAGGAATTTGTTGCGGATGCGCTCCACGCAGATCATGAGTTGATTGCGGCGGATCCTGCCGAGGTCTGCGGTAAGGTCGCTTTTCAGGAGGGGGATCAGCTCATCCAACTCCGCCAACACGGTCTGGACTTCGTCGGTCCAGTCTCCTCGTTCCATGTTCCGATACCACAGCCGAAAGGTGAGAGCGTACAGCCGTTCCGAGATTTCGGTCAGCAGGGAGTTGTCGGCGGCCTTGTGGAATAGATCCTTCAGGGCGATGTCGATGCCGGCCAGTGCGCGGCGGTCCTTGTCATCCAGCAGGGCACGGCACCGGGTGCGCAGTTGCTCGAACCGGTCCAGGTCCCGGGGGCTGAATCGGCCGGTGGCCAGGGAGCCGACGGTCTCTTCCAGATCCAGCCGGATCCGGAAGACATCCAGGATCTTGTTGAGCTCGATTTCGGTGACCATGGTGCCGGTTCGCGGCAAAATCCGGACCAGGTGTTCCCACTCCAGGCGGTTGAGCACCGCGCGCAGGGGCGTCCGGCTGACGCCGAACTCCGCGGCCAGCACCTGCTCGTTGAGGATTCGTCCGGGTTCGTACTCCAGGAAGAGAATGCGGTCCTTGAGTTGACGATAGATTTCCAGATTCATGGTGATCGGGCCGCCGTCAAATGCTTGGTGTTGTGTATATTACTGGTACACCAGTGTAGTGCCAAATGAACCAAATGGCAACCCGCATAAAATAAAGGACCGGCGTGAATTGACAATTAAATATTTTAATGGTATACAACAAAAATATTTAAAGAATCTCAATAGACAGCCTTGATTTCGCAAAGGATGAGGCAGATGCACTTCGAATCTCGAACGCATGGTTTGTGGGCGCATACGGCGCCACCGCCGTTTGAGCCGGCGGCCTTGGAAGGCCGACAGGAAGCCGATGTGGCCATCGTCGGCGGGGGCTATACCGGTCTGTCGGCGGCGCTGCACCTGGCCGAGCAAGATGTCGCCGCCGTACTCCTCGAGGCCCGGCAGATCGGTTTCGGCGGTGCCGGCCGCAACGTGGGCCTGGTGAACGCGGGCCTTTGGCTCATGCCCGAAGAGGTGATCAAAATCCTGGGGGCGCAATACGGCGAGCAACTTCTTGCGGTCCTGGGCGCGTCGCCGGACCTGGTGTATGATCTGATTGCCAGACACGGAATAGAATGTGAGGCAATGCACCGGGGAACCCTGCACTGCGCCCATTCGCCGTCCGGATACCGGGCCCTGCGGCAACGGGAAGCGCAATGGCGGCAGCGCGGCGCACCGGTAAAACTTCTGGGGCGCGATGCGGCCGCCGCCAGAATCGGCAGTACGGCCTTCCATGGGGCCCTATTCGATGGCCGTGCCGGAACGGTCCAGCCCCTGGCATACGCTTACGGTCTCGCCGGGGCGGCGCGACGCGCGGGCGCCCGGCTCTACGAAGAGTCGCCGGTGACGGCCATGCGGCGCCAGAACGATCGTTGGCTGTTGCGAACGCCTGCCGGCGAGCTGTCGGCTTCGGCGGTGATCGTGGCTGTACAGGGCTATGCCGAGCGGGCATTTCAGGATTATCAGGCCGCCATGGTGCCGTTCAACTTCTTCCAGTTCGCCACCCATCCGCTGCCGGAAGCGGTCCGCCGCACGATCCTGCCTGGCGGCGAAGGGGCCTGGGACACGGCCACGGTGCTCTCTTCCTACCGGGTCGATCAGGCCGGACGCCTGATCGTGGGCAGCGTGGGGCAGGCCCAAGAGTGGGCCTACGGCCTGCACGAGCAGTGGGCCCGGCGGACCATCCGCAAGGTATTCCCCCAGGTGGGGGACATTTCCATGGCTCACGGATGGCACGGCTGCATTGCCATGACCCCCGATCATGTTCCCCGATTTCACGTTCTGGATCGGCATATGGCCATGGTGACGAGTTACAATGGCCGTGGCATCGGACCGGGAACCATGTTCGGTCGCCTGTTGGCCGACTATATCCGCACGGGTGACCGGGATATAATTCCGTTGCCGTTGACGAAGATGACGCCGGTTGCATTCCGGGCGCTCCGCGGATGGTTTTACGAAACCGGCGCGCGTGCATACCATATGCTGCAAAGAAGGATTTAACCGGAAGGAGAGGTGAAATCGATGCATATCAAAAGAATATTGGCCCGGTTGGGCATCGAGGAGAAAAATCGGGGCAGCGCCACCGGCCGGCAATGGGGCGCCACCAGCGACAACGGGGTGATCGCCAGCGATTCGCCCATCGAAGGGAAAACCATTGCCGCGGTGCACCGGGCATCCCAGGCGGATTACGATGGGGTGATGGAAACGGCCGTCACGGCTTTTGACTGGTGGCGCAGGCAGCCGGCGCCGGCCCGTGGCGAGATCGTTCGCCAAATCGGTCTCAAGCTGCGGGAGTACAAGGAACCGCTGGGTCGACTGGTAACCTACGAGATGGGCAAGTCCCTGCAGGAAGGGTGGGGCGAAGTCCAGGAGATGATCGATATCGCCGATTATGCCGTGGGACTGTCGCGCCAACTCTACGGATTTACCATGCATTCCGAACGGCCCAGCCACCGCATGTACGATCAATACCATCCCCTCGGGGTGGTGGGCGTGGTCACGGCCTTCAATTTTCCCGTGGCGGTATGGGCCTGGAATGCGCTGATCGCCGCCGTCTGCGGGGATGTGGTAGTCTGGAAACCGGCCTCCAAGGTGCCCCTGACCGCCGTGGCCGTCCAAAAGATCGCGGCCGAGGTGATCGCCGACAACGATCTGCCGGAAGGTATCTTCAACCTGGTGATCGGTAGTGGCGGGCAGATCGGCGAAGCCATGCTCAACGACCACCGGGTGGCCCTGCTGTCCCTCACCGGCTCCACCCGCGTGGGCCGGCATGCCGCTTCGGCGGTGGCCGCCCGGTTGGGCAAGTCGATCATGGAACTGGGCGGCAACAATGCCATCATCCTCACGGAACATGCCGATTTGAAGCTGGCCATTCCCTCCATCGTGTTCGGGGCGGTGGGAACCGCCGGCCAGCGCTGCACCACCACCCGGCGGCTGATCGTCCATCGGGACATCTTCGAGCCCGTCCGCAAGGCGCTGCTCGGTGCTTACGGCAGTTTGCGTATCGGAAATCCCCTGGACCAGGGCTGTCACATGGGACCGCTCATCGACCGTCAGGCCGTTGCCCAATACTCGGCCGCATTGGAGAAATTAAAAGCCGCCGGCGGTGACCTGATATTTGGAGGCGAAGTGCTGAGCGGACCGGGCTACGCGTCGGGTTGCTACGTGCAGCCGGTGCTGGCGCTGGCCGAGAATCACTATGACATCGTCCAGGAAGAGACATTCGCCCCGATTCTCTACCTGATCCCCTATGACGGAGAGGTGGAGACGGCCATCGCCATCCAGAACGATGTGCCCCAGGGTCTTTCCTCGGCCATCTTTACCACCCATCTGCAACAGGCCGAGACATTTCTATCCCACTGGGGTTCGGATTGCGGCATCGCCAACGTCAACATCGGCACCTCCGGCGCCGAGATCGGCGGGGCCTTCGGCGGCGAGAAGCAGACCGGCGGCGGGCGTGAATCCGGGTCGGACGCCTGGAAAGCCTACATGCGCCGGCAGACCAACACCGTCAATTTCGGTCGGACCCTGCCTCTGGCCCAAGGCATCAGATTCGACCTGGGGTAGACCGGGTCGGCCACCTGCCGCAACCCCCGGCATTCGGACTTGGTTTCCAGCATGGCGGACGGCCCGGCGGGCATTGGCAACCGGTATCCAGGGGCGTTGCCGTTCCCGATCAATTTCCTTGAGCCGGAAGGTCGAATATGGAAATATGAAACCGGAGCACCCCCGCACTCCCATCATTCGGCAAAGGAGGCTGCCATGACCCAGGAAACGCGAATCGTCGACGGCTTTCGGTTTCTGCCCCCCAAGCTTTCCGCTTGGATCCAGAGTTTTATCCCCGAGGCGTTTGAAGGCGAGATTCCATTTCAACCGTTGGACAGACCGCTGGATGAGCTGCGATTCGCCCTCGTCACCACGGCCGGCATCAGTCTCAAAACCGATCCGCCTTTCGACATGGAGACGGAAAAGAAGAATCCGACCTACGGCGACCCCACGTACCGGGAGATCCCGAAAGGCACCACCGGAAGCGATATCGAGGTCAACCATCTGCACATCAACCGCGCGCCCATCTATGAGGACATCGATGTGATCCTGCCCCTGACCCGCATGGCCGAATTCGAGGAGGAGGCCGTCATCGGTTCCCTGGCGCCGACATCCTATTCATTTTACGGGTTTCAATGGGACAGCCTGGACTTCATCGACCAGGCCATCGCCCCCATGACCGCCAAGATGAAGACGGAGGGAGTGGACGCCGTCCTGCTCACACCGGCGTGACCGTTCTGCTGCCGGTCCGTGGGACTGGCCGCCCGTTACATGGAAGGGGACGGATTGTCCACCGTCGTGCTGAATCCCACCTGGGAGTTCAACCGGGCCGTGGGCGTGCCCCGCACCGCCGCCATCGAGTACCCGTATGGAAGGCCGGTGGGGGAGGTCGGCGATGCAAGTGGACAGCGTGGGGTCCTCCTGCAGGCGCTGGCCGTCCTGGTCGAGGCCGATGCCCCCGGTTTCATCCGCCATTTGCCGTACATCTGGCCCGAAGCGCCCAGAGAGACCAAGTGGCAGCCCCCGGAAATCAGCCCGTTGATCAAGATGTTCCTGGATGAAATCAAGAAGATGTGAATTTTACCGCTACGGAATTGGCGCAACCATCCGTCGGCACCCTTGTTGCCATCAGGGCAGTTGCGCGGCGAACTCCTGCAGCGCCGCATGGATGGGGATGGCGAACCCCAGGCCTTCGATGGCAGCGCCCGTCTTCTTCTTGGTGTTGATCCCCAGCACCCGGCCCTGGGGGTCTACCAGCGGTCCCCCGCTGTTGCCGGGATTGATCTGGGCGTTGGTCTGGATCAGGCTGCCTTCGAAACCGGAGAAGATCCCGGAAGTGACGGTATTGCGCAGATTGGCCGGGTTGCCGATGGCATAGACCGGATCGCCCTGGGCCAATTGACCCGGATTTCCCGGCTCGAGGGCCGGTGTCCGGTAGCCGTCCAGCTTGAGCAGGGCCAGATCGTGCTTTTCGCTGACCTTGATCAGGCGGGCGTACAATTCGGTGTCGTCCACGAGCAGGATGGTAAAACTCTGGGAGAGATTGGCCACGCTGCTGCGGTATCGATAGTCCCCCTTTTCCGATTCATATTCTTTCTTTTTTTCTTCGAACTGCCGGCGTCTCTGTTCGTAGCCCGACTTCCATTCTTCGTATTCTCCGCGCCGGTATTCGTACTCGTCCTGGTAGGATTTCTTGCGCGACCGGTCTCGTTCCTTGTCGGCCAGTTTCTTCAACCGCTTGAGTTTGGCCTCGTAATCCTCCATGCGTCTCTTCTCTTGAGCGAACCGTTTTTCATAATCTTCCACGCGATTGTCCACTCCGTCGAAGATAGAATCCACTTTTTCGGTGAGCTGTTCCGGCGTACGGATGACGTGTTTGTTGGTGATGATGTGTCCGCTGGTGGAGATGAAAAATCCGCTGCCGTAGCCCATGGCGGTCTTGATGGCCACCGTGGCCGCCGCGGCTTTCTCGATGTCGTTGCGGGCCACATGGTCGGCCAATAAAGGCGTCCCGCCCGGTGAAGGGGGCGGAGCCGGTCCTTTGCTTCCCGTCATCTCCTGGCTGTCGGCGGGCAGGTCTTCGGGGGGAGTGTCGGTGTAATACCAGACCCCGTCCTTCTGGTACTTGTAAATTCCGGCCCAACCGGGCAGGGACAGCGACGTCAGGAACAACCCAACCAGGAAAATCTTCAGCATCTGCATCTCATCACTCCCGCAAAGTATCTTTTCATTATCTTGTGGAACCATGCCGACAGGATGACACGCTGCACCGGATTTGTCCAGATTCGTACCGCTTCAAGCAGGTGTCGTCGGTGACGATCCGAATTCGGCGCAGGCGGCCTCCTCTGGATCCCCAAAAACCCATCGGCCCACCAGCAGGCACTCCAGGCCGAAGGGCAGGTATCCGCCATAGCCCAACAGGGGCATGGCGAAAATGTGCCAACGGTCCACGAAGGGAATGGCATACTCCCAGCGGGCCAGGCTCTTGTAGTTCCACAGCTCCCAGAAAAATCCGCAGATCAGGGCCGCCACCGCCGCCGTGACGATATTCCGCCAATCCCCGTGGCGCAATTCATAGAACAGGGTGGGGCGTCTCCACAGCGCCTGCAACGATGTGATCACCACCAGGGGGGCGGCCCATACCAGGGGATAGAGATAATCCGAAAACGGATGGATCAGGGCCAGGCCGGTGGCCGCAAACAGCAGTGTCGCGACGGCGGCGGTTCTGCCTCGGGGCAGGCGGATCGGCACGCTGGATTGCAGGCCGCGGTGGAAGACGGGCAGGGCGAGCAGCAGGCGTTGGGTGCTGAGAACCGCGGGCAATACGGTGGCGAAGGCCAGCGACGCGTGCAGGGCATACTCCATCGCGGAAAAATCGTCCGCTCCGACGTAGTACCAATTCTGCACGAACCGGTTGAGGTATTCGAAAAACCACCAGAAAAGCGCGCTGGCCGGCCAGAGAAGGAGGAATCGGCCGGGCCGGTCGTTGATCAGGCAGCGGCCGCTGCGATGTACCGTAAGCGCATTGACGAGCAGAATGTAACCGATCCACGGTATGGTAAAGGTGTGGCCCTGCAACGGCGCAAACCAGTCGAAGCGAGTCCAGGACAACAGCCAGCCGGAGCCCAGGATGACGATGCCCAGCCAGCCCCAATGCGGGAATGGTCGCATTTTCGGCTGGGCCGTTTGTGAAGGTGCCTGAAGATGCGTGGCCGGAGATAACAACCGCAGGATGGCGAGGACCATGAGCAGGTCCAGGGCGCCAAGGACGATGAATGCGGCCGGGTCGAAAGTGGCGTGCTCCACATAGCGGGTCAACGGCGGAAATTCCAGGTAGGTTGCCAGATCCTCCCGGGTGGTCAAAACACCCACCAGCGGCAGGCCGATCAACACGGCGGTGCCGATCAGCCCCCGTATCAGCCCGGAAACCAGGCCGGGATGCCCTTCGGATGGATAGACCCGGCTGCCGGAAGCGGCGGTGGTGCCGCCGGCCTTGGGATCAGGCAGGTTTTTCGGATTTGGGGGCCGAAGTTTCATAGGCGATGGATTGCGGCACGGCCTACCCGCCGCCCACCGGCGGGAAGATCCCGATGCGTTCACCGCCTTGGAGTCGGGCCTCCTTGCCGGCACGGACGCCGTCGATGAAGATGAGTTTGGCTTCGTCCTCGGTGATGGGCAATTCTTCGATCAATTGCGCGACGGTCATACCGGCCGTGATGGGATAGCGTTCGGCGTTGGCCGGGGCACGTTGTTCCAAGGTTGCGAATAGTCTCAAATCGATGGTTGTCATCGGAATGTTCCTGCGATGATGGGTTGATCCTGCAACGTCGATAATCCCAAGCTAAAAGGAGTGACTGCAAGTGTCAAGTGATTACGGCATCTCATTTGGAGGTCCGGGGGGCTTTCTTCTCGAAGGCCCGGCAGCGGGTTCCCGAGCTCTGATACACCACCGCACTGGGCATGCCAGGGCTCTTGAAACGCATCCTGCGGCAGCCATGGGGACAGGCGGGTTCCCAGGTGACAAAGTAATGGCGGCATTTACGGCAATCGATGCGGTGGGCGGCGGCCATATTCCTTTTTTCAGCCGGTGGGCGTTCGTTGGGCATCGCGGCGAATGAATATTGATTGACGGTTTCTTTTTCCCATACTATCGATGGGCTGGAATGACAAGGTGATCGGAAGAGACACCAGCTATCTGACCAGAGGAGATCGGATATGACCCATCGTATCACCCGTGCGCTCGTCACCGGAGGTGCCGGCTTTATCGGTTCTCACCTTACCGAGGCCTTGGTCCTACGGGGTTGTCGAGTCACCGTCCTGGACAATCTTTCCAGCGGCAATCTGGAAAATCTCGACGGCATGAAGGATCGCCTGACCTTTATCGAAGGCGATATTCAGGACCCGCAGATCGTAGCCGAAGCCTGCAAGGGATGCGACACGGTCTTCCATCATGCCGCGGTGGTCTCGGTGACCAAGACCGTGGACGATCCGGTGGGATCCGCGCGCATTAATGATTTGGGGACTTTGAACGTATTGGATGCGGCCCGGCGGCAAGGTGTCGGCCGCATGGTATTGGCCAGTTCCAGTGCGGTTTACGGAGACGATCCGCAATTGCCCAAGATCGAATCGATGCCGCCAAATCCCTTAAGCCCCTATGCGGTTCAGAAACGGACCAACGAGCAATATGCCCGACTCTACCACCGTCTGTATGGCGTGGATACGGTTTGCCTGCGATATTTCAACGTCTACGGTCCGCGGCAGGACCCCTCCTCGCCCTATTCGGGCGTGATTTCGATTTTCATGCGGTGCGCGGCCGATGATTCCGCGCCGATCATCTATGGAGATGGGCGGCAGACCCGTGATTTTGTAAATGTTCTCGATGTGGTTCAAGCCAACCTGTTGGCGGCCCAAAATGGCCAGGCCCCAGGCCGGGTATTCAATGTCGGCACCAGCGACTCCATCGCGATCGATGCCCTGTGGGCCAAAATCAGCCGTCTGGCCGGCTGCAGGAAATCACCGACCTACGGACCTGCGAGAGAGGGTGACATCGTCCACTCCCTGGCCGGAATTCAAAAAGCGCGGGAAAATTTGGGGTACGGTCCATCGATCACATTCGATCGCGGCCTGGAGCAGACCTATGCCTGGTATCGGCAACGGAACTGATGGCGCCTTTTCTTTGAGAGAGCGCGACGCGTTGTCGTGATCGCGGAAAATCGCGGGACACGGTGTTTCCGTATCGAAGCGGGTCGATCCTTTTTGGGCCGCCTATTTTCCGTAAAGATTTTTCACCATCACACCACGCCAGATACCTTTGCCCGACACGGTGGGATATCCCTGCGATGCGATTTCGCGGGCGATTTTTTCCCAGTTCCAGCCGTCGTCGCGTAATCCACCGATCATCTGGCACAATGCCTCGCGATCTTCCGGGGTCAGTTTGGTGTCAGCTTGTTTATCCGTTGCGGCCTCGGGAGGCGCGGGGGAAGCCTGACTCTCGTTCGGTGGGACGGATTCGGCAGGCAGCTGTTGTGCAAAAAGCATCTCGGCGTTGTCTGCATTGGGATTGAGCATACGGTAGATGTTCACGGCCAAGACTTCCATGGCCTTTGCCTTTCGGTTTTCGGCCTGTATCCGTGCCTCGTATGCATCGGCCATTCGTTTCTGGGTCTCGGATATGCCCTCCAATACTTCCTTGACGGCATTGAGCCGCTCAAAAACTTCCTGGTCTTTTTTGCGCCGGTCGACCATGCCGCGGCGATGGCCGCCTTTGTACTGTGGATCGTTGAAGGAACGATTGGAGCGGTCATGTTGTTTCAGCTTGCCGCTCCGCAGGTTGTGCAGAAAATCATCCATTAAATTTCTCCTCTATGATGAAATCGCGCGGGGATGCTCGATACGATGATCAATTGCTGCGGCTACAAACGAACGCGAACTGGGTGGTTCGAGGCATCCATGGCAAGACGTCACAAAACGCACCGACCCAGTGCGAAGGAGGGGTTCCCGGGCATCGATAACTATCGTATCACCGTCAGCTTATCGGTTTTCTTTTTGGAATACTTTAACGGTTGTTTTGGAATACCGCCAATATACCAAGCGATTCAAGGGGAAAACGATGTTAGATCGTCTTCAGCGGGCCGCGCCTGACGTAACAATTGATCAATTCCACCCCCGTAAAGAAGACCAATTCCCCAAGCGAGACTTGACCCATCCTAATCCTTTTTGTCGCAAAGGTCAACAGGCTTATACAGGCCGAACCATCTTGGGTTCGAACCGCAAGGTTGCAAAATAATCCTGGACGGTTTCGGCGCGGCGGATCAGTTCGATCCGGCCGTCCGCCCTGAGGAGCAGTTCCTGGGGTCGCAGTTTTCCGTTGTAATTGAATCCCATGGCATGACCATGGGCGCCGGTGTCGTGGATGACCAGCAAATCGCCCTCGTCGATTGGCGGCAGAGGCCGCTGGATGGCGAACTTATCGTTGTTTTCGCACAAGGATCCCACCACGTCGACTTCCACGGTCTGGTCATCAACCGATTTGCCCAATACATCGATATGGTGATAGGCACCGTATATTGCGGGTCGCATCAACGCGGACATGCAGGCATCCACGCCAATATAGGTTCGGTAGATCTCCTTGCGATTGATGGCCTTGACTACCAGTACCCCGTGAGGACCGGTCATGTAGCGTCCGCTTTCCATGTAAAGCTTCGGGGCATATCCGTTGCGCCGGATAAATTCGGCAAATAAGGCGCCGATTTCATGTCCCATGGCTTGAAGGTCGAACGCCGGGTCCTCCGGACGGTAGGGAATGCCGAGGCCGCCGCCCATATTGATAAACTCGAACCGTAAATCCAGTTCCGAAGATACCCACTCGGCAATTTCAAGCAGCATTTTCACGGTTTGCACCATGTAGGCGTAATTGAGTTCGTTGGAGGCCAGCATGGTGTGGAGGCCGAAGCGTTCGGCGCCGGCGGATTTAGCTGCCCGGTAGGCGTCCAGAAGCTGGTGGTGGGCCACACCGTATTTCGATTCGACCGGGTTGCCGATGATGTTGTTGCCGCTTCTGCGCGGGCCGGGGTTGTAGCGGAAGCAAATCAGTTCGGGCAGATGCGGCACCTTGGATACCAGGCTGATATCATCCAGATTCAGGATGCAGCCGCCGTCTTCCATGGCGACCTGGAACTCTTTCAGGTCGGTGTTGTTGGAAGTGAGCATCAAGTCTTCGCCTTTTCCGCCTGCCTGCCTGGAGAGAAGAAGTTCGGGGATGGAGCTGCAATCGAATCCGAATCCCATGTCGGCCATGATTTCAAGGATGCGTGGATTTGGCAGTGCCTTGACGGCGAAATACTCCCTGAACCCTTGAATGCCGGCAAATACCTTATTCAGTTTCGTGCCGGTATCGCGGATACCGATTTCATCGTAGATATGAAACGGAGTCCCGAATTCACGGTCAATCTGGGGGAGTACTTCAAAGAGTCGCTGCTGGAAATTCTGAGACATCGGCATGGTGATCGTTCTCCTTAAGAGGTCAAAGCTTTACTCGGCCAATGCGTGCTGGATGCGCTCCATGGCGAGCAGCACCTGGTCGTAGCTGTTAAAGGCGCTGATGCGGATATGGTCCCGGCCGCATTGTCCGAAACCCGCCCCGGGGGTACACACGACACCCGCTTCATGCAGAAGTAGATCGAAGAACTCCCACGAATCTCGTTTGCCGTTTATCCAGATGTAGGGCGAATTCTCTCCGCCGACACAGTCGAAGCCGAGACCTTCTACGGACTGCCGGATATACGCTGCATTTTTCAGGTAGTAATCGGTCAGGGACTTTACTTCCCCCTGTCCCTGGAGACTGTATACGGCTTCCGCCGCCCGCTGCACCGGATAAGAGACACTGTTGAATTTGGTGGTATGGCGGCGATTCCAGAACCGGTGTACATCGACGACATCGCCGGCTGCCGTATATGCTCTGCATTCTTTGGGAACCACAGTATACGCGCAGCGGGTTCCGGTGAATCCGGCTGTTTTCGAAAAACTTCGAAATTCGATGGCCACCGCACGGGCGCCTTCGACTTCATAGATGGATCGCGGAAGTTGATCGTCACGGATGAATGCTTCGTATGCCGCGTCGTAGAGGATCAGGGCGTTATGCCGATGGGCGAACTCCACCCAGGTCTGAAGTTCATCCATGGAAATGGTGGCACCGGTTGGATTGTTGGGAAAGCACAAATATATCAGATCCACGGGACCGTCGGGAAGCCGCGGAAGATAGTCGCTGTCCCGGGTACAATCCAGGTACGTGATGCCTTCGTAGCGGCCGTCACGGTAATTGCCGGTCCGGCCGGCCATTACATTCGTGTCCAGATAAACCGGATAGACCGGATCGGGAATGGCCACCTGGATGTCGGCGGCAAAGATCTCTTGGAGGTTGCCCGTGTCACACTTGGCCCCGTCGCTGACGAAGATCTCATCCGCCGAGATCCGGGCACCACGATCCTGGAAGTCATGGAGGGCGATCTTTTCCCGGAGGAAATCGTACCCTTGTTCGGGTCCATAGCCGCGGAAGGTGCTGTCATGGGCCATTTCATCCACCGCCGTATGGAACGCCTCGATACAGGCGGCAGGCAGCGCCCTGGTTACGTCTCCAATCCCCAGCCGGATGATTTCCCGGGATGGATTTGCTTCCTGAAAGGCATTGACGCGTTTGGCAATGTTGGCGAACAGATAGCTGTCCTGCAGTTTGAAATAGTGCTCGTTTATCCGGATCATGGTTGCCTCGCTTTATTTGATTATGTCTCGATCATCGATGGGAATCCGGGCCGTCTCCTTCTGGGTCGACAGCACAATGGAGGTACGGGTGGATTTTACCCCCTCGATGGTCCTGATCTTTTTCCTGACCAATCTTTCCAGTTCCTGGGTGTCGGCCACTCGCACCTTGATTAAATAGCCGTCGTCACCGGTCACGAAGTGGATCTCCTGAACCTCATCGAATCGGGCCAGTTGCTTCTCCAGCTTCGTATCGATGCCGACGGGATGGGTGACGATATGGATGAAACCGACGAGGCTGCGTTTGAATCTGTGGGGGTTCAGCCGGACTTCATATCCGTCGATGAAACCCTGCTTCTCCAGTTTGCGGATGCGCTCCAGCACAGCCGATGGCGCCATGCCCACCTGACGCGCAACCTCCACATTGGGGATTCGAGCCTTGTCTTGGAGAATCTTCAGAATTTTCAAACCAATTTCGTCAATCATTCTTGTATGCCTTTTTTCTCATGCTACATATTCTTAAATTATATTAAAGTCAAGAATAATGTTCTGCGTACCGGATCGGATGCGGGGTCACTCCTGGTCCTTTTTGGCCGGGCCGCGCAGAAGCCGGCGAAGCTTGATGGCATAGCCCAAAGATATGGCAATGCTTATGAGGATCATCAGATTGGAGGCGAAAAAGGTGATCACGAAAGAGAACGGGTCGTTCAGGTTGTATGAACTGATCAGCAGATGGATCCCGAAAAAGACGAAAAAGAGTCCGACGCCAATCGGCAAGATGAGCTTGAGTGTTTGCATGTGACCGCTTTTTCATTCGATCGGTCAGTTGCCGCGACCATGTCAGATGATTCCCCACGAAAAGGGCAGGGCAATTCTATCGTCTCTGGCCGCGGTTTCCCTGACGATGCAAGAGTCGGACGACGCTTGTTGGCTTCTGGTTGTCCGCATGTGCAATGTACCCGCTTCGATCGATAGCAATCAAGCATGACCGCGAACCCTTGTCAAGCCATGGGGGTTATTGACTTTTCAGGGTGCCGCTCCTAATAAGAAACTGACGCAACCCGAAGGGACTGATTTGCACGTCGTATTTACGGATGACCTTGACCTTATGTCCGAACGGTTTATTACATTTATTCGCCGGTTTCAGCCGGGGCACCCCGAAGCCGTCGCATCCGTCGTGAGGTTTTCCGCGGAAGCGTTTCCCGCCATCCATGCCCAATTCGACCGTTGCGACATATCGGCGGACCGAATGATTCCGCGCCACAGCATGGGGCATCCCTGCTCCGTAGCGGAGCGCAACGATCGCCTCGAAAGACTCTGGTACGAATCCTTTGTACGGTCGGGAAAGCCGATTCTGGTCATCGACGACCTGGTCAAATGGCCCTGTGGCGAAATTGCCAAGGCCGCAGGATCCTCCTTCACCGTCCTGAGTTGCCCGGTGATGCGGCGGACCGGGCCATTCGGCGTTCTATCCGTCTACTGCCGTGCGCCACTGCCACCCGGGAACCAGCATGGCGGGTTGCTCGGGGCTTTGGCACGTCTGATCGAAATCTGCGAAGATAGCCGGGCATTGGCGCACCAGGTCGAGGAGAAACATGAATTCGCCCAGCTGTTGGAGGAAAGCACGGCCCTTAACGAGCAAATGGTTCAATTGTCGCCGGTGGCCATTTATCGCATCGATTTGGTGAATCAGAAATTTATTTCGGTCAATGATTATATGTGCCAGGCCACCGGATATGCCCGGGAGGAGCTGTTGAAGATGCCGCCCATGGACCTGTTGACGTCCGAAAGCCGGGAACTCTTTCTACAGCGTTGCGAAGCTATGGCAGACGGTCACGCGCTGTCCGGTGATCTGGAATTGCAGGTCGTGACCAAGGGGGGCGCGGTGGAGTGGACCCGGTTTCACATCCGCCATTTTTTCGATAACGGGAAACCGGCCGGCGCCAATGTCGTCGCTCATTTCATCACCCAGGAGAAGAATTCCCTGGAGGAGTTGCGCCGTTATCGGCAACAGTTGGAGGACCTGGTTCAGGAACGGACGGCGGCGCTGGCCAAGGTCAACCAGGAACTGAGGAAGGAAATCGACCAGCGGACCCTGGCTTCGGAAAAGCTGGTGGCCAGTGGCGTGCGGCTGAAGGAGATGAATACGGCCATGCGCGTGTTGCTGGACAAGCGCACCGAAGATCAGGAACGCGCGGAAGAACTGATTCGTCTCAATTTAAAGGAGTTGATCGATCCCTACCTGGAACGCCTGGGCAACAGCGGACTGCGGGAGAGGCAGAAGCAGTTGCTGGAAGTCATCCGCATGAATCTGGACGACGTCGTCGGGTCATCCCTGCCGGAGTTCTCGGACAAGTATTACCTGTTCTCGCCCAACGAACTGCAGGTCGTCAACCTGATCCGCAAAGGCAAAACCTCGAAGGAAATGGCGGGGCTGCTCAATCTTTCGGTGCGCACCATCGAGTCTTACCGCAAAAGCATTCGGGGCAAATTGAACTTGAGGAATAAAAAAATCAACCTCAAAATCTACCTGAACTCCATCTAATGCAGATAGAAACGAAAGTTGGAAAAGGACAGGCGGGTCCCACCCCATCCATGTACACTTGGGACCCGCCCGTTGCGCCTTGGGTGCGCAAACCTTTTTTCTAGAATATCGAGCCGATAAAGCAGCCGGCAGTATGATCTTTTGTGGACGAGGGTATGCTGCCATCCGACAATTCGAGACCAGAGCCCGATTCCGGATCACCGGTCGCCGCTCCGACCTGGGGGCCGGACAGCTGGACGATGGTTCCGTTGGCCACGCCGTCCGCATCCCCCGTACCGCCATCCGTGATGGTACGGACTGCCGTCCTGCCATCGCCGGCCACCTGAACATCGGCCGTGCAATCCACCCATTCATCTAGGCTGTCGTAGCTCACCCACTGGTTCGATTCCGGCGGGAGGGCGTCGGACAGATGAATGGTGATCGTGGCACTGTCGCCAGGCTGGGCCACCTTGATTTTATATCCCAGCAGGCCATATGGCAGTTGGGCAGAGTCCGCCGGCGGGACATCCAGGGTTGCAGGATCGACGCTTTCCACCCCCAGGACGACGGCGTCATTGGCGTCCGATTCCGTGCTGACGGCCATCAGGTGCTGTCCATCGTAGGAGGCCAGGCTCATGACGGTCGACTGTTGCTCGCTGTCGGAGATGGCGTCGCCGTTGAGATCGGTGTTTGCCGGCGCCTCCTGGTTATCCGGGATCTTATTTCCGTTTCTGTCCTTGCGGTCGATCTCGGTGGTGAACTCAACCGGTGCGGACCATTGCGAAGGCAGGCCCTGCTGGTCGAAATAGCGAACCTTGGCCGTGTATGTCGTGGATTCGCTCAATACAAGGCGCTGGACACGAATGCTGGTCAGCTTTTTATTCTGGGCCGTAACATCCCAGACGAGCTGTTGGCTCCCGTTTTCGATGATCCGCCATTGAGATTTTGCGTGCGTGTCATTGGTATCGGGATCTTCGAACGCAGATCCCTTCAACCATGTGGTCAGGTTCACGCTGGTGTCGCCGTAAACCGGATAGATAAGCATCGGTGCGGCAGGCTCGCGGTTGGCACCGGCTTCATTGGGATTGGTGCCGGCCTGGTATTCTTCCAGGTTGGTGACGCCGTCCTTGTCGGGATCGGCATCCGCGTCATCTACCAGGGGATTCAACCCGTGTTGCGTTTCCCATGTATCGGGCATGCCGTCATTGTCATCGTCCGTGTCGACACTGTCCGGCGTGCCGTCTCCATCGGTATCGACGCCCGTGGGAGGGCTGACCTGGACGAGGCAGGTATCGGAGGAAACGAGCCCTTTGGGATCGGTGACCCGAAGTTCAAACACCAGGGTGAGACTCTGATCCGTGACCTCGGGGGCTGTGAAGGTTGCGATGGCCTGGTTTGCGCCGCTCAAATTCACGAGCGGTGTGTTGTTCTGAATCCATTGAAAGCTCAGGTTGCCGCCTTCCGGATCACTGGATGCCGATCCGTCGAGAATGACCGTCGCGTTGGATTCCACCGTCTGGGTGGCGCCGGCCTCTGCACGCGGCGCCTGGTTGCCGAGTTCGAAGCGGGCCTCGACGACATGGTTGGCGGTGACATTGGTAAAGTTGTAGCTGGTGAGAGCACCGACGGATCCGCCGTCAATCCGCATTTCCCGGACCACATAACCAGATGAAGGAATGGCGGTGAACTCGCGACTCCCGCCGGCGGCCACGGTAACGACGCCGGAGGGAGAAATCGTGCCACCGGCACCCGAGGTGGCGGTGATGGTGTAGGTGACAGCCGAAAAATTCACTGAAATGGTATGGTTGCCGGTGATGTTGGAGAAGGCGTAGCTTTCGATGGAGCCCAGGGATTGACCGTCCACAGTGACATTGGCCACATGGTAGCCGGCCTGGGGGGCAAAGGTAAACGTCTGGCTGGCGCCATGGGCGACGGCAATGGCTCCGGATGGTGAAATGCTTCCGCCCGTTCCGGCTGATGCGGTGATGGTATAGACATCGGTGGTAAATGTCACACCGATGGAGTGATTCTGGGTGATATTGGAGAAGGTATAGCTTCCCGCAGCGCCCAGAGAATGTCCGTCGACAACAATATTGGCCACGTGAAATCCGCTCAAGGATGCAAAAGTAAAGGTTCGACTGCTACCGTGGGCTACGTTGACCGTCCCGGAGGGAGAAATCGTTCCGCCCATACCGGACGAGGCCTCTATGTTGTAGGTGTCGGCCGCGAACTGGACTGCGATGGAATGGTCCTGAGAGACTCCACTGAAGGTGTAACTGCCCATGGGGCCTGCGGATTGCCCGTCGATGAGAACGTCGGCCACATGGTATCCGCTGTCGGCGGTAAAACTGAAGCTACGGGAATCGCCGTCAGCCACCGAGATGACGCCGGAAGGTGAAATCGAACCATTGGGACCGGCGGAGGCCGAGATTGAATGGGGTGCAGGCGAAGTCGAGCCGGTCTGGAAGGCGACCTCATTGGAATCGCCGCTCATTTCATCGCCGACAAAGGCCCGGACGACAAAATAGACTAGGGTGTCTTCCGGCAGGTTGTCGATGGTACAGGTGGATTGGGTCGGGTCGTCGCCGGGTTGGGGCCAGGCCGGGTTGCCGTAATCGTAAGTATCACCGTCCAAACGTTGAAAGACACGGTAGCCATCGGGTGCAGGGGTATTGGGATCCCATGCCAGGGTCACCTGTGCGGCCACTGCCAGGGACGGCAGCCAAAACAACAAGATCAAAAGAAACGTTATCAGGAACGTCGTGCAGCGCGTCGGTTTCTTCGAGTTCATTGGTGCCATGGTATTATCCAAAGGCATCGAATATCCTCCGGAGCGGACCCCATGGGATCCACTGGGACGAAGCGTGTTGATATTATTTGGTTTACGGCTTACAAATGACGGCATTGAGAGTGTCAAGCCCCCGGGATTTCTGGTTCGGGAATACATTGGATTGCTCCTGTCCCCAGGGGAGGCGGTTGACAGTTCGTCAAGAAGCGCATAGAGTGAGTATTGTCCTTCCAGATGGTGCGCTCTGTCGGCTGGCAGATGAACTCCCCTGGATGGTGTTTCCTGATCCCCGAATTATGTGGCCCCATAATTCGGGGATTCTACTTTTTAAGGCCCGGCCTTGATCGCTCACCTTTTTTCGGGCTGCGGTTCCATGCCTGGCCGGTAAACTTCCAACCAGTGAGTAGAAGTACGTCGTATCGATAAGCAAGATGCCTGCCAGGATAGCACTTCAATCGAGCGGAATGACAATTTATCTGATTAGTCCCCTGAAATCAGGACAGATAATTTTTCCCAGGCCAGCAAGGGGGAGCTATGCCAATATATCGGAAGGCGACGCCTCTTTGACGCCGGGTTTGGCTGGATCTTGGAATATTGATTGATATTAAGTAATTATCGGCTTGCCATTTGAAGATCCAATACCAATGCTTGGCACGCCGAAGTGCAAGGGATGTAACCATATCAGGACGAATGTTCAAATAAATGCGCACCGCACTTCAATGATCCGTATGGTTGCCGTCATTCGCCGCGTGAATGTGCCGGTTCCGAAGATTGAAAATGAAGACATTGTCGGCACCAGGGCCTGTAATCGCTTTCTTGAAACAAGGTCGAACAGACTTCCTTTAAATATCGATTGCACGGATCCTTGGGGCATTCGATCAATTCTCCGGTCATCTCCGTATCTCCCCTCTTGTTCACAGTCCTAGAATTAATGTGGTACACACGGCAATCATCAGCAGAACCACCATTGTGGCACAATCTAGCATGGCCTTGAGCACGAATCTGCCCGCGGGCCTGTATGCGGCTTGGCTTAATTTTTGGACGGGTTGTATATATCTGTACACAGGAACCGACATGGGCCTACCTCATTTCTCTGCATATCCAGAGTACCTTGCCGATGATGCGAACGCGCTCAGCCTCATCCTGGGAAAGATAGATGGGATCGTACGCCTTGTTGTCGCTGAGCAGCACCAGCTTCTGCGGATGTTTCTCGATTCGTTTGACCAGGATGGTATCTTCGATACCGACGGCAAAGATGGCACCGGCGATAATCTTGTTCTGCGATTGATCGATCAGGACGGTATCGCCGTCTTTGATCTCCGGCTCCATGCTGTTGCCGAATACCTCCATGAGTACCATCTTGGCGATGATGCCCTTATTCCTCAGCCACTCGGTTCGAAAGGAAAAATGCTCCTTCAGGTTATCCTGGGTATCGAATGAACCGCCACCCGCGGATAGGCGCGCCTCTACCTTGGGAACATTGTGGAAGTCGGGATGACCGCCTTCAGCAGATTCCAGGATCTTCGGGCCCTTTCCATCTTCAAGCCAACCTGGATTCAGGCGATAGCGATGAAACAGGGTCAAAAGCCATTTGGCAGGTATCGAGTCTTTCCTGCGCGCCTGGGATACGGCCGATCGGTTGACACCCAGGACCTTGGCCAGTTCAGTCAAGGTGGATATCCCGGTTATCTCAGACGTCCGCAGGAAGAAATTGTTGAAACGACTGTTCATTGTAATTAATAATAATTAACTGTTGGTAAAAATATTCTTTATTATTGCATATGAATATATAAAAAGCAACATAAATTAATTTAAATTAACAATGAGTCTATTAAATGACCATGAATCTTGCCTTGAATCGTAGTGGGCGAGGCGCCTTGGACGGGAACCGATATGGTCCACGCCTGCGCATCGCCAGGTAATCGCACCTGTCCTGGAGATCACTCAGCCGGCGCTGCGCAAATGGGGAGATAAATTCTCGAGGATGGCTCAGGTGTCCAGGATAGACCGGATTTTGCGGGATAATTCGCAGAGTCCAAAGGGTTTTTGGATAAACCCGTTGCACCCGCGGGAGAGGATCTCTTTTGCGTCGCCATTGATGCTGTAACCGCTTGAAAGCAATACTTTCACATCGGGATCGATCTGTTTCAACCGGTCGTAGACCTGACCGCCGTTCATTCCGGGCATGATCATATCGATAATCACCAGCGCGATCTCCGCCCGATGGCGGTTGTAAATATCGAGCGCCTCCTGTCCGCTGGCAGCCGAATGGACGCGGTATCCCATTTTTTCCAACATCGGCCTGCCGACATCCAGTACCATTTGTTCGTCGTCCAGCAGCAGGATGGTCTCATCGCCTTCCAATACGGGTGAGATTTTGGTGGCCGCCGGGGTACATGCATCGGAAGTGGCCGGAAGGTAGACATTGAAGGCGCTGCCATGCCCCTTTTCGCTATACACCGTAATGAAACCGTTGTGGTTCTTGATAATGCCGTAGGCGGACGCCAGTCCCAGCCCGGTGCCCCGTCCCATCTCTTTGGTGGTAAAGAAAGGATCGAACACCTTTTGCATGGTCGCCGCGTCCATGCCGACGCCCGTATCCGTGATGGAGATCTTTACATAATCACCCGCCTGCACCTGAAACGGCCTTTCCTGGGCCTCATCCAATGTGACATTGTCGGACGACAGGAAAAGGTTGCCGCCGCCCGGCATGGCCTGCCAGGCATTGACGTAGAGATTGAGCAGGACCTGTTCGATCTGCTGAAGGTCTACCGCGGCGTTCCAAAGCTGTTTGTTGAGCCGTTTGTGGATCGTAATTTCTTTTTTGGTTCGGCCGAACATTTCAATGCTTTTATTGATCAGCTCATTGAGGTTGACGGCCCTGACTTCATATTTCCCGCCGCGGGCAAAGCCCAGAAGCCGCTTGGTCAGGTCTGTGGCGCTCCTAATATACTCCTGAATGCTGCTCAAGTGATTATGGATGGACGAGTTTTCTTCTACTTCGGTCATCATCAAGGACGTCCTGCCCTGAATGCCCATGAGAATATTGTTGAAATCATGGGCCACGCCACCGGCCAGCGTTCCGATGGCTTCCATTTTCTTGCTTTGCTGCAGTTGGGCTTCCAATGCCCTCGCCCGGGTATTGTCCCGGATGACCACCAGCATTCCAGCCGGCCGACCATCATGATCCAAATACCTGGATGCGCTGATTTCCACGTCGAGCACGCGGCCGTCCCTGGTCAGACGCCTGGTCTTGAAGTTTTTCACCGGCTGTCCGGCCTCTATCACCTGCTTGATTTTTTCTCCGGTCACATCGCTTTCCGAAGAGGGAACAAATGGAATTCTTCGGTCTTTCAATTCTTCCAGGTGCCAGCCGAAGGTTTCGGTAAAACTGGGGTTGATGTATGTCACATGTCCAACCAGGTCATAGATGGCGATGGCATCCGCAGAATTGTTCAGCAGGGAGCGATAGAGCGTTTCCTGCCGATTGGACCGTTCGTATAGTTCGCGATATCCGGCCTTTTGTTCCTCCAGCGCCAGCGTACGCTCGCGTACGATTTCTTCGAGCCTGTCGCGATGCCGGAGGAGTTCCGTTTCCATCAATTTGTGCTTGGTGATGTCGATGATAAAGATAAGGATGCCGGTCAATTCGCCGCGTTTGTTCTTTATCGGTGTGGCGATGTGGTCGATATGGATCTTCTTGCCGGTGACATCGATCCTGCTGCGCTCCGCCCTTCCGCTGGGTTGTCCGTCGTACACCAGTTTTGCCGGGCATTGATCGCAAATATGGTCGTCGTTATCGACGATGCGGTAGCAATATTTGCCTGAAATGTGGTCGCCATAGATCCGCCTGGCTTTTTCATTGTAGCCCACCACCCGGTATTCCAGATCCAGTTCCCACAAGGCGATATCCATCACGTCGATCAATTCCGTCAGGGTGGCCCCCAGGCGACTGCTCCGGGCGCCGTCGGAGGAGATGGGACGGTTGTTTTCCGGATTTGAATCGGGCTTGTCCAAAGAATCCGGATTCTTTTTACACATAACGGTCGCCGCCACCTGATGAAAGGATCATGAATACCAAAAATTCGAACATTCTAGGAAGGTTAGGTTGTCCTTATATCAATCTATATGACATAAGCGCCCCAAAATCACAAGTTTTTGATCCGGCCTGGGGATACCGTCGGTCGCCAAAGCTTCAGGTCCGGGTACACATGGCGGATACGAAAACGTCTTAGAAGCCGGGGTGCAAGGCGAGTACCAGGTGCTCCACCTGGTCGGAGAGGACGGCGATGGGCCCGGCAATGGCATCGGGCTTGCGAGGCATCCGATCAAGGCAAACGCCCTGCCGTTTCCGGCAGGGCGTTGGTTCTGGAGGGGAGGGTGTCGTTGGCCGACTATCGCCGGCAAAGGGAATCGACCCGTCGTCCGGGCCTTCGATGGTACCATCTCGCTTGGAATCGGCACCGCCGAAGATCATTTCAGAACGGTTCGGATCAAACGAGGTAGATCCACCATTTGTCCGCCATTACTGGCCGGCGGCAGCAAAGGCGAGGTTGTCGCGGACTCCCACCACCAGGTTGTTGTCGTTGAGGCCGTATGCATGGCTGAAAAGAACGCCTTCCGCCACGGTGTTGCTGGCCTCGGGGGTGGGGGTGACGGTGTCCCAGACCGCTGCCGTCTCGATCTGCCCCGCGTTGGTGAAATTGCCGGCGATGATGTTGGCATCGTTGATCGCCGAGGCGTTGTTGGGTCCCAGGTCCACCGCCGCGTATGCGCCGGCTCCGTCAGGCTGCCATAAGACGCCCCGACTGCTGCCGTCGGCCAATTCTATCTCGCCCACGATCTGTCCCGCCGTGTTGATACTCAGGGCCAGGGCACCGGTGTCGTCGGCATTGAGCATGGGCAAAGTCGCTGTGAGGGTGCCGTTGATGACATCCCAGACCACGGCGTGTCGCAGGCCGGCGCCGTCTTCGGCTTCCCCCACGGCTTCGCCGGTATCGTTGAGAAAATAGGCCGCACTCTTCGGGCCGCCCAGGCCCGGCAGGGCGGTGGGGGCGGAGGTGGAGGAGGCCCAGAAAACGGCGGTGAGGTTGGCGGTCCCGTCATCGGATTCGCCCACGATCTGGTCGCTTGCATTGAGGCCGTAGGCAGCGCCGTTGATGCCGCCGGTGAGCAGGGACAAGGCCGTGGCCGTGGTGACGCCGGAGGGCCAGACCACTGGAACGATAGCCGTCCCGTCGGCCGATTCGCCGGCTACCAGTCCATTGTCATTGATGTCATAGGCGGCGCTGTAGGTGCTGTCCAGGCCATCCAGGACCTGGGCGTCCTGTTCCACGGCATCGGTGTCGTTGAGAACGATGGTCCATCTGGCGGCCTTGTTGATATCGCTGGGGTCGTCGGCCATGCCCACCGCCACGCCGGCCGAGTTGACGGCCACGGCCGTGGAAAAATTGCCCAGGGAGGGATTGCTCAGGTTTGCCGCACTTCCGAAGGTCAAATCAACCGCCCCGGGGGTTTGCGGAACATTGGGGTTGGGACTGCCGCCGCCATTGCCACCCCCGCCGCCGCCACAGGCCACCAGGGTGGTCAGCAGGGCGGAAAACATAACCGTCAGTATCGTTTTTTCTATTTTCATGATCTTCTCCTTGTATGTAATGGTTCGCGTCCCTTTTTTCGATTACTGGGTCGGCCGGAAGTGAAACAGGGTGTCCCCCGGATCGGCGAAGCTCGGCGCCAGGGGGGCGATTCCCTCGACGCTGCGTCCGTTGATGCCGGTGGCTTTGACCTCCACCATGACGTCCTTCAGGGTCCGGGTGGTTTTCGGATTGCCGATAATCTCGTTGTCATGGCCCTCGGCGTAGAAGAACTGCGGATGGTCGAAGGGCGCCGCTTCCTGGCGCACGCGCTCGTCGGTCAGGGCCAGGAAAAAGGCCACGATGTGCTGGCGTTCCAGCAGGTTGGAGCCGGGGGTGGCGCCGTCGTTCAGGTTGTTGATGATGTCCTGGAAGTCGATGGGGATGAAGGCTTCGTTGCGCTCGTTGAAGTCGCCCCCGCGGGTATAGAATTCCACCACCTGCATCAGGGTAAGCATGCCGCCGGTGTGGAAGTAGGGGCCGGTGAGCTCGATATTGCGCAGGTTGGGCACCTTGAAGGACCCGTTGACCGCCAGGTTGCCGTCCGCCCCGAAGGGTTCGGCCGTGTCGTGGGTGGTGCCCTCGTCGATGGGCACGTTCTCGGCCAGGGGCGGGCAGGTCAGGCCCAAGGCGGCCGCCTCCACGTCCGCGCACAAGGGATTCAACTGGAAGGTGCCGCCCACCGTGAAATCGAGATTCGGGAAGCGGGTCACGTCTCTATGGCGGCTGAAGGCCAGGGGAAGGCCGCTGGGCGCGAAACCGCCGCGGCCGCGGTCCTCGCCGGTGGGGCGCATCCCGATGTTGTAGAAGCCGATGTCATAGAAACGCAGCACGTTGTCGGTCAGGGTGCCGTGTGAGGGCATGAGTTCCACCTTGGCTTCCAGGGGTACGCCGAAGCGGGGGTCCAGCACGGCCAGGTTGGATACCGTGGCGACGGTGGTCTCCGCATTGCCGTGACACACCGCGCATGCCGTGGCGCCGGACTCGAAGCGGCTCTTGCCGCGCTGGGCGTCCAGGCCGGCGATGCCGGTGACCGCCGAAAGCTGGGCCGAGAAATTGGCCATGGCGGTGGCATCCCCCCGCATGGAGCGGTCCACGGGGGAGTCGTCCGATACCAGGGTGCTCTGGTAGGCCATCAGGGCGATGCCCCAGAAGAGGGAGGCGTTGGCCTCCATCAGGGTGTAGGCCTCGCCGTCCACCGTGACAGTATTACCGGCCGGCGCGTTCCAGAAGGGTTCCTGGAAAACCTCGCGGATCAGGTCCGCATAGGTGGTGTTGAGCCCCTTGCCACTGGGATCGATCAGGCCCAGGAAACCGAAGATGCTGTCCTGGGGATGCACGGTCTGGCCGGCCAGGGGCTTGCGGGAAAAGAGTTTGCGGCCGACCGCCGGCCAGGTGCGGCCCTTCCAGGACATCTCCACGTCGCTGAGGACCGGCCCCACCGCCTGGGACGCCAGGGAGGAATTGACCAGGACCGTGGCCGGGGTGAGCATGTTGAAATCTTCGACGGCCGTACCGTTCCAGCGGTGCACCCGGGCATCCGGAGTCAGGGGCCCGAAGGGGTCCACGCCGTTGAAGATGTTGTGGGCCCGGCCGTCCCAGAAATTCATCAGGTTGAAGACGGCGTTGATGGTGGTGGGGGCCTGGCGGCCGGTGATCTGGCGGATATTGCGGCCGTTGAGCGACTGGGACGCATCGCGCCGGATGCGGCCGGTGTCGTCCCGGCGGCCTTTGTGGACCCCGACGAAATCCACCGTGGGCACCCCCTGGGCGCCGATCACGTCGTCGAAATCATGGACCACCGCCGGATCGTTGGTCAGGGTGCCGCCCGATCCGCGGTTCATGGGGTCGTTGAGCTTGTGAAAGGGAAAGGCCGCCTGCGCGATGTCGGCATTCTTGCCCACACCGGGCTGCAACACACCGTCGGCGCCGGGCACGATGGTGTTGCGCTCCCGGTCGTCGATGCCGGCCTTGAAATGGCAGGCGGCACAGGATTGGATTCCGTCGCTGCCCACCTGCATGTCCCAGAAGAAGGCTTTCCCCAGGGCGATGAGCTTGTAGGGGTAGATGGTCTGGCGGACCGGGGTGACGTTGGGCACCGGCTGACCGGCCGGCACCACTCCCTTCACGTAGATCGCCAGGTTGTCCGGATGGGGGATGGGCGTGGCCACGGCATTTAAATCGGTGACCTGCTGGGCCCACGCGGGAGGGGTCAGGCCCGGCAACGCCCCCGCGATCAGGATGAGTGCGGCCAGCCATCGGGTGATGTTGAAACTTCTCATGATATGTCTCCTTCGGCGCATCCCATGGATGCGATCTTTTGACTGCGTTTGCAGAGGAACCCTTCGCAGCCTGCTTCCATTCTCTTCCCCATGCCGTTGCCCTTCGCAGGTTCTACTTCAGCTTGATCACGATATTGGGCAAGGGCACGCCGTTGGCCGAGCGGCAGCTGATGGTGCCGTCCGGGCTCACCGGCAGCTTGCCTTCGAACTGCCAGGTGCCGTCGGTCTGGACCGTGGCCTTGGCCATGGGCGTGGCCCCGGCCGGTATGCTGGCGCCGTTGAATATGGAGATCGTGTTGGCCAGGGTCTGGCCCGGGTTGAGCGGGTCCGGCGCGCTTTGGGCCGAGCTGGTGCCGCGGATGCGCCAGCGACCGGTCTTGGCGCGGTACTCCGCCGACATGGTCATGGCCTCCACGTTGATGGTTGCGACCGCGGCGGCGGAGAGCAGTCCGCCGGTGTCCTGCACCACGTAGAGGAAGCGGTCCGTGCCGGAGAAAAGCTGTCCCGGCGCCGGGTCCGGCGGGGGTGTGTACAGGAAGTTGGTCCGGGCGGTGACCGTGTCGATGACCCGCCGAACCGTGCCGCCCTGTTCGGTGGCCACTTCCGCCACCAGGGCCAGGTTGCCGCTGCCGTTGGCGGCCTTGGGCAGGTCGGCAAAAGAGATTGCTGCGGCGATCTTGGCCTCGTCAAAGGGAATGGCCATCACGGCCTGGGGATGGATGCCGTGCACGTTGTTGTTGCCCACCGGGTCGGTATCGTTGAGGGTCACGTCCAGCGGGGTTCCGTCGGTGTTGATAATCAGGCTGCTGGTGCCGCCCGCCGCATTGCCCGCGTCGGCAAGGGCAGTGGGTTCGACATTCTGGCCTTCGTTGAAAACCTTGCCCTGGAGCGAAAAACGGGTGATCACGATGTCGTTGGGATTCCCGTTGCCATCGATATTGTTGGGGTCGATTGCAACCGGGGCGGTCAAGGTGACCGTTTGTTGCGTGTTGGCGCCGTTAAACACCGCCTGCTCGGCCGCGGCCACGAAGTTGGCCGGCGGCAGGTCGGGCACGATCTGGGGAATGGCCAGATAAAGCTGGCGGCTGATTTCCGTACCGAGTGTATCCAGGATGGGTTTGAAAATCTGATCCGCTACCCCGGCTTCCACACCCGGCGTGGGCGGAGCGCCGGCCAAGGGAAAAGCAGCCTGGAATGCGGCGTCGTAAGCCGTTACTTCCTGCTGCCGCCAGGCAAAGAAGGCATTGATATTGACGCCGGCCCCCGGAGTCAACGCCACATCGCGAATGGCGATGGCCGGTCCGGGAGGGGCCAGGACCGAGAGAAAATCGCCGGCCGGCGGCAGCGCCGGAGGCGCCAGAACCACCACCGGGATGCTCTGGTCGATTCTTACGTCGGGACCGGCCACGCCGAAGGTGTAGCTGCCGTATGGCGTGGAGAGGGTATACCCGGTTACCGCAGGCAGATTGCGCAGGCGGACGAAGGTGGTGGCCAGCATGAATTGATCGCCGTCCACGGGGAATTCGAAGATGAAGCTGCCCAGCACCGAGTGGTCCACCAGGATCAGGCCGTCTTGGACGCCGTTGCCGTTGAAGTCGCCGATCTGCTCCGCCACCAGGCTGAAGTAGGGGAAAAGCTCCGGGAAATTCTGCAGACCTTGTCCGCCGTTGAAGACCACCGGGCGGGTCGGGTTCAGGTTCAGCGCCTCGGCCACCTTGAAGGCGTTGACGCCTCCGAGGGTCAACCGTTCCCCCGGGTCGATGAGATTGGCCGGAACCGGGACGATGGCGCCGAAATCCAGTCCGGGTGCCAGCTTGTTGCCGGCGGCATCCTGGATCCACAGGGGAAAGCCGTTGGCCAGGCTGCGGGCGATGTTTGCCGGGTCGCCATCGACGAGTACGATGTCGTTGACCGGATCGCGGGTCTGGAAGCCGGACACGCCGGCGAACTCGGCCCGGGCCGCGACGGCCGGGACAAGCACCAACAGGCAACTCAGTATCACAACAAGGCGATTGGATCGCATGGTCATCTCCTTTCTGGAGGTAAACAAAGGCGCCCCGTGTAGGACGCCGATTCAAGTGGTGAACGGCGGCTGTCCGTCTTCACCGGTCCAGATACTGCCACTTTGTACCATACTCTATCGAATCGGGACGGTTTTGTATATCCGGGAAAGCCTGAAAAGCGGCCCTCCAGAACCTGATTTCTATGGGGTATTTCCCTACCCTAGGGCATGTTCGGACCGGTGGTATAGGAAAGGCAGGGTGCGGCCGGTCCCCGCGGGCCGACGTGGGGACCGGCGCATTGAAAAAGCCGGCGGCGATGGGGCCGGTTCCGCCGGCGGGAATGCTTTCGAACCTGAATTCAGGGTTCGGGTTCGAACACTTCGATAAACGACATCATGCCGACCTCGCTGTGCTCGTTGATGTGGCAGTGAAACACCCAGCCGCCGGATCCCTCTTCGGCCGTGGGATCCTTGCCCGAGGCGGCCACCCGGCCTTCGCGGCCCTCGTCGTCGAAGCGCACCACCGCGCGCAGGACCGTGCGGCTGCGGCCCGCGGCGCCGGGACGCTTGGGCACCCGGACGGTGTCTTTCTCTTCCAGGAAGGGAAACGGCTCGATCCGGTTGTTGGCCGGGTTGTCCATGTCGAAGTATTGGACCTCGATGGGCTGGAAGAACCAGCCATGGGCATGGAAGGGATGATCGCCTCCGGTGAGGTTCGTGATTTCCCAGACGCGGGTCTCGCCGACGAAGACGTCCTGGGCGATGGCCGGGGTCACCGCATCGAAAGGTGTGGGAATTCCGCCGGCTGGGGGCAGGGTGTAGTCATCGGTGGCGGCGAAGAAGGTGACATTGCCGTTTTCATCGGGCGGGGTATGGCCGAAAATCACCTTCAGGGGGGCCGCCCCAATGGAGTCGATGGGGTCGATGACGCGCAGGTTGTCGGGGGGGATATATTCTCCGCCATGGTGGAAGCCCACCAGCCGCAGATACATCAAGGTGCGCGGCGGGCGCTTGCCGTCTTCCTCCGAATCCTGGAAGCCGATGGTGCCGTCCGGCTTGAGAAAGGTCTCATGGAGTCCCCGGGGAAAATCATGCCATTGCACCGGGATCAATTGGCCGAAACGGCCCATGGGGGTGAACACCACATCGGCCCGTTCGGCCACGCTCAGCAGCAGCCCTTTGTCCGGGTCGGGATCGGACACGGGGCCGGATTCGGGATCTTCGATCTGCGGAATTTCCGGAAGCGCCAACGGATGTTCCAGCAAGCCGCCGTCTCCGCCGATGCGGTACATGGTGTGCCCCGGGATGGAGATCCGCATGAAGCGGGCGTTGGACGTATTGATCACGCGCCAGCGCTGGGGCCTGCCCATGGGGACATCGAGCACCCGGGCCGGCCGGCCGTTGACCAGCAGCGTATTGCCTTCGCGGCCGTTGAGCAGCGTCTTGGCGCGCTCCACGGGATCGGCCGGCAGGGGGTCGGCCACCTGGCCGTTCTCGTCCAGCAGGATGTCATCCAGCACCACCACCTTGTCCCTGTCCGGCAGGCCCAGGTCGTCATCCTCCTGGGGATCGCGGACGACCAGGGCACCGTAGAGTCCCTTTTCCACCTGTTCGGCGACCCGGATATGGGGATGGTACCAATAGGTCGCGGCCTGCAGCAGGGGCAGTTCGTAGCGAAAGTAGCCATGGGGTTCCACGGCCAATTGCGCGATGTTGCTGCCGTCCATGTCGGCCGGCGATTCCAGCCCGTGCCAGTGGACGGTGGTCTCCTCCGGGAGCAGGTTGAAGAAATGGACGATCAGGGTATCGCCCACCTCGGCCTCGATGGTCGGCCCCGGGATGCCGCCGTTGTAGGTCCAGACTTCCGTATAGACACCGGGTTCGAATTCCACCGGGGCGATGCGGGCCACCAGGACCACTTCCACGATACGCGGGTCGGGATTCAAGTCAAAGGCCACGCGGGGTTCGAAACTCCCCGGGTGGTGCCAGGGATATCCTGCGCCTCCATTCTGCCAGGCCGCGGCGGTGCCGGCGGCCGCCATCAACAGGAAGATGGCCGCAAAAACGGTAGCTAACAACTTTTTCATTTCTGCCTCCTTATATCTTGGGGTGGATATAGGTGGTCAAGCTGCTCGAACGCGGCCACGAAGTCGGACGTCTACGGATCGGATTCAGTTTGGACAATATCAGGGAGTGAAGCTGCCGGGCATGCCGAAGTCTGACACGATCCGGCCGGTTTGGATACCGATGCCAATCCATTTCGCTCTCAGCAGGCTGCAGGGGCGGACTCACCGGAATGTCTGGTACCACTTAGTGTCACAGCCTATCGATTCAAGCCGATCCTGTAAATCCGGGAAAGCCTGAAAATCCGCGCTCCAGATCCTGATTCCAGCGGGGGATTCGCCCCTCTGGATGGCCGTGTTCTGACCGGGAGCAAAAACGACCCAACGTCATGCGCATGCCGTCCTTACCATGCGGAACCGGCGGACGCCGATGTCGCGTTTTGTCTGTTCGCGACTTGTCTTCAAATTCATATTGTTTTAGTAAGGTTTTAATGGCTGGAGAGGTAACGATCCACCGACTCTTCCAGCCACGGGGGAGGTCCTGCCTATTTTTATTCCGCGGAAGCATCCATTTTTTCTGATCGGCGATGGCCCGCCGGAGATGTGGCCGGGTGGTTGCCCACTGAGGAGGGAATGCCATGACACGCAACACGGCGACAGGAGCCGGTCCGGCCGGCGGACGGAAGAGGGAGAAAGGGACCCTGGATCCGCCGCCGGACGGGTCGCTGAACCGGCGTCGTTTCCTTAAGCGATCGGCGGCCGCCGGCTTGACCTTCTTGTTGCGGGGATTGCTCCCCTCCTATACCATGGCCGCTCCGGGAGTGTCCGTGGACAGGGGGGCGCGAGTGGCCGGAACACCCATCGACCTGTTTCTGCGGCGGCAGGACGTAGAGTTCGGCGGGCGAATGGGAAGCGCCATCACCCTCAACGGGACGGTCCCCGGTCCCCTGATCCGGCTCCAGCAAGGCGAGCCGGCCACCATCCGTGTCCACAACGAGCTGGACGAGGAGACCTCCATTCACTGGCACGGCATCCTGCTTCCCTTTGAAATGGATGGCGTTCCGGGAGTGAGCTATCCCGGCATCGAGGCCGGGGAAACCTTCACCTACCGGTTCCCGGTCCGCCAGAGCGGGACTTACTGGTATCACAGCCACACCGGGCTTCAGGAACAGCTCGGTCACTATGGACCCCTGGTCATCGATCCCGCCGTCGCGGACCCCTTCGCCTATGACCGCGAATACGTCGTGGTCCTCTCGGACTGGACCTTCGAAAATCCCTACCGGGTCCTGGCCAGGCTCAAGAAGATGAGCGATTACTATAATTATCAGCGGCGTACCGCGGGAGATTTTTTCCGGGAAGTCTCCCGGGTCGGCTGGGGCCGGGCGACCCGGGATCGCCTGGCCTGGAGCCGGATGGGCATGAGCCCCACGGATATCGCCGACATCACGGGTCATACCTATACCTACCTGATCAACGGCCTGGCCCCCGATTCCAACTGGACCGGACTGTTCCGGCCGGGCGAACGGCTGCGGTTGCGGTTCATCAATGCCGCCACCATGACCTACTTCAACGTGCGCATTCCCGGATTGCCCATGACCGTGGTGCAGGCCGACGGCCAGAATGTGACCCCGGTGGAGACCGATGAATTCCAGATCGCCGTCGCCGAAACCTATGACTTCATCGTCCAGCCCAAGGAAGACCGTGCCTATACGATCTTTGCCGAATCCATGGATCGAAGCGGTTATGCCCGCGGAACCCTGGCCCCCCGGGCGGGTCTGCAGGCGGCCGTGCCGGAAATGCGCAAACGCCCGCTGCGCACCATGACCGACATGGGAATGGAGATGGAGATGGGCAACATGGCGATGTCCGCCAAGCCGATGTCATCGGGGGATCATGAGGGCGGCGGATCGGACATGGCCATGCCCGGCGGCGAGATGATGCAAAAGACCGGTCCGGTGGTGGCGAGGCACGGACCCGATCACCATGGGCCGGGCAATATCTCGGTGGCGGTCGTGCAATACAACCGGTTGGGGGAGCCCGGCACCGGTCTGAAGAACGCCGGTCACCGGGTGCTGGTGTATACCGATCTGCGCCGCCTGGCATCCGATTTCGACCCGCGCCCGCCGGATCGCGAACTGGAACTGCATCTGACGGGCAACATGGAGCGCTACATGTGGTCCTTCGACGGCCGCAAATTCTCCGAGACCAAGGCGCCGATCCCGTTCCGGTTCGGCGAGCGGCTGCGGCTGATCCTGGTCAATGACACCATGATGGAGCACCCCATCCATTTGCACGGCATGTGGATGGAACTGGAAAACGGCCGTGGAATCCACATCCCGCGCAAACATACCATCAGCGTCAAGCCGGCCGAGCGGCTGTCGGTGCGGATATCCGTGGATGCGCCCGGCCGCTGGGCCTTTCACTGCCATCTCTTGTATCACATGAAGATGGGCATGTTCCGCGTGGTTCAGGTCGCCTGAAGCAAAAGGATCCGCACCATGAAAAAATTGAAATTGTCGTATCGGGCCTGTTGTCTGGTCATATGGCTTCCCTTGCTTTGGGGGGCGGTGGCCGCGGCCGAGGATTCCCCCTCCGGGGCGCCGGCCGGCTGGCCGGCGCCGGTGGCGGACACCCATCTGAACAGCTTCGTGTTGTTCGACCGCTTCGAGTACCGGAACGGGGTCGATGCGCTCCATTGGGATGCGCTGGGCTGGTTTGGCGGCGACTATCACCGCCTGTGGATCGAAACCGAGGGCGACCAGAGCACCAACGGCGAGGGCGGGGAAATCGAAAAATTCGATGTGCAATACGGCCGTCTGATCGCGCCGTTTTGGGATCTGCAGGCCGGTATCGGATATCAGCGACGCTATGGACCGGGGCCGGATCGCGACCGCTTCCGGGCCGTTGTCGGTGTGCAGGGCCTCGCGCCCTACGGGTTCGAGGTGGACGCCAATATCCGCCTGAGTGAAGACGGCGATCTGTCGGCGGACCTGGAGGCCGAATATGAACTGTTGTTGACCCAGCGTCTGATCCTCGTGCCCCGCGTTGCCACCGAATTTGCCTTTCGCAAGGTGGAGCCCTTCGGCGTCGGCCAGGGGGTGAACTCCGTCCGCCTGGGGCTGCGCCTGCGTTACGAGATCCGAAGGGAACTCGCCCCGTATCTCGGCCTCGCCTGGATGCGCAAGCTTGGAGAGGCCGGGGATTTGGCAGAGGCCGAAGGCGAAGACGGCGAGGATCTGTCGGTGGTGGTGGGACTGCGGTTCTGGTTTTGATTATGGTGACCGCCAGGGCCGATTCAAATTCACGAAAGGTCGAAGGACATGCCGCCGCCATGCACCCAACCCCCCGTCGCGCAGGTGGGATTGAAAACCGATTGGAGTGGTTATATGCGCCCAACGGATGAACGGGGGGGGTGTGAGCGGTGAGGATGACCCAAGAGAAATTCCTATTTCACTCCTCTGTCATTTGTTGATTCTGGATCGACGTAATTGGATGTAAAAGTTTCGGGCTGCAGTATAGGGGTCAAAAACAGCCTTTTTGGCTTCATCGATCTCTTCGATGCAAAAGGAAAGGGTATTGACCCGCTCATACTCCCTGAGGGCAAGCGCCGCCTTCGTATTGTCCATGTAGGTCAACGGGTTCAGCAAGGTATCACCAGCCAGGCCCACTGTATCCTTCAGGCTTGAAAAACCCAGAACAGGCCAAACGATATAGAAGCCGTCTCCCGCTCCCCATTTGCCAAGGGTCTGCCCGAAATCTTCTTTGTCCGGCTGCATCTCCGGGTGGTCTTCGAAGCAGTCGATGAATCCCAACAGGCCGATGGTCGAATTGACGATCAATTTGAAAACTTCGATCGCCGCCGCCTCCCCTTTGCCCTGCAGAAGACAGTTGCCAAAACGGATGGGGTTGCCAGGTTGGTAAAAAAGTTGCTTACGCCGATACGGACCGATTGCGGCGCCGCCTTTCGGTAGCCCAATGTTACCGGCCTTAAAATCCAGTCGTAGAGCTTGATATTGAAAGTGAACATGGCGCGGTTGAACGGTTCGAAGGGATCGGCGATGAGCACCGGTTCCCCGGCGTCCACTTCATCCTCTTCAAAGAGAGCTTTTTCCGCTGCGGTGAGTGTTGTGTCGGTTTCATCCGCCACCAAGCCGGCAGCGCCGGGCGACAATGGTTCCGGAGGCCGGAGGGCCCGCTTGTTCATTTGGGCGGATTGGGATGCACAACCCATCAATGCACCAAGAAGGAGCACTGCGATGAGGTAATATTTTCTTCTATGATGAGTCATATCTTCTTTTTCCGGTTCCGGGCCGGCTCCACGTCGACCCGCATGGGCCAGGTGCCGTGTCGCAGTCGGTGCGGCAGCCGCCGCAGATCGTTCAGAATCACCAGCAGACTCGGGATCATAACCAGTGTCAGCAACGTGGCGAAGATGACCCCGGCAGCCAGGGACAGGGCCATGGGAATCAGGTACCTCGCCTGCAAGTCCCGTTCTGCAATCAGGGGCAGCAGCCCGCCCGCGGTGCTGATGGTGGTAAAAAAATCGCTCGGAACCGCCGCGAGCCGCCGTTGATGATTGACTCGAAAAATGCCAAACCTCCGGCAAGGTTCACGTTGACCCCAACGTTGCAAAAGTCGGAGGGCTTCAGAGCCAAGGCGCCAAGGGCGCAGCCGTAGTCAATCTACTGCAAGCCCTTGGCAACGCCGTTACTTACGTCCTCCGACTTTCCCGAAGGGGAAAAAAGATGGCATATA
>JBNKDU010000194.1:0-14048 GCA_050288425.1 Desulfobacteraceae bacterium | reverse complement strand
GCCTCGGCGGCCAGATGCGCATAGTCGCGGTACTTGTAAGGGTAGTTTTTCAGCGTCAGCCTGATTTTACCCCGATAGGCCTGCATGAGTTTCTGGACGGTCGGACCGGCCGCTGCGCAATGCGGTCATTGGAAGTCCAGGAATTCGACGATCGTTATCGGCGCATCGTCCGGCCCCAGGAATACGGCATTATCGAGGGGTATGGCATGCCTTTTGTCTTCTCCGAAAGCCGTACCCACGGCGATCAGGCTGAAAACGGCCATGAGGGTGAACAGCTTCAAACGCCTCGAAGGAACTTTCATAGGGCATGCCCCCTGCCTTCATCGGTGATAGGGCTAATGGTCAGCCGAAGCCGCTATGGGCAGCTTCAGGGCGGCCACACGATAGGCCAGGACGATGGCGGCAATGAGCCCTGCCGTGATCAAAATTTCCAGGATCGTCGGCTTATACGTGGCCCCCTCGTGGATCAGCGTCAGGAAAAGGACATCCATCCTGTTCAAGATGACGCCGGCCAACACCAGCAACTGGGCAATGATGACCGCTGCAATGCTTTTGGCCGAGCTGCTTTGGATAAAAAGCAGGACCATGGGCACCAGCACAAGCAGCATCTCAATCACGAACAGGATGCCGGCGTTTCCCTTGCCGATGAGGCCGAGGTTGCCCTTGATCATGATGTCCCCGACCCGCAGAACGAAATAGACCAGCAGCGTGATGGCCGTTCCCTTGGCCAAACCGCGCAGGATTTTCAGGTCGCAGGCATGTTTGAAGGCCGACGAAGCTATCGTATACTCGACGGAAACCACTGCCAGACCAGCCGCAATGGATGAGATGAAAAAGTTGTAGGGCAGCGCGGTCGTCCACCAGAGATGGTTCAGCTTCGAAGGCACCAGCAGAAACAGGGCGCCCAACGATGATTGGTGCAGATAGGAGAGGGTGACCGCTGCGATGGCCAGGGGGACCATTACTTTTCTGCTGGTCATGGTTTTTGCCGCACGGCTGCCCCTTGCCTCCAGGTATGGCCCGGCGAATTCAAGGGCCAGGACCGATGTGTACAGAACCACGCACAGAACGACTTCAAACATGATGGAGTGCGGCTGCCACATGACCAGGGGGTGCCACAGGGTCATGGGTTTGCCGATATCGAAGAATATGCCCACGCTGACGATGACGTAGCCGACGAAGGCCGTCAACACCGCTGCCCTGGCGATGGGTTTGTATTTTTTCATGTTAAATATGTAAACCGTGGCGGCGATGGCGAATCCGCCGGCGGCCAGCGCGACGCCGGCCAGGACGTCAAATCCTATCCACAGGCCCCATGGCACGTCGTCGCTTAAATTGGTCACGGCCCCGAGGCCGGCTGAAAGTCGGTATAGGGCGGCCACCATCATGGCGGCCACAAGAAGAACGGCCAACCAGGCGCCACCGGACAGGACGGCTTGTTTGTTTTCCTGTGCGCTCATGACTTCCCCTCCTCTCTTGATCCCCTGCCTCTGAAATAGGCCACTGCCGATAAAACGGCGACAATGCCGACCACTTTCTGCGGGATGGTGGACAGGACCGGCCATGTGAAGCTGGCCAGCGCCACATCCGGAATGTTTTTCTGGAAGCCCAAGGCATCGAAAGGCTCGTCCGATATATAGAGCCAGTTGGTTCCTCCCGCCTCGTGCAAGCCGAAGATGTGATCGAAGTATTTGTTTGAATCGCTGCTGACCCGCTTCTGGGCCTCCGCAACGACCTTGTCATGATCGTCGAAGAACATGGCGCCCGTGGGGCAGGTTTTCACACAGGCAGGGAGCATGTTGTCGCGGATCCGCTCCGCGCAGAAGGTGCATTTCTGGACAGCCGGTGAGACGGATCCCCACTCGTACTTGGGAATGCTGAATAGGCAGGCCACCATGCAGTACCGGCAGCCGATACACTTGTCAAAATCGTAGGCGACCGGTCCCAGGCTCGTCTTGGACAGTGCGCCGACTGGGCAGGCCGCGGCGCAGGCCGGTTCTGCACAGTGCATGCACTGATTTTTGATAAAGCTCCAAGCGAATCGGCCATTTTGCTCCGTCTCGACGAACCTGATTCGGGTATAGCAGTCCATGCTTAATTTGGCCGGGTTGGTAAAATCGCCTTTAAAAGTCGTTTTGTCGGCCTGCTTTTTATTCCACTCCTTGCAGGCGACCTGACAACCACGGCAGCCGATACAACGCGTCAAATCTACCAATACGGATTTTGCCATTTGTCCGCCCCCCTTAAGCTTTTTCGATGCCGACCATAAAGGCCTTGGTTTCGGGTATCATGGTATTCGCATCACCGATGGTCGGCGTCAGCAGATTGGCACTGTCGCCACCGCTGCCGTCTTCCGGGAACTGCCAGCCGAAGCACCACGGCAGTCCCACCTGGTGGACCGTATTGCCCATCACCTTGAAGGGCTTGAACCTGCCGGTGACGGCCGCAACGGCAATCACCTCTCCCCGGCCCGACGTCACTCTTATCTTGTCGCCGTTCCGGACGCCCTTTTCCGCCGCCAGCTCCCTGCTCATCTCCACGAAGAGCTGGGGCACCATTTCGAGCTGCCAGGGCTGGTGCCGGGTCATGACGCCGGTCTGCCAATGCTCGCTGATCCGGTAGGTCGAGGCCACATAGGGATAGCGCACATCGCAGGTATAGAAGATATCCTCCGGGTTGGTCCCCTCTTCGTAGAAGAGTTTGGCCGTCGGATTGATCCGGTGAACTTTGTTCAGGGGGTTTTCCTGGATCGGGCATTCCAACGGTTCGTAATGTTCGGGGAAGGGGCCGTCGGCCATGCCGGTTCCGAAGAGGTGCGCCACCCCGGCCGGCTTCATGATAAACGCCTTTTTGCTCTTGGGATTGTCGCTGCCGTCGGGATTCTTCAGCGGCGGCCAGCCGCCGTCGGGAACATCCCCGACCCATTTTTCGCCATTCCATTTGATCACCGGCCGTTTGGCATCCCAGGGGTTGCCGTATTCGTCCACCGAGGCCCGGTTGTAGATGATCCGGCGATTCACCGGCCAGCACCAGGAAAATTGGGGATAGAGCCCGGCGCCGGTGGGATCCTCCAGGGAGCGGCGCGCCATCATGTTGCCTTTCTCCGTGTACGAATTGCAGTAGAGCCAGTTGCCCGACGAGGTCGAGCCGTCCTCCTGGAGAAAGGCGAAACTGGGGACGAGGGTGCCTTTTTTGTAGAGTTTGCCCTTGATCTCCCGGTCTTCCAGGAAGTATCCGTTGATCTCCTTGGCGATCAGATGGGTATCCATCTCCGTGACCTTGCCGTTGCCGTCCCTGGGCCCGTAGTCCCAGGCCAGCTTGACCACCGGATCGGGATAGGCGCCCCCCTCTTTTTCATAGAGGGTCTTCACCCGGAAAAAGAGGTCGTTGACGATCTCCGAATCCGGCTTGGACTGCCCCAGCGGCTCCTGTGCCTTGTACCGCCACTGGGCCCAGCGGCCGGAGTTGGTGATGGACCCCTCTTTCTCCATGGAGGCGCAGCAGGGCAGGAAGAATACTTCCGTCTGGACGTCGGCCGGATTGATCCCGGGGCCTCGCCAGAAGGAACCGGTCTCGTTGTCGAAGAGATTGACGTTGACCATCCAGTCGAGTTTGGCCAGCGCCTTGCGCACCTTGTTGGCATTGGATCCCGAGCAGGCCGGATTCTGGCCCCAGGCGAAAAAGCCCTGGAACTTGCCCTGGAGCATCTCGTGGAAGATCATGAGCCAGGACGCATTCTGGCCGTCATCCAGTTTCGGCTGCCAGGCATAGCCGAAGTCGTTCTCCCGGGTGGCGTTCTCCCCGTAGTGGGCCTTGAACAGGCTCACCGCGTATTTCGGGTAGTTGCCCCACCAGTTGGCGCTGAGCGGCTCGCTGGTTTTGGGGGTATATGCCTCGTTGTACTCCTGGAGGGTCGTATTGGAGGCCCGGGGCGTCTTCAGGTAGCCGGGCAGGATATGGAAGAGCAGGCAGTGGTCCGTGGAACCCTGGACATTGCTTTCGCCGCGCAGGGCATTGACCCCTCCGCCGGATCGGCCCATGTTGCCGAGCAAAAGCTGGACGATGGCCATGGCCCGGATATTCTGGGTGCCGACGGTATGCTGGGTCCACCCCATGGCATACATGATGGTGGCGACCCGGTCGGGTTTGCCGGTGGAAGCATAGGTCTTGTACACTTTTTCCAGTGCATCCTTCGGCGTGCCGGTAATGGAGGAGACGGTGTCGATGTCATATCGCGAGTAGTGCTTTTTCATGAGCTGCAGGACGCACATCGGGTCGGACATGCTTTCGTCCTTGACCACGACCCCGTCATCGTCTTTCCGGAAGCCCCATGCCTTCTTGTCGTATTTTCTCTTCTTGGGGTCATAGCCGGAGAAGACCCCGCCCACATCGGCGGGCAATTGAAAGTCCGGGTTGAGGAGAAACGGCGCATTGGTGTACAACCGCACATAATCCTTGTGGTAGAGATCGTTTTCCAGGATATAGTTGATGAGTCCGCCGATGAACGGGATATCCGCCCCCGACCGCAGCGGGGCGTAGATATCCGCCTTGGCGGATGTCCGGGTGAACCGCGGATCGACGCTGATCAACGTCGCACCTTTCGCTTTCGCTTCCAGGACCCAACGGAAGGAAACGGGATGGTTTTCGGCAGCATTGCTGCCCATGATGAGGATGACATCGGAATTGCGGATATCGATCCAGTGATTGGTCATGGCGCCGCGACCGAACGACTCTGCCAGAGCCGCAACAGTTGCGGAGTGTCAGATACGCGCCTGGTGTTCGATATACACCAGTCCGAGGGAACGGAGCCACTTCTGATAGATGTAGCATTCCTCATTGTCCAGGGCGGCGCTGCCCACGCTGGCGATTCCGTCGCAGCGGTTGACCACCTGGCCCTGCGCATTTTTTTCGACGAAAGTCGCATCCCGTGATTTTTTGATTCTTTTGGCGATTTCATCCAGGGCCCAGTCCCATTCGACTTCTTTCCATTGGCCGGCTCCGGGGGCCCGGTACTTGGGTTTGGTTACCCGATCCGGATTGTTGGCGATCTGGTAGAGGGATGCCCCCTTGGAACAGAGGGATCCTTTGTTGATCGGGTGATCGGGGTCTCCCTCGATATTGATCACCCGGCCGTCCTTGGAGTGGACGATCATGCCGCAACCCACCGCGCAATAGGGGCAGATCGTCGTGGTGACGGCTGCCCCCTCGATCCGATTGGGTCTTTGCCCGGCCCGGGATTCCCCGGGGGTAAGACCGGTTACCGCACCTGCAATGGCAGTCCCACCGGAATACTTCAAGAAGTCACGTCGTGTAATTCCCATGCTACACCTCCTTGCAGATTGATGAACATTGACACCAGAACCAATAGATAACATCCGACTGGACTGACTACGCCACTGTTCCACCCAGTATCCGAAAATTGGCGCTTTGGAATCCGTACAACGAAAAACGAAAAAAGTTATGAACTTGGATTAAAGATAGGAACTTGTCGATATTATTTTGTAAATATGCCAAACCGCCGCTTGTGTGTCAATCTCTATGCCGATACGGCTTGTTTCGCGGAATTCAATCGGATTGGCAAGGACGACGACGATCTTTGATGGGCGCCCTGATTCTCACAGGGAAGACAAGGCAGGTTGCCGGATGATTCATTCCAGGGCGAGGTGGAGTCTCAGCGATCGAGTTCCGTTCGCACGGCCATTCCCAGGGCTTCGAGCATATAGGGTTTTTTCAGGAAGGCGCCGGCACCCAGGGCCTGCGCGGTCCGGATGCGTTCGGTTTCCGAATAGCCGCTGACGATGATGGCTTTCTGGTGGGGATGGATTTCGAGCACCGCGCGATATGTGTCGAGGCCGTCCATGCCGGGGTCCATGATCATGTCCAGCAGCAGCAGATCGGCCTTGTGCCGCTTCAAATATTCGACGGCTTCCTCACCGCTGGCAACGGTCCGGGTGTCATACCCCAGGTTGTTGAGGATCATACCGGCCACTTCGCGTTGCTCGGATACATCATCGACGATGAGAATGGTTTCGCCCTTGCCGGTATAATTCCGGCGCGGCTGCTCGTCGACCGGTTGGGCGGGCACCTCCCGGGCCACCGGCAGGTAGACATCGATGCGGGTGCCCCGGCCCGGCTGGCTTTGCACATCGATGTGGCCGTCGTGGTCCTGGACCGCCCCCCAGGCGACGGCCATTCCCAGGCCGGTGCCGCTGCGGCCCATGATTTTCTTGGTATAGAAGGGTTCGAAGATATGCTCCAGATCTTCTTTGGCGATGCCGGACCCGTTGTCTTCCACCCGCAGCCGCACATAACCCCCGGTGGTTCCGCCGCAGTCGTCCGAGATGGGAGGGTCGAGACTGCAATTGGCCGTCGTGATGAAGACGGTGCCCGATCTCTCGATGGCTTCGGCCGCGTTGGACACGAGATTCATCACCGTTCTCTTGAGGTGCTGGGCAGATCCCCTGACGTTCAGCAGATCCCGATCCAGGTGGCTGTGAAACTGCACTTCGGGATGATGGCTCTTCAATTTTTCATATTCAGGGGAATGGAGATACTCCTCGATGACGGTGTTGAAATTGAGCAAGGCAGTGCTGGTCACTCCCCGGCGGGCCAGGGTTAGCAAATCCTCCACGATGGCGGCGGCTTTCTGGCCGGATTCACAGATCGTTCTCAGGGGGGTGTAGAGGGCGTTGCGGGGATCCATTTCGGAAAGCAGAAAATCGGGATAACTGACGATTCCCAGCATGACGTTGTTGAGGTCGTGGGCGACTCCGCCGGCCAGCAGGCCGATGGCCTCCATCTTCTGCGAACGCGCCAGCCGCTCCCGCAGTTCCCGGCGCTCGGTTTCGTATGCCTTGCGGGCGGTTACGTCCTGCAGCACGCCGGTGAGCCTGGCGGCCCGGCCCAGCGGGTCGCGGGTGAGTTCGGCCCGGGCGTGCAAATGCAGTACGGTCTGATCGTTTTGCCGCAGGCCGTCGAATTCGATGTCCAGGTAGTCGCCTTGTTTGAGCGCATCCGCCATGCGGGTCTGCAGCCCGGCTACGTCGGGCACATATTTTTGGAAATCCGCCATGGTGATATAGGGGACGGGTCCCTCCATGGCGAAAATGTTGAAGATTTCATCCGACCACCAGAATCTTCGCGTACGGTAGTCATACTCCCAATTGCCCATCTGGGCGATGGTTTGGGCGTGTTTCAACAGGGATTCGCTTTTCCGCAGGGCGGTGTTGGTCGATTGCAGGGAGCGGGTGGCTTCGGCCAGCTTTTGTTTCTCCGCTTCCAGCTTGTCCCGTTCGATGGCATATCGGTTCTGGGAAAGCTGGCGGGCGATTTCATAGGAATAGGTCAAAATACTGGCTGCCAGATAGACGAAAAAAACCCGCAACTTCATACCCCACGGATAGGGATAGACCGGGAGGCGGTCGTCCAGGCCGAACATCAGGCTCAGGGCCACCAGCAGGGCGGCGCTCCAGACCAGTCCCTCCGTACGGCCCAGCAGGAAGAAGACCATCAGGGGATAAATCAGCGACCAGAGGATTTTTTCGCCGGTCGTTCCGCCGTCGGCCGCCCAAAAGCACATCACGACGAACAACAGCAGGGCGTTAAACCGATAGACGCCGTCGGGCCGCGCCAACCGGCGCACCCCCAGGACACAGACCAGCAGACCGAGGGCCACCAGGCAGTCCAGCCAACCCCCCAGGCGGTTGCCGGCGAATATGTTCATCAGTCCGAAGCCGGCCAGGAAGATCATGCCGGGGATGGCCAGCAGGACGAACAGCCGCCGTTTGCGGTCTGATTCATCCTCCGTCCCAACCAGGTGTTGCAATGGCGACAACCTGGTATTGTCGGTGTCGATGTCGCTCATGGTCCTAAATGGGTTGCATGGGATTTGGAAAATTTAGGTAGCTATACCCTAGAATCGGACATTTTTGAAGCCGAAGACGCCAAATCCCGAAAAATAGAAATAATATGAACCCCATGGGTTGTATATTCATAGCGGCAAATAATAGACCCGATCTTATCGTACACCGGTGGCTGATTGCTGGCATCGGCACCATATAGGACATCTGTTCAAGGTTCATAACGTTTCATTGCCCTTTTACCATCTTTTTTATGCAACGACAGGGTCAAGTTCGCCGCCGATGGACCGATACCATTCCCGTAGTCGCCAGAATCAGGACGACGCGAAGACCCACCGCGAAGATGCGGCGCAGGAGTCCAAAAGCCGGGACCGAGGACCGGCACGTAACTGCGGCCATCGCGGTCAACGATCAACCGGAGCGATCACCATGGCTACCGTTCACTGGGAGCCCAGATTCAGCGTTCGAATCAAGGACATCGACGATCAGCACAGGCAGCTTCTGGCCATGATCAATCAATTGGCCGAATCGAGGGCGGGGCGGCACCCGTATGGTCAGTGGCATGGCCTGGAAGAAGTCCTGCTGCAAATGTCCGCCTACCTGGAAGACCATTTTTCCACCGAGGAGCGCTATATGTTGACCCACGAATATCCGGGCTACCAGGCCCATTGCGAGGAGCACCTGGTATTCATCGAGAAAGTCGATGCCTTTGTCAGGGACCAGGAGCGAGGTCGCACCGGGCTGTCGGTCGAAGTGCGCCAATTCCTGCAATCCTGGCTCCTCAACCACATCATGCATGTGGATGCCCGCCTGGGCTCCTTCCTGGCCGCAAAGGGCCTGGTCTGATCCTTTCCGTCTAAACGCAGACCCCCTGCTCGCTTCACCTCGCGTCCATGCTGTACGCGGACACCTTCCCATCCGGGAGCAGCGGCTTGATCTTGCCGGGGACATCCTCTATAGGGGAGGGTGATGCAGATCACCTGTCCCAAATGCAAAACACGCTTCTCCCCCCGGGGAACGCCCACGGAAGACGGCGGTCATAGGGTCGACTGCCCGCAGTGCGGGCTTGCCTATGTGGTGCAGTCCCTGGAGGCCCCTCCGCCGGAAGAAGGCGACGCCTTCGATTCCCCGCCGGAGAGGGAGGAATTGCCGGGCGGCCTGCCCGGATCCGCGGAGACGACGGAACCGCCGGCCGACGATCCCCATGGGATTTTGAAGCGCTACTTCGGGTATGCGGCCTTTCGTCCCCTGCAACTGGAGATCATCGAAAAGCTGGTCGCCGGCGAGGATGCCTTCGTGCTCATGCCCACCGGCAGCGGCAAATCCATCTGTTATCAGATACCGGCCATGATCCGTCCCGGGGTGGGACTGGTCATATCGCCCCTGATCGCGTTGATGCAGGACCAGGTGGAGGCCCTGCGCCAGAGTGGGGTCCGCGCGGCGTGCCTCAACTCCGCCATGTCCTTGGACCATGCCCGGGCCGTGGAAGCTCAGGTGCTGGCCGGGCGGCTCGATCTGCTCTACGTGGCCCCGGAGCGATTGCTCACCGATGGTTTCCGGAACTTCCTGGGCCGGGTGGCCCTGGCGTTGTTCGCCATCGACGAGGCCCATTGCGTCTCCCAGTGGGGGCACGATTTCCGGCCGGAGTACCTGGACATTGCCGAGGTGACCCGCCAACATCCGGGAGTGCCCCGGGTGGCGCTCACCGCCACGGCCGATCCCCAGACCCGCGAGGGCATCCTGGCGAACCTCGATCTCCGGCACGCCGAAAACTTCGTTTCCAGCTTCGACCGCCCCAACATCCGCTACCGGGTGGGGCTCAAGCACAATGACAAACGGCAGTTGCTGGCTTTTATCGAGGAGGAACATCCGGGAGCTTCCGGGATCGTCTATGTGCGCACCCGCAAACGGTCCGACAATATCGCCCAATGGCTGCGGGATCGGGAAATAACCGCCCTGGCCTATCATGCCGGTCTGGAGCAGAAGACCCGCTCCAGTCACCAGCGCCGCTTTCTCCAGGAGGAGGGGGTGGTGATGGTGGCCACCATCGCCTTCGGCATGGGCATCGACAAGCCCGACGTGCGTTTCGTGGCCCACCTCGATCTGCCGGCCAGCGTGGAGGCCTACTACCAGGAGACCGGCCGGGCCGGTCGGGACGGATTGCCCGCCGATGCCTGGATGATTTACTCCCTGTCCGATGTGGTGGCCATGCGCAGGATGCTGGAAATGTCCCAGGGCGACGCCCAGTACAAGATGGTGCAGTTGAAGAAGCTCGAAGCCCTGCTGGGGTACGGCGAGACGGTGGCCTGCCGCCGGTGGGTGCTGCTGGACTATTTCGGCGAAGTCGGCCAGAAGGCCTGCGGCAATTGCGACACCTGTCTGCAGAAGGTGGATACCTGGGACGCCACCGTCGCCGCCCAGATGGCCCTTTCGTGCGTCTATCGCACCGGCCAGCGCTTCGGGGCCGTCTATCTTACCGACGTATTGATGGGCAACGCCACGGACCGCATGCGGCGCTTCGGCCATGACCGCATCAAGACCTTCGGCGTGGGTCACGAACTGACCCAGTCGGAATGGCGTTCGGTGTTCCGGCAACTCGCCGCCATGGGCCTGCTGTCGGTCAACCTGTCGGAGATCTCCGGCTTCCGGCTGACCCAGGCAAGCTGGCCGGTGCTCCGGGGAGAACAGTCCGTCCGGATGCGCAGGGATATCGTACCGGCCAAGGTCGGGAAGAGCGCTCCCGGAAAAAACGCTCCCCGGAAGAGTGCCGGCCCGGCCGTGGATCTGCTGCCCGCGGCCTCCCTGCCGTTGTGGGAGAAGCTGCGGGAACTGCGGCTTTCGATTTCCAGGGAACGGAAGATTCCGCCCTACGTGATCTTCCACGATCGCGCCCTGGCGGAAATGGTGGAACTGCGGCCCGTCACCCGGTTCCAGTTTCTGCAGATCACCGGCGTGGGAGAAACAAAGGCGGAGCAGTACGGGGAGCAATTCATGGAAGTCATCCGGGAGGATGCCGGAACAGAGGAGAAGTAGATCCCAACGCTAGGGCTAATGGAAACAAAGGTGGACGATGGCAGCGAAAAAGAAATTCTACGCCGTGGCCAGGGGGAGGGCGACAGGCGTCTTTTCAAAATGGTTCGGTCCCGGTGGCGCCGAGGAGCAGGTGCGCGGCTTTGCCGGGGCGCGCTACAAAGGATTCGCCACCCTGGCGGAGGCGGAGGCATTTCTCAAGGCCAACGGCGGGCCGGGAAGTCCGCCGACGGCCCGGCCGCAGCGCGGCAAAAAGCCACAGGTCCGGAAGACCACCGGCACAGATGATCGCCGGTCCCCGCCGGATCGAGGCCGGCGGGTCGTCGTTTACACCGATGGCGGCGCGCTGCACAATCCCGGTCCCGGGGGCTACGGCGTGGTCATCGCCAACGGGGACCGCGGCAAGGAACTTTCCCGGGGGTTCCGCCTGACCACCAACAACCGCATGGAACTGCTGGCCTGCATCGCGGGGCTGAGCGAGTTCTCCGATCCCACCGCGGTCCTCCTGTACAGCGATTCCAAGTATGTGGTCGACGGCATCACCAAAGGCTGGGCCCGGCGCTGGCGGGCCAAGGGCTGGATGCGAACGGCAAACGAGCCGGCCCTCAATGCCGATCTGTGGGAGCGCCTTCTGAACCTATGCGAGTTCCACGATGTGAAATTTCAATGGGTCAAGGGCCATGCCGGCGTCGAGGGCAACGAAAGATGCGACATCCTGGCCACCCGCGCGGCCGCAGGCTCCAATCTGGCGGTGGATGCGATTTACGAAGAGAGCAGGAAGAGATAATCCGAACCGCCGGGGAAACCCCGACCTGACTTGTTAAAACCGCTAACGGCCGGTTCGAAGGATTGACAGGGGCCTTCATTTCAAATGGGGCAGGGGCAGAGCCCTGTCCTGCGAAGACCATCCTTCCGACGGTAGAATGGCACGAAAAGCGTAGGGCCGGCCTCCGCGCCGGCCGGTTCGAAGGATTGACTGGCGGCTGCATTTCAAACGCGGCTGGGGCAGGGCCGTGCCCTGCCCCGAATCGCTTCGATTACGGGCCGATCATTTTTGAAAGACGTAGGCCGCTCCCTGGTCGATATCATCGAAATCGGCGAAATTCGCGCCCACCACGATTTTTGGCCCGTGAACCGCCAGGGAATGACCGAATTCGTCCCCGGCCGCGCCGTTGGAGGCCGTGAGTTTGGAGACGGCCTGCCATCGGGAGCCGAAGCCGCGAAACAGGTAGACCGCCCCCTGGTTCTGGAATCCGTCGATATCCGCCCGCCGGGCACCCACGGCGACCCGGCCGCGCCGCATCCCCACGGAATGGCCGAATTCATCGCCGCTTTCGGCATCCGGTGCCGTCAGTCTGGCGATCTCTTCCCAGGCATCCCCCACGTGACCGTACAGATAGACGGCGCCGGCATCTTCCAGGCCGTTCGGGTCCGCGCGCCGGGCCCCGACGGCAAGGACGTCGCCGGCGACATCGATATTGAAGCCGAACTGGTCCCCCTTGCGGCCGTCGCCGGCACTCAATTTGGCGATTTCCTCCCATTGGTCGTGGGTCCGCCGAAACAGATAGACCGCGCCGGCTTTTTGGGAGGCGGGCGTATCGGCATCGCGGGCGCCGATGAAAATCAGGCTGCCGCGCACCGCCACGGATTGGCCGAAGCGTGCATTGTCGGTGCCGTCGCCGGCCGTCAATACGGCCTCTTCCTGCCAGAGTCCGTTTTTCTTGTGAAATACATATGTCGCACCTTCATTCTCGCCGGTGAGATCCATTTTGCGGGAGGATACCACCAGACGACTGTCGCCGAGGGCCACCGCGCGACCGAAATTATCCTCCGGGGAACCGTTGCTGGCGACGACCTTCTGGAGAAAGACCCATCGGCCGCCTTTTTTCCGGTACACATAGGCCGCTCCGCTCCGTTGGACGATCCCGTTGGAGGCGAATCTGGCCCCCACGACGATGGTGTTGCGCTTCACCTCCACATCGCGGCCGAACTCGGCCCCGATTTCAGGATCCGGCGCAACGAGTTTCGCTTCCTGGACATACACCGTGCCCGACCGTCTGAAGACATAGGCCGCACCGGGACCGACGCCGATGTCGTCCGATCCCTCCGGCGAACCGACCACCACGAGATTGCCGTCGGTGGCAACCGATCGACCGAACTCGGCCTGGTCGATGGGGTCGCCGGCCGTCAACATGAATTCGGTCAGGCAGGCGGCACTGCCCATGCCGGCCGCCGACAAAACCATTCCAATTGCCAGAAATCCAACCATAGTCGTTTTCTTGAAGACCCGGTGCAGCATGTTTTTTACCTCCACGGAAAGGGACATCGAAATGCCCGATTCACCCATTCGCTGTTATTTCTGGAACGTTTGCGTTATTCTGGGTAATATACAACCAACTGAAAAGATTGGAGATATTCATATACGAAGCCCGTCCCGAAGTCAAGCGCGGGCGGTCATCCCCACGGGACCGTCGTATGCATACCACCTGCCCTGCAAAATACGATTGCCCGCCCTACGAAGGCCGTTGTCTTTGCGGCGCAACGGCGCCCGAAGCGTAGGGTCGGCCTCCGCGCCGGCCGGTTCGAAGGATTGACGGGGACCGGCATATCAATCAGGGGCTGGAGATCTGACCGCCACCGTCGTTCGATGCAGATTTCAGCGTCATCGCACTCAAGACCCGTGCCGAAAAGGCCGATGGAGGAATAACAGACAGGACCTTATCCGGCCGGGTGACCCGGGCCGATGAATGGCGAATATGGATGCGCCCGCCGGGCGACGCAGGAATTCGGAAATCTAGATGGGAATCATTGCCGTCGATCAGCTGAAGCAGGGGATGGTGCTGGCCGAGGATGTCGTGGATGTCAACTCGCGGCTGCTCCTCAAGAAAGGCGGCACCGTCGAACCCAAACACATCCGCATGTTCAAAATGTGGGGCGTGGGAGAGGTCCATGTGCAGGGGGCCGTGGAAGCCGATGCCGGTACCGGAGCCGGCGGCGATCCCGCGCATCTGGAAGAGGTGGCACGCCGGACCGCCGAACGATTTCGACTCAACGACCTCAATCATCCGGTGATCAAACAATTGTTCGCCCAGTCGGTACTCCATCGCTCCAGGAATGGCGGTGCCACCGCTGAAAATATTCCCATTCCGGTGCCGGAGG
>JBNKDU010000193.1:0-3463 GCA_050288425.1 Desulfobacteraceae bacterium | reverse complement strand
TCGATCTGTTTGCCCGTGGGCGGGGCCTGCAGGGTGGGGGCCTGCCCGGTGTGTTTCCCCCGGAGGGTGATCCGGGCGACGGATTTGTCGCCTTCAACGATCAGATCGTCGATCCGGATCTCGAAACCGGAATACGCGCTGCGGACGTCGGTGATGAACTGCTTGTAGGCCGGCAGCCCGCTCACGCCCTTCATGGGCGGTTGATCGCGCCGGTAATCGGAGGATATGATCTCATCCAGCACAGCCAGGTTGCCCTGGTTGTAAGCTTGGTCATAGATTTTCCTGATTGTGGCGGTAAGTTCCTGGGTCATGGGTCTCTCCTTGATTGGATGGTTGGGTCCTGATTTTATCCTTGAATATCGACCGGGGATCCGATATGGATTCATATTGTATGCAATATTGCATGCCAAAACGGGAAAATCAAGCGCATAATCGGGGCAGTTTTTCAGGAACGGATCCAAGGAGAAGCCATGCAAATCGCCAAAAAGGGGCTGCGTGCCCGAATTCACTATACCGCCAGGCTGAAAACCGGTAAAGTCGTCGGATCTTCCCGGGGCGGCCAACCCCTCTCATTTGTCATCGGCCGGGGAAAAGTTCTCAAAGGGCTGGATCAAGGTATCATCGGCATGGAGGTGGGCCAGGTGCGGGCGGTGGAAGTCACTCCCGAACAAGGTTACGGGATGCGCAATGAATCCCTTGTGATGATGCTGGACCGCTCCAAGCTGCCGGAAAACACCATGCTGGAAAAAGGCCGGGTCGTGCAATATCGCAGCGAGACCCAGGAAGTCGTCAACCTGCTGATCCGCGACTTCGACGAAAAATCCGTCACCGTGGACGCCAACCACCCCTTCGCCGGCGAGACCCTGATCTATGATGTCCATCTGGTTGCGCTGGAATAGATGCGCTCCCGAGACGCCTTAAAACCTGCTCCATACCATCACCATTCCCTTTGCGGAACCTCGCCCCAGTCAGGGGTACCCAAAAAAGTTCTTTACCTCTTCGCCGACTTGTCCCAATAATGTAGCCGATCTCTCTGTTTGCGACGCTTGGAAAGATGAAACCATATCCATCCCAAACGAAATAGGAGAAGAGCAGATGACAGACGAAAAACGGGAACGACTGAGAATCCTGCTTGTGGGCGCCGCCGGAACCATCGGAAGCGCGGTGGCCGCCGAATTGGGCCAACGGCATGAAATCATATCCGCGGGACGCACCACCGGGGATGTCAAAATAGACATCTCCGATCCGAGGAGCATCGTCGCCGCCCTTGCAGAATCAGGCGATCTCGATGCGGTCGTATGCGCCGCGGGCAGTGTCCGATTCGTGCCCCTGGCCGAAATCGAGCCGGCGGATATCGACGACTCGGTCTATGGGCTAGGGCTGAAGGACAAACTTCTCGGCCAGGTGAACCTGGCCCTGGCCGCACGAAACCATCTCCGTGACGGCGGCTCCATCACGTTAACGACCGGCATCCTCTCCGAACAACCGATCGTCTCCGGGTCTTCCGCCAGCATGGTCAACAATGCCATCGAAGGATTCGTCCGTGCCGCAGCAGTAGAACTTCCCCGGGGCCTGCGGATCAACGTGGTCAGCCCCAATGTGATCCTCGAGGCGATGCCGAAGTATGCCCCCTTCTTCAGGGGCTTCGAAGCCGTCCCCGCCGCGCGGGCCGCACTGGCATACAGCCGCAGCGTGGAGGGACCGCAAACCGGTCAAATCTACAAGGTGTATTGAACTTTTGCTCCGGTCATAAATGATGTTCTTGTTGGTACAAGCCGAAATTCATCGCGCCATGGAAGCAAATGAACGATTTCAATTTTCGGCAGCCAGGGTTTATACTTTTAAGGATAAATTTCAGGCAAGGTGAAAAATATGTCAGAAATGGGTTGACAAGCCTGTCGAAAGAGTTTAATAGTTTCATATATGTCGAACAATAAAAACATAACCATCGATCAATTTGCCGAGATCTTCAAGGCCTTGTCCAATGCCAACCGGTTGCGGATTTTCCTGCGCCTGGCAACCTGCTGCAAACCCGGGACCGTGGGCTTTATGGATGAAAATGCCACCGCGTATATCGGCGAACTCGCGGAAGAGGTGGAGGTCGTGAAATCCACGGTGTCGCATCACATCAAGGAGTTGAGACGCGTCGGGTTGATCCGGACCGAACGGCAAGGTCAGAAAATCGCCTGCTGGGTCGATCCCGACTTGGTGGATGCGCTGAAAGCGTTTTTCTCGTTCTAGTTTTTTTTGTCTATTTTGTTCGATAGGTATCGAATTATTAAACAAAAGGAGGGCACATGAAAGAACAATCATCAGACATGGTTCGAAAGCTGGTCAGGGATCATTACGGGAAGGTGGCGGCCGGCATCCGATGCGGCTGCGGAACCGCACCGGGCGCCGGACCTGGCTCGCCCGGCGTTCCTGTCTCCGATTCCATCGGCAAAGTCCTGGGATACAGCGATGGAGACGTTGCATCGGTGGTAGAAGGCGCCAACATGAACCTGGGCTGCGGCAATCCCGTGGCCATCGGCGAGCTGAAAAAAGGGGAATCCGTTCTGGATCTGGGCAGTGGCGGCGGTTTTGACTGCTTTCTGGCGGCCAAGGCGGTGGGTCCCCGGGGCCGCGTGATCGGTGTGGACATGACCCCTGAAATGCTCACCCGGGCCCGGGAGAATGCCGGGAAAATGAAAGCCGACAATGTGTCGTTTCGGCTGGGGGAAATCGAGCATCTGCCGGTGGCCGATTCGACGGTGGACGTGATTTTGTCCAATTGCGTGGTCAATCTGTCCCCGGATAAGAAAGCCGTTTGGCAAGAGGCATTTCGAGTACTTCGGCCCGGCGGTCGCCTGGCGATCTCCGATGTGGTGGCCACCGCCGAAATGCCCGCGCCGATGAAGGAACAGGCCGCGCTGCTGACCGCCTGCGTGGCAGGAGCCGATCACGTGGACAACATAGAATCACAATTGAAAGAAATCGGTTTTGAAAACATCAAAATCGATATCAAGCCGGAAAGCAAACAAATCCTCCGGGATTGGTTTCCTGACAGCGGCGCGGAACACTATGTCGCTTCCGCCAACATAGAGGCCCGCAAACCGAAACGTGCTTCCCTGATACTCCCGGAGGGTGACGGATGGATTCAGGATGTTCGTCAAAAGGCCGAAGAGAATATGACCCGATACGACAACTGCACCCAGAGTATCGTGGCAGCGTTTGCGGAAGTGCTCGACATGGAAGATAACGGCGTATTCAAGGCGGCGAGCGGCTTTCTGGGCGGAATGGTGTCCTCCCTGACCTGCGGCATTCATTCGGCGGGCGTGATGGTCCTGGGGATGATCATGGGGCGCGAGCGACTGGAAGACGGACTGGATGGTATCCTGCCAATGGTGTTTCCCACCCAGGAACTCGTTCGGCGCCTGAACGGGCGACTGGGTTCCCATTCCTGCAGGGAACTCACCGGGGTCGA
>JBNKDU010000192.1:0-12014 GCA_050288425.1 Desulfobacteraceae bacterium | reverse complement strand
GTTTTCAGTCCTGTTTAACTATCCAGATCTTACCGCCGAAGATTTTGCGTTTGGAAACACGGGGAGCTCGAAAGGGGGGCCATATGTCATGGCTGCGCACGTGGGTGGAATCGGTCCTGACGATCAATACAGCGGTTGGATAGCGGCCACGGATACACCCGCCCCCGTTCCCGAGCCTGCAACCATTTTATTGTTAGGCACCGGTCTTTTAGGATTGGCAGGCATTTCCCGAAAGAAAATTGCGAAGAAGTAAAAACAATAATGGGGACGTCCATGAAATTATGATTTCCACGAAATTGCGTCCCCTGCCCGCGCATCTGTACTCAGTGGATCGCTCGACTAGCACGGCTACATGTTCAAGACGGCTTCCCTCAAGGTTTCAATTCCAATCTTGTCCAGCATGAAACCGATACGAGCGCGTTTCCCATTTTCCTTATAGTAGGTGATTACATTCTCGACGATCTCTTCTGCCTGCCGAGATGAAACGTTCTCGACCAGGACTTCCGCCAGCCGAGGCTTGATACCGCCCATGCCGCCGACCATGACACTCCACCCGGTCTCCGTGCCGTACAGGGAGATGTCCTTGATGCAGTTTTCCCCGCATTGAATCTTACAACCGCTCACCGCCATCTTCATTTTACTCGGCAGGGGCATGCCGTGGTACCTGCGGTCCATGATCATCCCCATTTCAATGCTGTTCTGCTTTGCCAGTCGACAATAGGATTTGCCCGGGCAGACCTTGATGCTGCGAACGCAAAGTCCCACCGGATGTCCCTGCCCGGTGCCCAGATCCTCCCAGATGGAATCCACATCCTCCTCTTTGATTCCCAGGAATGCGATGCGCGCGGCGCTGGTTATTTTCAGGTCAGCTGAATATTTCAACGCTATCCTTGCAAATCGCTCGAGCAATTCAGGGGTTACCATCCCGCAGGGAATGTGGGGAGCGATGGCGTAGGTTTGCCGGTCTCTTTGCAGAATCACCCCTTTTTCACCATCTTTTAACATCTACAATCTCTCTTCCTTCATTTCGAAATAATATGGAGAATGGGGTTAGTGGATGAAATCGAAGTTTGATGACGCATCTGCAAGATTCATGGAATCACCGGTAAATGGTCGTTCATCAGATGGAAGCAGCTTGGCTCTTCGAGAAGGTCGGCGAAGGTGGTTTGCTCCAGCGTTTGTCTGAGCTGCTGCCGCGCCCTTTTCCAAACCTCATAGACGGTGCATGTGGGACTGCGGTAGCAGCTTTCCGGGCGCATCAGGCAGTCGTTGAGATAGATCTCCCCGATAACGGCCTCGACGACACCCAGGAGCGTCACCTCCTTAGGTGAAACGATCAGCCGGAATCCGCCTTTCGGACCTTGAACGATTTCGATGTAGCCGGCACGGGCCAATTGCTGGGCGATCTTTCCCAGAAACTGCGCAGGTATATCCATGGCTTGGGCAATCTCTTTACGGCTGCCGATATCGCCCACCTCCAGGCAGCAAAGATACAGCATGCAGCGCACCGCATACTCACCGGCTCTGGTTAACCGCATCGCCTTCCCTTTCATATGGGTCCTGAATCAGGATAAAATGAATCATATCTATCGCATATATGGCCCCGGCATACTTATGTCAACCCGTTATCGTGACGGAATGCCGGCCTGAAACCAACAGCCTTACCAGACCGACTCAAAAAGGGGTTGACAGCAAAATGCGCTTGTCTTATATGGGATTAAAATGATCTTATTTATCCTGTTTAAATACGGCTATTGAATTGCTGATTGCTATGAGGTCAACCCGAGATGGTGAGTTGGAGGCCCCCCCGTATCGTCTTCTCCTCCCGACAATACCCATGCTCCGGTTCTTTGCTGGCCTGTTTTGTCAATGTTACGCGTAAACAGAGGAGGAAAAAATGAGATCGTTCAAAAACTTGCCGAAAATCGGGTTGCTGGTTGCATGTTGCTTGTTCCTGGGTACCGTATGGTCCCCCTGCCTGGCGGCCGACAACAGCCCATGGATGTTGCGGGCACGCGTCTTGGGTGTTTTTCCGGATGACAGCAGCGATAAAATCACGTTGATCGGTGGAGAGGCCGATGTGGAAGAGGCATTCACACCGGATCTGGACGTCTCTTACTTCTTCACCGACCATGTCGCCGCCGAATTGGTCTTCTTTGCCTATTCCCAGCATGATGTCAAAGCAAAAGGCACGGCCGTAGGGGACGCCGATCTGGGATCGTTCGATTTGGTCCCCCCGACCCTGACCGTACAATATCATTTTATGCCCGAGCAAAGCTTTCGTCCCTACGTGGGTGCCGGGCTGACCTATGTTCTGATTCCGAATGAAGATCCGGGAGACGCCGACGAGGTACGATACGATGACGGCGTTATCGGCTACGCCCTCCAGGTCGGCTTCGACTATTTTCTCAACGAGCACTGGTGCCTCAATTTGGATGTGAAAAAGGTATGGGTGAATGTGGATGTGGAAGTCGATGCGCTGGGCACGACGGTTGAAACTTCCGTCGATGTGGACCCATGGCTGTTCGGCATAGGAGTCGGGTACCGCTTTTAAAGCCGGTCTGAAGACCTTTCCCGCCAAGGTACGGCGGGATCTTCCATGAACGGAACGGGATTCGACAAAGGCGGAGCGTGGCGTTCGACCGCCAGGGGGGCTGTCCCTGCGACAGCCCTCATCCAGCGTGTATATCGATGATGGAACGCCACGTTCCGACCTCGCCGATGGCTCTGAAGGAGTATGCCGCCATCCACCGATTCAGTTTCCATTTTCCGCATCACAAGATCAGATTTTTCATCCCATTGCAGGCGTCATTTCGTTACAGCCGAAACTCAAGAAAAAATGAGATCCAGCCGATAATAAATTCGTCCAGGATTCGCTGGCAGCATCCGGTTTTTCCGGTGGCAGCGCCCCAGTCCGATCGCATGATTATTTCTGAATTGACAGATTCTGAACTCGAAGAGACAATTAGGGCAAGGGCGGGATTTGACGAGGGCGAATTGAAGGCTCTGAAGGATATTTGCCCTCATAGTGAGCATATCAAAGGAGCAGACCATGGCCGACATCAAGGATATTGTGTTTAAGAGGGTACAAGGCGTCGACTACTCGATGATCAAGAATGACATCAAGATGTTCAATGTCTTTTTGTCCATTGACGGACAAAGATCCGTCAACCAGATTTCCCGGGACGATGCATACGACCCGGAGGTGCTGTTTTCATCCATCGACCGCATGGAAAAAATGGGGCTGCTGATCCCCATCGACGGTGCCGAAGGGGACGACCTTGAAACGCCTTACGGCGCATCGTTCTGCAATCTTCCCAAGGAATTCCTCACGGGGATAGAAGCCGTTGACCATCAACATCAGCGGCTGGTGAATATGGTCACCGAGTTGGATGATGTGCGCAAGAAATCCTTTCCGTCCGCGGACCAGAAGCATAAAGCCGTCGGAGATGTCGTAGCCGAAATGATCGACTACACCATTTCGCATTTCGCCTTCGAGGAATCCTTGATGGAGGATGCCCGTTATCAATATTATAATGCCCATAAGCGTATTCACGAACTGCTGATCCAACGTGCCGGAGAATATAAAGAACGTTGGATTTCCGGCGAGGATATCGCAGACGAGCTATACGATGTCCTGAGCAGATGGCTGTTCAACCATATTCGCAACGACGACAGGGCCTTTGCACCCACAGTAAAAGAGAATATTGCGGTGCTCGCCCGCGCAGACAGCGGCTGGCTCGCGAAACTGCTCCAGCGATTTTTTAAATAAGTCCGGAAAACCAAACCGTATTCCACAATATCGGCCAGAGGAAAGAAGATATCGCTGCGCCGGACTTCCCGCGATGTCCCGCCATGGCTTCAGAGCCGAGGCGCCGGAAGTACGCCTTCCTGATTATTCCGACGGGAACGGAGCTCCTCCCTGCAAAGAACATTTCCCTTGTATTCGAATCGATCAGACATGTAAAAGGTTCGGCCTCTGCACCGCAGCCGGTTGGTAGATGGAACGGGGAGCCGGGATTTAAACGCGGCGGGCACGGTGGCCCGCCCTACGAAGACCATCTTTCACCCGCGAATTCCCATCAAAGCGTAGGGCCGGCCTCTGCGACGGCCGGTTCGAAAGTGAGCCGAGGGGCGTTGATTCCAAACGCGGCGGGCGTGGTGGCGCGCCATACGAAGATCGTCTGTATTGCGCGGGCTATGCTACGGCGCTTTCGCTTTTATTCGGCGTCGAGTACCCGGGCGGCGCCCTGTCGCGCGCGCTCGAAGGGATCGGGACTCGACTCAACCTCGTGTACCGGGTGGTTTTCCGGCAGGATGAAGAAGTAAAGGGACTGGACAAGGAAGAAGAGTCCGATGTTCATGGCCCAGCCCGCCGGCGTCCGGCCGCCCAGCAGGGTGATCAAGGCGCAGGCGCCGGTGATGACGATCACTTCGGCCACGGCCGCGCGAACGGGGGTCCTCCGAAAGCAGATGCCACTGCGGATCCAGCTGAGCATGCCCAGGGCCAGCAGGAAGAAACCGACCTGGGTATGCGGCCACACGGCCACTCCCAGCAACAGGGTCAAGGGGAAGAATAGCCGGGTCGGCGACGTTCGGCTCCAGCGGGCCAACAGGAGACCGTAGACGGCCAGTTCCCCCCACAGGGCCAGCTTGAAAACCAGGGGCCAGGACAGAATCCGCGGGAACAGCCAGGTGGCGGGCACCAGGAGCAGGCCGCCGAGCAGGCCGAAGACGATGGTGGTGCGCACCGGGCGGGTCATGATTCACCTCCCGGGGCAAGAGCCTCCTTGCGCTGCAACAGCTCCAGTTCCACCTCCTCGTCGCTGGGCGCCGGCCACGGCCAGTCGGAATCGGCGAACCCGTCCGGCGGGCGGTTCCGATCCTGCCGGGACTGCCGGTGCAGTATATCGGCCCTGGCCTTGAGTTGCTCATATTGGAGGGTCTGCTGCCCGACGGTCTCCGACAGACGGTTGCGGGCCTCCTGAAGCCGGTCCAGACGGTCCTGGAGGCCGGCACAACCGGCCTCCAGGGTGCGGCGGCGCCGGATCAGCATCCGCGCGATGTCGTCCTTGTCCCGGGCCACGGCCAGTCGCAGATCCTCCTCCATCTTTCCAAGGGCCTGCCGGCGGTTTTCCAGGTCGCGTCGCAGATCCTGCCCGTCCTGTTCCATGCGCACCAGGCGCGCCCGCTTGTGCTTCAAGTCGTCTTCCATTTCGCGCAGGTACTGCTTGAGCAACAGATGCTTGTCTTCCAGTTGGTCCATGACGCCGTGCAGGTCGGAACGGCACAGCCGGACGATACGGGAGAGTATACCCATGGTGTCCTCCTTCTACTTCTTGTCGCGTCGGATTTGATAACTCTCGTACTGCAGCGCCTTGGATTGCCGCTTGGCCTTCTCCGCCACCGCCGCCGGCGATCCGGCAAAGGTCTCCTTCACGCTGTCGCGCAATTGCTTCACATCTTCATCGAGGTTGCGGGTAACCGGGGCCGATTGCACGACGGCGTTGGTCCGGCGTTGGCGGCCTTCATATTCCCGGATCTTCCTAAGGGCATCGTCCTTCTGCCCCCCACGGATGTCCGCGGCCACCTCTTCACGAAGCTGGTTGTACTCCTCCTTGACCACCTGTTCGCCCCAGGCGTCCCGATCGATGCTGGCCGCCACCGCGTCCGGATCGGCCACACAGACGATCTGCATGGGTTGGTCGGTCACGGTCTCATGCGGGTCGCCGTTCCGGCGGTAGCGGACCTCGACGTTGTTCAGCGTCCATTTTTTCTCCTGCGCCGTGGGCACCTCGAAAGTCAGAAAGAGTTTACGCTGTTGGGCGGCCAGCAGATCGCCGGGCTGGATGGTGGCGACATTGCCCTGCATCTCGATGGGATATCCGCCGGCATGCACCAGCCGGACCCCCGGCGCCAGTGGAATACGGATTTGCAGTCCGGCCGCGGCCACGTTGCGCGTGGATTGCAGCTCCTTTTCGAATACCTGGGCAAAGGCCCGGGGATCTTCCAGAAAGTAGTAGCGGCCGGCCCCATGGTCGGCGATGGTGGTCATCAGGATCTCATTGAAATCATACCCAACCCCCACGGTGCTGACGTTGAAATTGTGGACCACGGCGCCGGAGGCCATTTCACCCAGGGCTCCCGGATCGGTGATGCCCTGGTTGGCCAGGCCGTCGGAGATCAGGATCACCCGGCGCCGGCGTTCGGCCCCCGGCGCCCCCAGCAGGGTCTGGATTCCCTGGTACAGCCCGCCGCCCAGGTTCGTTCCGCCGCCGGCCGCGATCCGGTTGACCACCGATCGGGCCGTCTCCTGGTGGGAGGCATCCATGGGCGCCAGGGGCAAGAGCGTCCGCACGTCGTTGGCATAGGTCACCAGGGCCAGACGGTCCCGGGGGGAGAGGCGATCGATGAGCTGCGCCACCGCCTGGCGGGCGTCTTCCAGCTTGCGGCCCGACATCGACCCGCTGCGGTCGAGAACGATCACCAGATCGCTGAACTGCTCCGGCCGGGAGTCCTCCGGGGCCACGTCCGGGGTCGTCAATGTGAGGGCCAGCGATATCCTGCCGTCCGAACCCACCAGCACCTTGTCCTGTACCAGTCGGGCATCGACGGTCAGTCCGTCCCGGCCGCCGCCATCGCCGCGAATCCATTTGGCCGCCACCGTATCCTTGCCGGACGCCAGGGCCATCACCGCGCTCACCGCAACGATGAGTCCCAATACCATCAACAGGCTTTGTTTGTATCTGCGCATGGTTTTTCTCCTTGTCTCGGGTTGAATCGCATCGTTCTTCATATCCTGATGCAACTCTACGCCCGCGCCGAAAAAAGACAATTCAAAGAAATGCAAAAGGTTAGGCTGAATCGTTTACACAACTTTTACTTTGCACACCGGCGGCCGTTGTGTAACCATACAGGTGCGCCCCTGCACGCCGGCCGACCCGGCGGCGGGCCTGAAAGGAGCATTCATGAAACCATCCAAGGCCAATATTATGGTTGTGGAAGACGACCCGGCCATCCTCAACGGATTGCTCGACGTCCTGGTATTCAACGGCTTCACCGCCGAGGGCAGGGCCGACGGCGGCGAGGGCCTGGAGGCCGCCCTGGCGGGTGCCTATGATCTGATCCTGCTGGATGTCATGCTGCCCACCATGGACGGCTTCACCATCTGCCGGAGGCTGCGACGCGAGAAGCCGAACCAGGCCGTCATCATGATTACCGCCAAGGGCAGCGAGGACGACGTGGTGGCCGGGTTCCAGGCCGGGGCGGACGACTACGTGCCCAAACCCTTTTCCCTGCGGGAGCTGATGGTCCGGGTGGAGGCCGTGTTGCGCCGCAGCGGCAAGCCCATGGGCGACGACCGCCTCGAACACCGCGGCATCCTGTTCGACGGCCTGAATCTTCTGGCCACCCGGAAGGACCGCAGTGAAACCCTGACCCGCCGGGAGATGGACATCATCGTCTACCTGTACCGCCACCAGCAGCGCATCGTGTCCAAGAAGGAACTGCTCACCGAAGTATGGCACTATGCCGATGCCGACATCGAAACCCGCACCGTGGACATCCATATGCTCAAGCTGCGCAAGAAGATCGCGGCCCTCGATCCCCGTCTGGTTCTGATCCAAACCATCCGGGGCGAAGGCTACCGGCTGGAGCCCGCTCCATGAAGCGGTTGAAGCTGCTCATCGCCCTCTTCTGCCTGGCCGTCTCCATCCCCCTGGCCTATGTGGTCCTGCGGACATACGAAGGACTGGACCGGGAAGAACAGGCCCAGTTGCGTTTCTTCGGCGAAGCCCTGTTCGACGGGATCGAAACCGAACTGACCGACCTGGTGCGGCGGGAAGAGAACCGGCCGGTGGATGCCTACAGTCCCACCATCTCCAGGGGAGCGGGCCGGTCCGAGCGCTCGCCCCTCACCGCACCGCCTGAAGAGAATTACATCCTCGGCTACCTGCAGAACAATCCGGACGGATCGTTCCAGACGCCCATGGCGGCCGACCTGGGCCGTATCCCGGAGGCACACCGCGACCGCATCGCCCGGCTGCGGACAGCCAACACCATCTTCAACAGCAAGAAGTTCTCCATTCCGGCTGCGCCGTCCCTGCCCGAACCCCCTGTGGAAAAGGCGCGCCCCAAGGAACTAAAGAAGAAATCGCAGCCCGAATTCGCCGAACGCTTCCTCTCCCGACCGCAGCAGCAAAGCGCCAAGAGCTACCTGGGCCGCCGCACCGTGCGCAAGGAGGAGATCAGCGTGGGCCAGGCGTTGAACCTCGCCAAGGAGGACGAGGCATTGCTCCAGTCCTCCGGCGCGGACCGCGGCGCGACCTATGCCCCGGCCCCCGCCGCCGGCATGGCGGAAGAACGGCCGGCCTCGGCGGATGTCCTGGATGAAGCGGCGGCCCCGGCGGCGGAATCCGACGGCGGCGAGCCGTCCGATGGGTTTCAGGTGGAAGTGGCCCCCCTCCAGTCGGTGTTCATCGATGCGGGACGTTTCTTTATTTTCCGGCGCATCGCCATCAACCGGCAAATCTACCGGCAGGGGTTCGTCCTGGAGGCGGAACCTTTCCTGCGGCACCTGGCGGCGGCCCACTTCGAATCCCAACCAATGGCCCGCTTCACCGGTCTGCGCCTGCAGGTGGCGGATCCCGGCGCCCGGGGCCGGGTCATCCGCTCGGGAATATCGGTGCCCGGGGCCGATTTCGTCGCCCGGCGCACATTTCCGGCCCCCTTCGATTTCCTGCGCGCCGACTTGCAGGCCGGCGGCCTGCCCGCCTCACCGGCCCGCCGCACCCTCACCATCGCCCTGGTGGTGCTGGCCGCGTTCATGCTGCTGGGACTGGCCGCCATCTATCAGAGCGCCCGCGCGGTGATGGACCTTTCCGAGCGCCGCAGCCGGTTCGTCTCTTCGGTGACCCACGAACTCAAGACCCCGCTGACCAATATCCGCATGTATGTGGAAATGCTGGAGCAGGGCATCGCCGCCACCCCCGAACGGGAGCGCGAATATCTGGGAGTGCTGGGGTCGGAAAGCGCGAGACTATCGCGGTTGATCAACAACGTGCTGGAACTGGCCAAGCTGGAAAAGAAACAGCGCCACTTCGATATGCGGCCGGGACACCTCGACGACGTGCTGGCCGAAGTGAAGACCATCATGGACCCGAAGGCGGCACGTGAGGGCTTCCGGCTCGACATCCGCGCCACGGACCTCCCGACCTTTGCCTTCGACCGCGAAGTGCTGATTCAAATCCTGATCAACCTCATCGAAAACAGCATCAAGTTCGGCCGCGACTGTCCCCGCAAAGTAATCACCGTCGGCGCCCGGGCGAACGATGGGGCCGTGACCCTGTCGGTGGCCGACACCGGCCGGGGCATTCCCCGCCGGGCCCTGAACAAGGTGTTCGACGACTTCTACCGTGTGGACAACGACCTCACCCGCACCACCGGCGGCACCGGCATCGGCCTGTCCCTGGTCAAGAAATTCGTCCGGGCCATGGGCGGAGGGGTCCGGGCCGCCAACAACGACGGCGAAGGCTGCACCATTTACGTCCGCCTGCCGGTCAGCTCCCCAACCAGTAAGTGAGGCCGGCGCTTCCGGCCACCACCAGGGCCATCCCGGCGACATCCCGCAGGACCGCCAGCAACCGGCGCACGGCGGTAGCGGCCCGCATCAGGCGCACACCTCGTTGAAGAAATCCACCGCCTCTTCCGTGGTATCGAACAGGATCCATTCGCGCTCCACCCGACCGTCCTGCCGGCGGGTGCGTTCGATGGCGGTATTGCCGTGATACTCGAAGGTTTCCTGGTAGTCGGGATAGGAAATCTGTCCGGTCATGGGGGCCTCCTTGCAATTGGGGTTCACCGTCATTTACGAACACCCTAGCAGGGCCCTGTGACAGATCCGGTCACAACCGATAAAAAAAATGAAAAAAAATGGGGACGTCCATGATTTTATGAAATTCTCATCGGGAAGCGTTGAGGAACATAAACGCCAAGCGCAAACGCAACCTTTCTCAGTGCTTGATCCTTCCCCCTTTGGGGCTCCAGAACATCTCTCCCTTGCCGCCGCGCATGCCGTGTTCGAAAGGGATGCGCGCCTTGGGGCGTCCGTTGGGGTAGTACCGGGTGACATAGCCGTGAATCTCTCCATGGACATACGTCTCTTTGCTCTCCACCTTGCCGTTCTCGTACCAGTAAACGGTCAGGCCGTGCTGAAGTCCATCCTCGTAAGCTTTTTCAAAGGTGCAGACCGTTCGGCGATACCCGTCGCGCCCTTTGCCGGTCACGATGCCGGTGAAGGGTTCCTTCTCGCCGATACGATACAGAACCCCGTCACGGACGATGGTCTCCCGTTCGGTGATCTCCTGCTTGCAGGCAAAAAGGGCCATCACCAGTAGAAGCGAAAATCCAATTTTCAGCCACGTTCTCCAATTCATATCCCATCACCTTGTCCTGCGGTTCATCGATTCGGTTATTGTCCCTAACGTTGCAAAAGTCGGAGGGCTTCAGAGCCAAGGCGCCAAGGGCGCAGCCGTAGTCAATCTACTGCAAGCCCTTGGCAACGCCGTTACTTTCGCCCTCCGGCTTTCCCGAAGGGGAAAAAAAATGGCATATAATCGGCCCGATCCTTCTGTGAACCGGTGGTTGATTGCTTGCTTCGGCATCGGATCTTACTTCGGTTCATGGTTCATAACGACTCATTGTCTTTTTGCCATCTTTTTTATGCAACGTTAGGGTTGTCCCATCTTGATGGCCAGGATCAGTTGGTTGCGCAACATGGTCAGGTGGCGGTGCTCCCGGGCATTGACAGGCGCGCCGGCCGCGTCCATGTCGGCGTAATAGGCTCCCAGGCAGATTCGCTTGTGGATCAGCGGCAGGAAAATGAACGCCCGGGCGTCGATGCCCTTGCGGTACCATTCCGGTATCATGTCGAATATTTGCGGGTCATGGGCATCTTCCACGATCAAATCTTTTCCGGTCTGAATGGATTGGGCAAACAGGTCGCCGGCCGGTCCCAGGCTGAACCGCACCTTGCCGGTAATTTGCGTAATTCCCGCCCCATAGCCGAACCGGGCCTCCATCCGCTGGCTGCGATGGTCATTGATAAAGAGAATGGCCCGCTGACAGGCCAGGGACCGATAGATCACCTCCAGGCTCATGGAGGCCACATCGTTCAGGTCGAATTCTTCCAGCATGGCGTTGGACAAGTCCTGAATCCCGTTCATGATGATGGCGGCGGCATCGTCGACGGGATTGTCGGCGAAGATCGATTTCAATTCCTCGTCCCCGGTCAGCCGGAATACGGACGGCTCCGCCCCTTTGGATCGGGAATCGTCCTCCCCCCGCCCCGGAGCCTGGGATTTGCCGGTGATGTGCTCCAGAAAAAGGCTCTTGGCCACGTCGATGCGCAGCGCGTCGGCATGGCCGAGGAGTTTGTCCAGGCAATCGGCCATCACGGCCTTGAGCTGCTCGGCCGACATGGAAACATATATCCTGTAGCGGTCGAGCAGATCCTTGATGGCCGTTTTCTGGCGGGCCGGCCGGACCTCGGAGATGATCCGGGCCAGGGCGTTGGTGAATGCGGCCAATGCCCACAATGGATGGATGCGGCGCTTGGTGTCCTGCAACTCCTCTTTGGAAATGGCGGCCATGGACTTGATGATGCTTTCCGGAAAATTCCACTGCCTGGCCACGGCCACCCCCAGGGCACGGTAGGATACGCCCAGAATGCGCTTCACGGCACGATCCTCCTTCTCCCCCTTGCGCATCACATGATACCTGATCTCCCGGTAATCGTGGGGCATGTGGTAGATCACCAGCAGCCGTCCCAACTGGTTCAGCAACCCGCAGATAAAGGCTTCCTCCGCGTCGATGCCGTACTGCATCTTGGCGATCTCCTTGGCCAGGATGCCGCACCAGAAAGACTGGATGGTGGCGTCTTTCAGCTCAGCGATGTCGCCCCGTCCGTTGAAGTGCTCGAAAAGCACCAGGCTCAGGGCCGCCATCCGCACGTTGTC
>JBNKDU010000191.1:0-3950 GCA_050288425.1 Desulfobacteraceae bacterium | reverse complement strand
GGGGGGAGGCAATTTCTCTTCTGGAACGATACCGCCATCAGTGGTGCGTATCCGCCCCGTGTCCGTAGGCCCACTCCACCGATTCGGGCAGCAAGCCGTAATCGGCCGCCATGTCCAGCGTGCCGAGAATGTCTCCGCTATAAATATCCACCACGGTCAGCGTTCCGTCGTTCAACCCCTCCAAATTGATCAGGTTGTTCTGACAGACCAGCACTTCGCGGCCGGAGGCGGTCTCGAAGAAAACCATGTGGTGAGCGCCGGCGCCGGTCACGAGGGTTCGCTTGAGGGGCAGCTCCGGCAACTCGTCCAGGCTGTAGACGTTGATCGCGCCGGGGTCTGCGAAGCTGACATAAAGCTCTTTATCTCCGTTCTGGTTCGCATGGATGTAGAACTCAAGGGGTACGCCGAAGCCTTGATCGTCGCCTTCCACCTTCTTCTCGAATTCGTCGAACACGCCGGTCTCCTCATTGTAGGCGGCTATCCAGATGTCACCCCCGACGGCGGTTGAAACCAATGCGTAGGGCGGGAATTCATCGCGCAGCAGCAGCACCTCTACGGCGTCGGTCAAGTCGTCCGGTGCATCGGCCACCCGGTAGGTTTTAAGCAGCTGGTGGGTTTCGAAGTCGAGCAGTGTCACCGTGTTGCCGATGCCGGTGACCTGGTCCGGGTGGGCGTCGGAGGTCACCATCAGCAAACCCAATTCCTCGTTGGCCGATATGCCGTGGGGATAGAGGATAAAGGGTGGTTCCAGCGAACCTCCCGCGGGTTCCGGTGCCCTGATCGATTCGATCAGCGCATTGGTTTCGGCGTCGAACACACCGATGCTGCCGTCCCGCTCGCCGCCACGCCCCCCGACGAAGGTGACATAAAACCGGCTGCCGTCCTCGCTGAAATAGATGTCCTCGCCGACCCTATTGCCGCCGGTATCGATGGGCTTGATCTTTCCGAGGCGCGGTCGTCCATGGCGGTCTTTGCGGTAGTCTATTTCGAAAAGATAGGGTGCATTCAGCGAGGTGGAGTAGAGGCGCGTCTCGTCGCGATTGAAGTAGAGGTGGTGCGGCAGCACGCTCTTTCCCAGGGACCTTCTCCTGACGATACGCCCGAAGCGAGGCGATTCGGGGTCGAGTTCCACGAGCGCCACGCCGTCCTTGCCGTCGTTTAAATTACGGTAGTCGACCAGCATCAGGCCTTCGCCGGGTTCGTATCGCTGCGCCAGCGCCGGCAGGGCGGCCGGCAGGACCAGTATCAGCCCGAGTACAATGGCATAGACCAGCGATGTCCTGCGCTGCACGAAACTGTTATGGTATGTATTTTTCATTGGTTTTCTCCTTTGCGTTAAATTATGGGTGGGGTCAGTTGTTCAGAGCCCCGGCATGGCATATTTGCGCCACGTGGCGAACCCCGGTGCCGCAACATCCGCCGAAAATGTTCAGGTGCGGCACTCTTTTGGCCAGTTCGGCGCAACGCGCGCCCAGGTCGCGGGGATCTCCCGGATCGAGTTCCTCGGCCTCGTCCAGTTCGGCGTGGCACTGGGTCGACGCATTCGGCCGGATGGCGCGGATCCGTTCGACCCAGCGCTCGGCCGGGTCCAAGACATGGGCGAAATGTACGGGATGGGCGCAATTGATCAGGTAGTAGACCGGTCCGCCGTTGGTAAGTCGATCCACTTCCATGACCGCCTCTCCCAGCGCCTGGCCGGAGGGCAGGCGGCCGTCGGTTTCAGTGGTGAAGCCGATCACCGAGGGGATCCGCGCGCGTTGCGCGGCCCGGACGATCCCCACCGCTTCCTCGACGTAGTTGAGGGTAAAGGCGGAAACCAGATCCGCCTCGGTCTGGCTGAAGGTCCGGATCTGGTCGGCATGATAGGCTTCGGCTTGCTCGGCGGTCATGCGGTTCTGTGCCTGGTAGCCGTCTCCCCGCGGCCCGACACATCCGCTGATGACCATTCTTGTCCGGCTGGTTTCCTGGCGGCGACGGATATCCGACATCAAGGCGATGGAGACGCGGTTCAATTCCCGCAGGTCCCCGGCCGAATACCCCAGCTTGTCGCCCCAGTCCCGGCTGGCACGCCAGGTGGGACTCTCCAGGATAAAGTCGGCTTCGTTTTCCCGGGCCAGTCGAATGTAAGGATGGTAGTAATCCCGCAGCACTGCATACCCTCCGGGTCGACGCAGCAGATCGAAGGCCGCGAACTGCGGCAGATCGAAACCTTTTTCGAATATCAGGGTGGTCTCCAGGCCGCCATCGGTGACAAACCGCGCGTCCGACAGCTGGGGCAGATGATCTCTATATTGGCTCATGGCTGTTCCTCCAATTGGCAATGGTAATTAACGGGCGGGGTCGCGACCGACCCCGGGTGGTTTTTCGTTCCGGTTATTTCCGGCGTTTGACCTTTAGGCGTAAAAAACAGACTTACGGCGTAAGGGATGAAGAACAAAAGAGGCGGGAAATCGTCTTACAACCTGTCAAAGATGGGTAGGCGACCGCTTTACAGCTCCCAGGGGGGGGTGTTTCCGGGGAGGTAGCTGCAGAAGAGGCCGGTATGAATGGCCTGGTTGAAGTGTTCGGCCAGGGATGGATGCACCGAATGAATTTTTCGAATGGCGCTGCGGATGCGCAAGGTGACGGCCGCCCGAGCGCGGTCGGCAGCGGGATCGAGGTTTCGGGCCCGCTTGCCCAGGCCCAGCGATCTGGAGAGATGGTCGGTGAGTTGATCGAATTCGGCGGATAAGTTCTCCATTCGTCCCAGGTCGTTCATCGCCTCGGCGTCACGGATTTCCTCCCGCAGGTCTCTCAGACGCGCCTCATAGGCGCGTCGCGCCTTGTCATCCAGAACGGGTTCCGGTTCGCCCGGGTGCGCCGGTGATCCCATCAGCTCCATACAATGGATCTCTCTTTCAGGGACGGCCAGCAATCGGGCGATATCGATCAATCCCTTCACCTCGGCCATTCGAACGGTCTGCCCGTCAAAGGTCATCTGCCAGAGTCCCTCTTCCTTGATAAAGCGGTTCGGTGTCGCCGGGCCGGGCCCTGCCGCAACATCGCCGGCCGGCCGGTCCGCATCGGGGGGCCGGTTCAAACCGGCGGCCATGAGCCCCTGGAAGAGATGTCGGGCATCTTCTTCGAATTTGAACGGATTGGCCTTGCTCAACCAATCGAAGACCTCGTCGGACCGCGGTGTGCGGCCCTCGCAGATCCTGGTGGCGAAGGTGTCCAAGAAAATATCCAGATACTCGGCGGCCTCCCGCGGTCGGCCCAGGTTGGCATGGGCAACGGCCATATAGGCCGGAATATCGATCCACACCCCGGTCAGCGGTCCCTTGAGGGCGGTTTCGATGAAGGCCTCGTATTTGCGCTGGGCGACAAGGGTAAAGGCGCCGTAAGGGCAGTACCAGACCTTTCGGTAGGGATTCAGGCGCTGCGCCTTCAAATAGAGCTGCTCGCCTTCGGTGGCTTTTCCGAGATAGGCTTTGGAATAGGCGACATGCACCAGGCAATCGGCGTCGTTGGCATTGAGCGCCAGCGAATTGTCCAGGTGGGCCTCGGCCTGATCGAAGCGCCGTCGAAAGAGCAGGATGCGCCCCAGGATCATCTGGACCACATGGTCGGTCTCATCCAGGCGGCTCGCTTGAAGGGCGTATTTGAAAGCCTGTTGCGCGGTTTTCTCCCAGTTTTCCCATACCTGGCAGCTCAGGTCGTTGAACCAGGATAGCGAGAGACCGGAATAGGCCCGGCCGTAGTCGGGGTCGATTTGCAGGGCCTGCTTGAAGATACGCCGCGCCTCGAGGTCCGCCTCGGAGGTGCCCGACCGCATCAGATCCATGCCGCGCAGCCAGCAATCGTAAGCGGCCAGGCTGGTGAGCGGCTTCTTGCGCGCCGCCGCCAGCAGGACCTTGTCGATCTGCGTGGAGATGGCCCCGACCACCCGCGCGACGATCTCGTCCTGAATC
>JBNKDU010000190.1:0-3652 GCA_050288425.1 Desulfobacteraceae bacterium | reverse complement strand
TCCTTCATCAGGTTGCGCAGCACATAGGGCAGGATGCCGCCGTTTAGGAAGTAATCCACATCCACCTCCGTATCCAGGCGGGCGATGGTGTCGAACCGGATCTCGCTGCCGTCCGTCCGTACCGCGCGCACGGGGATGGTCTTGCGCGGCTGCATCTCCTCGATGCCTTCGATGAAAAAGGTCTCCTCGCCGGTGAGGCCCAGCGAATCGGCGTCTTCTCCCTCCTTGAAGATCAGTGGAAGAACCCCCATGCCCACGAGGTTGTTGCGGTGGATGCGCTCGTAGGATCGGGTGATGACGGCCTGGATACCCAGCAGGTTGGTGCCCTTGGCGGCCCAGTCCCGGGAGGAACCGGTACCGTACTCCTTGCCGCCGATGACCACCAGGGAAGTATTCTCCTTCATATACTGCATGGCCGCGTCGAAGTTGAACATCTCCACTCCTTCGGGCTGCTTGATGGTATAGGCGCCCTCCTTGGAACCCACCAGCTTGTTCTTGATGCGGATGTTGCCGAAGGTTCCGCGCATCATCACTTCATGGTTGCCGCGGCGGGATCCGTAGGAGTTGAACTGCTCCGGTTCGACGCCCTGTTCGATGAGGTACTTGCCGGCGGGGTAGTCTTTGGGGATGGCGCCGGCCGGAGAGATATGATCGGTGGTCACCGAGTCGCCCAGCAGCAGGAAGGCGCGCGCATTATCCACTTTGGCCGGCGCGGTGAGGCCCAGTTCGAACCCGGAGAAGTAGGGTGGGTTCTTGATATAGGTCGATGCCGGATCCCAGGCATAGGTCGTGCTTTCGGTGATATCGAGCGTGCGCCAGAATTCGTCGCCCTCGAAAATCCGGCCGTATTGCGTATGGTAGAACTCCCGGCGTACGTGCTTGGCCACCAGGGCGGCGATCTCGTCGTCTTCCGGCCAGATATCGGCCAGGTAGACCGGTTCTCCTGCTTTGTCAAACCCTACCGGTTCCACGTTGAGATCGATGTCCACGCGCCCGGCCAGGGCAAAGGACACCACCAGCATGGGCGAGGCCAGGAAATTGGACTTGATGTTCTGGTGGATACGCGCCTCGAAATTGCGATTGCCCGATAGCACCGCGGCGACGTTGAGATCGTTGTCCAGGATGGTTTTCTCGATGGCCTTATCCAGGGGACCGCTGTTGCCGATGCAGGTGGTGCAGCCGAAGGCCGCCAGGTGGAAACCCAGCGCTTCCAGCGACGGCATCAAACCGGCATCCTGCAGGTAGTCGATGACCACCCGCGACCCGGGAGCCAGGGAGGTCTTCACGAACGGCGGTACCTGAAGGCCCCTGGCCACGGCGTTCCCGGCCAGCAGGCCGGCGCCGATGAGAACGTGGGGATTGGAGGTATTGGTGCAGGAGGTGATGGCCGCCACCACCACGTTGCCGTCGCCGATCTGCGTGTTCCGGCCGTCGATGGTGATTTCGAATTGTCGCTGGGACAATGGTTTGCACTTGCGCGCCCGTTTGGTCTGGCATCCGGATTCGTCGTGGAAGGTGGAGATGTTGGCCAGTTCGGCATCGCGGTCGTAGGCGCATCCCAGGATTTCGGCGAACGCGGTCTTCATGCCGGACAGCGGGATGCGGTCCTGGGGACGCGCCGGTCCGGCCAGGGAGGGTTCCACGGTGGAAAGGTCGAATTCCACCACCTGGGTGTATTCGGCCGTGGTGTTTTCGTCGTAGAAGAAGCCCGTCGCCTTGGCGTAGGCCTCGGTCAGCACGGCCCGCTCCGGCCGGTCGGTCTTCTTCAGGTAGTCGATGGTCTGCGCGTCCACCGGGAAGATGCCCATGGTGGCGCCGTATTCCGGCGACATGTTGGAGATGGTGGCGCGGTCGGGCAGGGAGAGGTGTTTGAGCCCAGGACCGAAGAACTCCACGAATTTCTCCACCACACCCGTCTTGCGCAGCAATTCGGTGACGGTGAGGACCAGGTCGGTGGCGGTGATGCCTTTGTTGAGCCTGCCGCTGAGCCTCACGCCGACCACTTCCGGGATGGACATATAATAGGGCTGGCCCAGCATTACCGCCTCGGCTTCGATGCCGCCCACGCCCCATCCCATGACGCCGATGCCGTTGATCATGGTGGTGTGCGAATCGGTACCCACCAGGGTATCGGGATAGGCCAAGGTGCCGTCCGCGGTCTCCTCGGCGATGACCACCCGTCCCAGATGCTCCAGGTTGACCTGGTGGCAGATGCCGGAATTGGGCGGCACCACGCTGAAATTGTCGAAGCTTTTCTGGGCCCATTTGAGCAGTTTATAGCGTTCGCCGTTGCGCTCGTATTCCTTGGCCACGTTCTTTTCCAGGCAGTCGGACGCGCCGTAATAGTCCACCTGGATACTGTGGTCCACGATCAGTTCCGTGGGCACCAGGGGATTGATCTTGCGCGGGTCGCCGTTCAGGTCCTTCACCGCGTCGCGCATGGCGGCCAGGTCCACCACCGCCGGAACGCCGGTGAAATCCTGCATCAGCACCCGCGCCGGATGATAGGGAATCTCCACGGGCGCATCGTAGCGGGGCTTCCAGTTGGCGATGGCGGTGAGGTCGTCGGCCTTCACCACCCGGCCGTCCATCTTGCGCAACAGGTTTTCCACCAGGATCTTGATGGAGTAGGGCAGGCGTCCGATGTCGGCGGGCAGCTTCTGGATGTCGTAATATCGATAGTTCCTGCCGCCGGCCGATAAAGTCTGAACATAATCTCGGGGATTCATGGCGTATCCTCATATGGCTGATTTTATTGTGTGAAGGTGGTGCCCCACGGTACGAACCGAAGGCGTACAATATAACAGACTGTTATATAAATACAAGGCCGCGAACGGCCGGCGCCGGTCGAGCGCAAAGGCAATGGTCTTCGTAGGGCGGGCCTCCGTGCCCGCCTCGTTTGAAATTTCGGCAAGCCGATGGATCCACGAACCGGCCGGCGCGGAGGCCGGCCCTACGCATTGGTGGGGATTCCCGGGTGAACGATGGTCTTCGTTGGACGGGCCTCTGCGGCCGCCGCGCAGACGGCGAATCGCCCACCATCGACGCAAATCACAGCACGGCCGGCGCGGAGGCCGGCCCTACGCATTGGTGGGGATTCCCGGGTGAAAGATGGTCATCGTAGGGCGGGCCTCCGTGCCCGCCGTGAAGATTGCGCTTTGTCCACCACCGGAGGAATTCATAGCACGGCCATCGCAGTGGCCTGCCGTGTCACATCCATCGATGCCAGGAATACGCATAATCCCGCCAATGCTCCACCAGTCCGGCCCGGACGGGGTTGTGGACGATGTATTCGGCGGCCGCATTTATATCTTCTTCCCTGCGCAAGGCATGGTCGTGAAAGCTGCGCTGCCAGCATCTGGATGCCAGGCCGATTTTCCTCAACCGGTTGGCCGTATAACTTTTCCACCGTTTGATCAGTATCTGCAGGTTCGTTTCTTTCGGGGAGATCAGGAGATGAACGTGGTCGGGCAGTATGCAATATGCATGACTTTCGATATTGGCGGCGAATGGCCCGGCCTTCAGGGTTTCCAGCAACGCCGCGGCATATGCCGGGTTGCGGAACCACGGGTTTCGGTGCCAGGTGCAGACGGTGATGCTGAAGATCCGGGCAGGGTCTTCGTATAGGCTGGACTCCAGGCGGATGTTTTTT
>JBNKDU010000189.1:0-8343 GCA_050288425.1 Desulfobacteraceae bacterium | reverse complement strand
GACCTTGTGGTCGGCCGCCACCCGGCGGCAATAGGCCACGGCCCCGGCCGCATCCGCGGCGAAGAAGACCCTGCCGCCCCGGGACCGGACGGCGTCCGCCAGACGGGCCAGGAGGATGTCCAGGTGGGCCAGCGAGTCGAGGCGGACCTGGTGGGCCCGCTGTCGCAATTGCGGGCCCTCGGGAAGCTCCTCGTAGCCACGGGCCGTGGCCGGCCCGATGCGGCGCTGGAACCCGGCCAGCGCCTCCTGGAGCCGGGCATCGCCCATGGCCTCATGGGCGCCCTCCTCGAATCGTTCCGTGGTGATGAGAGCCATGGTTCGTCCTCTATCTTTCGCCTGCCAGAATCCGGGCCAGATGCCGCACCCGCACCGGCGCCCCCCTTCGTTCGAGCATGCCCTGGATATTCATCAGGCAGCTCATGTCGCACCCCGTCACCGTATCCGCGCCGCTGGCGAGGATACCGGCAACCTTGTCGGCCAGGATCGCCTCCGAAAGCTCCGGGTATTTCACCGCGAAGGTTCCGCCGAACCCGCAGCAGCGGTTCGACTCGGCCATTTCGATGAACTCCAGGTCCGCCACCCGGGCCAGCAGGTCCCGCGGTTGCCGGGCCACCCCCAGCCGCCGGGAGAGGTGGCAGGAATCATGGTAGGTCACCCGCCCCGGGTACCGGGCGCCGAGATCCGTCACTCCCAACCGATCCACCAGGTATTCGGAAAGTTCGTACACCTTGGCGCCGACGGCCTCGGCCCGGATCCGCCAGGCCGGGTCGTCGGCGAACAAGGTGGGATAATGGTGCCGCACCATGTCCACGCACGAGCCGGACGGGCAAACGATGGTCCCGGCGGATTCGAAGATCTCGATGAAGCGCCGCGCCGCCACGGCGGCTTCCCTTTGAAACCCGGTGTTGTAGGCCGGCTGGCCGCAGCAGGTCTGGTCGGGGGGGCAGACCACGGGAATCCCCAGGCGGTCGAATATCCGCACCACGGCCTCGCCCACCTCGGGATAGATGCCGTCCACCAGGCATTGGACAAATAGGGTCACCTGACGTGGGGGTTGATTCATTGGATGGCGCTCCCGGCGGATTCGAATCGGGTCATGAGGAACAATCGCCGGCCATCTGCAAAAACCAGGGGCGCACGCTCCCCGGCGCCGTCACATCGGCGCGGCCGGCTGGTCCCTGATAAATCATTGCCGTTTTTATTTCAATTGTTTCCGGGTCGACGGCATCATTCGAGGATCCGATGGAACGACCAGGTTACCCTTCTTTTTCTTTCGGGGCTGTTTTAGCGGCATTGCCGGTAAAGGCTTTTGCGGCGTTGATCCAGCGCTGGGCCGTGGCCGGATCGATGGGTTTCAGGACGGCATGGTCTTTTTCGGTGACGAATTGGTTGTACTTCTCCACCAGGGTGTCCGCCTGGGCCCGGGACAAGGCTTCGAGACCCGTGACGCCGGTCTCGCAAAGCACTTCCGCGCCCCGGGCGTCGATCTCCTTGACCGTCAGCAGCTCGGCATGGGCCAGCCATTGCCCCAGCCGGTTGTGGTCCACCTCCAGCATGGCCGCCAACTCGACCCGGCTGCGCACGCGTGTTCCGGCATGCAGCAAGTCGCTGACGGTGTATATGTTGTGAAGATTGAGCTTCTCTTTGTAGACCTCGCCGATGCCCTGGATCTCCTTGATGTCTTCGAATGGTGTGAATCCCGGACCGCTGAAGCTGCCGGTGGCATCTTTTTTCGGAACCGGCGCCAGGGTCAAGCGCAGCGAGCTGAGCCGATCGGGATCGATGTCATCGCCGGGTTGCACGAAGCGGTATTCGATGGTCCCCAGGGAGGTGACATCCACGTACGCCTTGGTTTCGATGGTGAACTCGCGCAGGACGAAATCGCTGACCGGATTGGTCATTCGATTCAGTTTGGCCTGCAGGCTGTCCACCGAGTGGCCGATGGCCGTCATCACGTCATCGGGGGTGCGGCTCGGGCGGGTGGCGGCCTGGTGCAGTTTTTCTTCCAGTTCAACGTTTTTTTCCTGGAGCCGGCCGATATCCTGGCGCATGATCTCGACGATGGCATGCAGGTTTTCCTCCGAGGTCTCTTCCGCTTCGCTCTTGTCCGAAGTCAACGGCGTGAATAGACCGTAACGGCCCTGGTAATCGATGATTTTTTCGCTTTCCACCCGTTTCAGGGCGCTCAGGTTCTGCAATTCCCGTTCGGCCTCCAGGCTGTTGGGTGTGACCACGCTGATCCGGGATGAAATTGGGGGAAGTTTTTCGTTCGCCATATCCACTCCTGTTATTCGGCTTCATTCGGGTTTCCGGGGCGCAACATCCATTTGGGCCTCGGATTTGATGGGCACGGCCCCCTGGGGAGTCATCCTGACCCGCACGTTCAGTCCGGCCGACGCTTGATAACCGTACAACGAAACCATGGTGGGCTCAACGGTGCGGCAAAAAAGATGGGGGACCGATTCAGGATCATCGCCGGGCAGCGGCCAGGCCCCCACCGTGGCCGACATGGCGATTTCCACCTCGACTTCGCTGAACAGATACCAGAGCGGCGGCAAGGCCAGCGCGCCCTCGGGGGCCGCTTCATAGGCCTGTTTGCGGGTCAGAGTATAAGCGTCCAATCGCTCCTGGGCCTGCACCACCGATCCGATGGTGTTGGCCAGCAAACAGCCGAGTTCTACCGATTGGGATGCGGTCTGGGACATGGTGTGGTTCCTTTCACGATGGCAAATGGAAATGGACCGGCGGCCGGAGGGGACCGGCCGCCGGGCATAACGGATAGGAGCAGATCAGAACGTCACCGTGGTGCTGTTCTGCACCAGCCCGATGCGGGCGGAGACGATGACGTCCGTGGGTGCCGTGTCGACCTCCGGATCCACGAAAGTGCGCGTGAGCAGAATTTCGACCTGTCCATCGGCATTGGTATGATCGCCGCCGACATAGGACCAGGAAGCGCCGTCGGTGTCGATGGACAATAGCTTGTTGTCGATGGGATTGCCGTCCCGGTTGCGGTATTCCAGCATTACCGACATGGTCCGTCCGGTCATGGGGCCGCCGGGACTCTCGAACAGATCCGTGATTTCTCCCTGGATGACCGCCAGGTTCGGGCCGCGGATGACCTGGGCCGGTTTGGGTATCGAGACATCCCGGCGCGGGGTGAGCAGGGCGTTCATGCGCACCCGGCCGAAGGAGATATCCGATGTGGTTTCGCTGCTGGTTTCGGTGGTGGAGCTGGAAAAATCGGTGGTGGTCCGGCCGCCGCCGAAAATCACCAGCAACCCGCCTTGGCCCGACTTCTCCTTGCTGGTCCAGCCGTTGCGGAAACTCGTGGCGGCGCTGGCGAACTCCCGGGCGATGAATTGGCCCTGGAGACGCACATGGTTCCAGCGGTAGAAAACCGGGTCGATAAAATTGATCAACGGCAGACGCCGGTTGTGGGAGACCATTTCGACGATATTGCCTTGATCGTCATAGATCTTCTCCTGCACGGCGATGACATCCACCTGGGTCTGGGCCAGTGCCGTCGCGCTTTCGGCCGAAGTGCTGTTCAGGCGATTCTGGGTTTCGGCCACGGCCATTCCCGTGTTTTCCACGAGATCGCCGAAGGCCACCCCCGCCTGGCTCAGTTCCCCGGAAACATTGGCTTCCTGGGCGATGGCCAGAGAGGTTGTGCCCGCCCCGACCGGTAGATTGCTTCCATTTGGCATGGTTCGCCTCCTTTCAACTTAGCGGATCGGTCACAGACTGACCATTGTGGATTGCTTGATATCTCCCAGCCGGGCCGTCAACTGTCCGCGCACGGCCCGCTGAAAGCGGATATTGGGGATATTGCGCGCCAACCGCACCTTGACTTCGCCGGCTGCATTGGTGGTGCTGCCGTTGAAGGTGTCATCGTCAATATAAGAGATGCTGAAAAAGGGGGCCTCCACGGTGATATTGACATTGGGATTGACGTCCCCGTTGGCTTTGCGAACACGGACCAGCACATCCAGCGCACGCGCCGTCACCACGCCGCTTGTAATGGTTTCCTGGACCGACCCCTGGGAAAAGTAGATCTGGGGGCCGATGGCCACTTCGGCCGGCACCGGGAATTTGGTCGTGGCCCGGGGTCCCAGCAGGGCGTCCATGCGCACCTGCCCCTGGGCCCAGTCGGTCTCTTGATCGATGCGGCTTTCCTGGCGTGTTTCGGTGGTGCGGTCATCCATGTCGAACCACCCCAGAAAGCCCCAGAACAGTCCGACGGCATGGGCGCCGATATACCGCTGCTCGCGGCTGAAGGTCATTCCACGCTCGTAATCGGTTTCGCCGACGTTCAGGTCCATGGACAGGGCCATATGCTTCCATTCATGGACCGTGGGATTGACATAATTGATCAGCGAGACCTCATTTTCGATGAGTTGGGTCGCATCGGCATCGGGCAGTCCGTTTTCGTCCAGTTCCTGAATGACTTCGCTGATCACCGAAATTTTGGTCTGGCTCAGATGTTGGGCCGTGGTGACCAGCCCCTGGTCCAGGGCGGCCTGGGAGTCGGCCACGCCGGTTCCGATGGACAGCAGGACATCGCCGAAGGTGGGGCCGACCTCGCCCAGTTCATCGGACACATCCGCCTCGAAGGCGGCCAGCCGGCTGCTGCTGAACAACCGGTCCGAGAGCTGTGGCGCGCTGCGTGCGGAAACACCGCCCAACGGCACCGGAACCGATGCGCTGGTTGCCGCCGCGGGCCTGTTCGCCCCGGGACTGCCTGCTTTGGGGCTGGCGGCAGGTTTCTCTGGTTTTTTTGCCATGGTCATCCTCCTTTTTGGTTTCAAGGTTAGGTGTGATCAGCCAAACAGGTCCCGAAGGGTGATGGTTTTGAGACGGCGTCTGTCGAAGACCAGGCGAAGGGGAAGCAGCGCCTGTCTGGCCCTATTCCAAGCAGCCTGGGAAGTTTCCCGAGGCGGCAATCCGTTGAACAGGTTTTCCAAAGTCTGGGTTTCTGCCACATCGGCTGGCCGGCCGCCGGCTATTGTGGTTTGCAGCAATTGCAGCCGGCCGGCGATCAAGGCGGCACCGCCGGAACCGATATCGAGGAGATCGGCCAGTTGGGAAATGTGGCCGAAGAGCTGATACACCGCTGTGATGCCCCGGGCTTCCAGCCGTTGGGCATACGACTTGCCGATGCCTTTCAAATGGCCGGTTTCAAATGCGCAGTTCTCCGGCGTCGGCCGGATGACCGCCAGGGCAAAGGGTTGGGGGGGCTCGGGGATATTGGCGGCGGTGACTTCCAGCCGGTACTCCCCGGGGGCCAGATCGGGCAGGAAGATGGTTTCCACCGTATTGCGGCGATCCGGTCCCGGATCGTCCGCATGGCCGTGATTGCCCCAGATGCGATGCCCGTCGGCGTCCACCAGGCACAAGTCCAGGTCGTTGACCAGGGTCTCCCCCGGGGCATCGTACCAGGTGAGCACGGCCTTGAATGTCCCGGAGGCGGGCATATGCACGTCATAGCGTTTCTTCTCCCCCACCGTCAGCCCCGGTTCCACCTCGTCATAGAGCCGTATGGCCGTTGGCGGTTGACCGGGAATACAACGGGAGAGATTCAGGCGGCCGAAACCGGCGATATGTTCCGGCTCGGGCCTGTCGTCCTTGCGCCGCAACACCGGTTGGGCCCCGATGATCATCAGCGCCTTCAAGGCCATGCCCGAAGGCGGTCGGCCGGAGAGGTTTTCCTGCCATGCCTGGCGCAGCAGCGCGGCAAATCCGCCGGCCACCCCGGTGGCCATGGAGGTGCCGCCATAGTACATGTAGTGGGGCATGGGGCTGGCCAGCCCCCACCCTTTTCCATGGGCCTGGGAAGATCGCGGGGCCGCCAGGTTGGTGCCCGGCGCGCAGATATCGGGTTTGATGCGGCCGTCGGCGGAGGGCCCGGCGGAACTGAACAGGGCGATGCGGTCCGGCTCTCCGGAAATGGGGTCCTGCCTGTCGTCGCGGTTGAGAAAGCGTTTGCTGTTCTCATCCAGATCGCCCCAGTCGCCCCGGAAGCCGATCCCCAGCACACCGCCCTCCACGGCGCCCACGGCCACCACGTTTTTCGCCGAAGCCGGCGCATAGAGGCTGTAGCGGTCGATGGACCGGTCGCCGTCCTTGTCGGCGCCCTCGTTGCCGGAGGCAAAAAGGATCAGGGCATCGGGGTGTTCATGCAGAAACAGATCGGACTCGTAGCAGTCATCGGTATACTGGCCCCGGGCAGCGTCGCCCCAGGCATTGATGTGGATCCGGGCGCCGAAGGTACGCGCCTGCTCGAACAACTTGCGCAAATCCAGGGGACGGCCGCTGAGATAGTACCCGGAGGACAAGCCGCCGGCGTGATCCGGCAATACATCGGTGTATTGCTCGATGGCCTGGAAGACCAGTTGTGCTTCCGGCGCCACGCCCCGATGTTTCCCGTTGCTGCGGGCGCCGTCGCCCACCGCGAGGCCGGCGACGTGGGTGCCATGGCCGGTGTTGCGATCGGCGGCGCCGTCGTCCGCTCCGGGATGGGAGACAAAGGGCGCCCAGGAAGCATTGATGGGCCAACTGGCGATATGGCGCACCCGGTCCTTGAAATCGAGGTGCAGCGTCTCGTCGACGATGCCGCCGTCCAGGCCGCTGTCCGCCACCGCCACGATCTGTCCCCGGCCGGTGAACGGAAATGTTCGTTCTCCGCCTTGGCTTGCCCCGATGATCTCCAGAAGGCCGCCGGTGGTAAGCAGCGTCGGCGCCCTGGCTTCATCGGCCAGCTTGACGCCCACCAGGTCGCGGAGTCGGTTTCCATGGCCGTCAAATCGAACCCTGATCTTGCTGGACGAGCGCGCCAGGATGGGGATGTCCGCTTTTTCGAGTTCGTGTTCCACCCGGAGACGGTCCTCGCGATCGAAGCAGACGATATCCATCAGGCCATCGGGCAATCCGGTGTAGCGCCGCGCCGGATGACCCGCGTCGGTCAATTGCCGGGTGCAATGATTCGCCTGATAGGGTCTGGCACCGGCGATGAAAGAAAAGGTGTCGGTCAGTTTCGGGGTTCGGAGATGGTCCGGCAAGCGCAGACAACCGCCGAATCTGGGGCACCAGAACAGGATCCTGACCTGGGCGCGATCCAATTCTTGCCGCCACTGCGGAGCCAGGGGACCGATGAAGCGAACCAGCGTATGGGGCGCGTCGTCGAACTCCATAACACCGTCGGGAATCGATACCGGTTGTCCATGGACGTGGATATGGTGTTCATCCAGAACTTCGAAATGCTCCCTGGGGATGGCCGTCGGCGGACCATCGACTTCGGCAAGCGTGCAGGCGGGGTATTTGTGGATGATGCGCGCCTGGGGAAGGTCCCGAAGAAATACGTCTCCATACTCATCAAGCAGGATATACATGCCATTCTCCTCAAATAGATAGACGCCGGAGGATCATAATCCTCGCAAGCGGCGAATACCTGCTTGGCAATAAAAACGGATTGGATCTGTACCAGGATAGTGGATCTGGAAAGTCCTGAAACGAAAGCCGAGAGAATAGCCGATGGCGGTAAGAGAGGCGGTCAACATATGGAGTGCACGTGCGCGCGGTCCAATGGAATGTCGATCCTGCCGGATTGGAATAAAAGCATGGTATAATAGGCCGAAAGCACGGGTCAAGGAAAATGTCGGCCGGTGCCGCGGGATGTAAGGCAAATTCCTCGCCGGTTGCGCAAACAAAGTCCGCCGTTGGTATCCATCTGCACGAAGATGGGTGTGCCCGGCCGCCAACCCCACCCAATGTCATCGATGTGTCTTACCCTATTTACCGTCCATTATATTAGGTGGGCGGCCCCATCTAAAGTTACCCGAAAAAAGCTCGATATAACCAGGAGCACCGGAAAAGAATAAATGTGGCACGGCAACAATACCGGCGCTGCAAAAGAATCGGGCAGTATATCGCCATGCAGAAACATATGGCCGAACAATATCTTAAGCTAGCCGGCGTTATCCTGGTAGCCATCGATGACCAGGCCAGGGTGACCCACATCAACCCCAAAGGGCAGGAGGTGCTGGGTTACGAGGAAGATGAACTGCTCGGCAAGGACTGGTTTGAAATCTGTTTGCCGCCGGAAGAGCAGGAACCGGTATCCAAGGTCTTCAAAGAATTGATGGCCGGTGAAGGGGAGCTGTTTCAATACTATGAAAATCAGGTGCTGACAAAAAACGGTGAAAGGCGTTTTATCGCTTGGACCAATGCTTTGTTGAGAGATGCCAAAGGCCGCATTAAGGGCATACTGAGTTCCGGCCAGGACGTCACCGAGCGCAAGTGGTTGGAACAGGTCCTGCGGGAAAGTGAAGAACGGTACCGGACGCT
>JBNKDU010000188.1:0-2343 GCA_050288425.1 Desulfobacteraceae bacterium | reverse complement strand
TTTCCGCATTTATTGTGCATTACCAGATTGTCCATATCATTTCCGATGGACACGACATCATCCGCAATGGACATGTTTGCGAAAGGATCGCGGCTGGACAGCATATTTTTAATAAAGTCGACGCCTGCTTGATTGGCCTGGTGCCTTTGGGCCGCATATAATCTCGGATCCGCATAGAGACCGGTGGGTACCTCCACCCACTGGATGCAGCTTCTCGTTTCATCCCCCAGGCCGTTGGTTTCAACCCTTTCCATGGAACATTTCGTTTCCGTGATGGGCACCTTATTGCCCGGCAGGTACGCATCACAATGCCGGCCGTAGGCATACAGGTATTTGGTGAACAATGCACTCGCCAGGGCACTCCGGGAGCCGATACGCGCGTGCGTGAAATCGCCGAGGTAGATGGCCGTCAACTCGGTGGAAAGATTCAACCCCTCGGCTGTGAAGCTGCCGATGCTCAGTTGGGACGCATCGCGGACCGGTCTGAATGCCATCAGTTCACCCACCCTCGTTTGCCGCGCCTGATGAATCCTTTTGACAACAGGGGTATTCTGATCTTCCCTGGCCGTCAGACCGGCCAAAAGGTCATCGATCTCGGACGGAAAACGGGCTGTCTTGATCCGTAAAGTAATCTGGGGTTCAAGAGACCGCAGGAGATCAATACATTGCCGCTGAAGTTCATTTGCATGTTCCTGAATGACGGGTTCGCCGAGGACGCTATTACCAGCGCCGGCAAACGCGCCCCGCAACAAAACCAGGTCCCGCAGTTTCGATTCGGTCGCACCACCGCCTGCCAGTATTCGATTCATCCTGGTTCTGTCTTCGCTCACAACCTGCCCGAGGATTTCGGCTTTGCGTCTATCGAATATCTCCTGGACGGCTTTGAGGTGTGGGGCCGAGGCATATTGCGACAATCCGGAAAATCTCCCGGACGATATCGGACCGAGACGGGTGGAGATGTCCGGGATCGTGCCTTGCCGTGCAGCAAACGCCTGCGCCGCGGCGACGATATCGGGATTACCGGAATCCATCCGGTTCCGGATACGGGCCGTTACCTGGGCTTTTTCCTGTTCCGTCAAAAGCCGGTAACTGTCTTCACGGTTTGAAGGAAAAAGGGCCAACCGGTTCAGGTCTTCGAATGTATTCAACTCATCGTCGAACAACCGGGAAAAGGCGATAAGAAATTCTTTTCTGGTCAGAAGGGTTCTTGCCGCGGCGAATTGATCCCGATGGCCGTAAGCCTGGGCAGGCCAGATGTATGGATTCATGGACTCCGCTGTCGACGCCAGGGCATCGATCTTTTTTATACCCGTTTCAGGCTGTTCCGAATATGTCCGTGTGATCGCTGCGATCCGCGATTCAATTGTCCCCATCCAGTTTTCAATGACCCGGCCGGCGGCATTGCTGATCATCGCATAGTCGCGCGTCAGCACCACCTGGTTGCCCAGGACCATGGTGATATCGTTCAAGACGTACCGGGAGAATCGCGTTCCTTTGTTCAGCTTGCCGCAGCCTCCGGTGCTGCTCAGTTTATGGGCAATCTGGCGGCCCTCTTCCAGACCGATATCCTGCAGGGATTCGCCGAAAATGGGGCGAAAGTATTTGTCGCTGAACATGGCAACGGCCAGTTTAACATGGTCCGGCTCCCCTCCATGGCCCCGGGTCTCGTCCATGGCCTGCTGGATTCTCTCTGCCCAGGCGGTTTCCTCCTTGCTGCATCCCGTGCCCTGGAATTTTCTTTTGAAAACACTGATCATGGCCCCCAGCGAAGACCGGGAGGCCATCTGCCCCAGTTTGGAATCGGGCCGGGCCAATAATTTTTCAAGCTCATCCTTATGCCCTTTTCTTACCCCGATCAGCATACTGGCCCCGTTCCAGTTCCCGCCCTGAAGTATCGCGGCAAAGCGCTCCGAGGATTCAAAAACGCCGACCAGCCGGGTGCCCCTGACACCGGCCGCGTCCGCAGCGGCAAAGGAACCCGCCTCATCGTCAAGCTGACCGCTCAAGACCCGGGGAACCGGCATGACAGCGCCGATGCGCCCCCCGGATACCGGCATTTTCATCGCCTGTCCCTGTCCGGACAGCGTAAGGCGGATGGTTCCCGGACCGGTGGCTATCTTTGCGTCCAGGAGATAGTCGTTTCCCCGGCAATGAAACAAAGCAAGCCAGTCGCCCTCCGCATCGATTGTCTTCATCGCCTTGCCGGCAGAAGAGGCAACCTTTCGGGGTTCCGACGAATTCTGGAAGGCGCCTGTCCGGCAGCCACTGAAAAGAGTGAAGGCAATACCCACGAAAAACAAAGCCCAGTATTTCACGACGCGCTCCTTTATGATCCGCATCCTT
>JBNKDU010000187.1:0-2208 GCA_050288425.1 Desulfobacteraceae bacterium | reverse complement strand
TTTCAAAAACATCGGCGAGAGCATCATCGTCATGCTCAGCGTGCCCTTCTCCCTGACCGGCGGCTTCTGGCTGATGTACCTGCTGGGGTACAACATGAGCGTGGCCGTGGGGGTCGGGTTCATCGCCCTGGCCGGCGTGGCGGCGGAGACCGGGGTGGTCATGCTGATCTACCTGGACATCTCCTACCGCGAGTTCAAGGCGCGCTACGGGGAGAAGTTCAACCGGAATCACCTAAGGGCGGCCATCGAGGAGGGCGCCGCCCTGCGGGTGCGCCCCAAGATGATGACCGTGGTGGCCATCATGGCCGGCCTTGCGCCCATCATGTGGAGCCACGGCACCGGGTCCCAGGTGATGAAGCGCATCGCCGCCCCCATGATCGGCGGCATGATCAGCGCCACCATCCTCACCCTGATCGTGGTGCCGGCCATCTACGGCATATGGAAGAGCTGGAAGCTAAAGGAATAATCGAGTCAACCCCAATTCAGGAGAAGAGATATGCGCAATTGGATCTTATCAATAATGACGTTAATTGTATTTGCGGCGGCGGCGCCGGCCCTGGCCGGTGATGCCCACAACGCCGGCGGTCATTCCGACGGGGCCCACTCCTCCATGAGCGGCCATGACATGACCGACGGGATGAAGCCCGAATCCGGCAAGGCCGACATGAAGGACATGCAGACATATAAACACCAGGCCGTTGTGGACGGCATCCAGGCCGACTTCCAGGTGATGAGCCTGGCCAGCATGAACATGAGTGACCCGGAAGGCCATACCCATCACATCATGGTCAAGCTGGAGAAGAAGGGAGAGGATCATCCCATTGCCAACGCCATCGGAAAAATCAAGGTCATCGGTCCGGACAAGAAGGAGCAGACCAGCACCTTGAAGCAATACGGCGACATGATGGCGGGAAACTTCACCTTCACCGAAGCCGGAAAATATGGCGTGATCTGCCTGTTCGTGGTAGACGGTCAAAAACACGTCGTCAAATTCTGGTATCCGTATAATATGTAGAAGCGCTTTCACCAATTTGATAAATTCGTAAAAAGTCGTCCTGTCGTCGCTTTTTTCTTTGAACCATGAAGAGCATGATCTTTACATTGCGATAACTTTTGATCACCCTTCATGCTTTTCATGGTAAGGCTCCGACTTCCTGCGAAGCCATCAATGATAGAAGATCAAGGAGGCTGCCATGTCCTTCCATAAATCCCTCCGGTTCAAGCGGTTTCTGCTGTTTTCTCTGCTTTTCGGCCTGGTGGCCCAGCCATGGGCCCGGGCGGACCAGGGGATGCAGGACACGACGCCCCTCACGGCGCCGCCGGCCCTGGCTGCCCTGGTGGCCGAAGGCCTGGCCAACAACCAGCAGCTGCAGAGCCAGCGCTCCCAAGTCGATGCCCTGCGCGAGGCGGTTCCCGCCGCCGGAGCCCTGGACGACCCCCGGCTGGGACTGGCCCTGCTGAATTTGCCGGTGGACACATGGCGCTTCAACCAGGAGCCCATGACCCAGAAGCAGGTGCGCATCGCCCAGAAGCTGCCCTGGTTCGGCAAGCTGGACCTGAAGACCCAGAAGGCCGTGCTGGCCGCTAAAATCGCCGAGGCCCGCTGGCAGGGAGAGCGCCTGGCCCTGGCCCGCAAGATCGTCAGCGCCTATTTCGACCTGGCCCTGGCCGTGCGCGGCGACCAGATCAACGCCCAGCTCATGGACCTGGTGCAGCAGCTGCTGCAGTCGACCGAGAGCCGCTATTCCAGCGGCATGGGACTCCAGCAGGACGTACTTCAGGCCCAGGTGGAGCTGAGCCGTCTGACCGACGAACAAAATGATCTGGCCGACCGCCGCCGCACCCAGAACAGGAAACTCAACGCATTGCTCAACCGTCCTGAATTCCAGGCCGTCACACCCGAGGTGAAGGTGCCGGTGCCGTCCATGAATCTTGACATTCAGCGGCTCCAGTCGATGGCGCTCAGACACAATCCGGAGATCGTCGCCCGCGGCCTGTCCGTCGAACAAGCCGCCGTGGGGGTGGATCTGGCCCACAAGGCGTTTTATCCGGATTTCGACGTGAGCCTGGCCTACGGATTACGGGAAGACGACCGCCTGGGTACCGACCGGCCTGATTTTTTCTCCGCCGGCGTCAACCTGAACATCCCCTTGTACCGACACCGCAAGCAAACCCCGCTACTGGAAGCGGCCGCCAGCAGCCGCCAGG
>JBNKDU010000186.1:0-7341 GCA_050288425.1 Desulfobacteraceae bacterium | reverse complement strand
AACCAGATTTCGCGCGGGTCCGCATCCTCGGGGAGGGCCGGCGTTCCCCCCGCAGCTTCAATCGTTTCACCATGTATACCCAGGGTGGCATCGATACCGAGGATCAGTTCGATGTCGTTATCCTGCCGGCCATGATGGGAAACGATGAAAGGGAGAAGGAGGACTTTCCGGCTATCCGGTCGACCCGGCGGGTGCATTTGATCATTAAAAAACTGCTGCACACGCCATTGATTTACGCGCCGGACCAGGAAATTATCTACCGGGACCGGCTGCGCTACACTTACCGCGACCTGAACCAGCGCATCCACAGGCTGGCCGGCGGGCTGAAATCGCTGGGGGTGGGCCGGGGCGATACCGTGGCGGTCTTCGATTACGACAGCAACCGTTTTCTGGAATGCTTTTTCGCCATCCCCATGATGGGGGCGGTGATGCAGATGGTCAACTGGCGCCTCTCGGCGGACCAGATCCTCTACACCCTGAATCACGCCGAAGCCAAGACCATTCTGATCAACGCCGATTTTCCGAACCGCCGCGGGAAGCGGTCCGGGCGTTTGGATGGGTTCTGCTTCGCCAATTCTTCCGTCAGCTCATGGCGCACATTCGGAACATGTCGGCTGGACGGGCACCACGATCCCGGCATCGGAGATGGTCTGTTCGATGGTGAGTTCCGTGCCGTCGTCGGTGGGCTGCGCCAGATCATGGCTGATCGGTGTCGCCGGGTTGGTATCCACCGAACCGTCCGCATCCGAATCGAAGCGGAAGGTGCCCAGGCCGTCGTAATTGCCGGACACGGTGGGCGCATAGACGATGTTGGCGCTCACCGAATCGAAGTTGCCGGAGATGGTATTGTAGCTGACTTCCTGCTTTTGGGCGTACTCCTGCAGGGTATGGTTGTTACCGGGGCCGGCCCAGTTGAAGATGAAACCGTGAATGCTCGGGTCTTCATTCTGGGCATCCAGACCGTATCCGAAGAAAGCCGTGGCTTCCAGGTCGTCCGTGGCGTCATCGTTGTCGTCGTAGACTTTCAGGTTGAAGACGCGCGTGTTGCCGTCCATATGGCCCGCCTGCCAGGAATAGGCGTAATTGCCCAGCAGTGTCGTGAGATCGAACTCGGTGCGGAAGAGATTGAAGTCATCCCCCCATCCATTGGGTGCGGAACCGGGATCGAATTTATTGGAGGCATCCACGATGCCATCGGCATCCAGTCCGTCGACGTCCGCGCCGCAGAACTGTGCTTCCCGCATTTCCACGGCCATGGCGGTGGTGCCGGTCCGATTGTAGACCAGGGAGCCGTTGCGGGTCACCGGGGTGTCGGGATCCGGAGAACAATTGGTGCCGTTGGTGGTGGTGCTGATGCGGTAGGTCAGCTGACCGCGGTAGACATCGCTGGAGGCGGCATCGGGAATGTGGGCCAGCTCGACGACGATATGGGTGGTGTTGTAATCGAAATCCAGGCTGTAAGTAAACTTGGCTTCACTGCCCGTGGTGGTGGCGTAGGCCAGTTCGGCGCTGTTGATGATGACACCGGTGGGCGCCGGCAGTTCGCTGGTCAGATCGACCGAGGCGTTGGTGGCATCCGGCAGACTCAGGGTGCCGCCCGAAGCATTGATGGTGCACACCATGGCGGCCAGTCCCGAAAGGGCTCCCAGGGAACGCGCCTGAAGGCCTTCCATGCGGGCATTCAACTCCGCCGCCGCACAGGCATCGCCCGTCGGGGGATCCTGCTCGATCCAGATCCCCGTATCGCCGGGGGGCAATTCCCCGCTGGCGGGTGGCGCCACATCCGGATGATTCACATAGGCCACCGTGGGTCCGTAGCATTGGGCATTGGTCACCGCCTGGAAGAAGAGTTCTGGATCGAATGTGCACGAGGACAGGGAGGTTCCGCCGATGATATCGTCAAGCAACGCAATGGCCGCGCTGTATTCGGAGCCGCCTCCGCCGGCCGGTGCGGCCTTTGACAACGAAAGCGGAGCCCGGGCTGTGAGCGCCAACTCGGAATTCCAGTCCAAGGGCGATGCAACGGCCAATGCAGCGGGGAATGCGGTTTCCGATGTCGGGTTGTTGTCCGTGGAACCCGAACCGGAGCTGCTGCCGCCGCCGCACCCGGCCATCACCAATAGGAACAAGGTCGCGACCGCACACCATAATGATCCATATTTTTGCTTGTGGTGAAAAAATTTTCCTGCTGGTAGCATGTTGCCCCTCCTTAGGTCCTGATAAAATTTAATAATGATTTTAGTAGCATCCGGGCATTGAACGAGAACCGCATCCGCATAAGGTTCATATCGACCGTTTTTTCGGCGACATAAGGGGGCCGGCCCAAAAATGCGACCCATGGCGCAACGCATTCCTGGTTGCATCGATCGAGATCATGTATACGTTGATAAATTAATGCGCCATGATCATTCAATTTTTTATCGCCGTCGCGATCCTGGAATGAAGGAGCGATGAGAAAAATATCCCTGCTTTGATGGATCGTCCGGATCATCGAGTTCCTCGGCAATTGGGGGATCGGAATATGGAAAAATGTTATGAATACTTAGGATGCAGCAAAGTCGACTGCATTATGCATAGAAGAAAAGACAACAAGTACTGCTGGGAGGTCGAAGAAACCTTATGCAATAGCCACAGCATCGAGATCGCGAGAAAAAAAGTTCGTGGGAAGAAGGCGGACGCGTGTTTTCGTTCTGGTTGCATCTACTTCAACGCGGCGAAAAAGAGATACGTGCTTTAATCGGCTCCATGGGCTTGGCGCAGAGCGCCACCAACCATCTCAGCAGGCCGGTGGGAGAGTTGACCGACATCCCGCCGCCGGCCGTCAGGAATTGGTCTGGACTGCGTAATCCCCGGAGGACGCCCACGGGAACCGGGCATTCCGCGTATCATCGCCGATCAGACGGTAAACCTGGCGCACATCTTCTTGAGGCTGGAGGCCAGATCACGGAGCTCGACGGCGCTATCGTTGACACTTGTACTTCTGGCAGACATCTCGGTGTTGGACTGACTGATGTCACTGACCGCCTCGCTGATCTCCCCGGACATGGTTGAGCTCTGATCGATATTTTTCACCACCTCGGCGACGCCGGAAGCGGCCTGGGACGCATTGCCGGCTATTTCCCGTGTCATCGCGGATTGTTCCTCTACGGCGGCGGCGATGGTGGAAACGGCATCTTGAACATCATTGGTAATCCGGTTGATCTGCTGGATGCGCTCCACCGTATCCTTGGAGGATCCTTGGATTCCTTCGATTTTTTGCTTGATTTCACCCGTGGCTTCGGCGGTTTGCCTGGCCAGTTCCTTGATTTCGTTGGCCACCACCGCAAAGCCTTTCCCGGCCTCACCGGCGCGGGCGGCTTCGATGGTCGCGTTGAGGGCCAGCAAATTGGTCTGTTCGGATATTTCGGCGATGGTTTCGGTCACTTTCCCAATTTCGCTGGCCGCTGCACCCAGCGTATCGACGCCGTTTGACGCGTTCTGGGTGCTGGTCACGGCTTCGACGGTAACGGAGCGGGCTCTTTCCGAACTCCGGGCAATCTCGGCGATGGTGGATTTCAATTGGTCCGCCGCTTCGGCCAGCAGCGCGATGTTCGAAGAGGCCTGCTCCGTGGCTGCGGCCACCGAGTTCATATTGGCGCTCATCTCCCTGGAGGTGGAGGCCACCGTTTCCGATTTTTGGGAAGTTTCCACGGCACCGTCCGACATCTCCCTGGAGATGGAGACGAGGGTGTCGCTGGAGGCGCTCAGTGTCCGGGCGCCATTGTCAATATCCTTGACCATCTTTTGAATTTTGCCCATAAAGGCGTTTAAGCCGCGTACAAGTTCCTCGATTTCGTCCTCGGCAGCCGCTTCGAAAACCTCGCATTCCTCGCAGGTATCCAATCCACCGCCAGCCGCTCCCGCCAGAATCCGGGGGCAATGTACCTCGTTGGCACTGGATCCGGCCACGCTCCAGCAGGCACCTTTCTGGAAAGCCGGATTATCCGTGTGGGAGGGGCATGCGGTTTTGGTGCAATCCAGCATTCTGGCACAGGGCGTCTTGGTCGTCTCCATGAAGCGTTTGGTCAGGTCGCCCTTGCTGAAGGCAATGGCCGCATCCCGGGCGCTTTCCAGCCGCCGCACGATGGATACGATGGTCATGGCTGCCCATACGGAGCAAATCAGGCCCAAGCCAATACCGGCCCCTTGCACTGCGAGCAGATGCGCGACTTTTGCTTCCGACTGACGCTGCATCATCCCCACCGCCGCATCCATCTGTTTGAGAAGGTCGAGATTGTGCGCTTCGATCCAGGCCAGATCGGATGGGGAGCTCTCCTCTTGCCGCAATATCGATTCCATCCTTCGTGAAAATTCCTTCCAAAGGCCGCCAACCTTTTGCAACTGACCGTAAGCCGGTTCCACCGCCTTGGGACAGTATCTGGAATCCGTTTTGGCGGGATCCAGCGACAAAGGGGCTTGTCCGGAGTCGGTGAGCGCCGACAAGGTATTATGAAATACCTTCATCGAATTGCGTATGTCCGAGACCCGGCCCGGTTCATATTGGCCCGTCACGGAAGCCTTGTTGCGCAGAGAGAGAATCTCTTTGGTCATTTTCTGCGTCAACATTCGCTGCCGCCCGGCCAGATTGATGATCAGTCCGTCATCTCTCTGTTTTGATGTCATCCACCAGGTGGTCAGAAACATCACGATAATGATCAGGGAAAGGCCTGTCGCTGCAAATCCCAATTTGAATTTGATCTTCATGGCAGCATCCTTTGGCTAAGATTGCATTCGTATCATTTCGGAAAATCCACCTCCGGTATACCGGTATCGGTCGGCCTGAAAAAAAAATAAGGAACCGTCCTGAAAATTGAACCGAGGTCATATCCGCCGCCGAAGCAGGAAATCAACCATGGGATCACTGAAGTCCCGCGTCTATTTGGATGCCATTTATATCAAAACCAGCTGGATTCAGGTTTCGGTTATTTTCCCGCCCGCGAGGCCGCCCGCCTCGACCCCATCGATGCCCTGCGCCACTTTCAGCGGAAAGATTTTTTCTCTTAATCTTGTCATGTCGATACCCGGTTGACTGGAAGGAGGGCTTACACCCTTGACCTTGTTTTTTGTTCCGGGCTAAACAATGCGCATGCATTACGAAGGTCCGATATACCGCCCGCCCAGCGAGGCGGGCTCCCTGCTGATCCAGGCAACCGTGGGTTGTCCCCACAACCGCTGTACCTTTTGCATGGTCTACAAGGACTGCGGTCGTTTCAAAGTCCGGCCGGTCGGGGAGGTAAAGGCGGATCTGCGGGAGGCGCGCCGTATTCATGGGTCGGGGATCGAAACCTTGTTCCTGCCGGCGGGCAACACCATCGCCATGCCCACCGACGCGCTTTGCGAGATCTGTCGATACGCCCGGGAGGTCTTTCCCGCGCTCAAAAGAATCACCGTATATGGTTCCTCCCGGTATATTCATAAAAAAGGGCCGGCCGGTTTAAAGAAACTCGCATCGGCCGGACTTTCCAGGATCCATGTCGGCCTGGAGACCGGTGACGATGTCCTTCTCCAAAGGATCCAAAAGGGCACCCGCAGCGCCGAGCAAATCACCGCCGGCAGGTGGGTGTTGGAAGCGGGGATCCAGTTGAGCGTCTATGTCATCCTCGGAATCGGCGGAAAAGAGAGAACCGATTCCCATGCCGTACAAACCGCCATGGTTTTGAACGCCATCGATCCCGACTTCATCCGGCTGCGGACCTTCGTTCCCAAGGTGAACACGCCGCTGCTGGAAGAGGTTCAGACCGGGGCATTCAGGATGCTGGGTCCCCACGAAGTCCTTGGGGAGACGCAGGCCCTGCTGAAGCAATTGGCCGTCACTTCACGCTTGACCAGCGATCACTACACCAACTACATCAATCTGGATGGGAAACTGCCGGACGACAAACACCTGCTGTTGCAGCAACTTGCGACGGCATTGCGGCGAAACGAAGACAGCTTCCGGCCGTTTTTTATCGGGGACCAATAACCGAGTTCGCGCAAGGAGCAGGCCGATGGATCATATACTGCTCAAGACGGAAAGGTCACTTCATGAAGGTTCTTACCGCGGTTTTTGTTTTGGCAGTTGTCCTGGTCCTCCCGGCCTGGGGCGATATTTATACCTGGGTCGATGAGAAGGGCGTAAAGCACTATTCCACGGAGCCGCCGCGGGATGTCCAGGCAGTGGAGCAAAGGGCGGAGATCAGGCACAATTCCGACTATTACGATCAGCGCGACGCGCAACGGAAGTCGGACCAGTCCGATATCCTGGATAAGGGTCGATCGGGAGAAGAATCAGCCGATGAAGAATACCCCGGCAAAGGGAAAATTCATATCAAGCCGGGCAACGTGGTGATGTACACAAAACCGACCTGCGGCTATTGTGCCCGGGCCAAGGCTTTCTTTGCAAAGCACGGGGTTGCCTACACCGAGTATGATATCACAAAGGACAGACAAGCCCGGAAGCGCTACAACAAATTGAATGGAAGGGGGGTGCCGCTGATATTCGTGGGCGATACCCGCGTACCGGGATTTAACAAACACCTGCTCCGGCGCCTTCTGGGGATCAAATAGGCAATGGATTAGAACCTGCTCAATCCGCGATCAGCCGCTTTCCCATGGAAATCACCGCATCGCGGTCATAGCCGATCCTGCGGTAGAATTGGATGACGGCTTCATTGGTTTCGCGGATCTGCAGGTTGATCTTGGGGCAGCCGGCCTGTTTGAGCAGCCTTTCCGCCTCCCGCACCATGGCTCTTGCATGGCCCTGGCGCCGGTAGCCGGGCAAGACGGCCAGGTAGTTGATCCAGCCGCGGTGGCCGTCATACCCGGCCATGCAGGTGGCCACGAGCCGGCCGTCAACCAGTCCCACGAGGAACCATTCGGGGTGGACCGCCAGCTTGCGCGCGATGTCGCGCCCGGGGTTATTGTGCGCCACCACCAGCCCGCAGTCCTGCCACAGGGCGATCACCGCTTTTTCTTCTCCGACCTGGAAAGGCCTTGTCTCCAATTCCGGCATGAGATGCATCCTTCCGCTGATCTAAGCTACAATTTGTTTTTTGCATATGCCGATAATATACAGGCCATTTGCCTGATCATACAGCAATATCTATTGACGGCATAATTTCAGCGGGTTAGATAAAAGTAACATCTTGCACAAACTATGCTTTCGAACCAGTGTAGGCCCCTTTTTTATGCGCCGATGCCACCGGCCTGGCGCCATGACGCCGTCCTCAGGGCTGTTCATCCATGCACTGCAGGTAGGAATCGGCGCTGATGACCCGGCCATAGGCAAAAGCCAGGGCGCCATGAAAGGCCGCATGCACATGG
>JBNKDU010000185.1:0-3870 GCA_050288425.1 Desulfobacteraceae bacterium | reverse complement strand
TTCTGGCCGTACCCGCAGGGCAGCACCAGGCCCATGATGGCCTCGTTGACCTGCTCCGGAGCGATACCGGCCCGCCGCACCGCCTCGGCGATGGCCATCCCGCCCAGGTCGGTGGCGCCGATATTGGTCAAACTGCCGTTGAAATTGCCCAATGGGGTTCGTACAGCGCTGACGATAACTGCTTCCCGCATGATGCTCTCTCCTTGTGTTGTTGATGGATTTTCGGAAAAAGGAGGCGCAATGGCTTCCCACCGCCGGGACGGATCTCGATACCAATCCCCCGAACCGGCCGCGCGCTGGCCGGCTTTCCGTTTTTGCATGAATCCACGCGGCAATGCAAGGGTCTTTGCACCGAGTCCTGCTTCCGTAAAACGGGGACAAAATGCAGCGACACCGCTTCGAGGACCCGGCCGGCGCGGATCGACCCGGTCAACCGGCCAACTGGTCAACGGGCCAACTGAATCCCCCCTACATGTTGCGCCGGTATTTCCCGCCCACTTCGTACAGGGCCCGGGTGATCTGCCCCAGGCTGCAATGCCGCACAGCCTCCATCAGTTCGCCGAAGATGTTGCCGCCTTCCAGCACCACTTCCTTGAGCCGCTCCAGCGCTTCGGGGGCCTTTTTGTCGTGGCGCTGCCGGAACTGTTGCAGCCGTTTCAATTGGGAGGCCTTTTCCTCCTCGGTGGAGCGGGCCAGCTCGATGGCGAAATCGTCGCCGAACATGTCGTCGGCCGCGTTGGGATCGCGGAAGGTGTTGACCCCGATGATGGGCAGCTCGCCGGTGTGCTTGAGCAGCTCGTAGTGGATCGACTCCTCCTGGATCTTGCCGCGCTGGTAGCCGGTCTCCATGGCGCCCAGCACGCCGCCGCGTTCGGAGATGCGGTCGAACTCCTCCAGGACGGCCGCCTCCACCAGGTCGGTGAGTTCGTCCACGATGAAGCTGCCCTGGATGGGATTTTCGTTCTTGGCCAGGCCCCATTCGCGGTTGATGATGAGCTGAATGGCCAGGGCGCGCCGCACCGACTCCTCGGTGGGCGTGGTGATGGCCTCGTCGAAGGCGTTGGTGTGCAGGCTCTGGGCGTTGTCGTAGACGGCGCACAGGGCCTGGAGGGTGGTGCGGATGTCGTTCAACTGGATGTCCTGGCTGTGCAGGGAGCGGCCCGACGTCTGGATATGGTACTTGAGCATCTGGGCGCGGGCCGATGCGCCGTAGCGCTCCTTCAGGGCGATGGCCCAGATGCGCCGGGCCACCCGGCCGATGACGGTGTATTCGGGGTCCATGCCGTTGGAGAAGAAGAAGGAGAGGTTGGGACCGAAGCGGTCGATGTCCATGCCCCGGGAGAGGTAGTACTCCAGGTAGCTGAACCCGTTGGCCAGGGTGAAGGCCAGCTGGGAGATGGGGTTGGCCCCCGCCTCGGCGATATGGTAGCCCGAGATGGAGACCGAGTAGAAGTTGCGCACGTTGTGGGTAATGAAGTACTCCTGGATGTCGCCCATCATCTTGAGGGCGAAATCGATGGCGAAGATGCAGGTGTTCTGCCCCTGGTCCTCCTTGAGGATATCGGCCTGCACCGTGCCGCGTACGTTGGCCAGGGTATCGGCCCGCAGGACCTGGAATTCCTCATCGGTGGGGGCGCGGCCCTGTTCGGCCTCGAACTTCGCCACCTGCTGGTCGATGGCCGTGTTGAGAAACATGGCCAGCAGGATGGGCGCCGGGCCGTTGATGGTCATGGAGACCGAAGTACCGGGGGCGCACAGGTCGAAGCCGTCATAGAGGGTCCTGACATCGTCCAGGGTGCAGATGCTGACCCCGGAATTGCCCACCTTGCCGTAGATGTCGGGCCGGACGTCGGGGTCGTAGCCGTAGAGCGTCACCGAGTCGAAAGCCGTGGAGAGTCGCTTGGCCGGGCTGTCCTTGGAGAGCATCTTGAAGCGCCGGTTGGTGCGCGCCGGATCGCCTTCGCCGGCGAACATGCGGGTGGGGTCCTCCCCCACGCGCTTGAGGGGAAAAACGCCGGCGGTATAAGGAAAATAGCCCGGCAGGTGCTCCCGGCGAAGCCACCGGTAGAGCACGCCGGGTTCGTCGAAACGCGGCAGGGCGATCTTGGGAACGCGCTGGTGGGACAGGCTCTCGTGATACAGCGGCACGTGCACCTGCCTGCCGCGCACCTCGTAGACCAGCTCCTCCTGATGGTAGCGGTCCCGGATGGCCCGCCAGTCGGAGACCAGGCGCTCCGCGGCCGGGTCCACGGCCTGCCGCTCCCGCTCCACGGCGGCCTCGAGCCTTTGGAGGAGATCCCCTGGCGGATCGCCGTCCAGGAGTTCGACACTGCGTTCCAGATGCCATACCCGCCGCAGGGCCTCGGCCTGGTTCTCGGTCTCCCGGTGGTAGCGGCGTACCGAGTCGGCGATCTCGGACAGGTAGCGGGTGCGCTGGGGCGGAATGATGATGGTCTTGGACGTGGAGGTGCGGCCCGCGGGCCGGGAGCGTTTGCTGGGCCATGGCCGTCCTGTCCTGCCGGCCAGCCTTTCCAGCAGCGCGTGGTAGAGGGCGGTGACGCCGTCATCGTTGAATTTGGCGGCGATGGTGCCGAAGACCGGCATGGCCTCGGCCGGTTGGTCGAAGGCGTTGCGGTTGCGCTGCACCTGCTTGCGCACGTCGCGCACGGCGTCCTCGCTACCCTGCTTTTCGAATTTGTTCACCGCCACCAGGTCGGCGAAATCGAGCATGTCGATCTTCTCCAACTGGGAGGCGGCGCCGAATTCGGAGGTCATCACGTAGAGGGAGATATCCGACAGGTCGACGATGCTGGAGTCGCCCTGACCGATGCCGGCGGTCTCCATGATGACCAGATCGAACCCGGCGGCCTGGACCACGGCCACGGCATCGCCCAGGCAATCGGGAATCTCGGTGCGCGAATCGCGGGTGGCCAGCGAGCGCATATAGACCCGCTCGTCGGCGATGGCGTTCATCCGGATGCGGTCGCCCAGCAGGGCGCCGCCGGTCTTGCGACGGGAGGGGTCGGCACTGAGCACCGCCACCTGGATGGCGTCGAAATCGTGCAGCAGCCGCAGGATCAATTCGTCGGTGAGAGACGATTTTCCGGAACCGCCGGTGCCCGTGATGCCGATCACCGGCGCCTTTTCCTTCGGCGCGGCCGGGCGCAGGATGTCCTCAATGGCCGCGGCCCCGCCGTGCTCCGCCCAGGTGATCAGGTTGGCCACCCTGGCCTTGTCCCCGGGGGTCAGGCCCCGCAGGTCGGGAACCTCTTCCGGCGTCCGGGAGAAGTCGAGGGCCGCCACCATCTGGTTGACGATGCCCTGCAGCCCCATGCGCGCGCCGTCCTCCGGGGTGTAAATGCGCGTCACGCCGTAATCTTCCAACTCCCGGATCTCCCCGGGCACGATGACCCCGCCGCCGCCGCCGTAAATGCGCACGTGGCCGGCCCCGGCTTCGCCCAGCAGGTCGACCATGTATTTGAAAAACTCCACGTGGCCGCCCTGGTAGGAGGAGACGGCGATGCCCTGGACATCCTCCTGGATGGCGGCATCCACGATCTCTCGCACGGAGCGGTTGTGGCCCAGGTGAATGACTTCCGCGCCGGTGGCCTGCAGCATGCGGCGGAAGATATTGATGGCGGCGTCGTGCCCGTCGAATAGCGACGTCGCGGTGACCACCCGCACGGCATGCCGGGGTCGATAGATCTGCGCTTTCTCGGGCATGACGGTCTCCTTTTGGCCGGTTGGCCGGTTGGCCGGTTGGCCGGTTGGCCGGTTGGCCGGTTGGCCGGTTGGCCGGTTGGCCGGTTGGCCGGTTGGCCGGTTGGCCGGTTGGCCGGTTGGCCGGTTGGCCGGTTGGCCGGTTGGCCG
>JBNKDU010000184.1:0-19358 GCA_050288425.1 Desulfobacteraceae bacterium | reverse complement strand
GCCCTACATTTTTATTTTGTCTTCGAAGCGTAGGGCCGGCCTCCGCGCCGGCCTGTTTTGGACTGTGACCTGGATTACGCTTCGCCTTTTATTTTTTTGATGATCTTGGGGATGAAGAAGGAGAAGACGAACAGGCCGATGGAGAAGAATACCTTGAAGGAGATCAACTCGGCCCAATTGCCCGAGGTCCAGACCTCTTTTATCGTGCCGATGAAGAAAGTGAAGATGAAGGTGCCCACGATGATGCCCAGTCCGGTGCCCATGGCATAGTCCCAAAAGCGCACCTTGGTCAGGCCCATGCCGAAATTCATGGGCGTGAAGGGGAAATAGACCAGCCGCAGGTAGAGTACGGTGGCAAAGCCGTTGCGCTCGATGGCATCGTCATACTTGCCGAGCTTGTTGCCGATCAGTCCCGAGGCGAACTCGCGGGCCAGGGTGCGGCCGATGACGAAGGCCGCGCTGGAGCCGATCATGGCGCCGAACCAGACGTAGACGAATCCCCAGTAGGGCCCGAAAATGGCCGCCCCCAGGCCGGTGAGCAGGGTGCCGGGCACGAAGAGGCATACGCCCACGGCATAGATGGCGATGAACAGCAGCGGCGCCCAGACCCCGGCGGTGTCCAGGAAGGTTCCCAGGGCCTCGACGGTAAGATAGCTTTTCACCGGCGTATAGCGCACCAGGATGATGGCGCCGATGATGAAGGCGACGAAAATGCCGGCCTTGATGGCGGCCCTGGAGCGTTGGACGGGAGGATTGGCGGTTTCCGTCATGGTCATGCCTCCTGATGTTCTTCGGCCAGGGTGCACTCGCAGGCGCGCCCTTTGAGGCTGAAGAAGAACTTCAGCCCTTTCTGGACCTTCTCGGAGAAGATCTTGGGGGCGAACAGCGAGCCCACCACCTTCTTGTTGATCTCGCCGATGGTGGGGTAGGGATGGATGGCGCCGGCGATGGTGGAGAGCTTGACATTGCCGTTCAGGGCGGCCACCCACTCGGAGATCAGATCCCCGGCACGCGGCCCCAGGATCTGGACACCCACCGGCTTGTCCTTTTCATTGACCAGCAGGCGGATGCGACCGATCTTCTCGCCCTCCGCCAGGCTGCGGTCGTTGTCCTTGAACTCCTCCTCCCACACGCGGGTCTCGATGCCGGCGGCCTCGGCCATCCTCTGGTTCATGCCGATGCTGGCCAGTTCCGGATCGGTGTAGGTGCACCACGGCAGGTAGGTGTAATTGGTCTTGCGCGGCAGACGGAAGATGGCGTTGCTCACCACGATGCCCCCTTCGTACCCGGCGGCGTGGGTGAACTGAAAGCCTCCGCTGGCATCGCCGGCCGCGAAGATGTGCTTCCGGCTGGATCGCAGGCGGTTGTCCACCTGGATGCCCCGGCGGTCGAACGCGACCCCGATCTCCTCCAGGTTGAGTCCGGTGACGTTGGCCGCCCGGCCCATGGCCACGAGAATGGTGTCGGCCGTCAGGGTCCTGGCCTCTCCGTTGCGGTCGGTGATGGCGACCTGCTTGTGTCCTCCGCCGTTTTGCACCGAATCGATGCTGGCCTTCAGGTGGAAGTCGACCCCTTCGCCGGCCATGACATCCATCACGATGTCGGCCAGCACCTTGTCTTCCTTGTTCAGGATCTGCTCCCCGCGGTCCACCACGGTCACGTGGGAGCCCAGGCGGTTGAAGGCCTGGGCCATCTCGATGCCGATGGGTCCGCCTCCCAGCACCACCATCTCCCTGGGCAGCCGGTCCATGTAGAAGATCTCCTTGTTGGTGATGTGGGGCGTTTCATCCAGCCCGGGAATGGGCGGAGAAACCGGGGAAGAACCCGTGGCGATGGTCCAGTTCTTGGCGCTGTAGCGCCTGCCGTCCAGCTCGATGGTGTGCTCGTCCACGAAGCGGGGATCGCCGAACAACACCTTTGTGCCCAGTTGGCAGAAGCGTTCCTCGGAATCGTGCTTCTGGATGACGGCGATCACCCCGCGGATGCGGTCGGAAACCTGCCTGAAATCCACCGGCGGCACATCCACGGCGGGCAGCCCGTAGTGGGGCGCGTTTTTCATCATGTGGTAGACGTGGGCGCTCTTGATCAGGGTCTTGCTGGGCACGCATCCGAAGTGGAGACAATCGCCGCCCAGTTCCTTCTCCTTTTCCACCAGCAGGGTCTTGGCGCCCAGCTGGGACGAACCCGAAGCCACGGTCAAGCCGGCGGCCCCGCCGCCGATGACGCCCATGTCGAAATCGAAGTTGTTTACCATAAGTTGCCTCCCGGCTTGTGCCTGAAAAGGTTGACGCCTTGGCCTCAGCGGCGGTTGTCGTCGTTAAGCGACCAGTCGTAGCGCAGATAGTCGACCTTCAGATCCTGGCCCGCCGCCTTCAGCTTTTCCGCCAGCTCCGGCCGGGCATATTCGGCGATGAATCCTTTCACGTCCCCGTGGAAATCTTCGCCGAACCATTTGAAGATGCGACTGACATGCAAGGTGTCGCCCTCGACGTAATTGCTCTTTTTGTCGTTGATGAAATCCGCGGTTGCCGAATCGAGCTGTTCTTCCAGTTTTTCTCCGGTGTACGGTTCGTTGCGCAGCGGCGGGCAGCTGATGGAGGCGCAGTTGACGGCGAAATGGACGCGCGGGTCCTTGAACTTCGGCCGGAGAATCTCGTGCTCGATGTGATCCAGGGTCACTTTCTCGCCGTTGATGCGGACGAACTTCTTCTTCCACGGAGACTGGAACAACGAGCCCAGGTCCTTGATGGATTCGAGATCGGGATATTTGCCCAGGATCAGCTTGATGGTCCAGGCGTTGTAGGCGTTGATGTAAAAGGCCATCTGTTCGGCGGGCGCGAGCCGGTCCGGGTCCGCCCCGGCCAGGGTCTTCAGGTAGGCGTCCAGGCGGGGTTCGTCCCTCTTGAACCCCTGGTAGTCCACCCGCCCGTTGCGCACATGGGAGGCCAGCAGGGCCGCGTAAACCGAGTGATCGACCCGGGCGATTGCATCTTGGGGGCCGTTTATGAGGATCAGGATCAGGGCGACCGGTAAAAACACGATGTGAGGGATGCGAATCGACATTTTCTTCCTCCTTGGAATTTGGCCGTTGGTCGCCGCTTCCGTCGATACCTTACACCCTCCCGGGATTGCATTCAATCACCGCTACAGGCCGAAAAGCGGTAGATGCCCATCATTTGCCCGCGTCGATGAACTGGCTCTTCACGTTGCCCAGGTAGAGCCAGCGCGGGCCGCTGTCGGTCTGCAGGAGAAGGAACTGGTAGAGGATCTGCCCGACGATCGCCTGGCCGGCCACCTCCCGGGTGCAGTACACCGTCACCTTGCCCTTGCCGTCATCGTACCAGCCGTTGATATGGCCGGCCTTGGCCACATACCCGGTCTCGTTGAGAAGAAAATCCTTTATCCTGTCGATGGGGATTTTATATTCGCGGCTGCCGGCCAGGGCCGGCGCCTGCAGGATGGATAACAAAAGAACGGCGACGAAAATCGATAGCAGCGACTTCTTCCTCATCGGCACCTCACAATCGAAATTTATGTCATTTGAACAATTGATCCGCATTCGCATGGCGCTTAAGGCGTAGGGCCGGTCTCCGTGCCGGCCCGTGATCCCTGGATCGGCCATGGGCGTTCCAGACGGGGCAGGGACGGAGCCCTGCCCTACGAAGACCATCGTTGCGCGTCTGCATAGCGCTGGAAGCGTAGGGCCGGCCTCTGTGCCGGCCTTGTCGCGAACCGCCATCGCTGGACGACACGGACGACGGCTGACGAACTAACTTGCCGCGTTTCAGGGAAGATGTCCATATTTTTCTGATTAGAACGGGCCGACGGGGCTGGCGCCGGCCCGTTCAGGTGCCCAGGTCTGCCTTTGCAGGCGTACCTAGCTTGGGACCTGTGGGACTGGAATAACGATTGGGGGCGCCGTCCGGCCGCGGCCCGCAAGAGCGCGGCCGGACGGTGATTTCCGTGGTTTGGGTTTATCCGCTCAACGCAGTTCGATGGGCAGATTGGCCAGCAGGGTGCCGATGGTCGATACGGCGGCGACGCTGGTCTGGTTGGCCGGACTGATGGCGGCCGGTCCCCGGAAGGACCAGGAGCCGTCGAGGGCCACCGGGGTCGTGCCGAGGGCCGGTCCGGTGCCGGTGGGCCCCAGGTGGATGGTCATGTCGTGCCGGGCCACCCCCAGCAGTGCCAGGTCGGCGTTGCTGAAGATGGTGGTGGATCCATCGACATCCCACTTCATGTGCTTGACCCGCAGCACCGAACGGGCCGCCAAGAGGCGTTCCACCCCCACGGTGACGGTGGAGTCGGCCACCAGGCCGCCGTTGTCCTGAATGGTGTAGGCGAAGGTGTCCACCCCCTCGAAGGTCGGGCTGGGCTGGTAGTTCAAGGTGCCGTCGCTGTTCTTGCTGACCGTGGCACCCGCAGCCGTGGTCATGCTATCGCCGGCGCCCATCAGGGGTAACGCCACCGCCGTGGCCGGATCGATGTCGGCCTGGGTGACCACCCCGAGGGCCGTGGCGACGGGATTGATATCGCGCGGAGCGGGGTCCGCATCGGTGTCGTTGAGGGCCACGTCGATGTCCACGCCGGCCGTGGAGCCGAACTGGACGGCGGTGATGTCGGGATTGGCCACGGGGGCCACATTGGGCAGCGGATTTGCGGCATCCTCGAAGAACAGACCGTCCGCCGTGAACTGGGTGATCGTTTCGGCCAGGCCGCAGCCGTTGACGCCTACGGTGAAGGCACCCCCGTTAATGGGGCCAGTTCCGGTAAAAGGCTGGCCTGCAACCGGCACTATTCCAGTGACAGCGAAAAAGTCGTTGGGTACGATAGCCACCCCTCCTGGCAAAACATAATTCGGCAGCGCGGTGATATCATCCAAGGTATCGTTGATGACTCCCCCGGCATCGCAGGACGTGACAAATGTCCCGAAGGGCGAGGTAACGGTGACTGCCGGGGCAGCCGGGTTGGGGCCGGTGGCCCGGATGCGGAATCGTGTAAAGGGGCTCTGCGTTCCGTTGACGGGTCCAGCGGCATAGGCTGCCTCCATGGCGAATTCCACAGAAGTAGTCGCCGTGGTTCCCGTAGAGATCCAGAAGAAGTTCTCATCGGCGAAACCGGTCTGCTGGGAAAAGGCATTGCCGGGAATCGGCGGCGTGGTGGCGCAGCCCGCAGTGAAGCACATGGCCACCCGCCGACCGGCTGCGGTCGCATCTTCCCAATAGAGAGGGAAACCGTGCTGCAGGCTGATGGGACCGGGGGTCGCCACCTGGGCGTAGCCGGTGGCCGCGACGCCCGTGATCATCATGATCGCCAGTACCGCGATGAGCAGTCCGGCGGTGGTTGGTTTGTTCATGACTACCTCCTTTTTCTATCGCAGATCCACGATCACTTGCGAAAGCTGGACCTTGTTGCTGGATTCCACGGTGATGGTTCCGGTTTCGTCCGGACGCAGGGGCTCCTTGCCGTTGATGGTCCAGACCTCGTTGGCTCCCACCGTGGCGGTTCCCACCAGGCGCGCCGGGCCCAATTGGCCCCGCAGTTCTCCGCTGGGATCGCTGATGGAGTGGATCTCGATGTAGGTATTGCCCGCCAGGATGGCGTTCACCGCATCCTCGAAGGTGTTGATGCCCAGGGCCGGCGCGGGGTTCAGATCCGCGGCGGTCAGGGTGCCGGCCAGGGGGCTGGCGAAATCACCGATGGCCATATTGAGAATATTGGGACCGGTTTCACCGGCGGCGCCGATATGAATGTGCGCCCCGGTGATGCCGACCAGGCCCTGATAGGTCAGGTTGAAGTTGATCGCCGTGAGGGCGTCGTTGATCGTCACCGTGGCCGATCCGCTGGCATTGGTCTGCACAACAGGAACTTCCTGGCCTCCGCTGAGGGTCGCCGAGAGGCTGGTGGTGCTCTGGCGGGCCGTGATGTCGTTGGCCACGATATCCGAGCTGGAGCCCTGGATACGCCACTTCATGAACTTGGTCCGCAGGAAGGCCCGGTTGACCCGCAGGTCTTCCACTTCCAGGGTGGCCGTGGCCGGAGCCGAGGTGGCGCCCGTGAAAGAGGCCACGGTATAGTCGAAGGACGCGGGGCCGGTGAAACCCGCGGTGGGGGTGAATTTCACCATGGGTTTCCCGTTGACGATCTCCTGGGCGGCGGTTCCGCCCACCGTGCCGGTGATGGCGATGGATCCGGGATTGATAGGCACGTCGTCCGGGGTCAGCGCGGCATCATTGGCCAGGACATCGAAGGTGGCCGGGTTGTCCAGGAGGACGCCGCCCGTATCCGGGTTGGCCGTGGGGGGTCTGTTTCCCACCGCCGGATCGATGAACACCCGGCCCTGGATGACAAAGGTGTCGGACTGGACGATGTTCTCCTGTCCCGGAGGGCCGCCCAGGTTGGCGCCCGGCGGTCCTTCGATGCGGAAGAAATTGGTGCCGAAGGGGCTGCCCAGCACCTTGTGTTCCGTCAGCCCATCGCCGATGTAAAATGGCGGGCCCGCCGGGGCATTTGCATCGGTCAGCGGCAGTCCGGTGTCCCAGAACAGATAGGGGCCGACCCCGCTGCCCAGGGCCAGGGTGAAATCGGCGGGCAGCACCAGGGCGCCGACATCGCCCACCAGGTTGGAGTTGACTCCGCCGATGATGGGCTCTCCCACCTCGGAGTTGATGGCGCGGATGCCCGGCGTGGTCACGTCGTAAATCACGGTGCCGAAGGGATGGGTGATGGTATACTGACCGGCCACGGGCGCATCGATCCGGATGCGCAGGCGGCCGAAGGTGATCCCTTCACCGGCTGCCGGGGCGGGGTTGAAAAAGGCCTGCTCCAGGCCCAGGACCAGCAGGGACAGGCTTCCGTCGGGAAATGGGATGGTGGATGTTCCTATCCAGTAGAATCCTTCCGGGGCCACGCCCAAAGTCGCGTCGACAACGTCCGGCGCCGGATCGAGGCAGAGGCTGCCGGCGGTGAACACGCACAGATCGAGTTTCAAGTTATTGGTATCCTGATACCAATTCGGAAACTCGGTGGTGACGGCTCCATTGACAAATAGATCCGGCGACACGGCCTGCAGCCCCGCCGTGGCGGGCGGCACGCCCATTCCCCAGCCTGCGCTGAGGAACAGGGCCGTGGCGAAGATCATCGTGAGTAACTTTATATTTCGCATGGGTTCCCCCTTTTATTCGCTGAACGCATACCGGCAGAGGCCGGTTTGCGCGGCGCAAGCCGGTGGTTAACGTGGAACGATGGCCAGGCCCTGGGATCCGAAGATGCCCACGACCGTATTGTTGTTGTTGATGTCGTATGCCTGGCTGAAGGTCGTCACGTCGTCCAGCAGGCTGTCGGAATTGGTGTCGCCAGCATGAAAACGTGCCACCAGGGCTCCGCTGGCGCCGTCGTTCCAGCCGGCAATCTGGCCGGCGGTGTTGATGGCCCCTGCGCTGGAGTTGGATCCCAGGGTGCCCAGGTCGGTGAATGCGGTGCCCGTGCTGTCCCACCGGAAGGCATGGATTTCGCCGGCGGAAACTTCCACCTCGCCCACCATGACACCGCCGCTGCTGACGCCCGTGGCAATGCTGCCCAGCGCGCCGGCGGGGGCTGCCAGAGCGGTGGGACCGGCGGTAACGGCGCCGCTGGCCGGATCCACCGTCCAGAATACCGCCACCGAAGCACCTGCGCCGTCATCCGATTCACCGACGACGACTCCTTGGTCGGAGATATAATAGGCCGCACTGTTGCCGGCCAGGCTGCCCATGTCCACAGGCGCTGCCGCGCTGGAGGTCCAGATTACGGCATGGCTGACGGCGCCGATGGCAGTCTCCAGTTCGCCGACGATCATCCCGTTTGTGTTGGCATTGTAAGCCGCGCCCGATGTGCCGGCCGCCAGGGTCGCCAGGCCCGTGGCCGAGGTGGCGCCCGGTGCCCACATGACCGGTACGGTGTTCACGCCTTGCCTGGATTGGCCCACTGCCATGCCGCCGCCGTTGATGCCCAGGGCGGCGCTGGTATCGGCGCCGGCCAGGGGTGCCAGCATCGTGGGTGCACTGGCCGTCTGGGTGGCCTGGTCGATGGTCCACATGGCGCCTTTCATGTTGCCGCCGGCGTCCTCGGAAACGCCCACGGCCTGCCCGCCGTCGTTAATGGCCACGGCGGCGCTGAATTGGCTGGCCGCGCTCAAGGGTGCCAGCGAGACGGCGGCAAATGTCTGGCTGGGGGTCGGGCCCGCGGGAGTCGGTCCGCCCCCGCCGCCACCCCCACCGCCGCAGGCGATGAGTACCAGGGATGCGAGAATGGTGGTCGCTAATGTGAAAAATTGTCTTTTCTTCATTGGATCTCTCCTTTCGGCTTGAGCGGTCTTCGGCGCGGGGCCGTATGTTACGGGCGACGGGACCGACTGCACAAAAGATGGCGCGTCGTTCAGGAATTGCCGAACACGCGCGGGTGAATAATTCCCCATGGACCCGGCGTCCGCATGGGTGTCTCCATGGTAAAGCTGGTGATTACGGTCTTGCGGGAAGTTGGGCGCCGTCGATCGGGGTCTTGGGTAGAGCCGCTTGTCGGCGTTCGGCGGGGCGGGCCTTGATCATTTGCCGACCAGCAAATGGAAAGATCCGACTTCAATTGTTGTGGGCACCTTTTCATCGCTTCCCCTTCCATCGTTTCCGTTCGGGTCTGGATGCGTTGCAGCAGTACGCGGTCTGTTTCGAGAATGAAGCCTGACTTTGGAAACGGGGTGTCTTCCCTGACCGGATACCAGCCTTTCTATTCCGGCCGGGGAATGTGACCATTCGAGCACTTGCACCAGAGATTGATGGAACGATCCGGTTATCAATACAATACAATCGGGCAGGGGGGTTGTAACTCGGGAAAGACCTGAAAACCGGGTAGGGAATTCCTGAATTCGATGGGATAATTGTCCCAAGTTATATTCAGCAGTGAAAACGGTTGGTTGGCAAAAGCGTAGGGTGGCTTCCGGGTGCTGCCGGCACGGAGGCCGGTCCTGCATTCCGATTCCAATTCTACGCGAAGGCGATGGTCTTCGTAGGGCGGGCCTCCGTGCCCGCCGCGCAGAATGCGCCTGGGCCATCATCGGCGAGATCCACCGCACGGCCGGCGCGGGGGCCGGCCCTGCGCTTCCGGGATTTGCAGGGTGAGGAGAATATGGCGAGTTCTGCGACTCCGGAGCCGGTACGGTCAGAAGGACGCCAGCCCCAGGCGAATGGCCATTTTGGTAAGTCCGGCGATATTGTTCACCCCCAGCTTGTCCATGAGCTTTCGCCGGTGGGTCTCCACGGTCTTGGGGCTCAGGTTCAGCATCTTGGCGATATCCTGGGTGTTGTGCTCCTCGGCGATGAGCTGCAATACCTCTTTTTCCCTGACGGTGAGCAGGTCGCCGGTGTTTTCCGGTGATTTGCGCAGCAGGTCCACGTAGTTGTTGATCACCATGTTGGCAATGGAGGGGCTCAGGTAGGTCTGGCCGTTCATCACCGCATTGATGGCCGTGGTCAACTCCTCGAAGGCGCAGTCCTTGAGCAGATAGCCCGATACGCCGGCCTTGAAGGTTTCATCGATGAACTGCTTGCTGGAATGCATGGAGAGGGCGATGATCTTCATGTCCGGAAATTCATCCAATATCTGCCGGGAGGCTTCGATGCCGTTGAGATCCGGCATGCTCACATCCATGATAATGATCTGGGGACTGTTCTTGCGGGCCAGGGATATGGCCGTGCGGCCGGTATCGGCTACCCCCACCACATTGTAGCTGGGCGAGTCGCCCAGCAGGGATCTGAGCCCGTCGCGCATGATCTTGTGATCGTCCGCCAGTAGCACTCGAATCATATTGTTCTCCTTGAGTTCTCCTCCCGGTCCACGGGGATATGCATGGAAACCCGTGCACCGCCGGTTTCCCGATTGGTGATCATGAGCCGGCCGCCCAGATAGCCGATGCGTTCGCGAATGCCGAAGAGCCCGAAAGCCTTGGATTCGAATGAGTCCGCGTCGCCGTCGGCCTCATGGAATCCCACACCGTTATCTTCCACATCGAGGGAAAATTCGCCGTTGTCGCTCCGGATGATCACCATGGCCTTGTCGGCCCGGGCATGTTTCACCACGTTGAAAAGCAGTTCGCGGGTGGCCCGGAAAAGGACGAATCTTTGATTTTCGCTCAAGTTGCCTTCGCCGCCGTGACTGACCACCTGCACCTTCAGTTGGTGGGTTTGCTCCATCTGCTGAACCAGCCACTCCAGGGCCGATTGCAAACCGATTTCGTATAGGATAGGCGGACTCAGCTCAAAGGTCAAGGTCCGAGTGTCGGCGATGGTCTGGTCGATCAATTCGCGGATCGCCTTCAGGGGGCCTTGGGCCACATCGGTGGGGACCTGGTTGGCGCACATGCCCAATTTGATTTTGATCAGGGCCAGATTGTGGCCGATGCGGTCGTGCAGGTCCGTGGCGATCTGCTTGCGACCCTGCTGTTCCTCTTCCAGGACCTGTTGGGAGAGGGACTGCAACTTACGCTTGTAGCCTTCGATTTCATCGTTGAGCTGCTTTTGCGCGGCGATCTCTTCGTTGAGTTTGAGGTTGGCCTCGGTGAGCAGGGCCGTGCGTTCCTTGACCCGGGCTTCCAGCCACTTCTTGGTTTGGCGCAGGCCGTCTTCGGCGCGGAGCCGCTGGATGGCCGCCGCCACCTGCAGGCTCGATTTTTCCACCGCGTCGAGCACCGCGGGATGGATCGCCTGGGGTCGCGTGTCGGCCAATTGAATGAATCCCAGGCGCACGTCTTTTTCCACCATGGGCACCAGGGCCAGGGTCTCGAACCGGTCCAGGGGACACACCTGTACGATCTCCTGGACCTTGCCCTTGGGCAGGGTGGCCAGCATGCGGGTCATTTCCGGGCAGTACAGCGAGCCCATTTCGGTCTTGTATTCCACCAACTGCTCATCCAGCTCATTCATGATCCGGATGCAGAACCCGCCCTGCAGTTTTTCTACCATGCATTTGTGTGCATCGTCACTGTGAAGACACGCCTTCGACTGGGTGCTTTTGAGTTTGATATGGCCCAGCCAGTCGATGACGCGGATGGTGACGATTTCGCATTCGGTCAGCCGCTTGAGCTCTTCCATATAGCGGTGGAGCAGGTGGTCGAGGTCCTGGCTGGTATTGGAGATACGCAAAATGCGCTGGTAGGCCTCCTGGGTGAAATCGGCTTCCTTTTGACGATGGATATAATTGACCATCGGTTTGAAAAGAATGAAGTAGAGGGCCGGCGTCATCAATACCAGCAGGAGGAGAGAATCCACCAGTGCTACCAGCCAATTGGATTCGATGGCCAGGAAAGGCAGCACGAACATGTCCACGGTTTCGAACACGAAAATCAGAGCGGCCAGCCAGAACACCAGCCGGATCGCCGGCCAGCTGCCGGAGACGCGCAATTCATGGGCAGGCCGGCCCTCTTTGCCGTCCTTGAGGGCCGGAGCCGCGAACCGTTCCTCAGCGTCGTTGGAGTCGATTTGGGCGGATGATCGGTTCATGTGGATGCGTTTCGCTGGCAAACCGCCCGTTGGTGGCGGTAATAGAATATCAAAATCAAGTTGTTATAATTTAGGACTTCTCCGCCCCGAATACAAGCTTCTAATTCATCTACCCGTCCGAACCCAGGCCTGCGCGGGGATCTCGTTTCCGGAATGGATCCTGCTGATTGGGAATGTGACGGGCTTCAGAGGGAAGAACCCGAACCGATCCGGCAGGATCGATTCGGGTGCGGAGGGCTTCAGACTTTTTTATGCAATGTTGAGGTTAATCTTCAATGCCCAGCAGGGTGGCCGTGATTTCGTTGTCGGCCGTCGCGTTTCCTTCGACTTCCACCAGGGTGCCGGTGGTGACGCTGTTGAAGAATTGCTCCCGGCCGATTTCGCCACTGTCATTGGCGCCCAGGAAACTGCTCACCTGATCGGACAGGATCCGGATTCCCAGGATGGTCAGTTCATCATTGGGGCCGGGATCCGAATCCAGCGGGGCGCGAAAACCGATATTCGATGGCGCATTGCCGGAAATCTTGATTTCCGTGGCCACCAACTCGCTGGCGGTGGGCAGCACCGTGGTGGAAACCCGGGCCCGCACGTTCAAGGTTTCGTTGCCGTCGAGGGAATTCAACAATTCCGCCGGTGTCGGATTTTCCGGAAATGCGCCGCCCCGGCTATCGTCGATTTCGGTCTGATCGTTGAGCTTCAATACGATCCTGGACATATTGGCCGGGCTTACGGTCAGGCCGGTGAGATTCTTGGAGGTGTTGTCGATTCCGATTGCCAGACGAATGCCGTCTTCCACCTCCACTTTGTCGGCGAACAGTACGCCGCCGCTGAAGGCGCCTTCCACCTCCACATTCAGTCCCACGACCAGGTCTACGGCGCCGCCGCCTTCGAATTCGGTGGCCGCATCGGTGCGGAATTGAAAGGTTCCCGCGCCGGTCACCAGGGTGAAGGTCGGTCCGTTGGATGCGATGAAGCCATGCAATTCGGCGAATTCATCGTCGGCAAAACTGCGGTCCCGTTTATCCACGCTGGTGGCGGTGAGGGTCTGGGGTGGTCCGGGGAGCAAATTACTGCCTTTCACCGATACGAAATCGCCTGCATTCAGTCCGGTGGCGGAAGAGGCCACCGTCAGTGAATTGATGGTAAAAGAGGCGCCGGTCGGAGACGGTCCGACGAATCCGGCCACTTTGAAGAGATCGATGGTGGCCTTGCTCTCGATCCTCGTGGCCCGAAGGACTCCGTTGGCGTCCACATTGCCGTGCACTTCGACAAATCCGCTCAGGCTGCCGATCCCGCCGATATTGGTAACGGAGTCGCCGATCACGGTCTGGTCGTCGATGGCCACGGGCTGCCCCATCACGATCAGCCGGCCGGCGTCCACCACCTGATCCACCGGCCCCTGCAGGGCGGTGATCACGGTGACCCGTTCGGCCGTTCCGTTGAGGCCGTCGGCATTGACCCGGCCGTCCACTTCCACGGTCTGGCCCAACGCGAAGCTGGCTTCGGAAAGGGCGGCGCCGGTATCGTCGGTGATGGTTGCCCCGGTGGTTTCATATTTCACGCCGTTCACGGTCACGCTGCCCACGGCCGAAACGCTGCCGACGGAGCTGGCCTGAAACCCCGATCCGCCGATTCCGCCGCTGGCCGATCCGCCGCCGGCCCCTCCGCCGCAGGACCATGCGGACGTCAGCAAGAGAACGGTTGATAGCAGTTTGATGAGCGTGGCTGGTTTCATGACGATTCTCCTTCGCCCAGGGGCGGTTCGCTTTCCGTGTCTGTTTCGAAGTAGTAAATGCCCACGCCCACGAACTTGCGGCCGGTGCCCTTGACGTCGGGGTTGGCATCACGGTCGTGCAGGGAAATCTTGGCGTCCAGTTTTTCCAGCAGGCGCTGGGCCTCTTTGGTACTGGCGTCGCGGATCTCCGCCAGCGCTTCCATGGGTACATTGTCGTACGCCACCTTGCGCTGGATGCGGACGCCGTCTTCTTCGCTGCGGGTATTGTGGTCGATGGTGTCGATCAACAGGGAGACGTCGGTACCCAGGATGTTGTGCATCTTGGCGGTGTCACCCACCGGCAGGTAGGCTTTGGCGACCAGGCGAACGCGGTCGTCGCCGATCTTCTTCACGGCATTGACTTCCACCAGCTCGTCGATGATGGCGCGTACCGGGACGTCGCCGCTGTAGGTTTTGACCAGGTCGTGGAAATTGGGGGAGTCTCCGTCCAGGGTCAACGTCTTCGGACGGCCGCTGCTGTCGTGAAAGTGCTTGTCCCGGCGCCAGCCGGCGATCACCCGGGCGGCGCGATTGTAACGGTCCATGGCGATCTTGTTTTCCGGTTGCTTCATCTGCCTGAGCCGGCGGACTTCCTTGCGGTTCAAGCCGGTGAGAATGGAAACCCGGGAGTCGGTCTGCTTGCGGCCGTCGATCCTGAATTCCTGGTAGGCCACGTCCACGTATACCCAGCGAGCCAGTTCGGCGAAGACGCCGAAAGGCAGGCCGTTGCGCAAAAAGATTCGCACCAGGGAGCGCAAGATCCGGATCACCGCGGAGAACAGGGCATTTTTAATCGTGGTTTCCATCATCGAATATAATCCTCTTATCCCGGTCCGGTCAAGCTGGGCGACCTGGGCGGATGCTTTTTCCGAACCGGTGGTGGGGAATGGTGTCTTCGTCTATTCTTCTGGCAATGGATTTCATCTTCGTGATTTCCTTGGCTGTTGCTGGTTTGCCACCTTCCCCCGGAGGCAGAAAAGAGGGGGAAGGTGGCGGGTTCGGGGTTACCCCTACTAAGGCGCCTTAGTTGTTGTCATCTTCCACTTCGATTTCAATTGCTTGCCAGGTCTTGGCGTCGCCGCCGCCGACTGCATCGGCCAGGCGGGCGCGGGCCTTGACCGTATCGCCCGGCACCAGGGCTGCGAAGAAGGCATCCTGGTTGACCGGCGTGTCTTCGATTTCGAAGTCGCTGTCGCCGGGGTTGTTGTCCTGGGAGCTGTTATTGATGATCTCATTGGTATCGATGGTCACCAGGCCGCCGGGCAGACTGCCGAGTAGATTCACAGTGGGATTGCTGAAATCGGTTACCCGTCCCTGAACGATGAGCCGGTCGTTGGGCTGGCTGCTTCGCAGGATGATGCGGGTGGCCACCATCGTGTCGCCATTTCCCGAAGGACGTGCCCGGACGCGCAGGTTGTCGCCGGCAACCAGGTCCGTCAGGGCGGTGAAACCGTCGAACCGGGTGATGCTGTCGTCGGCTGCCACCGAGATGCCGCTCAACCCCTGCAAGGTCAGGTTGCCGCCGGCGGAACCGGTCAGGTTGGCCTCGAACTTGATGCTCTCCTTGAAGGTGACCTTGGTGGCGTTGAGCATACCTGCGGCCAAGGGACCTTCGGCCTCGACCTTGATATTGTCGGCCAGCTCATCTTCGAAGCCGCCGCGGAACGTGGCATTGGCGTAGTTGACCATCTGACCGTCGATCATGAAGGTCTGGCCGCCGGTGTTCAGGCTGGCGATGATGCCTTCCACTTCGGCCTTGGCGATGTCATCCCGCCCCAGACCTCCGGGTCGCACCTCGACGCTGTCGGCCGTCATGCCGTCGGCCAGGTTGTCGTCCAAGCTCTTGACTTCCACCAGGATACCGTCGGCCAGGGTGCCGTCCACCAGTGCAGTGGAGTAGTCGATGGTCAGGCTGCCGATCTGAAAGGTGGTGGCCGTGAGATTGCTGACATTGCCCTTGAATTCAAGTTCGCCGGCCCCGGCCAGGAAGTCGGCCATGGTGTCGGCCTTTTTTTGAATAAAGGTCGCCTGGAGACTGCCGTCGGCCATTTCGTGTCCGCTGACTTCTACCACATTGCCCACGGCAGTGTCGATGTTGCTGTACTGAAAGGCGGGAGCGTCCGCGTTATCGAATTGGGTGACCCCCTGTTCCACCCGCACCCGTTTGCCCATGATCTGCAGCTCCTTGCTGAGCCCGGTATTGGATGGGGTCACGCTGGCGATGGGGCCTTCCAGGTTGTCTTCGAAATGAACCCGTGTGGCGGTGCCGTTCAGGCCATCGTCGTTGGTGGTCCCCTCGATGGTCACCTGCATGCCTTCCCGAAGGTCGTTCTGGGAACCGGAAGCCTGATTCTCGATTTCGAATTCGGCGTTTTCCGTGTTGTATTCCACGCCGTTGACAATGATGCTGCCGAATCCTTCGATTTCACCGGAAGACAATGTGGCGGTGGTGGTCCTTGCCGGCGATGTGCTTGCGCCGCCGCCACCGCCGCCGCCGCAGGCGGTCATGACGATGAAGGTGACCAGCACGACACCGAGGGACAGCAAGTCGTTAAATTGGAATTTGATAGCGTCTGCCTGGGATCTTGATTGATTGAAGCGAAAGTTTTTCATGATAACCCCCCCTGGGAAAAAGGTTGTTGGTTGTGAGAATGCCCGATAGCGGGCTGCAAGGTTGATCTGTTTTCGTTTCGTCTTTAATTGGGAATTTAATCCCAAAAATAGGGGTGTCAAGGGAAAGGGAATAATTTTTGGGAATTTTCTGCCAAATCGCGCCGGAGCGGGTGGAGATCGAGGATGGCTTTATAAGGTCAGGGAAGCGTAGGGCCGGCCTCCGCGCCGGGCCGGTACGGAGCTGAAACGGGGGGGCCGGTATTTCAAACGCGGCGGGCACGGAGGCCCGGCCTACGAAGACCATTTATATTTCGCGGGAGATGCGATGAGAGGGTAGGGCCGGCCTCCGCGCCGGCCGGTACGGAGCTGAAACGGGGGGGGGGCGGTATTTCAAACGCGGCGGGCACGGAGGCACGGAGTTCGAAGACCATCTATTTTGTGCGGGAAAGCTCTGGGAGGGATCGGGTTGGGAATGCTTTCCTACCGGATTGTCGTCTGGATGAAACAACCGGCACTGCCACCGGTGTCACCGACGGCAATTCCGCCGGCCGGCGCCGGTGGTGATGTGATCGGTACGGCATCTGCCGAAGAAATCTCGTAAACCGCGCCGCTGATATCGGCCAGATAGATCTCACCTGTGTCGTCTTCGCCGAATGCGCTGATGGACAGGGTGGAATCGAGGGCGGTCTCAAGGGACCACTGCCCGCCGGCTGCTTGCCGCGCGGCGAAAATACGGCCGGTAATGAAATCGGCAAAGATGTAGTACCCCGCAAGATCGGGGAAGCGTCGACCGCGGTAGACGAAGCCGCCGGTTACCGAGGCGCCCAGCGAACGGTCATATTCGAGAATCGGCAGCACCAGGTCTCCGGTCCCGTTGCAGCCCGATGGCGGGTCGAAGCAGGAGAACCCTTCCATCAGGCGCCAGCCGTAGTTTTCCCCGCCGGCAGCGGAGGCGGGCTGGAAATCGACTTCTTCGAACCGATTCTGGCCCACATCGGCGATGAACAGGTCGCCGGTGAGCCGGTCGAAGCTGAAACGCCATGGATTGCGCAGGCCGTATGCCCAGATCTCCGGCCGGGCGCCCGGCCGGCCGGCGAAGGGATTGTCCGCCGGGATGGCGTATGGGGCGGCGCCGTCCACGTCCAGGCGCAGGATTTTTCCCAGCAGGGTGTCGAGATTCTGGCCGTTGTTCTGGGGATCGCCGCCCGAACCGCCGTCGCCGATGGCCATGTAGAGATAGCCGTCCGGTCCGAACCGGATCTGTCCGCCGTTGTGGTTGGAGAAGGGCTGGGCAACCTGCAGCAGAATCGCGGCGCTGGACGGGTCGGCCAGATCGGCATCGGTTGAAACCGCATATTCGGCCAGCACATTTCCGCCGTTCAGGTCGGTGTAGTGGACGAAGAAACGGCCGTTGGTCCCGTATGATGGGTGAAAGGCGATACCGAGCAACCCGCGTTCCCCGTCGGTGGTGGTCAGCACGCCGATGTCCAGAAAGGGTTGTGCCAAAAGGGTCGCCCCGTCCCAGATGCGTATCCGGCCGAAACGTTCGACGATGAACAATCGACCGGAACCGTCGCCTGCAGAGGAGATATCCACAGGCCCCACCAGGCCGGAGACCAGGGGAGCCACGGTAACCGTGACTTGGGCAGGGGCGGCTGCCGGAAGGAGCAGGCCGGCGGCGGTCCATATCATGATCATGACGGCGGTCCGCAGACTGCGTCTGCGTCGATTTTCAGGTGGATGAATTTTCATTTTTCACCTCGCAGCATTGGGTGTGGCCGGTGCGGCAAGGATCGGCCGCTTTCAACAGGCCACGGGGAAACCGATGCTTGAGTCTTTGTCTGCTGACGCGGCTTGTCAACCAGCAGCGGCCCGGAATATGTGCCGGCCACGTCGTCTGACACCAGCGGATACGGGGCTGCGCTTCGGTTTGTCCTTTCAGGCTTCGAGTACTTTTTCTTCTTTCTCCTTGCTTTTCCGAAGATATTTTGATATGGGATTATTGTCCCATTTTGGGATGCAGGCTTCAAAAATTCGTTATCCATACGACCGGCGATTCCAGGCAGTCCTCCAGGCGACCGCGGTTCATCCTGCGTCAGACACGTCATCCGGGCCGGTCTTTTTTCCACTCAAGTTCCATTCAAGAGGGAGGTTGACATGAACGAGTTGCGCATTCTGAAATACTTGACGGCATTGGCCCTGGCCACATTGCTCGTCGCCTGTGGCGGCGGAGGTGGAGGCGGCGGCGGAGGTACCACTCCAACTCCAACCCCGACCCCCCAGTCCACCGTCCTGACCGGCGTGCTCAGCGGCGACCAGGTGGTGGGGACCGTGGCCACCGGCGGTAGCGGCGATTTCACCGTCACCGTCAGCGCCGACGGTTCCACCATCGACTACGATATCAATATCGCCGGAACCCTGAACGGAGACATCCTCCAGGCCCATATCCACTCCGGCGTCATCGGGGCCAACGGACCGATCATGCTCTGGTTGTGCGCGGATCCCGCCGTGATTACCCCTCCGAACGGAATTCCCACACCCCCTGCATGCAGCGGACAGCCTCCATTGACCATCGCCGGAACCCTGACCAGCGCCGATCTCGACACCGGCAGCTTCGGCGGCTCCTTTGCCGATGCCGTACAGGCCATCAGCAGCCAGGGGGCCTATATCAACGTGCATACCCAGGCGCATCCCGGCGGCGAAATTCGAGGCCAGATCGGTTTCAACCCCACTGCGACGACGCCGCCCACCGCCACCGACCCGGCGGATGACACTTTCACCTGGCTGGGCAACACCCCGCTCACCATCCCCGCGGCCAACGGCGTGTTGGGCAATGATCCGGCCGCCGCCACCATCGCCACCTCGGACACCGCCAGCGCCAACGGCGGCAGCGTGACCCTCAATGCCGACGGCGGCTTCAACTATACCCCCGTCCATGCCTTCAAAGGCACGGACTCCTTCACCTATACCATCGCCGGTTCCACCCGGGTGGCCCTGGTGACCATCCAGATCAACGCCGCGGCCTGGTACGTGGATAATACCGCGGCCGCCGGGGGCAACGGCAACTTCGCCTCGCCCTTCAACACGCTGGCGGCTGCCCAAACCATCTCGGCCCAGGGCGATACGATCTTCGTCTTCACCGGCGACGGGACCGACGCCGGCCAGAATGCCGGTTTCGACTTCTTGATCAACCAGAGTCTCCTCGGCCAGGGGGTGGCCTTCACCTTCCCGGCCCTTCCCGGGGTGGACATTCCCATCGTCGCCGCGGGCACGGCTCCGGCCATCAGCCGGAATGGGCTCGCTAACGTGGCGGGGTTGATTTTCAAAGCGAATAATACGGCAGCCGGTCTGTCGATCACTACGGCCGCCAACGAAGGCGTCCTTGTGGAGGCCGTGGGGGGGTACTCCATCCACGACAACATCATCGCCAACACGGCCCGGGA
>JBNKDU010000183.1:0-3291 GCA_050288425.1 Desulfobacteraceae bacterium | reverse complement strand
CGGTCGCGGCCGGGCCCATTACAACGCCTGCCGCGACGCCCTGTACAACCGGATGCCCAGGTCCGTCTCGCCGGATTTTGACGAACTGTTCACCTATGTGGGAACCCATCTGCGCAAGCGCGCGTTGCTGGTCTTTCTCACCAGCCTGGATGATCCCGTTCTGGCGGAGTCCTTCATCCGCGCCATGAGGGCCGCGACCCGCAAGCACATATTGATGGTCAACATGTTCCGTCCCCCCGGCGCCCACCCGCTCTTTTCATCGCCGGATATCAAGAGAGTGCAGGGGATCTACCAGCACCTCGTGGGGCACATGCATTGGGCATCGATCAACGAAACCCATCGTCGGCTCAAGCAGCACGGCGCATCCCTGCATCTGTTGGATGAGAACGAGCTGTGCAGCCAGCTGGTCAACCAGTATATGGATGTGAAACAACGGCAGATCATATGATCATCGACCTGAAGAAATTCATCGCCACCGAGCGACCGTACTGGACCGAACTGGATGAGATGCTGGTTCTGAACGAACGAGACCCCTATCGCCGCATGCGGTTTGCCGAGATCAAGCGGCTGCACTATCTCTACCAGCGGGCATCGTCCGACCTGTCCAAGATCTCCACCTTCACGGCCGAACGCGCCATCAACGACTACCTGGAATCGTTGGTCGGACGGGCCTATGCCATGATCCACGCCGGACGACAGGAGGTCATGCGGTTCTCCTTCTGGCGCTGGTTCTGGGGTTCTTTTCCCCGGAGCTTCCGGCGACGGCGGCGCGCATTCTACCTCTCGCTGGCCATCATGCTGGCCGGTTCCCTCTTCGGCGGCGGCGCCGTCGCATGGGATCCGGATGCCAAGGCGGTTCTCATGCCGTTTGAGCATCTTCAGGGCGACCCGGCCGATCGGGTGGCCGAAGAAGAGGCGGCCAAGGGGGACCGCCTGGAAGGCCGCAAGGGCAGCTTCTCGGCCTTCTTGATGACCCACAACACCCGGGTATCCCTTCTCGTGCTGGCCCTCGGAATGACCTGGGGCATCGGCACCGTCCTGTTGTTGTACAGCAACGGTGTCATGCTGGGGGCCGTGGCGGTCGATTATATCGGCGCCCACCAGAGCCTCTTCCTGGCCGGATGGTTGCTGCCCCACGGGGTGGTGGAGATCCCGGCCGTTTTGATCGCCGGTCAGGCCGGATTGGTGCTGGCCGGCGCCATGATCGGAAGAAAATCCGCGCTGCCCTTCGGCGCGCGGATGCGGGAAGCGGTGCCCGACGTGGTGACACTGATCGGCGGCGTCGCCGTCATGCTGGTGTGGGCCGGCATCGTGGAGGCCTTCTTCTCGCAATATCATGAGCCGGTATTGCCCTATGCGGTCAAAATTGCATTCGGCGTGGTGGAGCTTTTTCTACTGGTGGCTTTTTTGCGGCTCTCCGGAAGGGGCGAAGTCAAATCTTTGACCTGGAGAAGAATCAGGGGGTGGACCAAGGCACGCCATGCAAGACCATAAGCTGACCATACGCACCCCGGAAGGGGTGACCTTTACCTTGCCGCTGGCAGGGCCGGTGAACCGCTGCCTGGCGTGGATCATCGACGCGGCCGGCGTTTTGACGTGCTATAAGCTGCTCAAGATGGTTATCGGACTGATACAGGTCATCAGTCCGGATCTGTCGTCCGCGGCGGCCATCTTCATCTTCTTTGCATTGCGCACAGGCTACAGCATCGCCTTTGAATGGTACTGGAACGGGCAAACCGTGGGCAAACGGGTCATGGGGTTGCGGGTCATGGATGTCAACGGTCTGCAGCTGCAACCCAGCCAGATTATTATCCGCAACCTGCTCCGGACGGTGGACAGCCTGCCGCTCTTCTATCTGCTGGGCGGTGTCACCAGCCTGATCAGCCGCCACGGGCAACGGCTGGGCGATCTGGCCGCCAGCACCATCGTGGTCACATCGGCCAAGGCCGTTGCGCCGGATCTCGACCTGATCTTGGACAAAAACGCCTACAACAGCTTGCGCGCCCATCCCCATTTGACCGCCAGGCTGAGGCAGCACGTCGTTCCCGAAGAGGCCGCCGTCGCCCTGGAAGCTCTGATGCGCAGGAATGCATTGCTACCCGAGGCGCGGGTGGCCTTGTTCGAAGAGATAGCCGGACTCTTCAAATCCAAGGTGGCCTTTCCCCCGGAAGCCGTGGAAGGCGTCTCCAACGAACAGTATATCCGCAACGTGGTCGACGTGCTGTTCAAAGCTTCGAAATAACAATCAAAGCGCCAGGACCATGGGAAGAAAAGAAAACGCTAAAACCGTTCACATCGATGGCGTCGGCGAGGTGCAACTGCACCGCAGCCGGCGCGCCAAGCATATCTGCCTCTCCGTCCGGCCGTTCAGAGGGGTGCGCATCGCCGTGCCCTGGAACGTCTCCTACCAGGCCGCCATCGGTGTCGCCCGGGAGAAGGCCGGGTGGTTGGCCCAGCAGCTGCAACGCAGCGCCCGGCTCGAAAAGGAGGCCGACGCCTTCCATCGCCACCCCCCATCAACCGAACAGTCGCCAGAAAGGTCATCGTGGACCGCCTGGCCGAACTCGCCCGACGTCACGGATTCTCCTACAACAAAGTCTTCGTGCGCAATCAAAGGACGCGCTGGGGCAGTTGCTCGGGGCATAACAACATCAATCTCAACGTCAATCTCATCCGCCTGCCGGCCGAACTCAGGGACTACACCCTCCTGCATGAACTGGTGCACACCCGTATCAAGAATCACGGCCCGCAATTTTGGGAAGCACTGGGCCAATGCATCGATCGACCCCATGAACTGGATCGCCAGTTGAACCGGTATGGTCCTATGCTCCTCGAAAGACCCTAGGGAATTTCGAATATCGAACGCGGAACCGCAGAAGGTCGAAGCGTATAAAGGAACCCCGGCCCCTAATGATACCGAGGCCGGGGGTGTCGGGAGGTATCGCTTATTGATGCCGTCTTCCGGCCTAGGGTTTGACCGACAGCATTTCCTGCATCTCCATGCTCTCCAATAGCTGGGCCTGGATTTTATCGGTGGTTCGGTTGATGGCCATGGGGCCTTGGCCGCCTTCCAGCGGGTCCACCACGGTCCGCAGGGGGCGCTGGCCCGGCGGTGTCTCGATGAGATGCAGCACCGCATCGGCCACCGCCTGGGGCTTCGGGGCATCGTCGGCCTGGAAAAGCTCACCGAAGGCGCTCCACATCTGGTTGGGCCGTTCCGCCTGGGGGCCGTAGGTTTCCAGACGCTCTCGATCCGCGCCGTAAGCCATGTTGGCCATGAAGTTGGTGCCG
>JBNKDU010000182.1:0-17490 GCA_050288425.1 Desulfobacteraceae bacterium | reverse complement strand
CCGGAACGGGTCTTGGGCAGAAAGTCGGCCCATTGGATCATTTCCGGGGTCGCGATGGGCCCGATCTCCTTGCGGACATGGGCCACCAGGGCTTTTTTCAGCTCGTCCGTCTTCTCGACACCGGTGTTGAGGGTAACGTAGGCATAGATCGACTGGCCTTTCACCGGATGGGGGTACCCCACCACGGCGGACTCGGCCACGTCGGGATGCGACACCAGGGCCGATTCGACTTCGGCGGTTCCCATTCTGTGACCCGATACGTTGATGACATCGTCCACCCGGCCGGTGATCTGGTAGTATCCGTCCTTGTCCCGCCGGCATCCGTCACCGGTGGTGTAGACTCCCGGGAACTGGGTGAAATAGGTTTCGAAGAAGCGGACGGGATCCTTGTACACGCCTCTCATCTGGCCCGGCCAGGAGCGCTTGATGATCAGGTTGCCCTGACAGACCCCTTCCAGTTCATTGCCCTCGTCATCCACGATGGCCGGCTCGACGCCGAAGAACGGCACGGTGGCCTGGGCGGGCTTGATGTCGATGGCGCCGGGAAGCGGGGTGATGAGAATGCCGCCGGTTTCGGTCTGCCACCAGGTGTCCACGATGGGGCATTCGCCGCGACCGATTTTCTGATAGTACCAGTTCCAGGCCTCGGGATTCAGTGGCTCGCCCACGGATCCCAGGAGCTGGATGGAGGAAATGTCATGTTTTTCGACCCAGGCGTCGCCCTCCTTGGCCAGGGCCCGGATGGCCGTCGGGGCGGTGTAGAAGATGTTGACCTTGTATTTCTCGACGATGGCCCAGAAGCGTCCGAAATCGGGATAGCTGGGAACGCCCTCGAACATGATGGTCGTCGCGCCGTTGGCCAGGGGGCCGTAAACGATATAGGAATGGCCGGTGACCCATCCCACATCGGCGGTGCACCAGTAAATATCCCCCTCATGGTAATCGAAAATGGTTTTGTGGGTGAAGGCCACATAGGTCAGGTACCCGCCGGTGGTATGCATGACGCCCTTGGGCGCGCCGGTGGAACCGGATGTATAGAGGATGAAGAGCGGGTCTTCGGAATCCAACTCTTCGGGCGGACAATCGGCATCCACCGCGGCGGCTTCCTCATGGTACCATTTGTCCATCTCCCCGTTCCAGGCCACATCGATCTTGCTGCCCACCCGCTGGACCACGATATGGGTCTTGACGGACGGACAGGATTGGATGGCCAGGTCGGCGTTGGCCTTCTGGGGGATTGCCTTGGCGCCACGGAAGGTGCCATCGCATGAAATGACCAGGCAACTGTTGCTGTTTTCGATGCGGCTGGCCAGGGCATCTGCCGAGAATCCGCCGAAAACGACGGCATGAATCGCACCGATGCGGGAACAGGCCAGAATGCCGATGGCCAGTTCGGGGATCATCGGCAGGTAGAAGGTGACCACGTCACCCTTTTTAATTCCGTTTTTTTTCAGAACGTTGGCGAATTTGCAGACTTCGGCGTGCAATTGCTTGTAGGTAAACTGCCGGCTTTCGCTGGGATCGTTGCCTTCCCAGATCAAGGCGACCTGGTCGCCGCGGGTCGAAAGGTGCCGGTCGAGGCAATTGTAGGATACGTTGAGCCTGGCGTTGGTAAACCACCGGATGTAAAGGTCGTCGGCACTCTTTCCGTACTTGAAATCGGCGACTTTGTCCCATTTTTTGAACCAGGTGACATATTCGTCGGCGACTTCTCCCCAGAACCCATCCGGATCGTCGATGGATCGCCGCCACATCTGCTTGTATTCATCGTAGCTCTTGATGTAAGCTTTCTTCCTGAAATTTTCCGGAACGGGATAAATTTCTTTCAACTTGATTTCCGTCATGAAAACCTCCGAATTCCTATGTTAAATATACAGCGGTCGGCGCCATATGTGTAACCTTGAAGAAGGGAACCTGGTAATCCGTAGACTACGATAGGAGTGCGCCATCTCTACATGAAAATGTGGAGATTTGCAACAGTAGCCCACTGGCGCGTCCAAATGAAGCACCGCCAATCCGGAGATGCAACCCGCCCGCGGAGAAATATGGAATCCGCAGCCCTCGGCAGACATGCAATAAATATTTGAAAATAAATTAAAATATTAAATACGAACAGGCAAGAATGAGATGGCAATGAATTAAAATAACTTGACAAACAAAAGGCAAAACAATTATTGTGAAACTAACAAATAAATTCTATTCATTTAGTGATATTGGGGAGGGAGCCATCAGCAACATGCGGCGACGGAGACCGGTGCGAATCGTCGCGTACTGCATGCGCGCTTCATTCCCCTTTGGTCGTGGATTGTCTAGCGGTGATCGGATCTGAGCCATACTCAGCAGATGCGTTTCAGTAATGGGTCAATGGATTTGCAAGTTCCCCATGGCGGGGCCTGCTCGAATTCATTGCCCGGCTGGTCGGTACGACGCGTAGCGCAACGGCTGTGAAAGGAAACCCTTTTTTGCAAACCAACAACAAGGAGAGTTGCTATGGCGGAAAAAGAGATTGTCACCACTTCCGAGGCGGAAATTGCCGTTCACTGGCAGGAGGAGGATTACTACTACCCATCCACCGACTTTATTGCCCAGGCCAACATGACGGACAAGGGGATCTACGAACGGTTCAGTCTGGATAACTTTCCCAATTGTTTCAAGGAGTATGCGGACCTCCTGGACTGGTACGAATACTGGGACACCATTCTCGACACCAGCGACGCGCCGTGTTTCAAGTGGTTCAAGGGCGGCCGGATCAACGCGTCCTATAATTGCATCGACCGTCACCTGGCCAAGAACAAGAACAAGACCGCCATCCATTACGTCCCCGAACCCCTGGAGGAGGGCTACACGCACATCACCTATCAGGACCTCTATGTTCGCGTAAACGAATTCGCCGCCGTGCTGCGGGATTTTTGCGGTCTCAAGACCGGCGACCGCGTCACCCTGCACATGCCCATGTCGGTGGAACTTCCCATTACCATGCTGGCCTGCGCGCGCCTGGGCATCATCCATTCCCAGGTGTTCGGCGGCTTCAGCGGCAGCGCCTGCGCCGACCGGATCATCGATTCCGGTTCCAATGTGCTGATCACCATGGACGCCTACTACCGAAGCGGTTCGCTTATCGACCACAAGGAAAAGGCCGACACCGCCGTCGATGTGGCCGCCAAAGCGGGACAACAGGTGGACAAGGTGCTGGTGTGGCAGCGTTATCCCGGTAAATATTCCGCCGAGACCCCCATGGTGGCGGGACGCGATTTCTTCGTCAACGAGGTGGTCAAGGATTTCTACGGCGCACGCATCGATCCGGTGCCCATGCCGGCCGAAGCGCCGCTTTTTCTGATGTACACCAGCGGCACCACCGGTAAACCCAAGGGTTGCCAGCACGGCACCGGCGGCTACCTCGCCTACGTGGCCGGTACCTGCAAGTACGTTCAGGACATTCACCCCGAAGACGTCTACTGGTGCATGGCCGACATCGGCTGGATCACCGGACACTCCTATATCGTTTACGGCCCCCTGGCCCTGTGCGCCTCCACGGTAATCTACGAAGGCGTGCCCACCTATCCGGATGCGGGCCGGTCCTGGCGCATCGCCCAGGATCTGGATGTGAACATCTTCCACACGGCGCCCACCGCCATTCGCGCCCTGAGAAAGGTCGGGCCCGACGAACCTGCCAAATACAAGTATCATTTCAAGCATATGACCACCGTGGGCGAGCCCATCGAGCCGGAGGTCTGGAAGTGGTACCACAAGGAGGTGGGCAAAGGCGAAGCCATCATCGTGGACACCTGGTGGCAGACGGAAACCGGCGGCTTCCTCTGCAGCACCATCCCGGCCGTCACGCCGATGAAACCGGGAAGCGCCGGGCCCGGAATGCCGGGCATCCATCCCATCATCCTCGACGACGAAGGCAACGAGGTACCGCGCGGAGCAGGGAAAGCCGGCAACATCTGCATCCAGAACCCGTGGCCGGGCATGTTCCAGACCATCTGGGGCGACCGGGACCGCTTCGTGACCAATTATTTCGCCCGCTACAACAAGAACCCCGACTCCAAGGACTGGCGGGACTGGCCCTATCTCACCGGCGACGCCGCCGTGGAGGCGCCGGACGGCTACTTCCGGATCCTGGGCCGCATCGATGACGTCATCAACGTCTCGGGTCACCGCCTGGGCACCAAGGAGATCGAGTCGGCCGCCCTGGTGGTGGAAGAGGTGGCCGAAGCCGCCGTGGTTCCCGTGGCCCACGACATCAAAGGCAAAGAGCCGGATCTCTACATCTCCCTCAAACCCGGATACGACGCCAGCGACGAACTGGCCAAAAAGATCTCGGACACCATCTGCAGCGAGATCGGCAAGATCGCCAAACCGAGAAAGGTCTGGATCGTGCCGGACATGCCCAAGACGCGCTCCGGGAAAATCATGCGGCGGGTCCTGGGCTCCATCTCCAACAAGAGGGACGTGGGCGATGTCATGACCCTGGCCAACCCGGACATCGTCGAGCACATCACCAAGATGGTCCAGGGATGACCCGGGGGATCCCTGCGGGAGTCTGAGGCGCTGAGGCCGGGGAGGGATTCCTGCCGATGCCCTGGATCCACGGGGACAAGCAAACGATAAGATGGCGTGAAGCGACTTTCTGCCGCTCACGCCATCTTTATATTTCGGGTACCCTGCAATTAATGGATGGAAGGACCGGGGAGATGACCCCATGAAGCCGACGCCGGATTCTAAAATATCCCCTCGATATCCGGATGAATCAGACCCGGAACCGTCCCACGGTGTCTTTGAGCTGCCGGGCCACATCGTTCAACCCGCCGGCCTTTTCGGCCACCTGCTCGCTGTTTTCCAGGAGGCGGCTCGTATCCTGGTTCACTTCAGCGATATCATGGGCAATTTCCCTGGAGACGGTGGAGCTTTGGGCGACATTCCCATTCACCTCGCCGATACCGGCACCGGCCTGGGTGATATTGCTCACGATTTCGTTGGTCGAGGCGATCTGTTCGTGCATGGCCTGGGCGATGCTGCTGACGGTCTCGTTGACCTGATCGATGACCCCGGTCACATTCTCGATCTGGGAGACGGTCTCGATGGTGGAGCCCTGAATGGTGCTGACCATCTGGTTGATCTCACTGGCCGAAGCCGCCGTCTGCCTGGCAAGCTCCTTGATTTCATTGGCCACCACGGCGAATCCCTTGCCGGCCTCTCCGGCGCGGGCCGCCTCGATGGTGGCGTTCAGGGCCAAAAGGTTGGTCTGTTCGGAAATTTCGGTGATCGCATCGGTGATTTTCTCGATCTCGCGGGCCGATTGGCCCAGAAGATTCACCCGTTCGGAGGCCGACCGCGCCTGAACGACGGCCTCGCCGGTGACGCTGCGGGCACCCTCGGTATCGCCGGAGATCTTGTCGATGGTGGCTTTCATGGTCTCGATGGAAGTGGTCATGATGCCCATGTTGGTGGAGGTCTGTTCCATGGCGGCGGCCACCGAATTCATGTTGGCGCTCATTTCTTCGGCGGCCACGGCAACGGAGTGGGATCGCCCCGATGTGTTCTCCGCCACCGAATAAAGCCCGCCGGCAATGGTGGTCAGGTCGGATGACGACTGCGACACGGTATCGCTGGCCTGGACCATCTCCAAGGCCAGGGTGCGCAGATTGGCGCGCATCTGGTTGATCTGACGGATCATCTGCCCGAGTTCATCGTTGGCGTCCGTTTCATGGCTGTGGGTCAGGTCCCCGTCGGAGATGTAGCCGATCAGTTCCTTGGCGTTTTCCAGGGGGTTGAGCAGGTTGTACTGCACGAGCATCCAGACCAGGACCATGATCACGGCGAGGCAGGCGCAAGTCAGCAGGACCACGTGCCATTCCGCCTTGGCCACGGCGGCGTGAACCGGCTTCAGCGAACTGACGATCTCGAAGGCGCCGTGAGTTTCGCCTTCCTTCCAACCCTCCTTGGTGCCTCCGGTGGGATCGGAAGTTCCTTTGGGGTCGCCGTGACAGTACAGACAGTCGGCAGTCAGACGGACGGCCTTGAAATAGCGCACCTGATCGGATTCGAAGATGACCTTTTCGACGATCCCCTGGGAGGTCATTTCCTTCAGGACCTCATTCTCCACCGCATCGGGCCGGTTGTTCGGGTTGCGGGGGGAAAGCTTGGGAACACGGAAGGTGTACCCCCCTTCGCGGGCATTTTCAGCCGCCACCTTGATGGCGGTGACCACCGGAACGGCCTGGAGGACCGTTTCCGCCGACAATTGATCCAGGGGCAGTATCACGCCGCTCATCAGCTTCTTGGACATCTCGTCCCGGGCCGCCTCCGCCATATGAACGATGGCCTGGCTCTTTTCCACCAGGGCCTTCTCGGCGCCCTTGCGGATATCGTGCACCCGCATCCAGGCGAGCAAGGCGGACAGGACCAATGGGCCCGCCGCCACGGCAATCAAAATTTTCCACTTGATACTCAGATTTCTCAGCTTCATCCACTAGACCTTTCCCTGTTCCCTGGGCGATTCAGCTTCCATCGAAAAATACACGTCAACAATCCATATCGGCCGTCTCCAGGTCGGCTTTAGCGGAGAACCGCCTGTTTCATCTTCGATACACGCGTGATCGGTTGGATGTCGAAGGCACAAGGTCTGGGAGCGGCTGGCTGGACAGTTGAAGCCGCCCCCCATCATGGGCTGGCGCATCGAGTCAGTCAAGATAGACGACGTCGAGCTCCTGCTCGAGTTTCGGAGGGATGTGCAACCGGAAGCGTCGGGCCCGCAGGCGGTTGACGAACAACGAATTTTTCTTCAGGAAGGCTGCCGGCATCGCGCCGGGACGGACCTTGTCTCCGAGGACTTTCACGGCCATGGGCACCAGGAGTTCATCGGCGATTCGGAAATAGTCGCTGGAAAGGGCGACCGCGGCACCCTGGGATACGCCCACCTTGTAAAAGGAAAAGACCGGCACGCCGGCGCGGTCGGCGTCCTCGACGAACGTGTGGATATTCTCGTAAACGGTGCCGCTGGAAGCGGCCACGATGGCATCCACCCCCCGGCGGATCAACCGGATGGCGGCATCGCGCAATTGATCCCGGCTTTCCACGAATTCGATTTCGAATTCCAGCCCCATGGATGCACAGGCATCGCGGGTCTCCGGGAGCTCCACCCTGCGCGACTTGTTGTGCCGATCGAACAGGAAGCCCGGCTTCTTCAGGGTCGGCAGGATGGCTTTGTAGACGCGCAGATGCTTCTCCACGGGAATGTAATAGGAAGCCCCCGAAATATTGCCGCCGGGGGGGCCGAGGGTCTTGAATCCCAGCAGCAACGGGTTGTTGGCGTTGGTATATAAAGTCGGCGTCTTGAATAGCGTATGCTGGGCGATAATCAGTGCGTCGGAGGTCCGGGTGATGATCAGGTGATACCCCTTGGCATCCATGGCTTGAAGAATCTTGACCGACCGGGATTCGTCCCCCCGACCCGAATAGTGGTCCACCGTAAGGTTCGGCAAGCGCTCGCGCAATTTCGTTTCGATATGGCGGGCCAGGGGATCGGGCGTGACCGTGCGCTCGTCGAAGTCGAAGAGGGCGACCCGATAGCCCGGAGGATCGCAGTGAATGGGAAGGGGACTTGCGACAGCCAGGAACAGCGCGATCAGCGCGATGACGGATCCATACCCGGAAATCGATGTCTCCCCGCCCTTTGTATGATGGTCGATCAATTCGTATTTCCGATTCGATACAGATGCAGAGGGTCTGAACTCCTCATCCTATAAAGGGCATCCACTGGCCCGTCAATACCGTGCGGAATTCAAATCGGGCGGATGTCCGGTCTGATTTTTTCAGAAATTTCCAGCGGCGGTAGACTGATATTATCGGAAATCACCCGACATCAGAAGGCCGCCGCCGTCCTCCCTCTCGTTGGCTGATGAACAATCATATTTATTATCAATAGGTTGCCAACTACATGGCAATTCGTTTCGTTATTGGCCCGCCCATTGCTGTTCTGGAGTTCAATGGCATTTTAAAACAAGGAGGAATCGAGGATGAAAGCCGTACCCAAAGACAAATTCACCGGTATATTCTTGCTGTCCCTTTGCATGGTCTTCCTGGCATCGCTGGTTGCGGAGCCCGCTTGCGCGGAATTCACTCCCCAGAAGGTCCATTTCCTGATCCCCGGCGGGGCCGGAGGCGGCTGGGACGGCACGGCCCGGGGGGTGGGCAAGGCCCTGATGGACGCCGGCATCGTCAAGCACGCCTCCTTCGAGAACATGTCCGGCGGCGGCGGCGGCAAGGCGCTGAACCACCTGATTTCCACGGCCAGGCGCCAGCAGGGCACCTTGATGGTCAATTCCACACCCATCATCATCCGCTCCCTGCAGGGGGTTTTCCCCCAGTCCTTCCGGGACACCACTCCCATTGCCTCCGTCATTGCCGATTATGCCGCATTCGTGGTTCCCACGGAATCCAGATACCAGAGCTGGAAAGCGGTCATCGACGATTTCAAGAAGGATCCCATGTCGGTCAAGATCGCCGGCGGCTCGGTGAAAGGCAGCATGGACCACCTGGTGCCCGCCATGGCCATCGAGGCGGCCGGCGGGGACCCGCTCAAACTGGTCTACGTCCCCTATGACGCGGGTGGCAAGGCCATGGCCGGTCTGCTGGCCGGCGACACCCAGGTGTTGTCCACCGGTTTCTCCGAAGCCCTGGGCCTCTCCCGCCAGGGCGAAGTGCGGATCCTGGCCGTGACGTCCGAAAAACGTCTGTCCCAGGCTCCGGAGGTGCCGACCCTCATGGAGCTCGGGTATGACGTCTCCTTCGCCAACTGGCGGGGTTTCTTCGGTCCTCCCAAGCTTCCCGGGGAAAAGGCCGCGGGCTATCAGGCCATGCTGGCCAAGATGTACGCAACCCCGGAATGGGAGAAGATCCGCACCAATCGCGGTTGGCAGGACCTCTACAAGCCGGGAGCCGAGTTCGTCGACTTTCTGGAAAACCAGGAAAAGGCCATCGGCGGCATGATGAAAAAACTGGGGTTTCTGAAATAGACCGGACGAGGGTGCGGGGAGATGACTCCCGCACCCGCCGGAAAACCGCCGGCGGCATCGCCGGCACGGAGACCAGGACCATGAACATCCAGCGCGAAAAGATGGGGGCCCTGTTCATTCTGGCCCTCTCCGTCGCCTACGGCATCTGTGCGTTCAAGATTCCCCTGATCTTTCTCTCCCAGGGAGAGTCCCTCAACGCGCGCACCATGCCGTACGCCCTGTCCATCGCGGGCATGGTGCTCGCCTTGCTGATCATTCTGCTGCCCGGCTTAGAAAAAGACAAGGCCATGACCGTCAAGGAGGCGCTCCAAGGCCTGGACTGGCGCCGCACCGCCTGGTTCATCGGCCTGATGATCGTCTACAGCCTCTCCATGCCCTGGTTCGGCTTCGTGATCGCCTCCATCGGCTTCATGGCCGGCGGGGTCATGATCCTCGGCGAGCGTAGCATCAAAGTCATCCTGCTGGCTTCGGTCCCCCTGGTGGTCGGTCTCTGGCTCGTCCTGACCCAGGTGCTGGGAATGTACATCGCGCCGGGCGAACTCTTCTATTTGCTGGGAGGGGCGCAATAATGTGGGAAGGATTGTGGACCGGCATGATCACCGGGATCGAGACCACCCTGGTCCCGATCAATATCGCACTCGTATTGGCGGGCTGCTTCGTGGGCAGCTTCATCGGCATGATGCCCGGCCTGGGACCCATCACGGCCGTGGCCCTCATGATCCCCGTCACCTACCCCCTGGATCCGGCCTCCGGCATGGTGCTGCTGGCCGGGGTCTACTATGGCGCCATCTTCGGCGGGTCGACCTGTTCGATTCTGATCAACGCCCCGGGTGAGGCGGCTACGGTGGCCACCGCCATCGACGGGTACCCCATGGCCCAAAAGGGCCAGCCGGGAAAGGCGCTGGCCATCGCCGCCTATGCCTCCTTCACCGGCGGCACCGTTGCCGTGGTTCTGCTCATGCTGGGGGCGCCGATCATGGCCGGCGTGGCCAAGAATTTCCAGTCGTCGGACTACTTCGCCCTGATGGTCATGGGTCTCACGGCCGTATCGGCATTTGCCGGGCCGGGCGGTTTTATCAAAGCCTTGCTGATGACCGTGGTGGGCCTGATGCTCTCCACCGTGGGCACCGACCAGACCTCGGGGGTGCAGCGGTTTACCTTCGGATCCATGAACCTGCTCGACGGCCTCAGCTTCATCATGCTGGCCATGGCCACCTTCGCCGTTACCGAGGCGTTTCTCATGGTGCTGAAACGGCAGGACACCACCGGGGTGTTCAAGGCGGAAAACCTGGCCAGCATCAGCGACCTCAAGGTAACCCGCCGGGAGTTCCGCAAGATCGCCCCGACACTGGGAAGATGCTCGCTGCTGGGATTTTTCATCGGAGCCCTTCCGGGCGCCGGCGCCACCCTGGGATCGTTTCTCTCCTACGGAATGGAGCAGCGGCTGGCCAAACCCGAAGACAAGAAAGAGTTCGGCAAGGGCAGCATCATCGGCCTGGCCGCCCCCGAGACCGGCAACAACGCGGCCAGCAGCGGCTCCTTCATTCCCCTGCTCACCTTGGGGATTCCCGGGTCGGGAACCACCGCGGTCATGCTCGGCGCCCTGATCGCCTACGGCATCGAACCCGGCCCGCGAATGTTCGTGGAGCGGCCGGAGGTGTTCTGGGCCGTCATCATGTCCATGTACCTGGGCAACGTCTTCCTGCTCATCCTCAACCTGCCCCTGATTCCCTACTTCGCCCGGCTGCTGGCCGTGCCCCGGAACATCCTGATCCCCGGCATCATCTTCTTCTCCGTCATCGGCGTATACCTGATCACCTTCAACAATTTCGATATCCATGCCATGATCCTGATCTCCGTGGTGGCCCTGGTGCTGCGCCTGTTCGACTTTCCCATGGCGCCGCTGCTGCTCGGTTTCATACTGGGCGGCCTGATGGAGGACAACCTGCGCCGGTCCCTGATGATCTACGATGGTTCCCTCTCCTTCCTGTGGGAGCGGCCCATCACCCTGGTGATCAACCTGCTGACCATCGCCTTCCTGGCTTCTCCGGTCATCCAGTGGCTGCTGGGCCTCCGGCAGCGGAACCGGACGGAAGCCGCATCCCCGCAGGTGGAACCCATGGGTTGAACCCGGGCGAACTTTCTTAATCTGTCAAAAAATTGTATGAACGAACATGCGCACCCCACGCCAACCGCCCCGGCGATCCATCTCCAAAGACCTGACCACCGGTTTGATCCTCGTGGTCCTGGTGGTATCTTCCTTCGCCCTCCTGGTGGCCTTCTATACGTCCAAGAAAAAAGCCGAGGCCGAACTTACGGCCAAGGCGGAAGAATACACGGCCTTCATCAAGGACACCCTGGTCCTGCCCTTCTGGAACTATGACTTCGAAACCATCCAGGCCGTGTGCCATACCTACCTGCAAAACGATCTGATCACCGGCATCCAGGTGAGCGATCCGCGCAACGTCGTGGACATCGACATGGTCAAACCGGATGCCCGGCCGACGGTGGTCCGGACCGTGGATCTGGTTCTCCACGACCTTCCCGTGGGCCAGGTCAGGATCTCCATGACCTACGGCTATCTGACCCAGCTCAATCGCCGGCTCTTCTGGTCCTTCGCGCTGGTCATCCTGACCAACCTGGTCACGCTGGTGGTCCTGACGGGCATTTTGCTGCGCATGTCCCTGAGACGCCCCCTGAAACGTCTCAACGAAATCGTCGGATCCTACGCGTCCGGGCAGTACCACCCGGCCATGGAGGACGTGACCCATATCGAGCTGCAGCCCCTGGTGGGCACCCTGGATCAGATGGGCCGCAAAATCGAAACCCACCTCTCCACCATCCGCAAGGCCGAAAGAAAGTATCGCAGCATTTTCGAGAACGCCCTGGAGGGCATCTACCAGAGCACGCCCCGGGGACGGATTCTCAGCGCCAATCCAGCGTTCGCCCGAATCCTGGGATATGACTCGGCGCAGCAGCTCATGGAAGAAGTCGCCGATATCGGGGAGCAGCACTGGGTGGAACCCCACCAGCGCCGGGACATGGTCCAGGTGCTGCTCGACGGCGGCACCATCACGACCCTGGAAGCCCGCATGGTGCGCAGGGACGGAGAGCGCATCTGGGTGCTGATCAACGGAAGGCCGGTATACAACCCATCGGGGGAACTGCTCTATCTGGAAGGCATGGTCCAGGATATCACCGAGAAGGTGAGTTTCGAGAACCAGATCCGCCAGACCCAGAAATTGGAAGCCATCGGCACCCTCGCCGGAGGCATCGCCCACGATTTCAACAATATACTGGGTGTGATCATCGGATGCAGCGAACTGGCCATCGACGGGATGCCTGAAGGCGGCAAGGCAATGGCCGACATGGAGCAGGTACTGGACGCGGGGTTGCGGGCAAAGGCGCTGGTGCGGCAGATCCTCACCTTCAGCCGACGGGACGAGATCGAATTCAAACCCCTCCTGCTGAAGCCTTTCCTGAAGGAGACGATCAAATTCCTGCAGACCACCCTGCCGGCCACCATCCAGGTGCGGCTCGGCAACGGATGGGAAAACTGCACCGTCCTGGCCGATCCCACCCAATTGCAGCAGGTCCTGCTGAACCTGTGCACCAACTCGGCCCACGCCCTTTCGCCCCGGGGCGGTTTCATCGACATCTCCTTTTCCAAGGAGATCGTAACGACCCCGGATCAGGCGCCCACCGACGGGTTGACTCCGGGCGCCTATGTCAGACTGACGGTCCTGGACAACGGCCCGGGCATCGAACCGGAGAACCTGCATCGCGTGTTCGACCCCTTTTTTACCACCAAAAAGGTCGGTGAAGGCACCGGCCTGGGCCTGTCGGTGGTGCATGGCATCGCCCGGAGCCATGGCGGTGCGGTGTATGCCCAGAGCGAAACCGGACAGGGAACCATGATGCACGTCATGCTTCCCAGCCTGGAGCACCCGGAATTCGAACCGGCTCCGGAATCCGCCGTCCTCCCTCCCGAAGGCAGCGAGAATGTCTTTTTGGTGGAGGACGAACCGGTCCTGGCGGATATCCTGCGCCGGATCATGGCCGGATTGGGCTACCGGGTAAAGATGTTCACCGATGCCGTGGACGCCTGGCGTTTTTTCATGGTGAATGCCGACCGGTTCGACCTGGCGATCCTGGATTACAACATGCCGGCCCTTACCGGTATCGAACTGGCGGACCGGATCCACCGAATGCAAGGGAAGCTGCCCATCATCCTGCTCACCGGCATGGGCATCGAACAACTGCGCCGGGATGCCGAGGAAGCCGGCATCGGGACCCTGATGAACAAACCCCTCAACCGGATCGACCTGGCGATCGCCATACGGAAGGTGCTGGATGAATGCCCCCGACCCGAGGACGAAGAAGGCGGCCATACCGCGGATCCTGATCATCGACGATGATCAGAGCATGGGCTACACCCTCTCCCGGATGATCCAGGAGGAGGGGCACGAGGCCCACGTGGCCCTGACGTTGACGGAGGGACTGGAAAGGGTCCGCTCCGGTTCCTACGATGTGCTTTTTCTCGATGTACGCCTGCCCGACGGCAGCGGCATCCAGGCCATCCCCCGCATCCAGACCATCCCCTGCCCTCCGGAGATCATCATCGTCACGGGCTATGGAGACCGGGACGGGGCCAAAACCGCCCTGAAAAGCGGCGTATGGGACTATATCGAGAAGCCGGCCCGGATGGACGCGCTGCGGCTCTCCCTGAAAAGAGCATTGCAATACCGCCGCCAAAGCCGGAACCTGCGCGACCCCTTGTCCATCGACCGGGGCGGCATCGTCGGTTCCAGCTCCCGGCTGACCATGTGCCTGATGCTCATGGCCCATGCCGCTCAAAGCGACACCAGCGTGCTGATCTGCGGCGAAACCGGAACGGGAAAGGAACTCTTCGCCCGCGCCATCCACGGCAACAGCAATCGCGCGGACCAGCCCTTCGTGCCCGTCGACTGCGCTTCGCTGCCCAAAAACCTCACGGAGAGCATTCTCTTCGGCCACGCCAAGGGGGCCTTCACCGGCGCGGGCCAGGCCAGTCGGGGACTCATTCGCAAGGCCCACAAGGGGACCCTGTTCCTGGACGAGGTGGGAGAACTTCCCCCGTCGATCCAGAAGAAGTTCCTGCGGGTCCTCCAGGAGAAGCGTTTCTTTCCGGTGGGATCCCAGGAAGAAGTCTTCAGCGATTTCCGCCTGGTCTCGGCGACCAACTGCGAACTGGACGGCGCCGGATTCCGCCGGGACCTGCTCTTCCGCCTGCGATCGATCATGATCGAACTGCCCCCCCTGCGGGAGCGCAGGAATGATATCTGCCAGATCGTCACGACCCAGGCGGTCGCCGTGAGCCGGAGGCTCGGCCTGCCCCCCAAGGAGATATCGGAAGAGTTTTTCGAGTCCCTGAACGCGTATGACTGGCCCGGCAACGTACGCGAGCTGATCCACGCGGTGGAACATGCCTATGTCATGGAACCGGCCTGCCCCGCGCTCTATCCCAAACACCTGCCGGAACACATCCGCATGCAGGCCATCGGCGGCAAACCGGCGGACAGGACAAATACCTGCCCGGACACCACGGCTTCCCTGCCGGGGCCCGGACAGGCGGACGGTTTTCCCGAGCTCAAGGCGTATCGCAAATCCATCATCGAGAAAGTCGAAAAACAATACCTCTCCGACCTGATGGACCGCTGCGAAGGCGATGTGGACAGGGCCTGCGACCTGGCGGGACTCAAGAAGGCGCGCCTCTACCAACTCCTCAAGAAATACGGGAACCAACGATAGAATGAGGTGCGGGCACCTGCCCCCGGTTCTCCCTACATGGCCTTCCCGTGAAAATCGGCCCGGCCGATCTCCACATTGAATTTCTTGCACCAGATGACCACGCCATCGTAGTCTCCGGCGTTCACCCCGGCGGGCAGGTCGAACGACACGCTGCCCGAGAATTGCTTCAACTGACCCAGCGCCACCCCGTTCATGCGGTCGCCGCCCTTGGTCAGGTAGACATATCCATCCGGCACCTCGTCCACATCGATGTCGCTCAGGGTGAGGACCTGACGGTTATTCATCCCCATGCCCAAGGTCACCGCGCCGGCGGCATGGTGGCCGTCGCTGCCCTTCAGCACGGCCTCCCGGGCGTGCATCTCCGGCGCGGGCATCATCGCCTTGCCATCGCCCATGGCGTCGTCCTTGGCACCCATCTTGTCGTTCATCATGCCTTTGGACGCATCGTCCATCATGCCCTGGGACTGCCCGCCCATCTTGTCATCCATCCCATGGTCGGTTCCGGCCCATGTCGCCGACCAGCCCAGCAGCGCGAAGCCCACGACGAAAATCCCCACCTTGCAGATCGTTTTCATACTCCACCTTCCTTTCTTGTTTTCATGAATACGATTCATGCCGCAAAGATAACTCCCGGCAGGATCGGCTGTATAAAGGGCAGGTAAAGTTGGGATAAAGATTCGGGAAAAGACCGGACGGCACGGCATCGCAGGACGAGGCCAGGACCCGGACAAGATAACACGAATCTTATGGAAGAGTCGGTCCAAACCGGAGGGTCTATGATTCTGCCCCAACGCTTCCAACGGCAGGGTCTATCTTTCCCGGGCCATCTTATCTCGTCCTATTGGCAGGAGGATTTCAAACAGCATTCGCGTAGAGCGAACCGGAGCAGAAACAGCAAACTCTCTATGACCGGTTAGGGGGCCTGGCGCCGATCTCAGTCGTGGCCGATGACCTTCTCGATACCCTCGTGCCGGACCCGGTCCTCAATGAGAACCCTGCGATCGATGCCGCCAGGAATCGTGTGCCGACTCCCTATCCGAAGTACCACGTGACGGCCATGGTGTGCCGGGCGACAGGAGGGCCATGCCGGTATACCGGCCGGGGGATGAAGGAATCTCACGCTCATCTGAACATCACACAGAAGGAGCGGGATCGATTTACATGACACTACGCCCTGAAGGAACGGGCAAACAATTCCCGGATGGCGTGCGTTCCGCCATCGGTCAGGTTGCGGGTGCCTGTGCCCACGAAGGTGGTGTGATCGACTGAAGGCAGGTCTTCCTCCCAGCGATTGTCCCTCCAGGCAAACCATTTGTTCCGATCCTGATCGAAAACGCTCAGCGGCCGGTTAAACAGTTTTCCCAATTCAACTGCCCAGCCCGTACCGCCCTTGACAGTGTCGTCCGGCTGAATCCAACCGACGGCAAATATCTGCAGCCCGCTGTTGACCATGTGAAAGATCAATTGAAAGACCTTGCGGATCTTATCCACCTGGGAATAATTGCGGTTCATGCGCAGGGAAACGATTTCCATGCTGATGTCGCCTTTTTTCAATTCTTCGGGTGAAAGGATACGCAGGCCCTGTTTCCTTTCCGTTTGGTGCCCGTCGAACGAATAGTTGACTTCCCGTACGCCGTATTGCTCGGCCAGGCGGCCGAATTCAGCCTCGGTGCCTCGATGCCCGCCCCCGTAATATGTGAACTTGTCTGACTTGGTCATGATATTTCTCCTGTATTTTTCTATTGTATAACACCATCTTGATGACCGGTCGATGCTTTCCGCTTGCAAACCCCGGTACCGGAAAAAACAAAGCCACCGCCTTTAATCTTATTTGATTAATTTATCAAGTCAGATTTCGATGATTCGTACGGATATTTTCCACCAAAACCTGCGTCCGTCCCATCGGCGCCTACGAAAAACCAAAAATAATAAGGGACGTCTTTAATTTGCCGTCCGAATGAGCCAGAATATCGCCAATCTCTTTAAAGGATTCAATCTCCCGGGCAACCATATCCTTTGGATGACGCTTCCGGTGAAACAGGATGTAATTTTTCGCCCATTTCAAATAACGTTTTCCGGTGCGAATGGAATCGTGCTTGATTCGAATCCTATAACACACACGGTCAAGGAGTTTTGGCTTGACATCAACATATATATCGTTTAATTATAGTGTGTTATAATGATCGATGCGAAAGATTATTCTTGATCCGGATAGTCCCTGAAATTGATATCAGCCGATGAACATGTTCGTTATTTATTTTGCATATCACTAAAAAGCATCGAGCCACTAGCGAATGAATAATATCGACAAAATGTAAGCATACGATACGGGCTGAAAACAGCCAATACAGGTGGATCTCAGTGACAACCAGGACAGGGGTATTTCCCCGGATTATTTATTCGAAATAATGGGGTATAAATACATGCCGAAAATCGGTTTGTCAATGAATTTATTTACATAGATATTTACAGTTGGATATAGACCCCAAAAGTGGGATTTTTATGCGCGAACATTTATCGACGTTTTTGGGGTCGAATATATGTTGAACTAAACCGCTGCGCGGAATAGAAGCAATAAAGAAGTAAATAAGAAGTATAAAGCATTCCCACCATTCGGCGCACCTGCCGGTAGAAGAAATCAACCAAGCAAAAATTCGTTTGCCATCGATGCAGCGCATAT
>JBNKDU010000181.1:0-2163 GCA_050288425.1 Desulfobacteraceae bacterium | reverse complement strand
TAACGGAAGACGACCTGATAGAGGGCGCCCGCATGGGAACCGGCCCTGAATTGATTCAAATGGCGTGTGATTCGGCGGTCATCAGTCTATGAGACCCGCGTAAGAACGATCTGAAGGGGCGGGGAGTCTGCCCCCGAAGCCGGCGCCGGAGGGTGGGGGCTTTCCGGGGATGCGACGCTCCCGGCCTGGTGATTTCAACCGGTTATCCACGGGGGCATTCAAAGCCCCCTCCCTGGTCGCCGCCTGTGGCGGCGCCGTGGGTCTCCCCCATGGATAACCGGTTGAAATCACGAAGGCCTCCTGCTGATGCATCCCCGAAAAGCCCCCATCCTCCGGCTTTTGCCAGGAACGAAAGGAACTCCCCGATCCCTCATAAAATGGAAATGGAGGAAAGATATGCCCCAACGGAAATATCCCGTCGTGTTGCTGGCCATCGGATCGGTCCTCTGGATCTGGTCGGGCATCGGTCCGCAGGATACGCGCCTTACCTGGGTGCTGGAGACCTTCCCGATCATGGTCGCCCTGCCGTTGCTGCTCCTGACCTACAGAAAATTCCCGTTGACGGATTTGACCTATACCCTCATCGCCATTCACGCCGTCATCCTGATGGTGGGTGGCCATTACTCCTATGCCAAGGTGCCCCTCGGCTTCCGGATGGAAGAGTGGTTCGGCTGGACGCGCAACAACTATGACAAGATCGGCCACTTCATGCAGGGCTTCGGGCCGGCGATCTACACCCGCGAAGTCATGGCGCGAACCTCGCCTCTGAAACGCGGCAAGTGGCTGGGCGTGGTGTCCCTGGCCATTCCCCTGGCATTTTCGGCGATCTACGAAATCATCGAATGGCTGGCCTCGCTGACCAATCCCACCGATACGGAGGCCTTCCTCGGAACCCAGGGGTACATCTGGGATACGCAGACCGACATGTTCCTCTGTCTCGTCGGGTCGGCCGCCGCGCTGATCCTGCTGACGAAATTGCACAACGCCGATTTGGTGAAAATTCGGAGATAACCCCCTGGCCCGGGCCTTGGGGGTTGGTGCGCCCCGTCGAAGGCCGCGAAGTCCCCGGGCCGGCCTTGCATGCAACACAAGCCTTTATCACCAACTCCCAAATGTGGTAAGAACCCGCCATGGATGTCATCGAAGTCAACAAAGCCATCAAACACTATGGTCCGTTTACCGCCGTCAACGGCGTCAGCTTTCAAGTGCACGGCGGCGAGTTCTTCGGTCTGCTGGGGCCCAACGGCGCCGGCAAGACCTCGGTCATCCGCATGATGTACGGGTTCTCGCCGGTGAACGGCGGTCAGATGAAGATATTCGGACTGGATATCCGCACCCACTGGCGGGAGATCCGCTCGCGGCTGGGGGTCTGCCAGCAGGAGAACACCCTGGACCCCGACCTGACCGTGGCCCAGAACCTGATGCTCTACGCCCGCTATTACGAAATGGAACCGGCCGCCGCCCGGAGACGGGCCGAGGAGTTGCTGGAGTTCTTCGCGCTGACCAACAAGCTCGGGGCCAAGGTAGCCGAATTGTCCGGCGGCCTGGCCAGGCGGCTGCAGCTTGCCCGGGCCCTGATGTCCGATCCCGAGTTGCTGATCCTGGATGAACCGACCACCGGTCTCGACCCCCAGTCCCGGCACCAGTTGTGGGACCGGCTGACGGCGCTTAAAAAGCGCGGCCTGACCATACTGCTGACCACCCACTACATGGACGAGGCCGAATCATTGTGCGACCGGCTGGTGATCATGGATCACGGGAATATCATCGCCGAGGGCCGGCCCCGGGCGCTCATCGACGAACATGCCGCCGAAAGCGTCATCGAAATCGAAGGCCCGGAGGACGATTTGCGGCGCTTTATCCAGGCAAATGACGTGAAACACGACGACCTGGGCGAACGCATCATCATCTATGCCAAGACCGACGGCGGCCTGGACCGGAAGATCCGCAACGAATTCTGCTCCGGGGCCTGCCTGTTTCGCGTGGGAAACCTGGAGGACGTGTTCCTGCGCCTGACCGGAAGGGAGCTTCGCGAATGAACCGAGTCAGCCTGGCGGCCATATCCCTGCGGTTCCGCCACGTCTGGATCCGGAACCTGATCACCTACCAGCGCATCTGGAAGGTCAATTTCCTGGTGCCGCTGCTGGAGCCCGCCTTCTATAT
>JBNKDU010000180.1:0-13633 GCA_050288425.1 Desulfobacteraceae bacterium | reverse complement strand
AGCCACTTTTACACCGTGGCCTGGCGACGCCGTGATGCGGTGATGTCGCCGCCGGACGAAAATCAGACTGCCGGCCGTTGGCTCATCTTCAAGGACCGGGACGGCATCGGCGACCGGTTGCTGCAATGCCTTCAATCGGCCGGCCACGCCGGTTACGTCGTCGAACCCGGACCCGGCTTCGAGGATCTGGGAAACGGCCGGTTCAGGGTGGATGCGACCCGTCCCGGGGATTTCGAACTTCTGGCCCAAAGGGTGGCCGCCATCTCTCCCCATGGTCTGCTGGGCGCCGTTCACCTTTGGGGTTTATCGGCCGCCGATCCTGAAGATACAGGCCCAGACGCCATCGATGCGGACGTCCTGCGCAGCTGCGGCAGCGCCCTGTTGCTCCAGAAGTGCCTGGCCGCCCAGGCTTTGCTCCGCACGGCACGAATATGGCTGGTTACCCGAGGGGCCCAGCCGGTGGAGGGTGGGCCGGCATCCCTATCGATCTCACAAGCCCCTCTCTGGGGCTTCGGCCGTGTGGTTGCACTGGAATCGCCGAACGCATTGGCCGGCCTGATCGATTTGGACCCGGAAATGGCACCCGACGCTTGCGCCCAGCGTCTTTGCGACGAGATCATGGGCGAGGACGGCGAAGAACAGATCGCCATCCGGGGCCGGCACCGCTTCGTCGCCCGCCTGGTCAACCAACCGCTCCCGCCGGCCGGCTGCGACCCCCTTCGCTTTGACCGCCAGGGCTCTTATCTGATTACGGGCGGCTTGGGTCGCATCGGGCTGAAAATGGCCCGGTGGCTGGCGGAGCAGGGCGCCGGGCACCTTGTGCTGCTGGGGCGCAGGGGGCTGGCCGTGGACGGTGCGGATGCGGCGCACGCCGATCAGGGTCAGGAAGATCCGGGCCGCCTGGCCATCGCCGCCATGCGCAAGGCGGCCGTCGACGTGCAAATCGTTTGCGCGGATGTCGGCAACCGGCAACAAATGGCGGCGCTCTTCGATCGCTTCGGAAAGGACCTGCCCCCCTTGCGCGGCGTCTTGCATGCCGCCGGCGTCATCGAGCCGCAACCGCTGGCGGAACTGGACACCGGCCGCCTGGCAGCCGCGTTGGACGCCAAGGTGCGCGGCACCTGGATCCTGCATGAATTGATCGGGCGACGTCCCCTCGATTTTTTCGTCTTGTTTTCTTCGGCTTCCAGCATCCTGGGGTCCAAAGAGCTGGCCCATTATGCTGCGGCCAATCACTTTCTCGATGCCTATGCCCACTACGGCCGTCTCAAAGGGCGACGCGTATCCAGCATCAACTGGGGCTGGTGGGCCGGCGGATGGAAAGACAACCGCCTCAGCAAGCATCTCGGCCAGGCGGGTCTGCGTGCCATATCCGATGAAGACGGAATGGCGGCCTTGAAAGAATTTCTGCACAGCGGAAGCATTCAATCGATGTATGCCGATATCGATTGGCGCATGCTGGCACCGATCTACGAAGCAAAGAAAAGAAGAGCATTTCTCGATGAAGTCCGGCCGGCGGCCAACGAGCCGGCCTCTTCCAGGCCATCCGATGCCCGCGGGTTGATCGAAGAACTTCACAAGGCGCTGCCCGATCGGCGGTCGAAGCTGTTGCGCGAATGGATCCGAACCAGAACCGCATCACTTTTGGGCTTTAAAGACCCTGCGGTCCTCGACAGCGAAGCGGGCTTTTTTACGATGGGCATGGATTCGATCATGGCGGTAGAACTCCAGGAGCAGATTAAAGCGGCCACCGGCCTGGATATTCCGGCCACCGTCGTATTTGAATACCCCACCATCGAGGCGTTGGCCGATTATGTCGCTGGTTTACTGCCTGCGCCGTTGGAGCCGAGGAGGCCGGATGTTGGAAAGGTGCGGGTTGAAGCAAGCGGCGATCCTGCGACGGCGCCGGATCGCGAAAAGCTTTCCGAGAATGACCTTCTCGATTTGCTGTCTAAAAAGTTGAAAGAGGTTCGCTAGGCTTTGCGATGGCGCAGATAAGCGCCAGGGAGATATAGAAGATAGGCTATGACAGATAAGCATTCAAACGACCGCCGCACCGTGCTCATGGAGGCACTTGCCGCTCTGGAGAAGATGCAGCAAGAGCTCGATCGCGTCAAACGAGCGGGACGGGAACCCATCGCCATCGTCGGTATGGGGTGCCGCTTTCCAGGGGGTGCCGATTCTCCGGAACTTTTCTGGCAACTGCTTCAAAACGGCGATGACGCCATCTGCGACATCCCGGCCGAAAGATGGGATCGGGATTTCTACTATCATCCCGATCCCGAGGCGGATGGCAAAATCGTCACGCGTTCAGGCGGTTTCCTCCGGGATGTCGACCTGTTGGACGCCCATTTCTTCGGCATTTCACCGCGGGAAGCCGTCAGCATGGATCCGCAGCAACGTCTTCTTCTGGAAGTGAGCTGGGAAACCATCGAAAATGCCGGATATGCGGCCGGTACATTGAAAGGCAGTCAGACCGGCGTCTTCATCGGCATTACCGTCAATGATTACGGCTTTCTTCAGAAGCAGGCCGGTCCAGGCCATCTGGGTGCCTACCACATGACCGGCAACCATTTGAATTATGCCGCCGGCCGCTTGGCCTATACGCTGGGGCTGCAGGGCCCGACCATGGCCGTGGATACGGCCTGCTCTTCCTCGCTGGTCACGATTCATCTGGCCTGCCAGCAGCTGCGCGCCGGTGAGTGCGATCTGGCCCTGGCCGGAGGGGTCAACCTGATTCTCTCCCCGCTGGAATTCATTATGGCGAGCAAGGCCCGGATGCTTGCGCCGGATGGGCGCTGCAAATCCTTCGATGCCCGCGCCGACGGCTTCGGCAGGGGGGAAGGATGTGGCGTTTTGCTGTTGAAACGGCTTTCGGATGCGCGGCGGGACGGTGACACCATTCACGCCGTCATTCGCGGTTCGGCCGTCAATCACGACGGCGCCAGCAGCGGCCTGACCGTTCCCAACATGCATGCCCAGCAGAGCCTGATCCGCCAAGCGATAAAAAACAGCGATCTGGACCCGGCGTCTGTTCAGTACATCGAAGCGCACGGAACGGGTACGGCATTGGGCGACCCCATCGAAATAAGGGCACTCGATGGCGTGTTCCACGACACGCGCACCGCCGACAACCCGCTCTGGATCGGGTCGGTGAAGACCAATATCGGACATCTGGAATCGGCCGCCGGCGTGGCCGGCGTGATGAAGGTCGTCTTATCGCTGCAGCATGGGCAGATACCCGCCCATCTCCATTTTTCCGAACCCAACCCCCACATCGACTGGCATCGGACCTGCGTCCGGGTGCCGGTATCGCCGGTGCCGTGGCCTGCTGGACATGGCTCCAGGATCGCCGGCGTCAGCGCCTTCGGGGCCAGTGGCACCAATGCCCATGCCCTGATCGAAGCGGCCCCGGCCCCCGCCGTGGTGCAGCCGTTCGCCGACCGCAGCGCGCATCTGTTGGCCCTATCGGCCCGGAGTCCGGCCGCCCTGGAAAAATTGTGCCTGGCCTACCGTGATTTTTTCACAGACCGGCCAAGCATCGACCTGGCCGATGCCTGTTTCACGGCCGATGCCGGACGCACGCATTTCGCTTACCGCAAGGCCTTGGTCGTCACCTGTCGCGAGGAGGCCATAGAGGCGCTCTCCGCGACCGGGCGCGCGGGGAAGGGCGAAGCGAAAATTGTACCGGTCGATGCGCAGGCGCTGGAGCCCGGCCTGGTGTTCCTCTTCACGGGCCAGGGCAGTCAGTATCCGGGCATGGGTCGCCAACTCTATGCGACCCAGCCGCTTTTCCGCGAGACGATAGATCTATGTGATGAACTGTACCGGGGGCAGTCGGACCAATCCCTGCTGCCGGTCATGTTTGATGAGACGACCGGACCGGATGGCGCTGGCGGATCGATTCACCAGACGGGATATGCCCAGCCGGCGCTATTCGCATTGGAATATGCCCTTTACCGGCTATGGCGTTCCTGGGGCGTCCAACCGGCGGCCGTATTGGGCCATAGTGCCGGAGAAATCGTGGCCGCATGTGTCGCCGGCGTATTCAGTCTGGAAGACGGCTTGAAGCTGATCAGCGCCCGCGCTCGACTCATGCAGGCTTTGCCGGACCAGGGGGCCATGGCGGCGGTCATGGCCGAAGAAGCGCGGGTCGGCGCGATTATCGCCGAAGTGGCGCCCGACCTCTCCATCGCCGCCCTCAACGGCCCCCGTCACACCGTCATTTCGGGACCGGCGGCCGCAGTTCGGACCGCCACCGATGCCATGGCGGCTGCCGGCGTCCGGTCCGTGCCCTTGAAGGTCAGCCACGCCTTTCACTCCGCCTTGATGCAGCCCATGCTGGACGAATTCGGCCGCATCTGCGCGGAGATCAGCTATCACCCGCCGCGCCTGCTCATGGCCTCCAACGTCTCGGGCCGCATGCTCGGTTCGGATGAATTGCCGGACGGCCGGTACTGGGTCCATCAGGTGCGCCAGCCGGTGCGCTTCTGGGATTCGATTCAGGCGCTCCATCGGTATGGCTTCCGTCTGTTTCTGGAATTGGGGCCCCATCCGGTCCTGTCGGGGATGGGTGCACAGGGCCTGGCCGACGAAGCGGCGCATTGGATACCGTCTTTGCGCCGGGGACAGGAGGAGTGGCCGACCCTGCTCTCCGGCTTGGCGGACCTCTACCGTCGAGGGGCCACGGTGGACTGGGTCGGTTTCGACCGCGGATACCGGCGTCGCCGAATTCCGCTGCCCACCTATCCCTTCGAGGGAAGACGCTATTGGATGCCGTCGCAAGCCCCGGGCGACCCAAAAAAGCACCCACCCGGCCGGGTCCTGCTGTCCGGTGGGGCGCCATCGCCGTTGGTGGATGGCCGCCTGTTTGAGGCGCGGCTCTGCCTCGACCATCATCCCCATCTGCGCGATCACCGTATCGGCGGCCGCGTGATCGCCCCGGCCACACTCTACCTGGAGCTGATAGCCACCGCCGCGGATACCATGGGCAACGGACGCCCGGTCTGCCTGCGGGAAGTGGTCTTCCATCGGGCCCTGATCCTGGAAGAAGGGCAGGCGCACCATCTGCAGCTCCTCATCGATCCCTGGAAGGGGACGGAGGCGCGCTTCAAGCTGATCTACCTCAGAGGCGAGGCATCGCAGAATACGCCCTGGGATCTCATCGCCAGTGGTTCGGTGTCCAGTTTGACCGATGAAGCCGCGACGCCGCCACCGCAGGTGCGGCCGGAAAGCATCGAAGGCCGGTGTCCTGCCGAGGTCACCGCCGACGCCTTCTACGGCCGGTTGCAGAAGATGGGCTACCGATTCGGCGCCGCTTTCAAGGGCGTTCAGGCGGTGCGCGTGGGCCGTGGGGAAGCCATCGCCCATATTTCAGCCCCTTTGGAAATCGCCGATCAAATCGGTCAGGACCACTTCCCTGCGGCGTTGCTTGACGCCTGTCTGCAGAGCGGCGCCGCCATCTGGCAGGAAGCGTTGGGGGACGATCCCTTCATGCCGATCAGCGTCCAGAAGGTTCGCTTTTTCCGCCAACCGAGTGGTCGTTTGTGGAGCCATGCCGTTCTTCAGGATGCATCGCACGCCGGCCAGGAGACCCGGCACGCCGATTTCGTGATCTTCGATGAGACAGGCAACCGCGTGGCCGAGCTCTCCGGCCTGGCCGTCAAACGCGCATCGGCCGAAGCGCTGGCCAAAGCCGGCCGGACGGATATTTCCGGTTGGCTCTACCGGATAGACTGGTCGCCCCTGCCCGCGACCATCGATGCCATGCAGGCGGCCGATTTTCATTTAAGCGCCGAAGATCTTGCCCGAGGCGCCGCAAGCCACCTCGAGGCGCTGGACCGCGCCTTCTCCTTTTCGGCCTTCGAAAAGTTCTTCCCGGAACTGGACCATCTTTGCCGGGAATTTATTCTGCGGGCATTGGCCTCCCTGGAATGGAAGCCCCAGCCGGACCAGCCCATCGACCCGCAGGCCCTGGCCGATGCATTGAACATCGCCAAACGGCACCGGCGACTTTGGGACCGGTTGCTTGCCATTCTCCATGAAGACGGCATCCTCGAACGAAACGGCACCGGTTATTCGGTGGTGGCGCGGCCCCCGGAGGCAGATCCGGAGGCGCGTTTGCAAGGCCTGATGCATCGATTTCCGGCCGCCCAGGCCGAGCTTCAGTTGACCGCCCACATCGGCCGCAATCTGGCCGAAGCACTTCGCGGCCAAAAGGATCCGCTGGATCTGCTCTTCCCGGACGGTTCCACCGAAATGACCGAAAAGCTCTACCGGGATTCGCCGTACCTTACCTTCTACAACCAGATGATCTGTCGCTGCCTGACCGAGGCACAAGCAAGCCTGCCGCCGCATCAGGGGTTGAGAATACTCGAAATCGGCGCCGGAACGGGCGGAACGACATCGCATCTCCTGCCCCTGCTGGATCCGCGGCGAACGGAATATGTCTATACGGATGTATCCAATCTGTTTTTGGCCAAAGCCAAGGCACGGTTCGGGGCCTATCCCTTCGTACAATACAAGCTGCTGGATATCGAAGCCGATCCCCGGCAGCAGGATTTCGCCGACCACCCGTTTGACGTGATCATCGCCGCCAACGTGCTGCATGCGACAGCCGACTTGCGGGCGACACTGGGCCGGGTGCGCCGTCTCTTATCCCCCAAAGGGTTTTTGCTGCTGCTGGAAGGAACCCGTCCCCAGCGTTTTGCCGACCTGATCGTCGGTCTGACCGAAGGGTGGTGGAAATTTCAGGATACGGAGCTCAGGCCGACCTATCCGCTCATCGACGGCGATCAGTGGAAAGTGCTGTTGCGCGACTGCCGGTTTGGTGAGGCTACCGTGGTACGGGGCAGCGGGTTCGATGAAACGTTGTTTTCTTCCCAGGCCGTGATCGTTGCCAAGGGCGGCGCCTCCCGTGATGAGACCCGACCTCCGGTTGCATCGACGGGAACGGCCCCTGCGCAGTGGGTGATTTTTGCCGATCATCGGGGGCTGGGCGAACAGCTGGCTTCGCGATTGGCCCTTGATAATCCGGCGCCCTTTCTGGTCTATCCCTCCGGTTCGGCGCTTCCGGATGCAAAAAGACCCCATGCCCGAGCCGTGGACCCTTCCGATCGACAGGCCTTTCAACACCTATGGCGTGATGTGGCGCAGGAGGGCGCACGGCCCCTGGGTGTCGTCTTTTTGTGGGATGCCGACCAACAACTGGCGGTCGACACCCCCGTCGAGGGACTCGAAGAGGGCGTTGCATCCATCAACCGGGGTGCCCTGCAATTGGTTCAAACCCTGGTGCAATCCGGCATCGACCCGGTGGTGAAGGTGCTGCTGGTCACCCGGGGTGCGCAACACCTGGCCGGTGACCCGCAACCCGTCACCTTGACCCAATCCCCCCTGTGGGGGTTCGGGCGGACGGTCTTGCTGGAGCATCCGGAGCTTCGCACGGTCCTGATCGATCTTCCCCCACAGGCGTACGATCAGGCGGCGGACGATCAGGCGTTGGAAGCGCTGTTGCAGGAGGTCCGCCGGCAGGATGGTGAAAACCAGGTGGCCTGGCGCAACCGCAAGCGCCACGCCGCCAGATTGAAGCCGGCAACCGCAAAGGCAGCGCCCACCGGCGGGACCGAAATGCGATTGGAAAGCACGCGGCCGGGCCTCCTGGAAGGGCTGTCACTGGTTCCCGGCACGGCTCCATCCGCCCGGGCGGATCGGCTCGGTATCCGCATCCGCGCCACGGGACTGAATTTCCGCGATGTATTGATGGCCCTGGGCGTCTACCCGGGAGAAAGCACGCCGCTGGGCATCGAGTGTGCCGGTACCGTCGAAGCCGTGGGCAGCGATGTGGCCGGCTTCGGGCTCGGGGACCACGTGGTGGGCATTGCCCCCGGTTGCTTCGGCACGACGGTCCTGGCCGATCCGCGACTGGTCGTCCGAAAGCCGGACAACCTGACCTTTGAAGAAGCCGCCGCCATCCCCAGCATCTTCATGACGGCGCACCACGCTTTGGTTGAACTGGCCCGGCTCGGGGCCGGTGAACGGGTCCTGATCCACGCGGCCACGGGCGGTGTCGGCATGGCGGCGCTGCAGGTCGCGCAATGCCTCGGGGCCGAAATCTTTGCCACCGCCGGCAGCGATGCCAAGCGCCATATGCTGCGCACCTTGGGCGTCCGGCACGTCTTCGATTCCAGGTCCCTCTCCTTTGCAGATGCGCTGATGGAGGCGACCCGAGGGGCCGGGGTCGATGTGGTGCTCAACTCCCTTTCGGGGGATTTCATCCCCAAGAGCCTCTCGGTGCTTGGACCCCATGGCCGTTTCGTGGAAATCGGACGGCGCGATATCTGGACGGCGGAGCAGGTCGCTGCCCGGCGGGACGATATCCGCTATTTTACGGTCAACCTGATCGACCTGTGCCGAACGGCGCCGGCCCGGATCCAGGCGCTCTTGACCACCGTCATGGACCGCATCGCGAATAACGACTACCGGCCCCCACGGATCCGGACCTTCTCCCTCGAAGAAGCACCCGCTGCCTTTCGCCATATGGCGCAGGCCAAGCACATGGGAAAGATCGTGATCAGCCAGCCTTCCAACCTTTGCCGGTCTGCCGGCCCCGCCATCCGGAAGAAGGGATGCTACCTGATCACCGGCGGATTGAGCGGGTTGGGGTTGCTCGTGGCCCAGTGGCTGGCCGCAAAGGACGCCGGCCATCTAATCTTAATGGGGCGACGGCCGCCTGAACCGGAAAGTCGCACCCTTCTGGACCGTTGGGAACAACAGGGCACCCGCATCAGCGTCATTCAGGGCGATGTCGCCAATGGCGCCGACCTGCAACAGGCCATCGCCGTTATTTCAGGCGAGGCATCTTTGAACGGGATCTTCCACTGCGCGGGGGCGTTGTCCGACGGGGTCCTGCTCAAACAGGACTGGGAGCGTTTCCGCAAGGTGATGGCCGCCAAGGTTTCCGGCGCCTGGAACCTTCACCGCATCGCCAACGACAAGGCGCTGGATCTCTTCGTGATGTTCTCCTCGGCGGTTTCGGTGATCGGCTCGGCCGGCCAGGCCAACCATGCCGCGGCCTGCGCCTTCGAAGACGCGCTGGCGTTCTACCGCCGGAGTCTGGGATTGCCGGGGCTGAGCATCAACTGGGGGCCCTGGGCGGAGATCGGTGCCGCCGCCGGCCATGAGATCTCTTCGCGATGGCGATCCCAGGGGATCTTCTCCATACCGTCCTCAGCCGGCATGCAGGTCCTCGAAGAGCTTCTGCAGCATCCTTCACCCCAGACGGTTGTCTTGAATGCCGCCTGGTCCGAATTCATCGGCCAACAATCGGCCGACCAGAGGCTTCCGCTGCTGCGCGAGATACCCTTAACCGCCAAGGCCCTTGAACCTGGGAGGCCTGCTGTCGAACCCCCTTCGGAAATGCGCTTGCAGTTGCAAGGGGTTCCCGATCAGGACCGGGAGAGGGTCGTCCGGCAGTTTGTGGAGGCGGTCGTTCGAAGGACACTGGAGCTGGAGGCCGGGTTTGAGATCAATGCCCGGCACGGTCTGACCGACCTCGGGATGGATTCGCTGCTGAGCATCGAGCTGAAAAATCACCTGCAGCGCGGGAGCGGCATTTCATTTCCAGCCACCCTGGCCTTCGACTACCCGACCATCGACGCCTTGGTTCAACTGATCCTGCAAAAGAGCCGGATCGCGCGGCCCGGAGATGAAACGGGTCTTACGCAGGCGACACCCGACGCATCCACAGAGCAGGCGGCCATCGAAAACCTTTCGGATGAGGAAGCGGAGGCGATGCTGCTGGCGGAACTTGAAAACAGAGAGAGCGGGGCAAGCGATGAAAACTGACCATCCCGCAAAATCCGAATCGCTTTCACCCGTCAAGCTGGCCCTGGCCGAAATCAGGGAGCTGCGCAAGCAACTCGCTCAAAGCCGGCGGCAATTGCGCGAACCCATCGCCGTCATCGGGATGGGGTGCCGCTTCCCCGGCGGCATCCACAGTCCGGAAGCGTATTGGCAGCTGCTGTTGAACGGCACGGACGCCATACGGGAAATCCCCCCGGAGCGTTGGCAGGCCGAGGCCTACTATGATCCCGACCCGGACGCGCCGGGCAAAATGTCCACCAAATGGGGGGGATTCCTGGATCAGATCGATCGGTTCGATGCGGATTTCTTCCGGATCTCCCGTCGCGAGGCCGTGAGCATGGACCCCCAGCAACGATTGCTGCTGGAAGTCGCCTGGGAGAGCCTCGAAAATGCCGGCATCGCCCCCCACACCCTCTATGGCAGCGCCACGGGGATCTTCATCGGGATCGGCGGCTTCGACTATGGCTACCTCTCCCTGCGCCACGGGGATATTGCGGCCATCGATGCCTATCTGGCCACCGGATCCACCCACAGCGTGGCCTCGGGCCGCCTGAGCTACGTCCTGGGGTTGCAAGGCCCCAGCGTCTCCATCGACACCGCCTGCTCCTCCTCCCTGGTGGCGCTGCATCAAGCCGTACAGAGCCTGCGCCTGGGCGAGTGCGACCTGGCGCTGGCCGGCGGGGTCAACCTGATTTTAACCCCCGAGTTCCACATCAATTTTTCCAAGGCCCATGTCCTTTCCGCCGACGGGCGTTGCAAGGCCTTCGATGCTGCGGCCGATGGGTTCGTCCGCAGCGAAGGCTGCGGTCTCGTCGTGCTCCAACGCCTCTCCACGGCCATGGCGGCAGGAGCACCCGTTCTGGCCGTCGTCAAAGGCAGCGCCGTCAATCAGGACGGGCGCAGCAGCGGCCTCACAGTGCCCAACGGCCCCTCCCAGCAGGCGGTGGTGAGAAAAGCGCTGGCCAATGCCGAGGTCGAACCCGGCCAGGTCGGCTATGTCGAAGCGCACGGTACGGGCACGGCCCTGGGAGACCCCATCGAGGTCCAGGCGCTGGCCGAGGTCTTCGGTGCGGCGCGGTCCCAGGCCGATCCGCTGCTGATCGGTTCGGCCAAGACCAATCTCGGCCATCTGGAGACGGCGGCGGGGGTGGCAGGGTTCATGAAACTCGTGCTGGCCGTCCGCCATGGGGTCTTGCCTCCCCATCTGCATCTCAACAACCTGAACCCGCATATCCCCTGGCAGGAGATCCCGGTCAAGGTGACCACGGATACCACGCCCTGGCCCCACGATGGAGCGCCGCGCATCGGAGGCGTGAGCTCCTTCGGATTCAGCGGCACCAATGCCCACGTGATCGTCGCCCAGCCGCCCGCGGTACCGGATCAGGCGGCGACCGATGAGCAAAGATCGGGAGCGGAGCGCGAAAGGCCCTTGCACATCCTGCCGCTTTCGGCCGGGTCGGATGAAGCCCTCGAGCGTCAGATCGAACGCTACCGTCAAGACCTGGCGCAGAAAGAAGAGATCGAACTCGGCGATGTCTGCTACACGGCCGGCGTCGGCCGCACCCATTTCAAGCATCGTGCCGCGTTCATCGCCGAAGACATGCCGGCATTGCAGGCCCGGCTGGGCGAGCGGCAAGGCCCTTCTTCCGCCGTGCCGCCTGCGGATAAAGGCAATGGCGGGGTGGTTTTTCTCTTCACCGGACAGGGATCCCAATACGTGAACATGGGACGCCGGCTCTATGAGACCCAGCCGGTATTTCGGGAAAGCCTGGATCGCTGTGCCCAATTGTTCGAAGCGCAGCTGGAGCGGCCGCTGACCGCCGTGATCTACCCGACCGAGGGCGCCCCGGAAGGCGAGGAGATCACGCAGTTCGCCCAACCGGCCCTGTTTGCCTTCGAATATGCCATGGCTGCGCTCTGGCGTTCCTGGGGCATCGAACCCGCCGCCGTCATCGGACACAGTCTGGGCGAGTATGTCGCGGCCTGTGTGGCCGGGGCTTTCAGCCTGCCGGATGCCGTGCGCCTGATCGGCGAACGAACCCGATTGATCCGCGCCCTGCCGGACGACGGGATGATGGCCGCCGTGTTGGCCCCGGAAGAGGAGGTGCAGGGGATGCTGCAGCCCCATCGCCGCCAGGCGGCCATTGCCGCCGTCAACGGCCCCCGGCACACCGTCATTTCCGGCCATCGCCAGGCGGTTGGCGCCGTGCTGGAGGAGATGAAGCGGCGCGGGATCCGATTTACGCCATTGACGGTGTCGCACGCCTTTCATTCGCCGCTTGTGGAACCGGTGGTCGATCCGTTTGAATCCATCGTAAACGAGCTGCAGCCCCAGCCGACGCGACTTCCGATGGTCTCCAACGTGACCGGCGAATGGGTGCCGCCGGGGCAGGTGCTCGATGCGGCCTATTGGGGACGGCAGATCCGCGAGCCCGTCCGATTCGCCGCGGGCATCGGGACGCTCTACAACAACGGCCGGCGCCTTTTCGTCGAGATGGGCCCTCATCCGGTACTGTGCGGTCTCGGGGCCGCCTGTGTGGACGACGCGCTTTGGCTGCCTTCGGTGCGCCGGGGCTCTCCCGACTGGCAGGAGATGCTGGGCAGCCTGGGAGAACTCTATGTCCGGGGCGCGGAGATCGACTGGCGCGCCTTCGACAGCCCTTACCGGCGCCGGTTCGTCTGGCTGCCCACCTATCCCTTTCAACGGGAGCATTGCTGGCTGGCGATGGAGCGGCGGGGGATGGAATCTGCCCCTGTTCCACCGAAGGCTGAAATGGTATGGGAAACAGAGGCTGCAAACGGCCGGCGGGCGGTCGGGGAGAATTCCGGCGGTTTGGCGCAAGACGACGATCATGACGGCGGCCTGGCTGACCAACCGGCGGATGAGAGCAGCGTCTGGCCGCCCGGCGAATCCCAGGCGCCTGCCGCGGCCACCGAGGCCCCGCAAGGGCGGCCTGAGCAGGCGGATCTCTTAAGGGCTTACCTGGACGCGCCTGAGATGGATCGGGCCGAGATACTGGTGTCGTTTGTCCGCTCCGACATCATGCGCATCCTGCGCAGGGACCCGGCCAAGCCGGTGGGAAGGCAAGAGCGCCTCATGGATTTGGGGATCGACTCCCTGATGGCGGTTGAACTGCGAACCTCCTTGAAGGAACAGCTGGGGCTGGAAGAGGACCTGCCGGCCACCCTGATCTTCGATTACCCCACCATCGCCGAAATCGTGGCCTTTCTAGCACTGCGGCTCCATCCGGAGAATGGGGACGGGGACGCGCCTGCCGCTCAGACCCCGATGGAGGAGGACGCCTTGCATGCGTCGGTGGACGTCGAAACCTTTGACGAAGATGAGATGGAGGCGTTGCTCAAGGCAAGGCTGGATCTGCTTGAAAAGGGAAATTGAATGTCAGACATTTTAGATAAACCGAGCAAGCTCGATACCCTCAAACGCGCCTTTGTCCAGCTGGAGACCTTGCAGGCCAAGGTCAAGGCCTACGAAAGCGAACCGATTGCCGTCGTAGGGCTGGGGTGTCGCTTTCCCGGAAAGGCCAACGATGCGGCATCCTTCTGGGAGCTGATGATCGAGGGACGGGATGCCGTCACGGAGATTCCCTCCCAGCGCTGGGATGTCGATGCATATTACGATCCCGACCCCGATGCCCCCGGCAAGATGGTGACGCGCTGGGGCGCCTTTCTGGAGGGCATCGACCAATTCGATGCCAAGCTGTTCGGCATATCGCCGCGCGAGGCCGTGAGCATGGACCCCCAGCAGCGGCTG
>JBNKDU010000179.1:0-9229 GCA_050288425.1 Desulfobacteraceae bacterium | reverse complement strand
ATTCCGAAAACCGTCTGGGTGCAGCCGAAATAAAAAAGAACAGCTCTATTTTCCAAAGCATTATAAATAAATAAAATGAGATTTAGTAAATATATTGGATTGAGATTATGGGAATGGCGAAAATATGTCAATAAGGATTATCCGAAAAGATTTAGGGGACGTATATCAGATTATAACTTAAATTCTATATTCAGCTTGTTTGAATAAGATCAGATAGATGCCACAATTCATGAAAGCCCGGGAAGGTTACTTTCGCGTAGCATCCTTCGCCAGGATATCTCTCTATGCCATCTGCCTGCAATGCGTCTCGCGGGTGAAGAAGAGCAGTATCAGCGACAATGCCACCCAGGCCAGCATCAGGGAAAAGCCGGTCTGGTAGGCGCGCAGTCCGTAGATTTTCACGCCGGCCTGCATCTGCCCCTGCCATTTCACGTCCAGCATCCAGCCGACCGCGGGCTGCAGGAGCATGGGGCCCATCATGACACCCATGTTGATGACGCCGGAGATGGTGCCGGCCAGACGGGCGGGAACCGATTCCTTGGCAAAGGCGAAGCTGATGATCATGCAACCGGAGCTGAATCCGGCGATGAGCAGGGCGGCAATGCGCATGGAAAGGGGAAGATTTTCGATATAGAGGGCGGTTCCCCATCCCAGCAAGGTCAGCGCGCATCCGGCGATATACAATGGTTTGCGGTATCCCCAGCGGTCTGAAAACCATCCGAAGAGCGGGCCGCCCAGGGCCCAGGCCACCAGGACGGAAGAGGTCACCACCGCGGCCCTCGAGGCCGAAAGCCCGTAGTGGGTGGTCAAATAGGGGACGCCCCAGAGGCCGGAAAAGGTCAATACGCATCCCACGATGGCTCCCGGTATGACGAACATCAGCAGGGTATTTCGATAGCGAAGAACCTCCAGGATGCCCTCGATCACCCCTTTCCCGTTCAGAGGGGCGCCTGCCGGACCGCCGGCAGAGTGGTCGGCATAGCCTTTGTGGTGCGGATAATCCCGGACAAAGATCCAGATGGCAACGCAGATACCGAAGGTGACCAACGCCGTTGCGGCGATGGCAGGTCGCCAGCCGTACGCATTCATGAGCAGTCGCAGCGGGGTCCCGGCGAAAACGGCGCCGATGATGCCGCAAAACAGCGCCACCCCCGATACCATGGCATAGTAGCGCTGGGGGAACCAGCCGTTGGACAATTTGAGCATGCCCACGAAAGCGACGGCCACGGAACCGCCGATGAGCAGGCGCCCGATGCTTGCCAATGCGAGATTCGGCGCCAGGGCGAACAGCAAGGTACCGCCGGCCGCCACCAGTGCCCCGGCACTCAACAGGCGGCGCGGCCCCCAGGTGTCCGCGAGAATCCCCGTGGGGATTTGCATGGCCACATAGCTGTAAAAATAGTAGCCGGACAGGTTGCCCAGGGCGGCGGCGGAGATCTGGAATTCGCGCATCAATTCGGTGGTCATGACGGCCGGCGCGACACGGTGAAAGAACCCCATCAGGTAAAAGAGCGCCCCCAGGCCCCAGACGAACCAGGACAATCGCAGCGGCGGTGGCTGTGGCGTCGAGGTATTGTGTGCGTCAAGTTGCTGGTAATTCATTCAATATTTTCCGGTTGGCCAATGAAAAAGTACCCCCGATGAACCGTTCCCACAGGATTCCTACACGAACTATCCCAAAAAAGCGAGTCATAGAAGCCCGGGATCATAACAAGCTGCCCGCTTCCCCTCTTGCACGGATCCTTGTGGTTGCCTTAGGTTAATCGGTTATTATCATTGAATGATGGATATGTAAGGGATCGACTGTGACAGTGGGCAGTCGTTCAGATGCGGGCGTTTCGTCGAAGCGGGATGTCCGGCATTCCGGTAGCGGACCGATGGCCTGCCATGGCAGGTGCGCCGGACAGGAGGAACGATCCAGACATGCGAACCATCAGGTTTTTCATAATCGTTTGCACGGCCCTGTTTGTTGGGGGATGTGCCGCGGAAATCAATAAAATCAGGCTGTACGAAGCGCCGAAGCCGGATGTGCGCATCATGCGTGCGGTTTCGGCGGTGATGCGCGAATATATGGATAAGCTGGATTCCAAGAATCAATGCGTGCTCGAGGTGGATACCGACGGGATTCTGGATACCAACTGGCACCCCGTGCAACAGGGGACCATCAAACGCAAGATTCAGATCTATGTGTGGGGCGACTCGTACCGGGTGGATGTCTGGCACAAGCCGACATTCGGGCCATTCCGGGGCAGCAAGGATTATCAATCCCGTCTCATGGAAATGAATCTGCAGTTTGCCATCGAGAAAAAACTGGCCGCGTCCGGAGGCGGCTAGTCCTGCCTTTGGGAAATTCGGCGGAATCGGTTGCGAGATCATGCATCCCGCGATTCGGCCATTTTTTGTTTTTCGATCGCACTACACCGAACGGCGGCTTTGCGAAAGCATCGGGAACGGAAGCCATGGAAAAAGATTCCATGGCCTGCGGGCTTGTGAAGGCGGTATGATTGGCGTACACAGGCGTTCATGCGCGTATTGATCGCCACCAGCACGTTCCCCCTCGAGGGGCATGACGGCCTGCCCCGGTTCGTATTCGATCTGGCCAGGGCCCTGCAGGCCCACTGCCGGGTGACCGTTCTCGCCCCCCACCATCCCGGAGCCCGGCTGCGCGCCTCCATGGACGGACTGGACATCCGGCGGTTTCGCTACGCGTGGCCGCCCGGGCTGCAGCGGCTGGCCTATGGATCGGGGATGACGGAAAACCTGAACCACTCCTGGCTTGCGCGGCTGGCGGTACCCGCCTATTTTGCCTCTCTATCCTTGGCCATGCGCCGGCTGGTTCGCCGGCAAAGATTCGATGTGGTCAACTCCCATTGGCTGATCCCCCAGGGGTTGAGTGCGGCCTGGGTGCTGGGCGGCCACCGGACATGCGCCCACGTGGTGACCGTTCACGCAGGGGATGTGATGATGCTGGCCCGGCTGCCCGGAGGACGTACGATAAGTCGCGCCATTGCCCGGCACACGGATCTCTTCCTGCCCGCGGGCGATCATGTGGGCAGGCGGCTGCAGGAGATGGCCGGCGGCGACATCGCCTGGGTCTCGGAACCGATGGGGGTGGATTTCCACCGTTTCGCCGATCCCGGCACCGCGAGCCCGGCCGACATGCCTTTCCACGGCAATTTCATCCTGTTTGTCGGACGCCTGGTCGCCATCAAGGGGGTGGACGTCCTGTTGGAATCCATGCCGGCGCTGCTGGAAAAGGACAACGATCTGGGTCTGGTGGTGATCGGGACGGGTTCGGAGGCCCGACGACTGAAGCGAAAGACCGATCAATCGGGGTTGTCCCACCGGGTCGTATTCACCGGGCGGCTGGATCATGAACGCATTCCGGCCTATCTGCACGCCTGCCGCGTGGCCGTCCTGCCGTCCATCGTCGGACCCGGCAAGGTCACCGAAGGCACGCCCACCGTACTGGCCGAAGCCATGGCCGCCGGATGTCGGGTGGTCGCCAGCAGGACCGGGGGAGCCGAGGCGGTGATCCGCCACGGCATCAACGGCTGGTTGGCGCGGCCCGGCGATCCCCGGGACCTGGCCCGGAAATTATCCCTGGCGCTGGCCCATCGGGGGGGCGGCATCTGCCGAATGGCCCGGGAAACCGCCCGCCGGATGGACTGGCCCCGGGTGGCCCGTCGCTATCTGGGCCATTTCGAGAACGCCATCCGGCTCCGGCGGCTGGGGAAACGGTGACGAGGATGACGGTCTCTTCCCCCATACGCGTCGTGATCATGAGCAACAGCCTCAACGCGGGCGGAGCCGAACGTTTCGCCAGCCATCTGCTTCGATGGCTGGGGAACGCAGGCGTCGAGGTGCGCCTGGCGCTGCTGCGGAGAGATATCGGCTATCCATTGGCCCGGGAGGTGCCGATCCATGTGCTCGGCTACCGGGGTTTCCGGGATCTGCCGCGCACTATTTGGCGCTTGCGATGTTGCATCGATCGCGTACAACCGAGCCTGGTGCTTGGCGCCGGCACCTCGGTGAATCTCGTCATCGGCATGGCGCTGGCATCCATGCACCGGCGTCCTGCCTGGATCGCACCCATGGACACCAACCTGGAGCGGAAGGATTTACGACTTCGCAGGATGGTGCTGAAACCGGTTCTGCGTCGTGCCGATTGCGTCGTGGCGATCAGCCGGCGCATGCGAGACCAGTTGCAAACGCTTTTGCCCCCCATGGCGTCCAAGCTCGATTTGCTGCGCAATCCCGTCGATTTCGAGCACATTTCCCGGCAAGCCAGGCAACATCCGTCCTGGAGAAAGCCGGCAGGGGCTCCGTTGATCATCTCCGTGGGAAGAGCGCACCGGGTCAAGCGCTGGGATGTACTTCTCAAGGCGTTCGCCAAAGTGGTCGCGGCCCGGCCCGCGGTCCTGGCCTTGTGCGGCGACGGGCCCCGGTTGAATGAATTGAAAGACCTCGCCCGCTCGTTGAAAATCGACCGCCGGGTATACTTCCTGGGCCACTGCGCCAATCCCTTTGCCATACTGGCCCAGGCCGACATCTTCGTGCTCAGCTCCGAAGCCGAAGGATTGCCGTATGCTCTCATCGAGGCCCAGGCGTTGGGACTCTGCGCCGTGGCCACGCGGTGCGATTTCGGACCCGATGAGATCGTCTTCCATGGAAAAACCGGCCTGCTCACCCCGGGCAACGACAGCGATGCCATGGCCGGGGCCATCATGACGCTGCTGGCCGACGACGGCCTGCGCCGGCGCATGGGCAGGGCCGCCTCGGAAAAGGTGCGGCGCCAATTCGATTTTCAGGACCGCTGCCGGGATTGGGAGGCCTTGATTCGCCGGGTGGACGCGGAGCACGCCGGAAAGTCGGTGGGGCGGAACGGTCGCTGAATCAGTAGAGCTACGCCGGAAAGAGGAAAGGAAACCTTCTTTTGCGCATCGAATACATCCTGGGTTGGCTGGCGGTCTTTGCCTCGGCCTTTCTCTTCTACCTGGCCACGGTGACCATCCGGGTGGCCCAGTCGCATGTGACCATCTCGCCGGCGTTCTTCACCTTCTGCCGATTCGGGCTGGGGTTCGTTGTGGTGGCCGGCTCCCTGGCGATCCAGCGCCGGCTGCCGCGCGCCAACCGCTACCGCCTCATCCTGGGCCGGACCGTCAGCAATACGGTGGCCGTCTTCTGCTTCTACAAAGCCGTGGATGTCGGCACCGTGGCCAATGCCAACATCCTCAACATGACCTACCCCATCTTCGTGGCCGTCATCGCCTGGCTCTTTTTGCGCGGGCAGCGCGACAAGATCGCCCTGGCCATGGTGCCCATCGCTTTCACCGGCATCTGGCTGATCGTGGCGCCGTCCGGTCTGGATTGGGATTGGCGCAACGGCTGGGGGCTGGCATCGGGACTCACCGCCTCTTTGGCCATGGTGTACCTCAACCTGTGCCGCAAATACGATGGCGCCGAAACCACGCTGTTCCACATGTTCGGCAGCGGCGCGCTGCTGCTGTGGATTTGCTTCCATGACCAGATCTTCTGGCCCGACCGCACCGAATTCTACTACCTCCTGGTCTGCTCGCTGTTCGGCATCGGCGGTCAATACCTGCTGACCTACGGATTTCGTTTCGTGACCGCCGTCGAAGGCAGCATCCTGAGTTCTTCCCGCATCCTGCTGGCCGCCGTCCTGGGGCCGATCATCGCGGCCGACCCGGCATTGTCCCTTTCCGGATGGCTGGGAGCCATGTTGATCTTCGGCGCCAATGTGGTGCTGGCCATACGCAAGGGGCACGCTGGCCTGAAAGGCAGGAACCGGAGAAAGTGAGTCGTCAAACACCTCCGGGCCGCAGGATTTCCGGAGAGACCGACCGTACAGACTTCGTGCCGGTGAGCACCATGGCCGATACCAATTCGGTCTTGATCTGCCGCAGGTATTTGACCACCCCATCCTTGAGGCCGCCGACGGCCGCCACCGAGACCGGCCGTCCGATCATCACGGCGTGGGCCCCCAGGGCCAGCAGTTTGAGTACGTCGCCGCCCGAGCGCACGCCGCCGTCGGCCAGGATGGTGATGCGGCCGCCCACCGCCGCGGCGATTTCGGGCAGTACTTCGGCCGCCCCCGGCACATGATCGAGCACACGGCCGCCATGGTTGGAAACGACGATGGCGGACGCCCCGGCATCGGCGGCCATGCGCGCGTCTTCGGCCGTCATCACGCCCTTGAGCACGAAGGGCAGCGGGATGTCTTCGATGATGGCCGCAAGTTTGTCCTTGGATTTGGGCGTCACCGGCCTTCCCATGAGCGAGAGGGTCACCAGCCCGGCGGCGTCGATGTCCATGCCGATGATTCCGGCTCCCGTGGCCAGGGCCCAGTCCAGTTTCTGCGACCACTCTTCGTCTTCCCAGGGTTTGATAAAGGGAATGCCGCGTCCGCCGGCCGACTCGATGGCGGCGTAGCCGGCGGAATGGATGAACTCGGGGACGCCGTCGCCCACGCATCCCAGGGTGCCGGCCTCGATGCACCCCTGGATCACCGCTTCGATATATTCCGCTTCGGACACCCCCCCGCCCATGTTGAACTCCACCCCGCCGATGGGCGCGGCCAGTACGGGAAAATCGAGGTCGTATCCCAGGAGCTTCACCGCCGTATCCGGCGCGGTGACATCGTGCAGCAGCCGCATGTTGAGTCTCCACCGGGCCAGGGCCGCCAGGTTGGCCCGGAAGCCGCCGGCCGTGCCCAGCCCGCCCATGCCCGGGACCTCGCCGGCACACGCCCGGCCGTCGCACACCGGGCACACCCGGCAATACCCCTTCATCAATCTTCTGGCCTCGTTGCGAACATCTTGCATCGGTATCGAATCTCCTTTCTTCAGGTTTATTGAGAATCTAAATGCGATCGGGATCGCGCCGAAAGGACCATCTCATGTAGCAGTGCAAAAGGCGAAACGGGCAGGAGGTCTGCGCCCCGTCAGCAATGAGTTTTAGTGCGGCTTGGGGTGTGCGCAGGAAAGCGGCCCGCACTGTCTGAGCGAAGCGAGTTTGCGGGCCGCCCGTAGCACACCCTTAGCCGCACTTAAACGAAATTGCGTGGGGCGCAGACCTCCTGCCCGCTTCGCCGGCTACCCTGTTTGGCCACATGCGATTGCCATGTATTCTGCCACGATGGTCATTGTGAAAGCCGACCGATATTGATATGTATCACCCCTTTCGTATTCGAGGAAGGCGTCCCTTGATTTTTGTCGAGATTCTATTACCTGTGCTGGTGGTGGTGGCCTGCGGATTCGTGCTGGCCCGTTTCCTGGGAGCCGTGCCGGACGCCCTGGCCAAGTTCGCCCTGTTCATCGCCGTGCCGGCCCTGCTGGTCCGGGTGCTCACCCGGAACCCCCCCACCGGCGGCACCGTCGGCCGGCTCTTCCTGTTCATGCTGGTCTACACCGCTGCGATGTGGCTGCTGGCCGAGGTCTTCGGCCGCCTGCGCCGGTTCGATGAGCGCCAACGCCGCGCCCTGATCCTCACCACCGCCGTGATGAATTTCGGAAATTACGGCCTGCCGTTGGTGACCTTCGCCTATGGCGTCCCGGCCGTGCCTTTTTCCATCCTCTTCTTCATCGTCTTCAACATTCCCATGACCACCTGGTCGCTCTGGGTGGCCGCCGGCGGCAGCCGGTCGTCCTGGGAGGGAATCACCGCCGCGTTGAAGATGCCTGTGTTTCACGCCACCGTCGTCGCCCTGATCATGTGCGGACTGGGCTGGACGATCCCGTTGTTTCTCGACAAGGGCGTCCGGTTGCTGGCCGACTGCGCCATCCCGGTATTGCTGGTGCTGCTGGGCATGCAGATGGCCAAAAACCGGGGCCGTACCGATCTCTCCGGTCTGGAGACGGCGGTGGGGTTGCGGTTGCTGGCCGGTCCGCTGGTGGGCTGGGCCCTGGCAATGGCCCTGGGCTTCACCGGCCTGGATCTCAAGGTCATCGTGTTGTTGTGCGCCACGCCTTCGGGGTTGTTGCCCCTGCTCTACGCCGTCCGTTTCGACTGCCGGCCCGAGTGGACGGCCGCCACGGTCGTGGTGACGACCTTGCTCTCCGCCCTGACCATCACCGCTGTTATCGCCGTGATGAGGTGACCCGGATGACCTCTATGAAGACCTTTGATTTCGTGATCGTGGGCGGCGGCATCGTCGGCGCTTCCACGGCCTGGCAGCTGAAACGGCAGTATCCCGATGCCGAAATCCTGCTGGTGGAGAAGGAGACCGAACCGGCCCGCCACCAGACCGGGCGCAATTCCGGCGTGATCCATGCCGGGGTATACTACGCGCCCGGCAGCCTGAAAGCCGATTTCTGCAAGCGCGGCGCGGCGATGACCCTGGCCTTCTGCCGGGAACATCACCTGCCGTACCTGCAATGCGGCAAGCTGCTGGTGGCCACCGATGAGATGGAATACCAGCGCATGGCGGATCTGGAACGGCGCTGCGCCCGAAACGGCATCGACATCCGCCGGCTGACCGCCGATGAGCTCGTCCGCTTGGAACCGCGCCTGCGGGGGGTCGGCGCCTTGCTGGTGCCGGCCACGGGGATCACCGATTACCGCCGCATCACCGTCCGGATGATGACGCTGTTTTCCGCCGCGGGCGGCCGGATCAAACTGGGACGGGCGGTGACGGCCCTTCGCGAAACCGCCGATGCCGTGCATGTCCGCCTGGGCTCCGAAGAGATTCAAAGCGGCTTCCTCGTGGCCTGCGGCGGGCTGATGGCCGACCGGCTGGTCCGCATGATGGGGATCGCCGTGGATTTTCAAATCGTCCCCTTTCGCGGTGAATACTACCGGCTGCGGCCACGCCACAACCGCATCGTCCGGCACCTGATCTATCCCATTCCCGACCCGGCCCTGCCGTTCCTGGGGGTCCACCTGACACGCATGATCGACGGCTCCGTCACCGTGGGGCCCAACGCGGTGGTGGGCTGGAAGCGGGAAGGGTACGGCCGTTTCAATTTCCACCCGCGGGACAGCCTGGAGATGCTGGGGTTCAAAGGCTTCTGGAAGGTGATGCGCCGCTATTCGGCCGCCGGGGTGAGCGAGTTCAGGGACGCATTGAGCAAGCGCGGCTATCTCGAGCGGGTGCGAAAATACTGCCCCGTTTTGACCCTGGACGATCTGCAACCCCATCCGGCGGGTATTCGCGCCCAGGCCGTGATGCACGACGGTACCCTGGCCCACGATTTCCTCTTCGCCGAAA
>JBNKDU010000178.1:0-3283 GCA_050288425.1 Desulfobacteraceae bacterium | reverse complement strand
TGGGCGGAGAGCAGCAGGCGCAGGGCAGAACGCTGCAGGCGGCGCACGGCCGGCGTGTCCGTCCATACCTGCAGGCCGGCGGAGATGTCGACGGTGCAGGCCGCCACCGGCGCCCCCTGGATCTCCACAAAGCAGAGCCGGCATGCTGCGGCCGGGCGGCGCGCCTCTTCCATAAAACAGAGGTGCGGAATATAGATGTCGTTTTCCAGACAGACGGCGAGCAAATTCCGGCCCTGCCGGGCGAAGATCTTCAGATCGTCTACTCGCAATGCCACCATGGTTGAATTCCCCCTATGGCCCAATCTTGATGACCCCGTCATTTCCCGGGCGGCTTCTTCGGCCGCTCCACCCTGGGCGCCAGTTCCGGCGGCGAGACTTTGCGCACCGCGTCGTACTGGGGAGGACAGGCCGAGGCACACTCGCCGCACTTGACGCAAAGCGCCTGGTCGATGCCCTTTTTTCGTGTGCTGGTGGTGAAGACGGCTTCCACCGGACAACTGCCCACACAGGCATCGCAACCCCTGGCGCACTTTTCCAGGTCGATATAGTAGGCGGTCAAGGCTCGGCAGGTGAGCCCCGGACACCGTTTTTGCTTCAGGTGGGCAAGGTACTCCTGTTTAAAATACTTCAGCGACGTCAGGACAGGGTTGGGAGCGGTTTTACCGAGGCCGCAAAGCGATCCGGCTTTGATATCCTCACCGATCTGCAGCAGCAGATCCATCTCTTCGGGGGCCGCTTTTCCCTGGGTCAGTCTTTCCAGGATGGTGAGCATATGGCGGGTGCCGATGCGGCAGAAGGTGCATTTGCCGCAGGACTCCTTCTGGGTGAAATCGAGAAAGTAACGGGCCACATCCACCGTGCAGTTGTCTTCGTCCAACACCACCAGCCCACCGGAGCCCATCATGGCCCCGGCGTCGACCAAGGCGTCGAAATCAACGGCAATGTCCAGGAAGGCTTCGGGAAGACATCCCCCGGAAGGCCCGCCGATCTGCACGGCCTTGAAGGACTTCTTATGGGGGATGCCGCCGCATACGTCGAAGATAAGATGGCGCAGGGTTGCGCCCATCGGGATCTCCACCAGACCGGGATGGTTGACATCGCCCACCACGGAGAAAATGGCCGTGCCCGGACTCTGCGCGGTGCCGATGCCGCGGAACCATTGGACGCCCTTGGAGACGATGGGGGGGATGGTGGACAAGGTCTTGACGTTGTTGATCACCGTGGGGCGACCGAACAGACCGCTGACGGCAGGATAGGGCGGGCGGTGACGCGGCATGCCGCGATGGCCTTCGATGGAGCGCATCAGCGCGGTTTCTTCACCACACACGAAGGCGCCCGAGCCCTGGAAGATTTCGATTTCCAGGTGGAAATCGCTCTCCAGGATGGATCGGCCCAGAAGGCCCGCTGCTTTTGCCTGGTCGATGGCCTTTTCCAAAGTGGCCACCGCCAGCGGATATTCGGCACGCACGTAAACCATGGCGCGGTGCGCCTGCACGGCATAGGCCGCGATGATCATGCCTTCGATGAGCTGGTGGGGGTTGCTTTCGATGAGGGTGCGGTCCATGTACGCGCCGGGATCGCCTTCGTCGGCGTTGCAGATGACGTATTTTTCGTCCCCCCGGGATCGGGCGGCCAGCTCCCATTTGCTTCCGGTGGGAAAACCGGCGCCGCCCCTGCCGCGAAGTCCCGAAGCCTTGACCAGATCGACGATTTTCTGCGGCGATTGGGCCAAGGCCCTGGCCAGCGCCCCATATCCGCCGTCGGCGATATACGCGTCGATGGATTCCGGATCGATCCGCCCGCATTTTTCCATGACGACCCGTTTTTCCAGGTTGAACCGAGCGAAGTCATTCACCGTCGGCAGCAGATCGTTGGCCGACATGGCCCCCAGGAGATGTTCGAGGCAGGGATCTCCTCCCCGCAGGAAATTGCGCACCAGCAGTTTGGCCTTTCCGGGATCGATGTGATGATAGAGGAGGGCAGGGAAACCCGAATCGGGATGATGGATGATCACCACCGGTTCGGCATAGCAGTGGCCGTTGCAGCCCACGCTGCGGATCCTGGCCTGCAGGCCATGGTCGGAAAGCGCCCGGATGAAAGCCTCCCGCGTCTCCAGGCCGCCGGCGGCAATGCCGCAGGTGGCCAGGCCGATGGTGATCTCGATGCCGCCGTCAGAGACGCTTTTCTGGCACCGTTTGCGGGCGTCGTCGCGGAGCGATTCCCACGCTTTGCCCGGCGCATTCTGGCTATTGGGGGTCATTTCGCCGCGCCGCTCTTTCGACCTTTTCTTTTTCAATTTGAATACGCAGGAGGAGTCCTTCCACCTTGCTGGTCACCATTTTGCCATGGAGGGTATTGCCGACCACGACCACCGGGGCCTGGGCACAACATCCCACGCAGGCCACCCGGTTGATGCTGAATTCCCGGTCGGGGGTGGTTTCCCCTTCTCGGATATCGAGTTTGCGTTCGAAATGCTCCAGAATAATCTCGCCGCCATTGATATGGCAGGCCGTTCCCAGGCAGACCCGCACCGGATGGCGTCCCGGCGGATTGAAGCGGAACTGGTTGTAGAAGGTGGCCACACCGTAGACTTCGGTGGGGCTGATATCCAGATGCGCCGCCACCAATGCGATGGCTTGCGGGGGCAGGTAGGAGATGATGCGCTGGGCCCTCTGCAGCACGGGGATCAGATGGCGTCGCTGCGGGGCGACCGTCTTCAACGCCCTGCGAACCGCTTCCAGCTTGGCCTGATCTTGGGGGGCGAGTTCAGATGCCATCTCCTTTGTTTGGCCGATATGAAGATTTGCTCCATCGTGCATACCCGATCGCTCCGACCGACCATCACTCGAGAAGTTCGTATACCGTCAGCAGCCGATTGCCCAATGCACACGCCAATTGTTTGTAAAAAATCGCGGCGCTTTCGGCATCCCGATCCAATAGATGGCAGAGATTTTCCTTGAGGAACTTGAGGACCAGGGTCTGCTGTTCGCAAACGACGGTGGCACTGTAGGCCTCGCGGCCGATTAAGGCGGACCAGCCAAAGATCTCCCCCACCCGGTCGCTGCTGTACACCCTGCATCCGGTGGGCTGCAGCTCCAGCCTGACCCTGCCTTTGATCATCACATAGAAGCAGTCGGCCGGATCGCCGGCCTTAAAGATGGTGCTTCCGGCTGGGAATTCCTCTTGGGCGGCTTTGGCGGTGATGGATTGGATGACACATTGACTTATCCCCCAGAACAGATCGGCTTGCTTGAGATACATACCGAGCCCTCCAATGGGTTAG
>JBNKDU010000177.1:0-14170 GCA_050288425.1 Desulfobacteraceae bacterium | reverse complement strand
TTGGCTTCTCCGCCCCATCCATGGGGGACCAGGACCACCCCCTCGGCCACCCGTTCATCGACCAGCACCTTCATCCGCACCTGCCCCGTGTTTGTTTGGATGAGGATGATGTCGCCATTTTCGATGCCGAACTTTCCTGCCGTCTCCGGGCCGATTTCGGTCAGCGGCTCGGGATATATTTTGCTTAATGCCGCCACCCGGCGATGCTGGCTGTGGGTGTAATAGAGGTTGCGGTTGCCGACGGAGAGGATCAGCGGGTACTCCCCCAGAAAGTCTTTGCCCCCTCGAACCGGTCCCCTTTCCGGCTCCAGGAAGGTAGGGAGCGGGTCGAATCCCACTTCCCGCAAGGTTTCGCTGTAGATTTCGATCTTGCCGGAGGGCGTCCGGAACAGGTTTTCAGCAATTTCATATCTCTTTTCGGCGTAGAAATCCCCTTCCGGTTTCACATTCAGCAGATAGTCGAAGGACAAACCGCTGGGATGGACCATAAAGGCGACGAATTCCTCTTCCGATGCCCACGGGAACCGGTCCGCCAACCCCAACCGTTTGGCCAGTTCGGTAATGAAACGCCACTCGGAATAGCTTTGGCCGAGGGGTTCGATGCATTTTTTGCGGAGCATCAGATAGGGGATGCAGTGGCAGACGTTATAGGTGTAGCCGACCCCCCATTTCTCGAGATGAGTGCAGGCCGGCAATACATAATCGGCAACCCGGCCCGTTTCCGTCATGAACAGGTCGTGCACCACCACCAGATCGAGTTTTTCGAAGGATGCCGCGAAGGCCTTGCTGTCCGGCATGGAGACCAGGGGGTTGCCGCCGATGACCAGGAACGCCTTGAGCTGCCGCGGGATGCTCTCCGGCACCATGGTCACCACACCATAGGGGGCCTTTCGCCCCCAGAGTTCCACGAACAACGGATATTCCGCGCTGCCCAGTTGCCCCCCTTCCGCGCTGTATCCGGGATGACCGAACTTGGGCGGCGGGCTGGTGACCCAGCCCCCCGGGATGTTGATATTCCCGGTGATGGCCTGGAGGATGGCGAAGCAGCGACTGTTCTGGGTGCCGTTGGCCGTCTGGTCCTGGGTGCATGTCCCCTGGAATATACTGGCACCCCGGGTATTGGCAAAAAGCCTGGCCAATTTACGGATATCCCCGGCGGGAACCCAGGTGATCCCCTCGGCCCATTGGGGCGTGTATTTCCGAAGATGGGGGACGAGTCTGTCGAAGCCGAGAGTATACTTTTCCACGAAATCGTGGTCATACAGATCTTCGCCGACAATCACGTTCATCATGGCCAGGGCCAGGGCGCCGTCCGTGCCGGGCCGGATCCGCAGATACATGTCGGCCCGGTCCGCTATGGGAATCCGCTTCGGATCGATGACGACCAGTTTGGCACCTCGTTGCATGTTCTTCTTCAGAAAAAACTTCAACGGAAAATCAGACTGATCGGGATTGTGCCCCCACAAGACATAGAGATTCGAATTCGGTTCTTCGGTGGGGTACCTGCCGAAAGTCATCTGCCGCGTGATGATCCGCATGCGGTAGCAGATGCTTTCCACGGAAAAGAAATTGGGGGAGCCGAACCCGGATCGCAACAGGTGGACCAGGGAAGACATTTCCAGGTTTTCCACGCCGATGGAACCGCAAAACGTGCTGAATACATTCGCGCCATGGCGATCCTTCAGCTGGAGAAGCTTCCCGGCGATCTCATCCAGCGCCCGGTCCCAGGAAATTTCCACTAACCCCTTGTCGGTGCGCTTCATGGGATGCTGCAGTCGATCCGGGCTGTAGACCAGGTCCAGCGCATTGGCCCCTTTGGGACAGAGCCGTCCCTTGTTGATGGGATGTGCCCCAAGACCCCGGATGGACACGGCCTTGCCGTTCCGTACCGTTACCTCGGTACCGCAGCTGTGATAACACAGGGTGCAGTCCGTATAGACTTTCTCGATTTTGTCGATCATCGTGTAATTTCTCCAAGTGACTTTTTCCCAACTTATTAATGCTACAAAGGGCCTATGACTTATTGTTGCAAAAGTCGGAGGGCTTCAGAGCCAAGGCGCCGGGGGTGAAGCCGTAGTAAATCTACTGCGATCCCCCGGCAACGCCGGATCTGGAGCCCTCCGGCTTTCCCGAAGGGGAAAAAAGATGGCATATAATCGGCCCGATCCTACAGTGAACTGGCGGTTGATTGCTTGCTTTGTCATCTGATCTGGCTGCTGTTCAAGGTTCATAACAGCTCATTGCCTTTTTGCCATCTTTTTTATGCAACGGTAGGGTCTATCCGCCTGATAAGATGGTGGTGATATGAATTTCATCCCCGTCCTTGGTGGATCGGGCCAGTTCGTCCGGATAGGCGCTTTCCGAATTCAGGAAGACTTCGAGCAGGTTCTGCAGTTCTCCTTTTTCGTCGAAAATTGCTTCCTGCAAATCTGGAAAGCGTTCGACGAGTCGATGAAAGCACTCGCCCACCGTCTTTCCCTCCACTTCCAGGGTGTCCACCTCGTCGCTCAAATGGCGGTGGATCAAGGGAATATGTATGGTTACCGTCATCACGGCCTCCTTTTGTCTCCGCAATGGTCACACTGCGGGTTGCGTCGAACCCGAAACTCGCGAAACACCATCGCCAGGCCATCGTAGTGAAGCATTCGATCTATCAGTAGATCTCCCTTGCCCAATAGATATTTGATTACCTCCGTGGCCTGAATGGTGCCGATGACTCCCGGCGTGACGCCGATGACCGGTGTGACCCCTTGCGGTACCGGCACTTTATACAGGCAGCGCAGGCAGGCGGACTTGCCGGGAAGGACCGTCATGGCCCGTCCTTCGAATCCATGGACGGCGCCGTGGAAAAATGGAATGCCGCGGGAGACGGCGGCCCGGTTCACGAGATAGCGGGTCGCCAGGTTATCCAGGGCGTCCACCACGGCATCGCTGCCGGCCACCAGCCCGGTCGCGTTGTGCGCGTCGATTTTTGTGCGATGCACCTCCACATGCATGTCCGGATTGAGACGGATCAACTTATCAAGGGCCGATTCGGTCTTGGGTCTGCCGACATCCATCTGCCAATGGAGCAGCTGGCGATTCAGGTTCCCGGTCTCCACCGTATCCCCGTCGATCAAGGTCAGACGTCCCACCCCGGCCGCCGCGAGATACATGGCGATGGGAGATCCCAGCCCACCGGCGCCGGCGATGACGACGCTGGCCTGTTTCAACCGCTTCTGGCCGGCCCGACCGACCTGCCGGATCAGGATCTGGCGGTCATAACGCTGCAGTTCCGTGGCTGTGAGTTCGACGTTCGACATGGGCGTGTCTCGTTTGCCGGCAGTCATGGCCCCGGCCGGCGACGATCATCGATATTTGTGGGCGATCGCCCGCAGACTCTCTGCACTGGACCTGCGGGCGCAACCCAGGCAGACTTCTTCGTCGATCCGGTCGATGCCGTGGGCGGCGGATCTCTGTTTCAGGGCCTGCCGATACCGTTCGGTGACATGGGGTTTGCCGCAACGGGCGCAGGCCGTCAGGGGCTGGTCGGCAATCACGGTGCCCGTAAATTCCGTTCGGACATCCCATCGTTCCCGTACCACACGAATGGCCCCGGTGGGGCAAACCTGGTCACAGGCCCCGCATCCCACGCAGCGGGTGCCCGGACGTATGAAATCATTGAACGCCAGCCGTCCCGCCTGGGTGGGCGTAAACCGCAGGGCGTGAAAACCCATTTCGCCGCATACCAGTTCGCAGAGGCCGCAACCGATGCACAGGTCGCATCGCAGGCAACGGCCCACCTCCCTGCGGGCCGTCTCCAGGTCCAGTTCCTCTTCGATGCAGTCGTATCCGCAAACCCGTTGATCCGGCATACGCTCGGCGAGCACGGCCCGTTTGCGTTCACTGCGTTCCGTGATCGCCACGGGCAGAGGGGCTACCTGGCTGCTGGTTCGGGGCGCCGCCCCGACCGGATGGATCGGCTCCTGTCCTTTCAGAAAACGGTCGATGGATTCGGCGGCCCGTTTGCCGGCGCGGATGGCATGGACCGCCAGGCCGGGGCCGTGGACCACGTCCCCGCCGGCGAAGATGCGGGGGTCCTGGGTGGCGGATGTCGATGCATCCACGCAGATCAGCCCGCGCTCGATGTCGATCCGATCCACGGCCATGACACAGGTCAGATCGGCTGCCTGACCGATGGCCAGAATGACATGATCGACCTCGAAGGTCCTGGTGCGGGTTTCATCGTATTGCGGATGGAACCTTCCTTGGGCATCGAAGACACGGGTGCAGCACTTCACGATGATTCGATTGTCGGCGGCGATCTTCAGGGGACCCCATCCATTCTCGATGACGATCCCCTCTTCCTCGGCCGTTCGAATTTCACCGGCATTGGCCGGCATTTCCTCCCGCTGCTCCAGGCAGACCATGTGGACCTCATCGGCCCCCTGGCGCCGGGCGGTCATGGCCACGTCGATGGCCACGTTGCCGCCGCCCAATACCACGACCCGGGACTTCAGCCTGGGATTTTCTTTGCGGTTGACGGCCTTCAAAAAGTCCAGGCCGTGAAGGACGACGGGCGAATCGATGCCCTCGATGGGAATGGCCCGGGCCAGTTGGGTGCCGATGGCCACGTAGACGGCGTCGAAACCCGACGCGAACAGCTCGTCGGCGCGTTCCACGCGGTGATCCGTCTTGATTCGAACGCCGGATTTTTCGATCCATCCAATTTCCTGAGCCAGGATATCCCGGGGCAGGCGAAATTCCGGGATACCATACCGAAGCATCCCTCCGGCCTCTTTCTCGGCCTCGAAAATGCAGACCGCGTGCCCCCTGCGGACAAGATAGTAGGCCGCCGTGAGACCGGCCGGTCCCGAACCGATCACGGCCACCTTTTTCCCCGATGCCAATGCCGGTTCCGGCAATGGATAACCGCCCTGGGTCAACGACATGCGGGCGGCCACGGCTTTCAGGGGCCGGATATTCAGGGGTTCGTCCAGCCCGCCGCGAAGACAGGCGGTTTCGCAGGGCGCCGGACAAATCAGCCCGCAAACGTGGGGCAAGGGGTTGTCCCTGACGATCAGTTGCACGGCGCCGGCATAATCTCCCGATCCGATCAGGGTCATGAATCCGGGGATGTCGATATGGGCGGGACAGGCGCTCTGGCACCTGGCCGGCATGGGAACCTGGCACTGGTCCGATGCGCATCCCCGGCCTTGGATGTGATCCGACCATACGGCCCGGAAATGCTTCAATGCGCTTTGCAGGGTGACCGCGGCCGGCGCCCCCTGGCGTTCCATGGTCTCTCCCAGCGCTTCGAGTTCCGCCAGCATCCACTCGCCCCCCTCGCCCAGGGCGATCTGGGTAGCCAGCCGTGCCGCCCGTGCCAGGAGATGTACTCCCCCGCCGGTCTCTTCCTCACCGGCTTTCCAGTGGGCGTAGAGGGCTTTGCGGAAGAGGTCGACAAGGCAGAGGTCTTCGGCGATGGGCGCCGCAACCGCATATTCCGGGTCGATGCCGGCCAGTCGGATCTGCCCGGGGGACAATCGGTCCGGCGCCGGATCGGGAGGTAAAAACCCGGCCATGCCTCGATCCAACATCCATCCCAGGATCGAAGGGTTTGATATAGAGTTCGGTGGTGCATCCATCATATTGATGATTCCCGGTTCAGCGGCCCGTTCTCTTCCAGACTGCCATCACGTGGTGATACCGGACCGCAGATTCTTGGTCAGGGTCGCCGCCAGCTTCCGATATTCGCTGCTGGTCCTGGTTTTTTTCTCGAAACGAATGGCCTTGGGGTCGCAGAACCTTGCGCATTGCGGCTCGCCTCCGCACAAATCGCATTTCATCACTTTCTTGCCGATGAGATCATAATCCATGGCGCCGAAGGGACAGGCCGAAATGCACATGCGACAGCCGATGCACTTGTCATAATCCACGGACACCAATCCGGTGGGCTCGTATTTGGAGATGGCCCCCATGGGGCAGATGTTCAGGCAGGGCGGATCGTCGCACTGCCGGCAGACCATGGGCAGCACCTGACCTTCGAGTTCCCATTTCAATACGCGGATGCGGGCCCGGTATGGGTTGACGGTGCCTTCATGTTTCACGGAGCACACCTGTTCGCAAAGGCGGCAACCGGTGCATTTGGCAGCGTCCACAACCAGTACTTTTTCCATTTGATCGACTCCTTGATTCCAGCCGGTTGAATCCACAGTCCCCGGCCAGCGAATGAATGCTGACATTATAGCAAATTGGACGGTTCATGGGCCAAGCCCAGCTCTTCGAGCTTCTCCGCCGTGGGCACGCCGTTCTCGTCCCAGCCGTGGTGCTGGTAGTATTCATCGATCATGATCTTGAATTTGTCGCGATCGATGCTGCGTCCCCGCACCACCGGCAATCCCAGCGGGGTCGGCTCGTCGTGATAGCGATCCACCAGTTTGTCCCCGTCGCGGGTCAATCCCTCGCGGATATTGAACAGACGCTCCAGATTGTAGCAGCGCTCGCCGACCCGGTAGATCTCCTCGGCGGTGAACTCCAGGCCGGTGTTGAGATAGATCAGCTTGACCCACTCCTCGAAGGCCGGCATGTTGGGCCCCAGGAAGATGGTGTGGTATTTACAGATGCCCAGGCAGTCCACGGCTTCATACAGGTGCTCCTGCCACATGACCTGCCAGGGTTTGCCTTCATAGTCGCGGTAGTCGGACGTCAGCGGCCCGTCATAGGGCACCGGACTGCCGTAAATCCCGCGCAATACTTTTTCGGGCAGATGGTAGAGGTCGATGGCGGGCCGGCCCCGCAGATGGTCGGAACCCCGCGACGCCACCGCCACATTCAGGGCCAGCCCGGGGGTGGCGCGCTCATCGGAGTGCAGGTTGCTCATGCCCTTGACCTGCACCAGGTATCTGGCCGAATCCTTGCCGATCCGTCTGGCCGCCTCCAGGGGGCCGTCGGCGAGAATGTCGCCGATGCCTTCGCGCCGGGCGATTCTATGGACCAGTTCGATGACGGCCTCGTCATTGCCCCAGGTCAGATCGAGCCCGTCGGTTTCCCTGGAGGTCAGGATTCCTTTTTCATAGAGTTCCATGGCCCAGCCGATCATGCTGCCGGTCTCCAGGGTATCCATACCGTAGGAATTGACCAGGTGGTTGCACACCAACACGGTATTTTTGCTGGTGCACCCCACTTCGCCGCCGAAGGCGCCCTGGGAGGTATACTCGGGACCTTCGTCATAGGTGCCCGCATACTCGCCCTCCTTGATCATGTACTTGCCCCGGCAATGGACCTGGCAGCCGAAGCAGCCGGCCGTGCCCACCATGTCTTCTTCCAGGGATTCGGGCTCGATGTCATCGGCATTGACCAGCTGGTTCGCCTGAAAATTGCGGGTGCGCACCAACCCCGTGCTGTTGGTCACGCCCCAGATAAACGGGGTCCCGAGCTTCTGCATGGTCTTGGCCAATTTGGAAGAGACCACCTGATCGATGATCTCCTTGTTGTACTCCAGGGCTTCCACGGGATGGGCAATGTTGATGTCCATCATGCCCCGGGCCGCCACCGCCTTCAGATTCTTGGATCCCCAGATGGCGCCGATGCCGGTCCGGCCGGCCGCGTTCTTGACGCTGGTCCGGATGCAGGCATATCGGACCAGATTCTCCCCGGCCTGACCGATGCACAGGGACTGAATGTCTTCATCGCCCAGTTCCTGACGAATCAGCGCCTGGGTTTCCCGGGAATCGGTTCCCCAGATGTCACCGGCGTCGCGAATCTCGATCTCATCGTCATGGATCCATAAATAGACCGGCTTTTCCGCCTTGCCTTTGATCACCAGGTGGTCAAATCCCGCCAGGCGCATCTCCGGACCGAAAAAGCCGCCCACGTTTGCGGAACCGACATAGCCGGTCAGGGGCGACTTGCCCCCCACATGGGTTCTGGCCGGGGCGGTGGACAAAGTCCCCACCAGCAGGCCGGCGCTGACCAGGGCCACATTGCCGGGCCCGAGGGGATCGACGCCCGCCTCGGTATGGTTGTACAGCAGATACATGTCCAGACCCCTGCCGCCGAGATACTTGCGTCGAATCTCCGTGGGAATCGTCCGGGCTTCGATCTTGCCGGTGCTCAGGTCGATATAGGCAACTTTGCGTGTCAGGGCCATGGGATCACCCCTCCTTTTCCATCATTCGGGCGCGGGTCAGTTTTTCGTGGGCATCCCAGACCGGCCCGCGAATTCTGGGCTCTTCCGGATTGTACCACCACACGCGCCACTCGAACCCGCAATGGGGGCAGGTATACATGGTGGTGCCTTTCGGCGGCGCCAGTCGTTTGAAACAAGACAGGCATCGAAACGCACCCGAAGTGCGGTTTTTGGCTCTCTCCTGGAGTGCGGTGCTCTTTTCGGTTTTCTTCATATTCCCTCCAAGGTTTCCGGATTAAAAAATCTTACCCGAGTGTCATCGAAGACGGGTCTGAACGCTTCGTTGGTTGAAACGTATTTGTTTAAATGTCAGGTCGCTTTTTGTTCATTATAGTGAACTTATCTTTCCCGACGATTCATACGACGCCATTTACACCTTAAAACTCATTTATTTATATATCTATCGCATAATGCCATATTACATGTAAAGTATTTTTTACGAAATTTGTTGACATAAATTGCCCAATCAGGCTAATAATTGACCGTTGTCGTTCTCTATAATGAACTTTTTGTAATATCGGTTGGATAATTTCTATCTGAAGGAAGGACAAATGCCAGCAACCAGAGAGAGGACGGGCGGTTACCATGCGCCGGCGGTGGAGAAAGCGTTTCGCATGCTGAGATTTGTGGCCAACTCCGACGAGGCGGTCCGGCTCAGCGATCTGGCGGCCCACCTCGGCATCAGTAAAAGTTCCACCCACGGCTTGATTCGAGCCCTGGTATCCACGGGCGCCTTGAATCAAGACCCCCGGAACAAGAAGATCACCCTGGGACCGGCCACGGTTGAACTGGCCTTGAAAAATCAGATCTATCTCCAACTCGGCGTCCGGGCCCAACCCGGCCTGGATGAATTGCGCGACCGCATCAACGAGACCATTTTCTTCGGCCTCCTTCACCCCTGGCGCGCGCTCATCATGGCCACTTCCGAGGCCCACAAGCCCATCAAGATCTCATCTCCCCCGGGGTCCTCGATTGTCCTGATGGCCGGCGCCCTGGGAAAGGTGTATCTGTCGCAGATGGAGGATGGCGAGGTCCGTCGAATCGTCAAAAGGCATGGATTGCCGCGGTTTACCAAGGCCTCCATCGTCGACGAGCAACTCTTCCTGCAAGAAATTGCCGGCGTCCGCCAAGCCGGGTATGCGCTGGACCAGGGAGAATACCTGTCCGGCGTCAATGCCATCGCGGTGGGACTGGGGAACCATTACGGATTGCAGGTGGCCTTGTGGGTGGTGGGATTTGCAGAGTCCTTATCCCCCGAAAAGATCGCCGAGGTGAAGGAACCCATCCTGGCGACGGCCATGAAACTGCGAAAAACGCTGAATACAACCTAGGGAGGAAGTACTAGGTTGCTTCTTCTAAATCCACATAATCGCTGATATTCAATTCCAGCATCTTCACACAAGCCTGGATCCTGGCGGCGTTGCGCACGATGGCCGGGAAATCCTCCCCCATGCCATTGAGTTTTTCAACGGCCGCTCTGATTCGACGCACCTCGATATCCACTGCCTGCAGATCGATTTTTAATTCCATCCGTCAATATCTCCTCTTTATGCCATTATGACGGTTTCCGGAGATCTTTAAAGCGTTTCGCCTTGACATCATATCTGGGCAACCGGCCGTAATCGTAAAACTCGATTCGATAGCCCAGATTGGTCTTCAAACGCAACTGGTCCTTGAGGGTTGCTTCGATGGTTTTGACGCGATCTTCCTGGCCGGGAACCAGTTCCACCTTGAGCTTGATGCGATCCACATCGCCAAGTTTGTCCACCACGACCTCATATTCATCCCCCAGGCCGTCAATGCTCCGGACGACATCTTCTATGGCCGACGGCGCCAGCAGCACCCCTTTGACCTTGGTGATGTCGTCCGCTCGTCCGATCACCCCTCCTTTGATCAGGCGGAAGGTGCGGCCGCAATCGCAGGAGGCGCTGTCCCATTCGATGATGTCCTTGGCATCGAAGCGGATACAGGGCTGGGCGAAACGATCCAGGGCGGTGATGACCATCTTCCCGCGACGACCCGGCTCTTCAATCATTTCACCGCTGTCGGGATCTTCGATCTCCACCAGGAAAAACGCCTCGTTGACGTGCATTCCGGCGGGCTGCGCCACGCATTCGAAAGACCACGCCCCGATCTCCGTCGCCCCTGCATGATCGTATACCCTGGCGTTCCAGGCTGCCTGCATCCGCTGCTTGGTGCTGGGGATACCGGCCCCCGGTTCGCCGGCGCAGGTGATTTTCCGGATCCCCAACTCGGCGGGATCGATGTCCATTTTGTTTTTGGCCGTATCGGCCATGCCCAGTATATAGGTGGGGGTGGCCATCATGGCCGTGGCATTCAGTTCCCGGATTTTCAGGATGCGTGCCTGGGTGTCGAGCACGCCGCCGGGCACCACTTCGCACCCAAGCTTTTCAGCGGCGTAATGGGCCGCCCAGAAAGCCACGAATACATTGTACCCGAAAGGGAGAAATACACGGTCCGACGGCCGGTATCCCTGGGCCCAGAGGATGTAAGACCAACACTCGGACCACCACTCCCAATCCTGCCAGGTATCGGCCTGATATACCGGCTGGCCCGTGGTGCCGCTGGTCTGGCGAAATGCCGTGACCTGCTCCAGGGGGACGCAGAGGATATCGCCGTAGGGGAAGGGATCCTTGCCCTGGATCCCGCGCATCATCGACTTTTCCACCTTGGGCACCTTGCGGATATCTTCAAAATCACGGATATCCTCCGGTCCGATGCCGGCCTCATCGTACAGCTTACGATGAAACCTGGAATTATCGAATGCCCACTGAAAAATTCTTTTGAACTTCTTGAGTTGCAACCGCCGCAATTTCTCACGGTCGAGGGTTTCCAACACCGGATTCCAAAAAGGCGTGTCGTCCATTTTTCAACCTCTTGGTTTCAAAGTAAAATAATAGATAGGCATTCTGATGATTCTCTCACCGGGTCGATTTTCGGATGACCAAGTCCGTGGCTAAAGCAACCATAGATAAAATTGATCGATAGTTCATATGACCGGGATCATAGAGCGCAAAGAAAATTTCAATAAATTTGAGAAAAGCGGATGCTATATGACGATGGTCATAGTGATCCATTGTCCGTGCGGCTATAGTGACAAAGAAGGTTGAAAATCCGGATGACAGATAGTTTTTTAATTCATATGAATCGTTCCCCGGGAAATGACATCGATGGTATTCAAGAAAAACCCCACCATCGTTCGCATCAGGAGGTAAATGCGCCTGTAGTCAAATAGAGAGGACTTTTTGCAAAAGGAGGCAACAATGAGATCGAAACATATCGGGATACTGGCCATCTTTCTTCTCACCGGATTCTTCCTGGATGTCGCATATGCAAAAATAACATTAACCTACAACAATTACCTGCCTCCGATCCACATCGCCTCCAAGCTTTCCGAGTCCTGGTGCAAGGAAATCGAAAAACGGACCAACGGCGAAGTCGAATTCAAGTATTATCCCGGTGGGCAGTTGCTCAAGGGCGACAAGGTCTACGAAGGGGTCGTTCAGGGCATCGCCGATATCGGCTTTACCAATTTGGCTTACACCCGGGGCCGTTTTCCGGAAATGGAGATGTGCGATCTGCCGTTGGGAATGCCGTCCGGGTGGGTATCCACCCATGTGGTCAATAAATTTTACCAGAAATACAAGCCCAAAGAGTTTGCCAAGTCCAAAATCCTTTTTTTTGCCGGATCCGGGCCGAATCTGATTTCGACCACCCAGACACCCGTTATGACGCTGGCGGATCTAAATGGCCAAACCCTGCGGGCAACCGGCCGGATTGCAGACACGGCGGCGGCCTTGGGCGCCACGTCCCGTCCCATCGCCATCGGGGAGACCTATGAGGCGGTCAAACGCAATGTGATATCCGGCGTCATGCTTCCTTTGGAGACGATGAAGGCGTTTCGGCTGGGGGAACTGCTGAAGTACTGTACGGCCGATTGGCAGGTGGGCAATATCTATACCTTCTACGCCGTCATGAACAAGAGCAAATGGGATAAACTCCCGCCGAATATCCAGAAGATATTCGAGGAGGTGAATGCCGAATGGATCGAGAAATCCGCCGAAGGCTGGAATAAGGTCGATCTCGTCGGCGCCGAGTATTTCAAGAGCAAAGGCGGCAAGTTCATTCAGCTCTCCGATGAAGAAGTAAAAAAATGGAACCAGGCCATCACGCCGGTGATCGAAGCCTACATGCAGGAGATGACCCAAAAAGGCCTGGGCATGGATGAACTCAAGGCCCGTATTGAATTTATCCGCAATACGAGAGATGAAATGCTGAAGGAGCAGATGGCCAAAGGCATTCCCATGCCATATTCGGAATAACCCGAACGTTGCATATAAAAGATGGCGACTTGCAACATTCGGGACAAGGCGGTGGGCTATGGATTACTATAACGGCGAACGGGTCAGTTAAGGAGAGCGCGATGCAGTTGGTGAGCCTGTGGACAACCCGTTTGAGCATCTGGGGAGAGTGGATCGGCGTGACGGGTATCCTCCTCATGGTGGTGGTTACCTGTGCCGATGTGCTGGGGGCCAAATTGTTTACGACACCCGTGCCCGGATCCACCGAAATCATCAGTCTCGTCCAAATGGCGGCCATTGTCTTTGCCGTGGCCGCCACCCAGCGGGAGAAGGGTCATATCAGCGTCGAAATGTTCGTCATCAAGATGAAGCCCCGACTCCGCTGGCTGATAAAAGCATTGACTTCCCTGCTTGGGCTGATTCTTTTCTCGCAGATCATCATCGAAGGCGTTCGGTTGGGAAATCGATATCTGGAAGCCGGCGAAGTCACGGCCACGGTTCAGATCCCGTACTATCCATTTGCCTATGCGTTTTCGCTGGCCATGTTTCCCGTTGCCATCATGTTGTTGGTCGATCTCATCGAAGCGTCGAAGAAAGCACTGAAATAATGGATCCCGTCATCGTCGGTCTGCTGGGTATCGTCCTTCTGCTGGTGTTGTTCTTCCTGAACATGCCGGTCTCTTTCGCCATGGCGCTTGTCGGCTTCGTAGGCTTCGGATACCTGGTCAGCTGGGAGGCATCGGTAACCCTGCTGGTCAGCGACCTCTTTACCCAGTTGTCGAATTACCCCCTCAACGTAATCGTCCTCTTTGTGGTGATGGGCTCTTTTGCCTTCGCCTCGGGGATGAGCGGCCGGCTGTATGATTCGGCGAATAAACTTGCCGGGAAGGTTCCCGCCGGACTGGCGGTGGCAACCATCCTGGCCTGCAGCGGATTCGCCGCCATTTGCGGCTCCACCGCCGCAACGGCCGCAACCATCGGCAGGGTATCCCTCCCCGAGATGCGGCGATTCGGTTACAGCGAGCGGATGGCAACCGGTTGCATTGCTTCCGCCGGCAGCATCGGGATTCTGATTCCCCCCTCGACGATTTTTATTGTCTACGGCATCTTGACGGAACAATCCATCGGCTCTCTGTTTGCCGCCGGTATTCTGCCGGGGATCGTACTGACGATCCTCTTCATCTTGACGGCATTTGCAGTATGCTACCGGAGCAAAGACTCCGTCCCCAGTGGGGAAAGACACGCTTTGCGGGAAAAACTCAAGGCGCTCTGGCGCATTTCCGATATCTTCCTGCTCTTCGCGCTATCCATTGGCGGGATGTTTCTGGGATGGTACAGCCCCAACCAGGCCGCCGGTGTGGGTGCCGCGGGAGCCTTGATCCTGGGAATGCTCCACCGCGAGTTGACCTGGAAGAAATTCTTCAACGCGGCCAGGGAAGGACTGAGAACGTCATGCATGATCATGATGCTGATTGCCTGTGCCTCGGTTTTCGGAAAATTCATGGCGGTCACTACCATTCCGGCCAATCTTTCCATCTGGGTGTCGCAATTGTCCCTTCCGCCCACGGCCATCATGTTGCTGATCTATCTCTTTTTCTTTATCGGCGGCTGTTTCATCGATGCCATGGCGCTGATCATGCTGACCATTCCCATTATCTACCCGGTGATCTTGCAGATG
>JBNKDU010000176.1:0-18348 GCA_050288425.1 Desulfobacteraceae bacterium | reverse complement strand
CGAAGAATATGTCGCCCATATCGGCGACTTTTACCTGACCCCCGGCGAGATCTTTCGTCGGGCCTTTCCCCATGCCGACATCTCCTTGGATGACGAATTGACGGTAATCAGTTGGATCCTGCCCTCCACCCCCGCCATCCGCAGGGACCAGGCCGGTGCAAAGAAACGTCCGGCCGAACGCTGGTTGTATAAAAAATATTCCGGGGAAGCCTTCAACGATGCCTTGCGCCGCCATGTGGTCGCCTCCCTGGCCGAAAAGGGTGTTGCCAGCGTGGCACCGCTGCTGGCCGATTTCTGGAGCCGCAGCAATGAAGGACCGTATGCCCCCTGCTCCAACTGGTCCGAACGGCATGCCGCCCATGCCGCCGGCCTGGGAACATTCGGGCTCTGCGACGGTCTGATCACCCCCGTGGGCAAAGCCATGCGCACCGGTTCGGTGGTCGCCCGCATCCGGATCGAACCGACACCCCGCCCCTATGCGGACCACCACGCCTACTGCCTCTATTACAGCCGGGGAACCTGCGGAAAATGCATCCCCCGCTGTCCGGTCAACGCCATCGGTCCCCAAGGCCACGACAAGCAGCGCTGTGCGCAATATACCGAACACACACTGCCGGCGCTGGCGAAGAAGAAATACGGACTGGATGTCGCCGCCTGCGGTCTCTGCCAGGCCGACGTCCCCTGCATGGACCGAATCCCCTCCCCGGAAGACGGCCTGCCCTGAACAATACCCGGCAATCGTAAGTGGCAATGCCGATGCAGCAATACCGGAGGCGAAGCGGGCAGGAGGTGATCCCGACGATGCCTTTAGAGTTGTACAACGCTTCCAATTTGGATATGCTCGGCGGCGGTTGAAAATGGCGCCAAAGCACATCGCGTGGAGGATTCTGCCCATCCAATGCGTGTCGGCGCCGGCATTCTAGGAGACAGACGATGAGCAAATGCAGCGACAAGGTCACATCCCTTGAAACGGCCAAACAAAAAACAGCCGTGCCGGACCTCTGCCGGCACGTGGGCAATACCCCGATGGTGGAACTTCGCCGGATCAGACCCCGCAAGGGCGCCAGGATCCTGGTTAAGCTGGAGGGGTCCAACCCCGGCGGCTCGGTCAAGGACCGGCCGGCCCTGTGGATGATCCAGCAGGCGGAAAAGGAAGGCCTCTTGACCCCCGGCAAGATCATCCTGGAACCCACCTCGGGCAATACCGGCATCGGGCTGGCCATGGTGGGCGCCTGCAAGGGATACCGCGTCAAGCTGGCCCTGCCCGCGTGCGTGAGCCTGGAGCGACGTCAGACGCTGCTGGCCTACGGGGCCGAACTCGTCCTGACCCCGCACAACGAGAAGACCGACGGCGCCATTCGGCGGGCCCACCAGATCCTGGATGAGGATCCGGACCGCTACTTCATGCCCAACCAATTCGCCAACTCCGCCAACTGGCGGGCGCACTACGAATCCACGGCGGTGGAAATCATCGAGCAGACCGGCGGCGAGATCTCGGCATTCGTAGCTGGTCTGGGAACCTCGGGCACGCTCATGGGCGTCTCCCGAAGGCTCAAGGAACACGACCCCGCCATCCGCATCGTGGCTGCCGAGCCGACGCCGGGCCACGCGATCCAGGGGTTGAAGAGCCTCCAGGAGGCCATCGTGCCGGATATTTACGATGCCCGGAAAATCGACCACACGGTTATCGTGGAAGACCGCCCGGCCTTCGCCACCACCCAGCGACTGGCCATGGAAGAAGGCCTCTTCTGCGGGATGAGCAGCGGTGCCGCCGTCTGGGCCGCCATTCAGATCGCCCAGGACCTGGCGCCCTCGGAAACCGTCGTCACCCTGCTGCCCGATCGCGGAGACCGTTATCTCTCCACAAACCTCTTCCGTTCGGTGTGCGCGGATTGCCCGCCATAGGGTTTGAAAAAAAGAAAAAACAAGACATCCACGGGCCCATCTGCAAATTTTCCGCCAAGGAGAAATTCCGCGATGTTGCGAAACCGGTTTTTTCTGTGTGCCTGGATCGTGATGGCCGTGGTCTGGGCCACCGTGGCCACGGCCCAGGCCGGCATCGAAGGACGGGGAAGTGAGACCCGAAAGGCGATCCTGCTGGTTGCCTTCGGCTCGACCCGTCCGCAGGCCCAGGTCTCCTTCGAAAACATCGACACGGCCGTCCGCCGGACCTGGCCGGACATCCCGGTTCGTTGGGCCTATACCTCCTCCATCGTTCGGAAGAAACTGGCCCGCAACGGAAGGAAACTGGATTCCCCGGCGGTGGCCCTGGCCAGGATGCTGGATGAATCGATTACCCGGGTGGTGGTGCAATCCCTGCACACCATCCCCGGGGCCGAATTTCACGACCTGGCGCAAACCGCGCGTTCCTTTCAACGACCCGGCGGCTTCGACCGCGTGATTGTGGGCAACGCCCTGCTGGCCACCCAGGCGGATATGGAGATGGCGGCCGACGCCATCCTGGGAATCATCCCTGCCGCACGCAAGCCCCAAGAAGCCGTGGTTCTGATGGGACACGGCACCCATCATCCCGCCAACGTCTATTACGCCGCGCTCATGTTTCAGCTGCAACTCAGGGATCCGAACCTGTTTGTCGGCTGCGTGGAGGGGTACCCCCAAATCGGCGTAATCCAGGGCATCATGAACCGCAGGAAGATCCGCAAGGCCTATCTGATGCCCTTCATGTCCGTGGCCGGCGACCATGCCATCCACGACATGGCCGGGGAAGCGCCCGATTCCTGGCGATCCATCCTGACCCAGGCCGGCATCGAATGTGAAACCATCCTGAAAGGCACGGCCGAGTACGGCAGTTTCGTGGACATCTGGGTACAGCATGTCCAAGCCGCCATGGACAGCTTCTGATCCGGAGCATTCGCGAACAGTCGATGGAGAAATCTGGGAGGATTTCACCTGAAGTCGACGCCTGCGGATAGGGGTTTTCCAGGGCTGCGACGCTCCCGGCCTGGTGATTTCAACCCGTACTCCACGGGGACATTCCTGCCCCCTGCGCGATCTTTCGATTAATTGACGGACGTAGTGGATTTCAATACCGGCAGCGATTCCACGCGGCAGTGGAAGGGGTACAGGAGGTGGAATGCCGTTCCCCGGGGATTGTAGAAGATGCCGAACTTTTTGGATGTCGCCATCAGGTGAATGCCGTTGCCGGCGGTGTTGAAGTAGTGCTTGTTCTGGAAATAGCGCTGAACCACGTGGCGGACGTCGAAGCCGGCCCCCGAGTCCGCCACCTGCACCAGCAGGCCGTGCTTGCCCAGATAGACCTTGAGCATGATGGGACGCTGGGGGTCCTTGCTGTGGCCGTGACAGAAGGCATTGGACAATGCCTCGCAGAGGATTCCCTTTTCGCCGATGAGGTCGTAGCGATAGGGTTTGAGCCAGGGTTCGAGAAACCCGGCGATTTCGCGCTCATACCGGTAGAGCCAGTCGTAGCCGACCCGGTAGGTGCTATCCATGCATTCGGGAAACCGGGCCGGAATGATGCTGTCTTCCCGAATGAGTTCCGGTGCGCCGATGAACCCGGTAGCCCCTTCGAAATCAAGAGATAAAAACATGACCGCTTCCCTTCACGCCAGCCCTCAGACCGCGGTGCGGGCGACTTCCGCCGGGGGACAGGAGCGGGCGCGGCACCGTCCCTGGCGGATCAAGTCCGCCAATTCGCGTTCATTGTCCGGCAATTGCGGAAAAAGCGTCACCTCCCGTCCTACCTGAGCCAGGCAATGGGCATCGCTGCCGCCCACCTGGGCGCAGCCCAACCGACGGGCAAAGACCCGGGCCTCCTCCATCTGGCGCCCCACCGTCACGGTGCTGGCGACCTCCACGGCATCGACCCCCGCGGAAACGGCCGCCAGATCCAGGGAAGCCTGCATCTGGCTGTATCGGAGCATGGGATGGGCCAGGATCACCGCCGCCTCCCCCTCCCGGGCCAGCCGGATCAGTTTTTGCGCCCCGATGCCCGGCGCGATACCGTCCAGTCGCGTCAAACCGATCACCAGGTAGTGACCGTGCCGACTGCTTACCTCCACACCGCGGTAAATACGCGCCCCGTTCAGACGCCGATTCAATCGCCGGATCTCTTTTTCCGGCCACAGGTGGTCGTGCTCCGTAATCACCAGCCCATGCAGCCCGCAATGTTGCATATATTCGGGCAGACACTCCGCGTCCAGGGATTCCGCGCAAGGGGAGTACCGGCGGGTGTGCACGTGCAGGTCCACGCGCCATTGCATTTGGGTGAGGTCCGGCATGGGCTTCCTTTATTTATCCGCGACCATCGGTTCGCCCGCGTCCATGATTCGCCGTGAAGGCAGGTGGGCGGACTCCGGGGGTGCGGAACCGGCCGTCGTCCCACGGCCGGCTCCGACCCGATTACCTGAAGAATTCGGCGACTTCCTGGATGGTGGAGGAAATTTTCATTTTCCCCATGGCCACGTTGCCTTCCTTTTCCAGGATCAGCACCATGTGCACATGGGCGCGTCCGGCGGCGCTGGCGGCGAAGTCGGTGGCCTCGTTGAGGCACCGGCAGATCACATGGGCCTTGGGTGCTTCCACGTGGACCAGCTGTCCGCGACCGACATTCATGATCTCCGTGGTTTTCTGGGCCTTGAGCAGCACGTCGTTGGCCAGGGCGCCCATTTCGTCCAGTTTTATGCCGCTGGAGTTGACTTCCGCGACCAATTCGCCGTTGGGCGAGAATGCACCCACTGCCTGGAATCCGTCGACGACTTTAAATTTTTCGAGAACTGTTTTGATGTCCGACATTTGATTTGCTCCTTCTTGGTTTTGGTTTTGATGATCTGTTTCGGATGCGTCAGGGGCCGCCGTCTCCAACACGTCGGCCCCGTCGGCCTCGGGCGGCGGCAGGTCTCCGGTCTCCGCCTGGGCCGCCCGTTCGTCTTTGAGACGGGCCCCCTCCATAATCAGGGTCATCAGGCTCTTGTGGATGCGCTGTTTCAGCTTCTTCGAGGGCAGATTACGGAAACTGATCTTGACATCGTCCATGGCCAGCATCATCAAGGCCGCGTCTTCCGCCTTGGCATCGCCATAGACGGCGTCGTAGAGCACGCCACGGTAGAAATAGAGCAATCCCTGCCCTGCGGGGGATTTGATGTCCATCAGGCAGGTATTCTGCTCCATCTCGATAAGCTGTAGAAAACTGGTCAACGAAATGCCGGTGAGGGTACCGCCGGCAAAATCCTTTTCCAGCAGGCTGAGAATGAGCTGGGTCAGCTCGTCGAAGTCCACCGGCTTTTCCAGCATGCGCATCATGCCGGTCTGGCTGAGCCGGTTTTCGATTTCCGGCGTGCCGAAAGCCGTCATGACGATGGCCGGTATCTGGGGAAATTCGTTCTGCAGGTAGCTCAGCAGTTCGAAGCCGTCCATCTCGGGCATTTTCAGGTCCGTGACCACCAGATTGACGGGTGTGGCCTCGAGGATCTCGACGGCCTCGTTGCCGTTGCGGGCGGTGAGCACCTCGAACTGATCCTTGTAGCTGTCAAATCCTGCCTGCATGGTCAGCAGCAGGGAAGTTTCGTCGTCAACAATCAAGACATGCTTCATGTTCTTTTTCTCCGTCATGTATGCCCTTCATGGAGCAATTGGCATACCAACTGTCTCGATAACTAATTAATATTTTATTTTCGGTATGTTATGAAATATCCAGGCAGGGAGGATTCCGGCGGGTGATCGAAGATGGGTGACCTAATTTGGGACAGTGTCCGATTCTGCATGGGTCGGGACGGCATCCAGGTTCTTGAGTTTTCGCAGCAAGGTGGAACGTGAAATCCCCAACGCCCTGGCCGCCCGGGAATGGTTGTCTTCCAGGCGCGACAGGGTCCTTACGATGTGGAAGGCCTCCAGTTCCCGGAGGGTCATCTCATCGGTCCGGATCGTTTCGGTCCGGATCGACCGGGGCGCATGTCCGTTGGTCCGCAGCAGTTCCGACGGCAGCAACCGGTGGTCCTTGCGCACCAGCACGGCACGCTCGATGATATTGCGCAGTTCGCGCACATTGCCCGGCCAGCCGTAGGCGGCCATGGCGCGAATCTCGGCCTGGCCGAGGGCGATGTCCTGCTCCGGCGCCACCTGGCCGACGAAATGGCGGCACAAGTCCTCGAGGTCCTGCAATCGGTCCCGCAGGGCCGGCACATGGATGCGCACTACGCTGAGCCGGTAGTAGAGATCTTCCCGGAAGTTTCCGTCGGCGATGGCCCGCTCCAGGTCGGCGTTGGTGGCCGCCACCACGCGCACGTTCACCGGTTTGAGGGACTGACCGCCCAGGCGCTTGATCATCTGGTCATCCAGCACCCCCAGCAGCTTGGTCTGCAGGTGACGCGGGATCTCGCCGATCTCGTCCAGGAAGAGCGTTCCGCCGGAAGCCATCTCGAAAATCCCCTTGGCCGACGCCACGGCACCGGTGAAGGCCCCTTTTTCATACCCGAAGAGTTCGGCCTCCATGAGGTTCTCGGGAATGGCGGCGCAGTTCACCCGGATGAAGGCGCGCCTGGCGAACGCGCCGCGATAGTGAATGGCCTTGGCGACCAGTGTCTTGCCCGTGCCGGTCTCGCCGGTGATCAGCACCGGGGCCTGGTTGAAGGCGGCCAGGTCCACCATATGCTGGACCTCCTTCAATCCGTCCTGGTGTCCCACCAGCACGGTGCGTTCGCCCTCGCGCTCGCTTTTGTATTGCTGGACCTGTTCGACCTGCTCCAGGTCCAGGGTCCGCAACGCCCGGACCACGGCCAACCGCAGTTCGCCGATCTCGAACGGCTTGGACAGGTAGTCGTGGGCGCCCGCCTTGATGGCCTGGACGGCGTTGTCATAGCTGGGATAGGCGGTGATGAAGATAATCTTGGCACGGTCGTTGGTTCCGAGGATGGGGATGCAATAATCGATGCCCTGGGCATCGGGCAACTTCTGATCCAGGAGAACCACGTCGAAGGCGGCCCGCTTGCACTGCCGCAGCCCTTCGGCCCCGGTATGGGCCGCGGTCACCTCGACGTCCAGATCGGCCAGGGCCGCACGGACCGAATCGCACAACAGCCGGTCGTCATCGAGGATCAACAACTTCTTTTTGATCGTGCTCATACTCTCCTCTCGCCGCCGGCAGGAACATTTCCACCGTGGTCCCCCACCCGGAATTGGAATCTATGCGGATGGAGGCATTCATCTTGGCCAGCATTTTCTTGATGATGACCAATCCCAGGCCGGTGCCGTGGGGCTTGGACGTAAAAAACGGTCGGAACAGGTTGCACCGCTCTTCCCGGGTCATGCCGCGGCCGTTGTCGCTGACCTGCACACGCACCAGTTCCGTCGCTGTCCGGCGGACGTCGATGGTGATGCGGGGATGCTCGGAATCCTGCAACGCGTCGGCCGCATTGGTGAGCAGGTTGAGCATCACCTGGTGAAAGGCGCGGTGGTCGATGAGGGCCGCCACGTCCTCGCCAATGGGTTCGAGCCGGATGGTCACGCCTTTGCCGATAAAATCATTCTCCACCAGGGCCATGAAATGTTTCATGAAATCGGCCATGCCGGTGGGCTCCACCTGGGGGCTTTCGAACATGCTGAAACTTTTCAACGCCTTGAGCAGGTATTCCACCCGCGCGATCTCCGCCTGTCCGCGATCCACGAATTCGGCGATGGTCTCCCGGGGGTAGTGGTTCAGGTTCATGGAAAGCACGGAGAGGGCCATCTTGACCGAATTGATGGGATTCCCGATCTCGTGGCGGATTCCGGAGAATATATAGCCCAGGTTGTCCATCAGATTGGCGGCCTCGGCGATGGACTCCAGACGTTTCTTTTCGGTGATGTCGATGCAGTACTGGATCACCTGCACCACATTGCCGTCGTTGTCGAACAGGGGAAAGGCGTGGACTTCATGTTCGATTTCGCGGCCCCTGGGATCCAGGTGAAAATGTTCCAGGGTCACCGGCCGGCGGGAGGCGACGACCTCGCGCACCACGCAGCGTTGCTCGTCCGGGGAACAGGGCTGCTCGTAGCCGTGGTTGAGTTCGTGGCAGGCCATGCCCTCCTCGAAACGCTTGCGCTTGGCCGCCGAATTGGCGATCTTGATGGTATAGTCCTCGGCATCGATGACCATGAAGGGATGGGCCAGCGATTCGATGACATTGACCAGGAACTCGTTCTGGACGCGGATCTTGCGCTCGGCCCGCTTCTGTTCGGTGATGTCGCGGATAATTCCCTGAACGCCGACGATGGTCCCGTCCGGTTCGACAAGGGTATGGGCCGTCAGCAGGCAGTCGATGCGGCCGCCGTCGCGTTTTTGCATCCGGGCCTCGAAATCCTTGACGAATCCCTCCTCCTCGATCACCTCCTGAAAGCGTCGGCACTGGTCCGGATCCACGTAAAGCGCCCGGCTGTTGAGCTGGATCAACTCCTCCCGGGAGTGACCGAACAGCTCCAGGGCGGCGTTGTTGATGCCCAGGATGGCCCCGTCCCTGGCGGCCATGTAGATGGCGTCCTTGGAATTTTCGAACAGCAACTGGTAGCGCTGGTTGGTGCGCACCAGGTTGGCCGTACGGATCTGCACCAGCTCTTCGAGATCCTTGCGGTATTGCTGGTTTACGACTTCGTTTTTCTTCTTCTCGGCGCGCCGGGTCTTGTAGGCTGCCGCGGCGGCCACGCTTTCGGCCAGTTGGTGCACCGACACCGGTTTGGGCAGGTATTCGAACGCGTTGCGTTTTACCGCCAACGAGGCGGTATCCACCGACGGCACCCCGGTAATGAGGATCACCGGCGTATCGGGCTGCAGCTCCTGGGAACGCTCCAGCAGGCTGATGCCGTCTCCCTGATTGTCTCCGAAAAAAATGTCCGAAATCACCACGCTGAACGCCTGCCGCGCCAGCAATGCGTCGGCATCCGAAAAGTTGTTGGCCGTACTCACGGCATACCCCAGTCTCGTGAGCATGTTGCCGATCATGCGGCAGATATAGGGTTGATCGTCGACGACGAGCACGTGGCCCATGCCGGTTTCCGAGGTGTCGCTTTTTGGGTGCGGCATCATGATTATCTGAAACCCGATGTTGACCGGCCTTCCGGAATCAGCCGCCGGCAAAATGCTGTGTCTGCGTCCACGCAAACCGCAGACCCGAATTTAAACAACGCGTATAAATAGTTATCGGATGAAGCCGGAGAAGCTTGACCGGAAGATGGCGATTTTTCGATTTTTGTTCTCCAGCCGGCCCTTCCCGGGACCTTCGAATTGCGGCAGGACGCTCCCCACCCGGTGCAACCATGGTGCCCAGAGCGCAGGCCGGTTGAAGGGTAAGGGGAAAAGGGGCCGGTAACGACCCGGACCGCGGTCGCCTCCCATCTGTCGGAATGTCGGGGGCTGTACCTGGAAGTCATGGCGCACCGGCGTTTGGCAATTCCGACGATTGGGACCGGGTCGCGTGCGGCATACCCGGTCCCATCGTGTCGGCTGGCGTCAGGATTCGGACGCGAATGGGTTGTTTACCATAAGGAGCGGGCCCAACGATACCATCTTCTCCAGCTGCGATGGCTTCGTTTCTGCCGTTCGCCCCGCCGGTGGTCGTCTCCTCCGTCATGATCGTCATCGCCGTGATCATCATCGTAGGAGCCGGATCCATCGTCGTCGCCTGCAGGCGGCGGATCATATGTCGGCGGATCATTATTGGTCGGCGGATCGCTGGGAGGCTGGACCGCCGGTATGCTGACCGCACAGACGTCGCTTGCCCACAGCCCGGCCGGATCGCTCACCGTCAGGCTGAATTGGATCAGGTCTTCCTGGGTTCCGGTGGTGGGAGCGACGAAGGTCGGATTCACCGCGGCGGGATCGGAAAGAACCACCGGTGTTCCCGCGGTCTGGGTCCACAGATAGATCAGCGTGTCGCCATCCGGGTCGCTGGAACCGGAACCGTCCAGGGATACCGTGGTCCCCTGTTCCATGGTCTGGTCCGCGCCGGCGTCGGCGACAGGCGCCTGGTTCTGGGGAGCCGGCGGCGGCGTGTTGTCCGCAACCCGCACCACACAGGTATCCGTGGCCTGCAATCCGCCTTGATCGGTGACCGTCAGCAGGAAGGAGAGGGTATCGCTTCCGCCGGCAGGCGCCACCGCGGTGAACATGGGTTGCGCGGCGCCGGGATCGGACAGGGTCACCGGCGTTCCTGTGGTCTGGGTCCAGACATACTGCAGGGCGCCTCCGTCGGGATCGAAGGACGCGGAACCGTCCAGGGCGATCTCGTCTCCCGCCATGGCATCCTGATCCGGACCGGCATTGGCCTTGGGCGGGGTGTTGACGAAGGTGATGTTGACCACGCAGGTATCGATGTCCATGAGTTGACCGTTATCGGTGACGGTCAACTGAAAAGTCAGCGATTCGCCATTGGTGCCCACATCGTTCAGGGTGAAGGTCGGGCGGGCGGCCGTGGGATCGGAGAGTACGACCGGGACGCCCTGGGTCTGCTCCCACAGATAGGAGAGGGTACCGCCATCCGGATCGCTTGAACCGGAACCGTCCAGGGCGACCTCGGTCCCCATGGCGACCTCCTGATCCACGCCGGCGTCGGCCGTGGGCGGTTCGTTGACCCAACTCACGTTGACGATACAGGTATCGGTGGATACCGCACCGCTGTAATCGGTCACCGTCAACTGGAAGGTGAGCGATTCGCCGTTCACGCTTACGTCGGGGCTCACGAAGGAAGCCGTTTCCATGTCGGCATCCACGATGGTCACCGGGAATCCGCCGATCTGCTCCCAAAGGAAGGTCTTGATTCCATCGTCGTCATCATGGGAGTTGCTGCCGTCCAGGGTCACCACCATATTCTCTTTCACGTTCTGAACCGGTCCGGCATCGGCCACCGGCGGAATATTCATGGAGATGTCCACCGTGGCGCCGACGCCCGCGGAGATATTGCCCACGGCATCCATGGCCCAGGCATACAGCGTGTTCAATCCATCGGCCGCAAAGACATACTGGCTGGGAGGCGACGAAGACCATCCCGGTTCATTGCCCGCCGGCATCTGCGGCGAAGTGGTCAACAGGTAACCGGTTACCCGGGCGAGACTCGATCTCTGCGGGTCGGTGTCACTGGCCGAGAAAGCCTGGATAGGCACCGTCAGCGCATCGTGGGATGCGGGCAGGCTGAAATTCGTTACAGTGGGGGCGATGTGGCAGCCGGCGCAATTACCGCCGAAACTGGGTCTGGCATTGGCATTTCCGATCAGGCCGAAACATAGCAGCGTGATCGCGAGGACGACGGTGGAACGTGGTTTTCTCATTCAAAATCTCCTTTTTTCAAACAAAATTTGGGACAAAAGTGCTTTCCATGCGATCCCACAGTGGCTGAACAAATCTGGCTGGCAGCGGCACCGTGGATCGTCTGGAAACTTCCTTCAGGGCCCTAACTTCACCAAATCGATCAGCAACAAGTGCATGAACCGGGCCAGATATCGCTTTGTTAATGATTCTTTCAACTTACTTCGGCAGAAGATGCGATCGAACCGGAAAAGCGTTACAAATTTGGCACACTGACCGTCATTTCTGTATTCAGGGGGGCTGCAATTGACTTCCGTTTGACAATCGGCCGCCAAACAATCGTTTTACTTCTCCCCCCGATCATCCGATTTTCATGATGCTGGTCAGCGACAATCCTGGAATCGGGCAGAAAGATCCATGGGCCGTGGCAATAATAAAACGGGCCGGGATATTTCCTTCGACCTTCGCACAAACCGGAGGATGGGGGGCTTTTCGGGGATGCATCAGCGGTAGGCCTTCGTGATTTCAACCGGTGATCCTTGCTTTTCCCACAAGAAACCGGGAACGGTCGGCCATTAAAGCTTCGAATCGCGGGCGAGGGCATTGGCCGGGCTCTTCGTTGGCTTTGTGGACGTCCGAGGTCCACTTTCCAACGATCCAATCGGCATTACTATATCCCAATGGCTCGCGTAAAAATAAAACCACGGTTTTATGCGCCGTTGCATCCTGCCTGACCGTATCGCCGGACAGGCGGCTGAACAGATGAAGATGCTGCTTCATATTTGCACGTACACCAGAACCTTCCGATCAGGAGAACCCATGTCCGGAACCACGCGTATCGCCGCCATTGTCACAATGATGGCCCTCACCCTGTGGATGGCCACGGCGGCGGCCAGCGAACCGCCCGCCGACCTGATCGTGGTGGGCGGTCCGATTTATACCATGGATGAACGCCATCCCACGGTGGAAATGGTCGCCGTCCGCGGCGACCGCATCGCCTACGCGGGCGACCGCTCGGCCTTCGACCAATGGGCCGGCCCCGGCACCCGGGTCATCGACCTCGAGGGTCGGGCCATGACCCCGGGCCTGATCGAAAGCCACGGCCATATCCTGAGCATGGGCTTCGCGCGCATGAAATTGGATCTGACCACGGCTGCCAATTATGAAGAGGTGGTTTCCATGGTGGCCGCGGCCGTTGCCAATGCCGCACCCGGGCAGTGGATCCTGGGCGGCGGGTGGCACCAGAGCAAATGGCGCCCGGCCCCCGAACCCATGGTCAAAGGCTTCCAGATCCATGAAGCCCTGAGCCGCGTATCGCCGGACAACCCCGTCTTTCTGTCCCATGCCAGCGGCCATGCCGGTTTTGCCAATGCCCGCGCCATGCGAATCGCCGGAATCACCGCCCGGACCGACTTCACCGAGGGCGGCGAAATCATCAAAGACCAACAGGGACAACCCACCGGTATCTTCATTGAATCGGCCCAGGGTCTGATCCGCAGGCACATTCCCTCCCCGGACCATGCCCAACGGGCACGGGCCCTGGAACTGGCCATGGAGGAGATCCTGGCCAACGGCATCACCACCTTCCACGATGCCGCCTCGGACCGCGAGGCCATCGATCTATACCGGGAATTCCTTCGGCGGGACATGCTGCGCGTGCGGCTCTGGGTGATGATCGACGGCAAAGACAAACGCCTGTTGAACGAGTGGTATGCACGCGGTCCGATGATCGACATCGATCGCCACCGCTTGACCATCCGGGCGATCAAGCTCTTTGCCGACGGCGCCCTGGGCTCTCGGGGTGCGTGGCTGCTTGCGCCCTACAGTGACCGGCCCGGCCATAGCGGCCATGCCCTCATTCCGATGACCGAGATATACGAGACCGCCGTCTCGTCCCTGGAGCGCGGTTTTCAGTTATGCGTACACGCCATCGGCGATCGGGCCAACCGGGAGGTGCTCGACCAGATGGAACGGGCCCTGGAGCAAAGGCCGTCGGCCGCACGGGATCATCGCTTCCGCATCGAACACGCCCAGCATATCGATCCGAAGGATATTCCGCGGTTTGCAAAATCAGGGGTCATTGCCTCCATGCAGGGGATCCATTTTGCCTCCGACCGCCCATGGGCCATCCGGCGCCTGGGAAAAGAACGCATGGAAGAAGGCGCTTATGCCTGGCAGAAGCTGATCCAATCCGGTGCCCGTGTGATCAACGGCACCGACGTGCCGGTGGAGCCCATCGACCCGGTGGCCAATTTCTATGCCTTGGTCACCCGCAAGACGCTGGCCGGCCAGCCGCCGGGAGGTTATGAACCGGACCAGCGCATGACCCGGCAGCAGGCCCTCAAAGCATACACCCTCCACGCGGCCTTTGCCGGATTCGAAGAGAAGATCAAAGGTTCCATCGAAACGGACAAGCTGGCGGATTTCACCATATTCAGCCAGGATCTGATGTCCATCCCGGAAGAGAAGATTCTCGACACCCGTATCGACACCACCATCATCGGCGGAAAAGAAGCGTATATCCGCGATGGTATCCATTGAAACCGTTTCACCGCCCCCAAGGCATCAGGAATGTCGCTGATATGTCGAAGACCACAGAGGAAGACCGACAGAACGATATTCATGAAATGGCCCAGGCCCTGCGCGAAAGCGAGACACGCTTTCGCTACCTGGCCGCTGCCGCCTTCGAGGGGATCGCCATCCATGCCAAGGGCGTGCTGCTTACCGGCAATGACCAGATTTTCGAAATGCTCGGTTACAGGCCCGAAGAGCTGATCGGCAAGGACGCCTTGAGGATCTGCGTCGCCGAGGAATCGATTCCGCTGGTGATCGAAAAAATCCGCAGCAAGGATTTCGCCCCGTACGAAGCCACAGCCCTTCACAAAGACGGCACGCGCTTCCCCGTGGAGATACGGGCGCGCGAAATCGAATGGGAGGGTCGCAAGGCGCGGGTGGCCGCCGTCATGGACATCACCGAGCGCAAACGGTCGGAAGCGTTGTTGCGCGTCGCCAATGAAGAGCTGGAGCAACGGGTGGCGGAGCGCACCGAAAAACTGGTCGACGCGATCGGGCAGCTGAAACAGTCCAAGGATGAACTGCGGCGTCTCTCATCGGAAATTCTGAACGCGCAGGAAAACGAAAGACGTCGCATCGCCCACGAACTGCACGACAGCATCGGCCAGACCCTCAGCGCCATCAAGATCAAACTCAACTATACGCTGGAGAAAATGCATTGTGAAGAAAGTCAGGAGTGCCGGCTCCTGTGGAAGGATCTGTTGGCTGTCGTACAGAACGCCATCGAGGAAGCGCGCTTCATCTCCGAAGGGCTGCGGCCGCCGGCGCTGGACGATTTGGGCATCCTCTCGACCATCGAATGGTTTTGCGCGGATTTGCAAAAGGCAAACCGGCAGATTGAATTCGAAGAAAAGCACCTTGTCCGGGAAGAAGATATACCGGAGCAGTTGAAGATCGTCATGTACCGGGTGTTGCAGGAGTCCTTGTACAACACCGTGCGGCACAGCGAGGCCAGCCGCGTGATGGTGGCACTTAACAAAATCGACGGCACACTGACCCTGGAAATCAGCGACAACGGGCGGGGCTTCGACATGGCCGAACGGTGCAAGTCCCGGATCCCGCAGCGCGGGTTGGGACTCGGGACCATGAAAGAGCGGGTGAAGCTGTCCGGCGGATCGTTCTCCGTGAAGTCACGACCGGCACACGGTACGACCGTCCTCGCCCAGTGGGACTTGGATTCCATATAGCCTGCATGCTTTCAGAGTATTACCCGACGCGCCGCCGGAAGCAATTGCTGCTCGATGGCGAACCGGATTCGAATCGCGGTAGACGAAATCAAAATGTCGGTTTGATTCTTTGCATCGCAGCTGATATGGAAGATCTCGTTCTGATACCGATGACACGATCCTTTCGAGGCGGGAATGAAGCAGATATATCTGCCCTTCGGCGAAAGAAGACTGCGGAATCGCAAATCCTGCTCGCGTACGGTCCAGGTGGATGACGCGCATTCGACCTACCACGGCCATCTTCGGGACCTGACCGTCGACGGCGCATTTATCGAACCTCCCCAGGGGCAGAAGGCCCGCCCCGGCCAAGACCTGGTGGTGACCATTCCCTTCGGCCTCAGGCGGGATCAACTGACCCTCAAGGCCCGGGTCGCCTGGGTAAAAGCAGAGGGCATGGGCGTTCGCTTCATCAAGACCCGCCGCCGATGATCGGCGCCGGCTCCCGGTCATTATTCTTTTCAAGCAGAATCGCGTTGCGGCTCGACATCAGCCAAGATCCATCAACGTTCCCAGATCCCGATCTTCCGCCACCGCCAGGACCGCCGCGGCCGCGGCCGCATCCTGGGCGGCCAGTCCCACCGATTTGAAAACGGTGATCTGCCGGTCGTCACGACGCCCCGGTTTCCGGCCATTGACGATTTCTCCCAATTCGGCATGGATGGCCGCACCGGCCTGGATCAGATCTCCGGCTTCGGCCATGGCGGCCTCCCGTGAATCCACCACCACGTAGGATCGTTGAATCGTCTCCGGCGGAATCTCCTGCATCTCCGGGGTGAAGGCACCCACTCCGATGATATGTGTTCCCGGGGCGAGATCCTGATCGGCGAATACCGGTGCGCCGGCCGTGGTGGCCGCCAAGACGATGTCGGCCCCGCGCACCGCATCGGCCGCCGACGCGGCCACCCGGACCTCCGGGGCACCCGGCCGGGAGGCGATTTCCCTTGCCAGCCCTTGGGCGGCCGCGGACACCGGGTCGAAGACCCGGACCCGTCGAATGGGCCTCACCGCGCAGGCGGCGGACAATTGGGCGCGTCCCTGAACGCCGGCCCCGAAAAGGGCCGCGGTGGAGGCGTCCCGACGCGCCAGGAGATCGGTGGCCAGACCGCCGGCCGCGCCGGTCCGCAACGCCGTAAGGCTGTCGCCTTCCATGACGGCACGCGCCACGCCGGTTTCCGCATCCAGCACCAGCACCAGGGCCGAAACCGTGGGCAGCCCCAGGGAGGAGTTGCCGCCGAACACCGAGACCACCTTGACGGCCAAATCGCGGCTGCGTTTCAGGAACGCCGGCATCAGCAAGGTCACGCCTTTATCGGATTGCAGTCGACCGCGCAGGGGCACGATTGCTTCTCCACCGGAAAACTGGCCGAAAGCCAGGCGCATGGCGACGATGGCATCCGGCATGGGCAAGGCCGCCCGCACATCGTCCGCCGTAAGCACACGAATCTTCATGTCCCCCTCCATGATGGCAGATTGTGGTCATCGCCGAAGGCCGCCGCTTTCGGCATCGACTTCTCCGCAGGTTCCCCGCAGATCAATCCGATGGGCTCTCCATGGCCCGGATGGCCTGCTGGCGCTTGTTTACGTAATTGATTCCCAGCGGCAGAAGGATGCCATAGGAGACCCACATGAAAAACCGATACGGCGACGGCAGCAGGAGCAACACGACGATGAATATCGACATGGCGATCCACGCCGCCGCCGATGCCCGGATCATGAACCGTCTCTCCAGCGGGCCATGGGTGTTGCGAATGCTGTAATAGGTACCGATGGCGCCACCCAGAATGCCTAAAATACTGCCCACGATTCCGCCCAGAATCCCCCATTCGGATCCGGAAAGATTTTCCAGCATCGTACGATCTCCCATCTCGCCATCTTTTTTATGCAACGTCAGGGGAACCCTGTCGTTGCAAAAGTCGGAGGGCTTCAGAGCCAAGGCGCCGGGGGTGAAGCCGTAGTAATTATACTGCGAACCCCAGGCAACGCCGGATCTGGAGTCCTCCGGCTTTCCCGAAGGGGAAAAAAGATGGCATATAATAGGCCCGATCCTTCCGTGGACCTGCGGCTGATTACCTGCTGAGGCACCGGATCCGGCATTTGTTTAACATTCATAACGGTTGATTGCCATCTTGCCATCTTTTTTATGCAACGTCAGGGTTTTCTTTCCTTGGCCAATTGCCCGGCACTCATGGTCCAGAAGGGGGTACCGTCGCTGGTCAGGCGCACCTTGAACTCGAAATTATCCCCTTTCTTGACCTTGGAAGCGACAAATACGAATTCCCCGTCGATCTCGACCCAGCTCCCTTTGACCTTGACCTTATCCCCGCGTTTGAATCCAACCTCGTCGGACCTGGCATAGGCCTCCGGGCACAGGTGCACCAGGGTTTTCTCATCTTCCCCTTCGTCGAGGAGAAAGGCGGTGCCGGGGGCCATCCCCTTCATGGGGGTGACCGTCTTGAACTGCGCCACCCTTCCCTTGAGCGAATCCATCTCCCGCGGGTTGTAAAGTTTGTTATACGCCGAACCCGCTTCCCAGCCTGCGAATCCCGCGGCATCCTTGGCGAATCCCCTTCCACAGGTCGGCAATATGGAAATGGTAAGGGACAAACACAGCATGATCTGCGCAATCGCAAATTTCTTCACCATTCGATCCTCCATGGACTGACGGTTTCCGTAAAATAAGAAAGATGGTCAAAACTAAGACGATCAATCCCTGAAGGCAAGCGGTTCGTCCGGCTGTCCCTCGGATTTCCGACCGGGCGCGAATGGCGCTGCCACCCTTGAATTATAATTTGTATTGAATGTAGAATCGATTTCTTATCAATCCGCATGCACCATGAATACAGGATGAAACTGGATACAATCACTTGTACAAGTGATTGTATCCAAATTTAAAAATACACCCTAATTCCTTGTCGCTACACACAAGTCCTGATTCCAGCCTGAATTTTCGATATTCCGGTTTCTGAGAAGCAAGCATGGATGCCGGTTCAATCCGGGCTGTTGCGATTCAGCGAATTCATTATGTGTGAATCAATTTACATCTTACATCAAAACGAATGCTTGCAACCAACTATTAACAAAGCAAAAAAGGAGGAAACCGATGTCGAACCGCGATCTGAAACCGGCAAGGCCAGAACAGATGGACAAAATCTATGAAATTCGGTATAAGGCGTTTCTGGAAGCAGGACTCACCCAGCCAAATCCGCAGTGCAGATTGAGAGACATCTACGACGAATCGGGCTTCGCCGAAGCCTATGTGTTGAGCGAAGGCGCTACGATACTCGGTACATTCCGTTTGGT
>JBNKDU010000175.1:0-7736 GCA_050288425.1 Desulfobacteraceae bacterium | reverse complement strand
TAGGTTTGTTAATTGGTTAAATTGTTGATTGGTTAATTGGTGAGTGGAATTCTGCCTTTTATAATTGGAGCCCAAAATAAATATACAGGTAGAGTGCCTTTTTTCGAATTAACCAATCGACCATTCGACGAATCAACGAACAACCAATCAACCAATTAACGAATCGACTAATCAACAAATCAACCAATTAACAAATCAACAAATGTCACATACCAAAAAAGGCAACCAATGGCAGGACCACTACTCCCGCAAGGCGCAGAAGGAGAACTATGCGGCGCGGTCGGTGTACAAGCTGGAGGAGATCCAGCGTAAGCACCGGCTGATCCGGAAGGGCGGGCGGGTGCTGGACCTGGGGTGCGCGCCGGGGTCCTGGCTGCAGTTCGCCGGGGAGCAGACCGGTGGCCGGGGCCGGGTGGTGGGGGTGGACCTGAAAGCGGTCAAGATCCGGCTGCCCGATCACGTGCAGTCCGTGGCCGCCGATATCGACGAACTGGACTGGGAGGCCGATCCCCGGGTGGCGGGGGGCTTCGACGTGGTGCTCAGCGACATGGCGCCGGCCACCACGGGCAACAAGCACGCCGATGCGGTGCGCTCCTTCGTCCTGTGCGAGAGCGCCCTGGCCATTGCCGGCCGGGTGCTGCGGCCCGGCGGCCATTTCGTCTGCAAGATCTTCCAGGGCGAGGACTTCAAGGCGTTCTGCGACGACGTCAAGGCCCGGTTCCAGGGCATGCACATTTTCAAGCCCCAGAGCAGCCGCAAGGGCAGCCGGGAGATTTTTGTCATCGGCCTGGGGAAAAAGGCTTGAATTTATACCTTTCTAATAGTTTTATAGCCCCGTTGTATAGATGAAGCGAAGAATTTCGGGCGTTGCCGGCCGGCGGCGGGGTCGCCGGGCGGGCAGGGCCGTTCAGATTTGGAGGTTACCATGGCAGGTCACAGCAAGTGGGCCAATATCAAACATCGCAAGGGCGCCCAGGACATCAAGCGGGGCAAGATTTTCACCAAGCTGATCAAGGAGATCATCACCGCCGCCCGCATCGGGGGCGGCGAGATCGAATCCAATCCGCGCCTGCGGTCCGCCGTCATGGCGGCCAAGGCCGAGAACATGCCCAAGGACAACTGGGAACGGGCCATCAAGAAGGGCACCGGCGACCTGGAGGGGATCAATTACGAAGAGTCCACCTACGAAGGTTACGGCCCCGGCGGCGCCGCCATCCTGGTGGAGGCCCTCACGGACAACAAGAACCGGGCGGTCTCCGAAATCCGGCACGCCATGACCAAGCACGGGGGCAACATGGGCGAGAACGGCTGCGTGGCCTACATGTTCGACAAGAAGGGCTACCTGGTGGTGGAAAAGAGCGCCGTGGACGAGGAGAGCCTCATGGAGACGGCCCTGGAGGCCGGGGCCGAGGATGTGCGCGAGGACGGCGACAACTTCGAGGTCATCTCCGCCCCCGAGGATTTCGAGGCCGTCAAGGAGGCCATCGAGAAGGCCTCCATTCCCACCGTCGCCGCCGAAGTGACCATGCTGCCCCAGACCATGACCCCCCTGGACGGCGAGACCGCCCTGAAGATGGTCAAGCTGATGGATGCCCTGGATGACTGCGACGACGTGCAGAAGGTCTACACCAACGCCGACATCCCCGACGATCTGGAGATCGATTGATCCGGACCGTAAGGAAAGGAAGGTGACATGGCCGCGCAATTGTATGCATTGCTGGCCCAACTCGGTTACCATCATCCCCTGCATCCGGTCCTGACCCATCTGCCGGTGGGGCTGGCCATATCCAGTTTCTTCTTCCTGGCGGCGGGCTATATCTCCGGACGCCAGGACTTCGCCCAGACCGCCCACCACTGCACCGTGCTGGCCCTGATCGCCCTGGTTCCCACGGCGGCGCTGGGGTACCTGGACTGGAGACACTATTACGGCGGCGCCACCCTGATGCCTATCCGCATCAAGATCGTGCTGGCCGGGGTATTGTTCCTCCTGTTGCTGGCCACCCTCTACCGGGGGGGAAGCCGCACCCGGCCCAATGCCGGCCGCCTGCTGCTGCACCTCATGGGGCTGGTCTGCGTGGTGGGGCTGGGGTATTTCGGCGGCGAACTGGTGTACGGTTCCAAAAGCGTCCCCGCCCAACAGACGACCGCGGCCGTGGCGCCTGCGGCCGATATCGGCGCCGGCGCCGAATTGTTTCAGACCCGCTGCAGCGTCTGCCATTTTACCGACAGCCGGGACAAGAAAGTCGGCCCCGGCCTCCAGGGCATGTTCCAGATGCCCGCCATGCCCACCAGCGGCTGGCCCATGAACGAGGAGAACCTGCGCAAGCAGTTCAAAACCCCCTTTAAAGAGATGCCGTCCTTCGATTACCTGAAAGAGGAAGAGGTGGACGCCCTCATCGCCTATCTGAAGACCTTGTGACTCGGCGGCCGGGCATACGTTTTCGCACCTGACGGCCGCCCGGTTGCCCATTCCCGCCGTTCACCTTCAATTTCTCTCCGCTTTCCGGGGAAACGCACCCTCCTTTTGCCTAAAGCTTAAACGGCCGCGGCCGATAAAAAGCGTAATGGTCTGTTACCCTTTGAAATCGTTACCCTGTACTGAATTGGATCTGCGGCGGGTGGAGCTCCGTTGAAATCGGAATCGCATATCCAGCGCCAAGGATGGAGATGAAAGATGGGCCCCGTGCGCCAGGATGAGCCGGCAAAGGCCACTTCCCCCGCCACCTACCGGCCGTCGGACTTCGAGAACGAATATCCGGCATCGGGCGACACCCCGGCGACCCCTTCGCCGGTGGACAGGATCGTCGCCCTGGTTCCCCACGAGCCGGATGACCGCGGGGCCGTTCTCGGCGCCATCGTCTTCAACGGCGCGGCCGTCCTTCTGTTGACCGTGTTCTCCATTCTCAGCCTCGTGGCCGGCCAGACCTTCAATGCCCTGGTCCTGCTGGCGGCGGATGTCCTCGTCAGTTGCAATATCGGCTACCTGCGGATCAGCGCCAACAGCAAACGGGCCACGGCCCACATGCTCTATCTCATGGCGGCCCTGTTGTTGTACCTGCTTTATACCGGCGGGGTGGACAACACAGGTCCCCTGTGGCTCTATTTCTTTCCCACCCTGACCCTGTTCGCCCAGGGCCTGCGGCGCGGGGCGGTGACCCTGGTGGTCTTCAGCGCCCTGTGCGTTTTGCCGTTTCTTTTTCCCGGATTGCCCTTCGTCACCGCCGAATATCCGCCCGCCTTCGAGCAGCGACTGATGGGCTCCCTGGCGGCGGTGATCGTCATGGCCATGATTTACGAATATGTGCGTGCCCATGCCAAGGATCAGCTCCGCCGGGCCAAGGAGGCCGCCGAGGCGGCCAACCAGGCCAAGGGCGATTTCCTGGCCAACATGAGCCACGAGATCCGGACCCCCATGAACGGCGTCATGGGCATGACCAGCCTGCTGCTGCAGACCGAACTGGACGAGGAGCAGCTCGAATATGCCAGGACCGTCCAGCTCAGCGCCGATGCGTTGCTGGCCATCATCAACGACATCCTCGACTTTTCCAAGATCGAGGCGGGCAAACTCGAATTCGAACATATCGATTTCGACCTGCGGCTGACCTTCGACGAGATCGCGGAGATGATGGCCTTCAAGGCCGACGACAAGAAACTGGATTTCAATTGCTTCCTCCATCCCTCCGTGCCCTCGCTCCTCAAGGGCGACCCCGGCCGATTGCGCCAGGTGCTGCTCAACCTGGCCGCCAATGCCATCAAATTCACCGAATCCGGGGAGGTTTCCATCGAAGCCCGCCTGGAGCACGAAACGGAAACCCAGGTGGAGATCCGGTTCGCGGTCAAGGACACCGGCATCGGCATCCCGGCCGACCGGCTGGACCGCCTGTTCAAGTCTTTTTCCCAGGTGGACAGCTCCACCACCCGGCAATACGGCGGCACCGGACTGGGGCTGGCCATCTGCAAGCGCATGGTGGACCTCATGCACGGCCATGTGGGCGTGGAGAGCGCCGAGGGGGAGGGCTCCACCTTCTGGTTCACGGCGCGCCTGGACAAGCAGCCCCGGGCCAGGGCAATGCAGAAGAGTGGGATGCACAGCACCGATATCCAGGGCAAGCGCATTCTGGCCGTGGATGACAACGAAACCAACCGCAAGGTCATGGAGCTCTACCTGCGTTCGTGGAAGTGCGTGCCCACCGTCGCGGAAAGCGGCTGGAAGGCCATGGACCTGCTGGTGGAGGCGGCCAGGCAGGACCGGCCCTACGACATGGTGATCGTGGATATGATGATGCCCCACATGGACGGGGAAACCCTGGGCCGCACCATTTCGGGCCATCCCCTGCTCAAGGAGATCCCCCTGGTGTTGCTGACCTCCCGGGGGGTGCGCGGGGACGCCGCCCGGGCACGCAAGGCCGGATATGCCGCCTACCTGACCAAACCCATCAGACAGTCCCAGATGTTCAACGCCATCGTCGCCGTGTTCGATACCAGCCGGAACGAGGCCGCGACCCCGGAGGAACGGCCGATCATCACGCGGCATACCCTGATGGAAAAGGCATGCCGGAACTGCCGCATCCTGCTGGTGGAGGACAACGTGGTCAACCAGAAGGTGGCCCTGATCCACCTGCGCAAAATGGGACTGGCCGCCGACGTGGCCGACGACGGCAAGGCGGCGGTGGACGCGGTGCAGCGAAATGTCTACGACCTGGTTCTCATGGATATCCAGATGCCCGAAATGGACGGGTACGAGGCCACCCGCGCCATCCGCGCCGCAGGGGGCGAGCTCGCCCGGCTGCCCATCCTGGCCATGACCGCCAACGCCATGAAGGGCGACCGCGAAAAGTGCCTCGAAGCCGGCATGAACGATTACATCGCCAAACCGGTGAACCCCAAGGTTCTCAAGGAGAAGCTCTCCGCCTGGCTGCCGACCCCCCTCGATCCGGCCGAGACCTAGCACAAAAAACCACCAACGCCGCGGCCCTTGTCCGGGTTCCTGGGCACGTAAACGGTCTTCGCAGGGCGGGCCTCCGTGCCCGCCGGTATGGAAAGCGCGTCAGGTCACCGCTACGGCCGGCGCAGAGGCCGGCCCTACGGTTCAGGAGGTGGTAAAACACCGAATCGATGTTGACGAACACCCCCGAATCCAACTAAATACCGACCCCATGATACTCTTTTTCACCTCATCGATCCTACTGGCCCTGGCGCCGGGGCCGGACAACATCTTCGTGCTGACCCAGGCGGCCCAGAACGGCCGGCTGGCCGGGCTGATGGTCACCCTGGGCCTGTGCACCGGCCTTCTCGTCCATACCTCGGCCGTGGCCCTGGGCCTGGCCGCCGTGATCAAGACCTCGGCCGTCGCCTTTCACGTGCTGAAAATCCTGGGGGCGGGATACCTCTTCTACCTGGCCTGGCAGGCCTTCCGCTCCGGCGGCGGTTCGGACGCCGAATTGCAGGTGGAGGCGGTGCGCAAGCGCCGGCTCTATATGCGCGGCATCGTCATGAACGTCACCAACCCCAAGGTCTCCATCTTCTTTCTCGCCTTTTTGCCGCAATTCATCGACCCGGCCAAAGGCGCCGTGATACCGCAGATCATGGTGCTGGGGGCCCTGTTCATCGCCGCCACCATCCTGGTGTTCGGCGGGGTGAGCCTGCTGGCGGGGGCCATCGGCGAGCGTCTGCGCAACTCGGCCGCCGCGCGGAAATTTCTCAACTACATGGCCGGGACGGTTTTCGCCGGCCTGGCGTTGAAGCTGGCCCTGTCGGGAAGGTAGGGGCTCGCGCGGCGGGCCGCCGCATACCCCTTTATATCTTCATGTCGATCATCGCCTGTACGGCCTTCAGGGCGGGAATGCGGATCTCTTCGGGAACCTTGATCTCTCCGGAAAGTTCTTCCAGGCTGCGGAGCACATCGTCCAGGCCGATGCGTTTCATGTTCTTGCAGACCATCTTGCGCGAGGCCGGGTAGAGCTTCTTGTCCGGCGCGCCCTTGGCCATGGGATGCAGGATGCCCATCTCCGTTCCGATGATGAATTCCTCTTCCGGGGCCTGGGCCACGTGGCGCAGCATGCCCGAGGTGCTGGCCACCACATCGGCCATGGCCACGATCTCGGGACGGCATTCGGGATGGGCCAGGAAGACCGCGCCGGGATGCTCGGCCCGCGCCTTTTCCACATCTTCCTTTGTGAGCCATTCATGGGTGGGGCAGTAGCCCTCCCAGATGTGAATCTTCTTCCCGGTCTTGGCCTGGGCGTACATGGCCAGGTTGCGGTCGGGGGTCAGCAGCATCTCCTCGGCATCCAGGCTGTTGACCACCTGGACCACATTGGCGGAGGTGCAGCATACCGTGGAGAGGGCCTTGACGTCGGCCGTGGAGTTGACGTAGGTCACCACGGGCATGGGCGGCAGGCTGTCGATCTTGATCTTCAGGGCCTCGGCCGTGATCATGTCGGACATCAGGCAGCCGGCGTCCATGCGGGGCAGAAGTACTTTCTTGTCCGGGGAGAGAATCGAGGCGGTCTCGGCCATGAAGTGCACGCCGCAGAAGACGATGACGTCGGCATCGGTCCGGGCGGCCTTGCGGCTCAGCTCGAGGGAGTCGCCGCACATGTCGGCCAGGTCCTGAATTTCGGGGGGTTGGTAGTTGTGCGCCAGGATGATGGCGTTGCGTTCCTTGGCCAGGGCTTTGATTCTGTCTTGCATCTTCTCTTCTCCGGCAATCACGGCTGGTCGATCTGCACCACGTCGACGCCCTCGGGGGGCTCGAAGGTGAACAGGGAGTCGTTGGGGTTGAGGTTGAACCGGTATTCGCTGAGCACGATCCGGGTCTCGTCGCCATAGGCGTTGAATGTGACCACCTGGTCCACCTGGAAGGTGGCCCTGGACACCGAGAGCAGCACGCGGGCCAGCTCCGGCGTGGGCGACTTGGGCAGCAGTTGCAGGCGGTAATATTCCGGGCTCTGGGCCGGCTGCAGGTCCACCTGGAAGCTGCTCCGGATCTGCCGGATATCGGCCAGGAAACCGGCGCCCTTGCCCGCGCTGAAAAAATCGGGCGCCTTGCCCACCATCACCTGATGGTCTTTGGGCCGGTATATCCACAGGTTCGCGCCGTCGCTCATGATGATCTGGGGGTCCGGGAGGGTATATTCCCAGCGCATCTTGCCGGGCCGCTTGACGGTCAGGCTCCCTTCGGCGGTGTCGCTGATCTGCATGGCCTTGAGCATGGATTCCTGAAAGAATCGGGCGGCGAAGCCGTTGCCTGCGTAGCGCTTTTCGATGCCGTCGATGATCTTGTCCAGTTGCGGCGCCTGGGTCGCCGCCCATGCGGCCGGGGCCACGCCCGCCGCCAGGGCCAGGACGATAACGAGTCGATACAGATACTTTTTCATGCGCCTCTCTCCTGCACGCGTATTGGGTCCCGCTGCCGGGACCGTCTGCCTGCCAACCATAAACAAAATGACGAGCAAGCTCAATTAAATGTTGACCCCAGCGTTGCATAAAAAAGATGGCAAAAGGTGAATAAGCCGTCATGGGCGTTGAACAAAGGTCAGGTTTGGAGCTACTGTCAACAATCAACCCCAGGTCCACTGTAGGATCGGGTCGATTATATGCCATCTTTTTTCCCCTTCGGGAAAGTCGGAGGACGTAAGTAACGGCGTTGCCAAGGGCTTGCAGTAGATTGACTACGGCTGCGCCCTTGGCGCCTTGGCTCTGAAGCCCTCCGACTTTTGCAACGTTGGGGTCAA
>JBNKDU010000174.1:0-3567 GCA_050288425.1 Desulfobacteraceae bacterium | reverse complement strand
CTCCCTGCCCGGCGCCGGGCACGACACCTTCCGGTTTTGGGAGCACGCCGCATGCAGCGCCGTTCATCTGGCACCCCGGGTGCCGCTCTTCATCCCCGACGATTTCGAGGATCAAAAAGAAATCATCCGATTCAAATCCCTAGACGACTTATGCCGGCGCATCGATGCCCTTCTGGAGGGCCGGCACGACAATTCCGATCTGGCCGACGCCGGACGCCTGAAGCTCCTGGGCCATCATTTGACCACCCACCGGGCGGCCTATTTCCTGAACTGCATCACAAAGGCGTTTAACTGCTGAATGAACCCCTCGATCGATATAGTCGCGGTTTTGCCGGAGGGTGAAGAACCTGTTCCTTGCGAACCACTGCCTGCGGACATCCTCAATGCGGCCCATTTCATCCCCACCGTCTGCAGGCGGCTGCTGCAAGTGGGGTCTCTTCCCGATGTCATGGCACGATGCGGATTCCGCAAAGCGGATATCCGTTGCTCCATCGATGATGTCCTGACCGCTACCGGCAGGCCGGCCATGGGGAACGATATCGATTGCGTCGTCCTGGGTCCGCAAAAATGGTCGCGGCCAATGCTGAAGGCCGTTTTGTCGAAATTGAAACAGGCGATGGGCGATAGCGGTCGGATTTCGATGATGGTGACCTCCCCGTCCGATCTGCCCGGCGCCCTGCCCCACATCGACGACATCCTCGCCGCCATCGGCTTGATGCGCTACCGATGGGGAAGATTGGATTTCGGGAAAAATCTCCCTGCGGCTTTGGGCCTGGTCATCGTTCCAGCAGATTATAACCCGGTGCGCCATGCCAGGGAATTGGCCGCATCCGGACGCCCCGACGGGGCCATCGAAATCCTCGATGCCATTCCCGTCGAACTCACGCCGTCCAACGATTTCCTGGTGGATCTGGCTTTGGAAAAGCAGAAGCACTATCTTGCCTGGCAGCGACTGCGCAACGATTTGGGTCCGCCCCATGCACTGTTGAGCAGGGAGCGCAGGGAATTTGCCCAGGTTACGGCCTTGTCGCCGCGCTGCTGGGAGAGTTACCGGATCCACGCCCGCTTCTGGAACCAGATCGGACGCGCCGATATGGGCCGCCGGGTGGTGCGCTCCATCGCAGCGCTCGATCCCAGAGCCGCCATGGAACCCTTGCCGGCAAACCCCTTGCCCGGAGTGGAAAACAGAAACGATTTCGACGCCCCCCCTCTCTGGAATGATGACGCCCCTGCGCCGCGAATTCTCATCATCACCCACGACCATTCGGACTACGGCATGGACACCCTCTTCCATGGGTTGTGCCAATTGCTGGGCCAACACAATGTGGTCGAGTACCCCTGGAAGCCGACCCTGCACGGTCAAAACATCGCCTCGGCCAACAACTACCCTTGCGTGTTCCATTATCCGGGTCGCCCCACACCGGTATCCCTGTTGGAAGAGCAACTGCGGCAGGAAAAATTCGATCTGATCCTCTACGGCGATGTGGTGCAAATGGCCCACGGCGAAGAGGTCCGGCGTCTGGTCAACGCCAATCCTGATATTCCGGTGGTCCTGTATGATACATGGGATGATTGCCACATCCCGATGGAACGTCTGCTGCGGTATATCGGGCGGAAGCGTTTCGATCTGATATTCAAGCGCGAAATGGTGGACGGCATGGACTACGGCTGCGACACTTATCCTCTGCCGTTCGGTTATGCACGGCCACAGACGCGATCTTTCCCCCAAAGCGGGAAACCCCACGCCCTCTTCTGGGCCGGCAAGAGCGAGTATGGCCTGCGCCCCATCTACATCCCCTATCTGGAAGATCGACTGGGGTACGCCCTGGACCGCCGCTATGACCAGGAAACCTACCAGTCCATGCTGAAGACCAGCCGAATGGGGCTCTCTTTTTTTGGATGCGGCTTTGACAGCGTTCGATACTGGGAGTTGCCGGCCCACGCGGTCATGCTGATGGCCGAGCGCCCCCCCATCCGGATCCCCCACAACTTCGTGGACGGCCAGACCGCGGTCTTCTTCGACGACCTTCCGGAGTTGGAAGCCAAACTGGATTACTACCTCAACCGGCCGGACGAGGTCGCCCGCATCGCCGCGGCCGGTCACGACCACTATTTGAAGCACCATACATGCGTCAGCCGGGCCAGGCAGATGCTGGGCCGTATCGAATGGGCGTTGGGGGGCCGCCTGTCCAAGGCATCCGGTGTTGATGGCAGGGAAACCCCAAGCGGCCCGATGCCTGCCGACACTTCGGATCTATTCCTGGGATTGGTTAAAGGAGAGAACTATGGGTGGGGGGTATGCAGCAAATACCTCATCGATGAACTGTCAAAAATGCGGTCGGTTCATGTGCTCAATGATGAAGATGGTTCATCCTCCAGCGGAAAACTGGACGGCCTGCTGTTTCAGGCGATCACCACGGCAGCCTTCGCGCCCTTGTTCGAAAAGGCCCGCGGCAGGCGCAATTACGGCTACACTTTTTTCGAAAACGAGTTGGATGGACAATCCATTGAAAATGCCCAGCGCTACGACCTTATCTTGGCCGGATCCAGCTGGTGTCGGGATCGGATGCTGGAAAAGGGCATAACCCATTGCGACGTCTTGATCCAGGGCATCGATCCGAAGCTCTTCTATCCCATCGAAAGCGAGAAAGCCGACGACCGGTTCGTCATTTTTTCGGGCGGCAAATTCGAACTGCGCAAAGGGCAGGATATCCTGTTGAAAGCCGTCAAGATCCTGCAGGATAAATATCCCGACATCTACCTGGTCAATTGCTGGTACAACTTATGGCCTGAATCGCTTCAACAAATGGCCGGTTCGCCCTACATCAATTTTAATTATCAAAAAAGTGCCCCATGGCCGCAAATCATGCGCCAAACGTACATCGAAAACGGATTGGATCCCGACCGTATTTTTACCATGGATCTGGTGCCGCACCATCGGTTGCGCTCGCTATTCAAACAGACCGATATCGGCGTATTTCCCAACCGCTGCGAGGGGGGAACCAATCTGGTGCTCATGGAATACATGGCATGTGCAAAACCGGTGATTGCAACGGCCGCCAGCGGTCACCGGGATATCGTCAACGAAGAAAACGCCCTGCTGCTGCGCCGACTGAAAAATATCAACATCGTCGATGCAGACGGCGCAGTCATCGGGCGCTGGCAGGACCCCTCGCTGGATGAGCTGGTGGCCCGAATCGAACAGGCCTACCACCATCGTGATGCCCTCCGCATCAAGGCGCGCAGGGCGGGAAACGATCTACAGCAGTATACCTGGCGGCATTGCGCCCAACGACTGGTGGAATTGATCGACCCTTATCATTGATAAACAACCACAGGAGCTTCTATGCCGACCAGCCCTTACGCCCATCTTTATCCACTGGTGACCTTCCTGGATGCCGTACGCCCCAAATCCATACTGGACATCGGATTGGGCAATGGAAAACTGGGCTTTATCGCCCGCGACTATCTGGATGTCATGATCGGTGAGCGCTACCATAGAAGTCGATGGCAACTGCAGCTCGATGGCATCGAAGTCTTCGGGGATTATATCCAGGACCACCAGCG
>JBNKDU010000173.1:0-76478 GCA_050288425.1 Desulfobacteraceae bacterium | reverse complement strand
ACCCGTCCGGGACCGATTTCGACATAGACCGACACCTCATCGGCGATCATGGCCGACATGGTGTCGAACCACCGTACCGGGCTGCAGAGCTGCCGTGCCATGAGATCCCGCACGGCGGCGGGTTCGGTTTCCGGAGATGCGGTGACGTTGTGCAGGACGGGCACCTTCGGCGGCTGGAAGGGCACGCTATCCAGAAAGGTCCTGAAATCGGCTTCGGCCCCCTGGATCAGCGGGCTGTGCCAGGCGCCGCTCACCTTGAGGGCAATGGCCCGGGCGCCCCGGTCGGCGGCCAGGTCTCCGGCCGCCGCCACGCCCTCGGGCGAACCGGTGATGACGATCTGTTCGGCGCTGTTGTGATTGGCCACAGCGACGATCCCGGTCCGGGCGGCCTGGTCGACGATCCCCCGCACCTGGTCGATGGACAGGCCCACGATGGCGCTCATGGCCCCTTTGTTCACCAACGATTCCCGATGCATCAGCGCGCCGCGTCGATACACCAGGCGAATGCAGTCCTGGGGGCTGACGACCTCCGCGGCACACAGGGCGCTGAATTCACCCAGGCTGTGTCCGGCGCATACCGTCGGCCGGATACCGGCTTCCTGAACGGCGGCGAGGAAAGCCAGATTGACGGCGGTCACCGCCGGTTGCAAATTGACGGTCTGGGTGAGCTCCTCCATGGGGCCCTGGAAACACAATTGGGTGATGGGCAGACCCGAGGCGTCGTCGGCCATGGCAAAAAGGTCGCGGGCCGTCGAAGAGGACTGGGCCAGGTCCTGTCCCATGCCCACCTTCTGGGAACCTTGTCCGGGGAATAAAAACGCGATTTTTTTCAATTTTTTCTCCTGGAGCTTCATACTGCGGTGTTAACCGAAGAGGTGCGGGTCCGGATTCCTGTCGACTAGTCATCCAGACCGAACAACTTGCGGGCCACATCCAGGGAGGTCGAGCGGTCCCCCTGGCAACCGTCACTCTTAAGGTAATGGGTTGGATCGTGCAAGATTTTGTTGACGATGGATTTGGCCATGCGTTCGATGGCCCGGTGATCTTCCGCGGAGAGGTGGCTCATCTGCTGCAGGGTTTTTTCGACCTCCTGGTCGGTTACCTGGTTGACCTTGCTCCGCAAGGCCTTGATGGTGGGAACCACGCCCAGGCTCTCGAACCATTGCCGATAATGGATCACGGCCTCCTCGATGATGCGTTCGGCCTTGACCGCTTCGCGGTTGCGGTCTTCTATATTTTCCTCGATTACTCCCTTGAGGTCATCGATATCGTATAGATACGCATTGTTCAGGGTATTGATTTGCGGATCGATATCCCGGGGAACGGCAATGTCGATGAAGAAGAGGGGGCGGTTGCGCCGGCTGCGCATCACCCCTTTGACCTGCGCTTTTTCCAGGACATATCCCGGCGCGCCGGTACTGCTGATGATGATATCCACCATGCTCAAAAAATCGGTGATCTCTTCGAAACGGATGGGGGTACCGTTATATTGAGAGGCCAGTTCGACGCCGCGCTCGAACGTCCGGTTGGCCACGTAGATGGTATCGCATCTCTGGCGGATCAGATGTTCCACCGCCAGTTCGGCCATCTCTCCGGCACCGATGAGCAACACTTTCTTGCTTTCCAGTTGGCCGAAGATCTTGCGGCCCAGCTCGATGGCGGCATAGCTGATGGAGACGGCATTGTCGCCGATGCCGGTGTCCGAACGAATGCGTTTGGCCACGAAGAAGGTTTTGTGCATCAGCCGGTTGAGGACCACCCCCGAAGATTTTTCTTCGGTGGCCGTGCGATAGGCATTCTTGATCTGGCCCAGGATCTGGGGTTCGCCCACCACCAGGGAATCGAGGCTGGCCGCCACGCGAAAGATATGCCGGACGGCTTCGCCGCCCCGATAGAGATAGAGGGACGGCTCGAAATCGTCCAGGGCGACCTGTTTGAATTCGGCCAGAAACTGCTTGGTCTGATGGATGGCCGATTCGCTTTCCCGGGCGGACATCAGCAGTTCCACCCGGTTGCAGGTGGATATGAGGATCACCTCGTCGATGGTTTGGAGGGCCCGCAGCCGGATCAGGGCCGCGCGGGTATCCTCCGTGGAAAATGCCAGGCATTCGCGGACATCCACAGCTGCCGATTTGTGGTTCAGGCCTATGAGAATGATTTGATCCATACCGTTTCAACTATCCATCGATTCAGGCAACATCCTTCCGGTGGGACTACCAGCGGGTGAACTGGCCATGGTGGCCGCTCAACAGGAAATTGACCCCCAGGAAGGTAAAGAGCAGGACGCCGAAACCGACAATGGCCATGATGGCCGCGCGCCGGCCGCGCCAGCCCATGGTGAGACGTTCGTGCAACAGGGCCGCATAGAAGATCCAGGTGATGGCCGACCAGACCTCTTTGGGATCCCAGGTCCACAGGTGGCCCCAGACATTCTTGGCATATACCATGCCGGTCACCAGACCGATGGTCAGCATGGTGAAGCCCACCGCCACACACGCGTAGCCCGTGCTGTCCAGCAAGTCCAGGGAGGGCAGTCGCTTGAAAAAGAAGCCGCGCGATTTGCGTTTGATGCCGCGTTCCTGGAGCAGGTAGAGTCCCCCCACCCCGCACGCCAGGGCAAAGGATGCATGGCCCAGGAAAATGGTGATGATATGCACCACCAGCCAGAAGCCCTTCAGCAGGTTCTGGGGCTGCAACAAATCCCGGGGAAACTGGCTGGCCACCAGCATGGCAATGGCCGCCAGGGGCGCCACGTACACCCCCAGGACCTTGATCTTCAGCCTCAGGTGCAGCACGACGAACGCCCCGGCCAGGGTCCAGGAGACCAGGGCCAGCGTCTCGTGCAGGTTATTCACCGGCATTTGTCCGGTAATGCCGAAGGCCCAGACGATCAGGGCGCTCTGCAGGCCGAACCCGGCCAGCAGCATGCCGAATCCCATCTGGTACATGATATCCCGCTGGATGAAGAGGTAGGCGAAATAGCCTGCCGAACTGAACATGTAACAAAGGACGGCCAGAACAAACAGAATCTGCATGGGGTCTTCCTTGTTTTCCTGTCGGTCGGGTTTCCGTTTCGGCTTGCGGTCCCGCGTCAATCCCGGTCCATGCCGGCATCCAGCAATCGGCGGTAGCGGTAGTCCGGTCCCAGCAACGAATTCAGCAGGGTATCGATTGCCTGCGCGTCGTCTTCGGCCACCATCTTCAGCAGTCCCCCCTGGATCAATTTCTCGAACAGCGACTTGTGGGCCCCGGGTGCGTGCCCGGCGGCCAGGAGCCGGCTGCGGATCGTGCCCATGAGTGCCAGGAAAGGAGCGTATTCCGGTCCGAATTGGGCCTCCAGCTCTTTTCTCAGATGCTTGGCAAAGGCCGGACTTCGGCCGCCCGTGGAGATGGCGATACTCAAATCGCCCCGTTGGACGATGGAAGGCAGCACGAAATTGCTCAGTCCGGGTGCATCGGCGATGTTGCAAAGACACCGGGCCTTCCCGGCATCGTCGGAAATGAGCCGGTTTATGGACGGGTCGCTGGTGGCGCCGACAACCAGGAATACCTCCCTCAGATCCGTGGTCCGATATGATCGCTGCTTCACCTGGATCCGCCCGTCGGCCGCCATGGCGGCCAGCTCGGCGCTGATATCCGTGCTGACCACGGTAACCCTTGCGCCGCAGGCCAGCAGGGTCCCGGCCTTGCGCGTGCCGACGCGTCCCCCGCCCACCACCAGGCAGGGCCGCTTCTCTATGTCCAGGTATACCGGATAATATCGCATGGGTCGCCGGTTCGTGAACCCGGTCCTTTCATGGCATCATCGGGCCGATGCACCCTGTTGTAACCTCTCAGCCAAGATCGAAACTCATCAGATCAGCGGCCGCCACGATCTTTCCCTTATACGTACCGGCGGCCTGTTTGACAATATCCACATCCTCGCAAGGGGGGTAGAGGTGGGTGAGCACCAATTGCCTGGCCTTGGCCCGCGCGGCCATGGCACCGGCCAGGGAAGGCGTCAGGTGACCGGGTACCTTGTCTGCATCCGGCATGGCCGACTCGCAAATCAGCAAGTCCGCGTCCCGGGCCAGTTGCGGCAGCGTTTCGCAGAGGTCCGTATCGCCGGAGTAGACGACGGACGTTCCGGCCGGATCCTCGATCCGATAGGCCAGAGATTCGGGCCGATGGTCCATTGGCCGGGCGATCAACTTGAAATCGGAAAAGGTGAGGACTTCCCCGATGGCCGTATCGATCTCCCGGATGCGCAATTGCGAATCCGGGAGCACAATCCATTTTCCGTATGCGGTCTGCAGGGCCTGGTAGAAGGCCTTCATGCCCGACCCGCCCAGTACCTGAAGCTGGTTCTGCCGGCGCAGACCGTCGGGATACTTGGTGGCGAACAACAAAGGCACCAGTTCGGCGCTGTGATCGGGATGGAAATGCGAAAGGCCGACATGGGTCACGTCGAATATCGAGATTCCCGCCTCCAGCAACCGGCGGATGGTGCCCGGCCCCAGGTCCAGCACGATCCTGGACTCGGCGGTCTCCACCAGCAGCGCGCAGGAACTGCGGTCCAGGCTCGGAACACAGGTACCGGAACCGAGAATGGTAACCTTCAAGGAGATGCTCCCTGTTTCTTTTTCTTGACCGGCTGGAGGCGTATCTGTTTCATCACCCAGGCGGCCGTTTTCTTGGCGTCCTGGGGGTCCACGAGATCGGCGATGGCGGCCAGGTGCATTTCCGCCCGGGCCGCGCTCTTGTGACCGCCGGCGAAACCCCAGTTGGAAAAGGCCTGCTTGGCCACCACGCCTGCATTCTTGCGGGTACCGTCATTGCGAAAGATGACCACCAGTCTTCTTTGGTGAACCCCGGAAACGATGCTCCAATCGACCTCTTCCACCCGCATGAAGAAATCGGCGATCTGGACGAGCACATCCGGGTGGTTCACGGGTCCCAGATGGACGTACATCCGCCCCTTGGTGAAGCGCCGGCAGCCGATGGCCTGGCGGAAATATCGCAAAAAACCCAGCCGCATCTCGGCCTGTTCGATCCGATGGGCCAGGGCCACATTGGCATAGCGAAAGACGTATTGAAACGCGCCGAGATCCTCGACGATGGTCTTGCGCTCGAAATTGCTGGTGTCGGTCTTGATGGCCAGATAGAGGGCCGTGGCCAGTTTGGCGGAGGGTTTGATCTTGGCGGCCCGTAAATACTCGGTGAGAATCGACGCCGTGGCCCCGTATTGGGGGCGGATGTCCACGTGCCCGGCCGCGTGCTCCCGGACCTTGGGATGGTGGTCGATGATCACGTCGGCCTTCAGGTCGTGGAGGAACTCATGATGATCCGGCTGGGAATCCACCAGGACGATCCGCGAGTGCCTGGCCGGGTCGACCTCCTTGAAAGGAATCAGGTTGATTCCGATACGATGGATGAGGGCCAGGTTGTCGGGTCGCCGGATTTCATTGACATTGGCAATGGTCACCCCGGCGGTCTGGCGCCAGAGCAGGCGTTTGACCGCCATGGCGCTGGCGATGGCATCCGGATCGGCATTGATGGGAATCAGGACCTGGTCCTCTCCCGTAAATTGCTGATGGAAACGCCGCAGAAGCTCTTTGGTCGAAATGCGCATGAAATTCGCTAAGCCCGATCCTTCATGGATTTAAGTATAGATCCCTTCTACAAAGCATGACCGACGATGACAACCGATTTGATCCGGGCAAGCGATTTCGAGAGCCTTCACCGAAACACCCGGTCACCTCGACTCGCGGTCCGGAAAGGGGCGGGACGACGCATCCTCCTGCCGCTGCTGCGCTTCCACCATGCGTCGATAAAAGCGCACCGCTTCCTTGCGCTCCCATTGCGCCGTATACTCCAGAAAATCCTGCATGCCGCCGCTCCAGGGATAATTGGCCCAAAAACCGGCGCCCCAGAAATCGAAATAGGCCACCTGGGTGACCCTCGTCGTGCCGCCGAGATCCGTCAATTGGATATGGCCGTAGTGAAAGCGGTGGCCGTGGTGACCGGAGGCGCTGCTGTTGACCAATCTGAACTCCAGCCGCTTTTCCTCCGGAAAAATACGGGTTTTCCACCGAAACAGGGCGTCGGGCATGTCGCTGTACCGGTCTTCGGTGATGGCCACATTGTCTTTCCGGCTGACCAACCGATGATACGAAATGTGTCGGTTCTTCTCCAGAAACTTGTTGTCGAAGCTGGTCTTGAACTTCCAGACCACCTCTATGGGCAGGGGCACGTCGTAGACCAGCCGGTATGCCTGGCCGCCGCGGATATCCGACGGCAGGTGGGCGATCTGGATCAGGCCGCCGTCCGCACCGGCGTCTCGGGAAAAGCCGGCCGTGGAGAGGAACCAGGCGGCCAACAGCATCCATGCGCAGCCGATCCGAACCTTTCCCTGGGTGCCCATCGTCCATCCTCATGCAAGGCCATGGCCGGTGACATGTCCGGCGATCCGGCCGAAGCCGCGATGCAGCGCGAAACGACGGATCCCCAGCGTACCCCTGCACGCGGCCATCCGGGTCGTATCGACCTTCGATTTCGAAACCATCGGCCCTGCATCTTCCATATATCCAGTCTCCCAACATGAACATTCCGGCGGAAGGTTGCAAGCGCCGCGATGCATCGGGAACAGGGTCAGCCGCTGTCCGGGGCGAGGCGCAGACCATTTTGCCGATAGTCGTCGATGGTCCAATACGGCTCGGACGAACCACTGGTGCGGCCGGCCATGGGCCACCCCCGCGGCAGGGGACAAAGGAACTCCAGGCGCCGAGCCTGTGTCGGATGATCGAAGGCCAGGCGCCTGGCCAAGAGCGCGATGCGGCCATGGGCCAGGCCTCTTTCGGCACCGTAGCGCCGATCCCCTAAAATCGGGCAGCCGATGGCCGCCAATTGGGCCCGGATCTGATGGCGGCGACCGGATTCCAACTTCACGGCCAGCAGACTGAGGCGCCCCTCCCGCGACAGCAATCGGTATTGCAGGCTGGCTTTGCGGCTGCCTTCAACCCCCTCGGCCACCACCCGGCTCAGGCGGCCGTCACGACTGAGCCAATGCACCAGTCGCGCGGCCGGCGCTTCCGGTCGGCCGTCCACCACCGCGAGATAGTGTTTTTCGATGCGTCCTTCCCGGAACTGCGCGCTGAGGCGTGCGGCCGCCTTGGAAGTTCGGGCCAGCACCACGACCCCGGCCACCGGTCCGTCCAGGCGGTGGACCAGGCCGACAAACACGTTCCCGGGCTTGGCGTAGCGAAGTTTCAGCCATTGCTTGGCCATATCCAGCAGGTTGGCCCGCCCCTTGTGATCGCCCTGCACCATCAGGCCGGCCGGCTTGTACACCACCAGCAAGTGGTTGTCCTCACCGAATACCGGCCACCGGGGGTGATAGAAGTCCATGATCCGTCTATACGACATGGCGCGCTCAATTGCCAGCCGCCTTGGGGACGACCCGCAGACCGGCATCCGGAGCGTTTCCCAAGGCCGTGTGGAAATCCCCTGACGGCAGCAACTTGCATGGACAACTATGCCAAAATGGGATATATGCATGTAGCTCAGCACATGGCTTCAATGGAGTGATTCATGGGCAACCGGATTGTCTTGGTGGATGAAGATCGCGACTACATGGAATTGCTGGCGGGAAAATTGCGCTCGCTGGGCTATGGCGATCTCCACCTGATGGACAACGCCCCGGAGGCCGTCGAGGCATTCGAGAAGGACCTGCCTTTCGATCTGGCCCTCATCGACATGACCACCACCGATGTGGGCGGAATGGCGATGCTCGAACATATCAAGAACAGCAGCCCCGGCACGGAAGTCATCATGGTCACGGCCATCAACGAGGCCCGAACCGCCGTGGAATGCCTCAAGAAAGGTGCTTACGACTATCTGGTCAAGCCGGTTGCCAAGGACGTGCTGGCCCTCACCCTGCCCCGGGCGCTGGAACGCAAGCGGCTGCTGGACATCCTCGACATGGAAAAACGGCAGGCCCAGCCGGAACTGGCCAACCCCGGACCCTTCCGGCCCATCATCACCCAGCACCCCTCCATGGGACGCATACTCAAGGAGGCCGAACTGCATGCCGCCAGCAACGTTCCCGTGCTGATCACCGGAGAATCGGGCACCGGTAAGGAGCTGCTGGCCAGGGCGATCCACAATGCCAGCCCAAGGGCCGACCATCCCTTCACCCCCATCAACATGTCTTCCATTGCCCCCAATCTCTTCGAAGCGGAATTCTTCGGCCATACCAAAGGGGCCTTCACCGGCGCCGGAGCCTCCCGCGCCGGATTCCTGGAGCACACCCACCGGGGGACCCTTTTTCTGGACGAAATCGGAGATTTGCCCCTGGAACTGCAGGGCAAACTGCTGCGGGTGCTTCAGGAAGGCGAATTTTCCAGGGTGGGATCCACCCAGCCCGTGCGGGTGGATTTGCGCTTCATCGCGGCCACCAATGAAGATCTCGACGGAATGATGGCCCGCAAGGCCTTTCGCAAGGATCTTTTTTACCGCATCCGCGGCGGCTGGCTGCACCTGCCCCCCTTGCGGGCCCGGATCAATGACGTTCCCCTGCTGGTCAACGAGTTTCTGAAGAGATATGCCGACTACCGTCGAGGCCCGCGACTGGCGCCCGAAGCGCTGGAGCGTCTCATGGCCTACCACTGGCCGGGCAATGTACGCGAATTGAAATCCATGCTCCAATCCGCGGTGAACCTGGCCCAGGGTCGGCGGATCGAAGTGGAACACCTGCCCGAACATCTGCGCGGACAGCCGAAACCACCGTCGGCCGCCTGCGAACCGGCGCTCCCTGACTCCCTGACACCGTTGGCCGAGGTGGAGAAGAAGCATATTCTGGCCGTCTACCGGCAACTCGACGGCAACAAATCCAGGGCCGCCAAGGTCCTGGGCATCGGGCTCAACACCCTCCGCCGGAAGCTGGAAGCCTACGGGGTGAAATAACCGCCATATTTAAAAAAGGACGGCGGCCTCAGGCCAACTCCTGGACCAGGGCCTTGAGAAAACCCCATACCTTCTCGACGGAAGGGATATGGATCTTTTCATCCGGGGAATGGGCATTGCGGATATCGGGCCCGAAGGAAATCATGTCGGTCCCGGGATAGATATCGCCGATGATGGCACACTCCAGGCCGGCGTGGATCACCTGCACCTGCAGATCCTTCCGGTACAATTTCCGGTAGACCTGTCGGCTGCGGGAAAGCAGCGCCGAACCCATGTCGGGCTGCCATGGCGGGTATTCATCGCGGTCTTCCACGACGGCGCCGCAGATGCGGCCGACGGCATGGACCGTCTGGGTAATGGCCTGCAACCGTGACATCACCGCGCTGCGCTGGCTGCTGACCAGGCAGAGTCTGCCGTTGGCCAGATCGGCGGTGGCCAGGTTGCAGGAAGTCTCCACCAGGCCGGTCAGGGTGGCGGACATTTCGATGACGCCGTTGGGCATGGCGGCCACCAGATCGATGACCTGCCGGGTGCCCGCCTCGGTCAAGGCCCGGCTCGCCGGTTCCGCCGCGGTTTCCAACCGGATGGTCAGGCCGCCGTCGCCATGGGAATATTCGCCTTGGAGGGTCTTTTCGAACCGGCGCACCAACGAACCCAATTCGTCCCCATGGGAACCCTCCATGGCCACCACGGCCCAGGCATCCCGGGGAATGGCATTCTTACGCGATCCGCCCTTGATCGCCATCAGGCGAATGCCGGCCGCAGCCGCCATTTCGGCCAGGGTCCGGCCCAGAATTTTGTTGGCGTTGCCGCGATGTTTATGGATATCGATGCCGGAGTGGCCGCCGGTGAGCCCCCCCACCACGACACGGTATGAGGTGATCGGGGAAGAAAGCGTTTCGGTGGGAAGATCCAGATTCAGGATGGAATCCACGCCGCCGGCGCAACCGATGGTCACGATGCCTTCGTCCTCCGAATCCAGGTTGATGAGGATCCTGCCCCGGACGAATCCAGGCTCCAGTCCCTTGACGCCGTTGAGTCCGGTTTCTTCATCCACCGTGAAGAGCAACTCCAGGGGCGGGCGGACCAGGTCATCCTCCTCTGCCAGTCCCATGGCGTAGGCAATGGCAATCCCGTTGTCCGATCCCAGCGTGGTCCCCTGGGCGGTCAGCCAATCTCCTTCGCGAAGGGACACGATGGGGTCCCTGGTAAAGTCGTGGTTCGATCGGGGCGTTTTTTCGCATACCATGTCCATATGGCCCTGGATGACGATGGGGATGCTGTCCTCATGGCCCGGCGAGGCCGGGACGCGCACCACCAGGTTGCCGACCCCGTCGGATTGGAAGGACAAACCCCGTTCTTTCGCCCAGTTCATGAGCCATTGTCGGACGCCGGCCTCGTTGCCGGAGCAGCGGGGGATCTCATTCAACTTATTAAAAAAATTTATTATATTGTCTATTTCAATCTTCATTTCGCCCCCCGGGTCGTCCATAATGATTACGGAAGCAAGGTCACGATGATCGCCGATAGTTACCATATAATTCCGTAGCGCCCAAGTGATATTCATTCTGTCATTGACGTCTGTCTATTGACTTTTTTGTATAAATATGGTCGAAAAAAAATTTTCACTCCCGGCGACAGGGTCCACATCCAACCCAATCAGAGGATTTTCCGTCGTCGTCGGCCGGTTCTACCGCAGAATCAGGAGGTTCACCTGTGCAAGGCTTTGCAGCAATCAGCGCCAACAATGGTTGGGCCATGGCCCTCACCGGCGCCAGTATCGTAATCCTCGGTCTGGCGGCCCTTGCCTTCATCATCTCTCAACTGCATCGGTTCATCGCCCTGTTCGAGAATAAGGAGACGCCGTCCGCTTCTCCGGAACCCACCGAATCTGTTCAACGTGTGGTCGTTCCGGCAGTGTCCACGGACATTCTGCTTTCCGATTTAGAGACCACGGCCAAAATATACCAACCGCTCACCGAGACGCTGAACCCCGCTTTTACCCTGGCCGAACTTTACCGGCTCATGGAATCCCAGGACCTGCCCCATCCACATCTCACCGTCCGCGAATTGCGGGCCGCAGGTTATCTCAGACCGGTCGGCGACGGCACATTCACCTGGAAAACCGAATCGTCATCAACGGTCTGTTAAAAACAGGATACGATCGCAATGCAACTATTTTACGATTTCTTGCAAAACACCGGCTGGTACATGCTCGATTATCGATACGTTCTCATGATCGCCATCGGTAGTTTCTTCTGCTATCTCTCCATCGCCAAAGAATACGAACCGCTGCTGCTGCTGCCCATCGGCTTCGGCATCATCATCGGCAACATTCCATTTTTCAAGGGCTTCGGGCTGGGAATTTACGAAAATAACAGCGTACTGCACTACCTCTACTTCGGGGTCACCACCGGTCTCTACCCGTCCATCGTTTTTCTAGGTCTGGGCGCCATGACCGACTTCTCTTCCATGCTGGCACGGCCCAAACTGATGTTGCTGGGGGCCGCCGCCCAGATGGGGATCTACTTCACCCTGCTCAGCGCATTGGCCATCGGCGACTTCGATTTCTTCCAAAAAATCGGCATGGTATTTACCACCAAAGAGGCGGGCTCCATCGCCATTATCGGCGGCGCCGACGGCCCCACCTCCATCTTTCTCACCGCAAAACTGGCCCCCCATCTCATCGGCCCCATCGCCATCGCGGCTTATTCCTACATGGCGCTGATTCCGCTTATTCAACCACCGATCATGCGTCTGCTGACCACCCGGAAAGAGCGCCTGATTCACATGCCCGAAGAGACGCGCTCGGTCTCTTCCAAGGAATTGCTTGTCTTCCCCATCATCGGCGTCCTGCTTTGCTGCCTGCTGGCGCCGGCCTCCATCCCGCTGCTGGGCCCGTTCTTCTTCGGCAATTTGATGAAGGTTTCCGGCGTCGTCGACCGGCTGGCCAAGACCGCGGCCTCGTCCATCATCGACACGGCAACCATATTCCTGGGCTTTACCGTGGGCGCCAGCACCCAGGCCGATGTCTTCATCACCGCCAAGTCCATCGGTATTTTTCTGCTGGGATCCATCGCTTTCTCCATTGCCACAGCCTCCGGTCTTTTGGGGGCCAAAATCATGAATCTGTTTCTCAAGGAGAAGATCAACCCCCTGCTCGGCGCCGCCGGGGTATCCGCCGTTCCCGGATCCGCCAGGGAAGTTCATATCGTGGCCCAGAGAGAAGATCCCAACAACTTTCTCTTGATGGATGCCATGGCCTGCAACTCTTCCGGTGTCATCGGATCCGCCGTTTGCGCAGGAATTTTATGGAGTTTTCTGCTCTGAAAAAAGAGGAGGTCCTCATGACGGCAAAGATTTTGATCTCCCGGCAGTTCAAACCGGGCAACACCCGGCAAATCGTAGCATTATTAAATAAAATCAGGTCGATAGCTCTTCACCAGCCTGGATATATGTCCGGAGAGACGCTGGTCAAGAACGGTGTGCCCAACAAGATGGTGGTGATTTCCACCTGGCGAAGCATGGAAACCTGGTATCGCTGGCGCGACAGTACCGAACGCCGGGATTACGAAGCCATGCTGGAGGTATACCAGGAGACACCCACGGAATATGAAGAGTTTCTCGTAGGGTCGCCGCTCCACAGGGAAACCTGAAATCGGGCGCTGTACTTATGAAGGATCGATGATGAAAAAATGGCGATGCAAAGTTTGCGGATATATTCACACCGGCGAGGAGCCCCCTGACAAGTGTCCGGTTTGCGGAGCGCCCAAAAGCGCCTTTGAGCTGGTAGAAGAAGAAAAGCCCTCCGCCGACCGGAAACCCGACAGCCAGGAAACCAACCCGCCCGCAGACTCGGACCGAACCCAGGCCACCTGGGTCTGTCAGGTATGCGGTTACGTTCATCACGGCACCCAACCCCCGGAGAAATGCCCTCTATGCGGGGTCCCGGAAGAAAACTTCGAGCGGCGGAAAGAAGAAACCGATCCGACCCTGGAGGAACCGCGGTCCTCTCCGGGAGCCGTCGATTCCGAGGGTTTGACGGACACCATCAAACCGGTCCGCCAGCTTGCGGCCAGGGCCGAACTTCTTACGAAGCTCCACGGTCATCCCATCTCCGTACATATCCCCAATGGACTTTTACCGGTCACCATATTCTTCACCCTGTTGGCCGTCGTGTTTCAATCCGAAACCCTGGCCATTGCGGCTAGGTACAACTGCATTTTTGTCTGCCTCTCCATGCCGTTGGTGCTCATCAGCGGTTTTATCGACTGGTTCAACCGGTTCGACGGCCACCTCACCGGATATTTTAAAATCAAGATCACTTGTGGTCTCATCGTCACCGGGCTGACCCTGGTGTTGGCCTTGTGGTGGGTCGTCGATCCCCATATCTATCTCAGTGGAAAATCCGGTCGAGCTCTTTTTCTGGCACTCAACTTTCTCGCTTTTGTTCCTGCGGTGGTCGCCGGCTATTATGGCGGCAAGCTCGTTTTTCGGGAATAATCCAGGATATCCGGCCCAACCGATAATCCCGACCCACCATCGCGCACAATTATTGTTCGCGATCCTTTTGCTTCCGCGCAAAGTATTGTCAGCCGTGGGTTTACAGACCGACTTCCGGAGAGGCTGAATTTCGCACGATCAGACCCTCCTCAAGGGAGAGAGGTGTTCTTTTTCCGGTGTATGGATTATGCGACGGTGGTCGCTTCTGGCAGCTTCAGCATCCAGGCCACCCAATCACAGGCTTCCCCGCGCCAGATTCGCCTCCAGCCGGAACCCGGCAATCCCTGCGACAGGCCCTCCTCTTCATGCCTGCGGAATCCGGAAACGAGCCACAAGGCCCCCGGGCGGGACAACGCCATCATCGTGGGAAACAGATGTTTCAGTGTCGGCGGCCGCAGATTGGCCATGATCATATCAAAGGTGGTTTCCTTTTCCGCTGATGGCAGATGATCGCCAACCTCCATCCGATGGCCCAATCGATTCAGCGCGGCATTTTTCCGGGCGCTGTCGCAGGCGGCGGGATCGATATCGACGCCCAATGCCCACTCCACGCCCAATTTCAGGGCGACCAGGGCCAGGATTCCGGAGCCGGTCCCGATGTCCAGGACCGAAACGGGGGTTGCCTCGACCAAATGGCTTGATGCGGCCAAAACCTCATCCAACCCCTCGATGATCAGCCGGGTGGTGGGATGATCTCCTCCGCCGAAGACAAAACCGTCCAACAGCTTGATCGCGGCGGTATTTCGTGGCGACGGCCGGATGTATTCCGGAGGCACGATGCGAATCCGTCTTGAGATCTGGACGGGAGGCTTGAAATTGTATTCAAGATGGGACGTGGAAAAATGGTGGGTATAGATCAGGCGGCCATCGGCGATCAGCTCCCGAACCGCATCACGAACGGCCTTCTTCGAAATTCCATGGTTCGACTCCTCGACGGCCAACATCAAATCGCGGGGCGTCAAACGTATGAACCGCCGGAACAGAAGCTCCAGAATGGACCGCTGGATCTCATCTGGCGGAAACATGGCCCCCCTTTCGAGTCTGCTAGAAGGCACCAATTGCGAAACAATCGGCACCATTCCGAAAATCTATCCGCCCGTCGATTGGATCAGCGACGGAGCAATTCATCCTGACGCACGGACAACCGGATGGCGGCAGGTCCACACCAGCCGGCCAGTCTCATCCCGTCCTCAAAAGCCGGCTTTCTTCAGCTGGATCTGATACCAGGCCGCAAACTCGTACATGCCGATGAATCGATCGTCATCGTTGATGATACCCAACGCCATCTCCAACACGCCGCGACCATATGCGTTGGAGTAATTCTCATGGCCACAGTTCTGGAGGAATTCACGTACCAGTTGTTGGGTGGTTCGCTTGGTCTTATCCCGGCGGATATCGATGGGGTCTTTGGGCTCTTCGAAGGGATCCCATTTGTCGTAGCCTCTTTTCAGGATGAATTTCTGACGCCGGGGCGACATGGCGTCAAACACGGCCTTCTTGCGATCTTCGATTTCCTGGCTCATATCCGAACCACCTACTCCCCTTCCTTGTCTTGTTCGCCCTGCACGTCTTTTACTCCCAGATACTCATCGGTGTAGTCGGTGAGCAATGCCATGGACAGGGGGACCAACATTTCACCGAGCTTGGGATACCGACTCTTGATCTCCATGGCCAACTCTGCAGAAAGCGCATACAATTTGTTTTGGATGGCCTCGAGTTTCACCGTGGGATAGGCCATCCCTTCCCGAAAACCGCTCGCGCCACAGGTGTGGGCCTTGTCACCGATGACAGTCGGTATTCCATAGAGTCGGCAGGTGATCGGTCGCTGTTCATAAAGATCGCAACAGGACGCCTCGTTGAGCAGGGGGCAGCGTACCCGCTCGGCGGCCATCTCCTCCAGGATCTCCCCCTCCGGTTTACCGGCCAATTGATCCTTATGGGATCGACGTTTCAGGCGATACACATCGCGGTCGGCCTTGTTGGCTTTCTCGATGATCGCCTCGCGTCCGGCGGCTTCAAAAACCTGGTCGAATTTCTTCTTGATGTACATTGCCTCGATGAGGGTGAGATCGAACAAGGCATGGCAACAATCATCGCAGCCGGCTTTGCAGGCCACGCACTCGGCGTGCTCTTGCTGAACCTTATCGAATACGGCATCCACCTGCTTTACCAGCGCTTCATATTTCTCGAAACAGGGTTCCAAATTCATGTTCATACTCCTTGATGTTTCACGTGGAACAATACGACCCGGCCCATGGCATCGACTCCGCCTGTTCACTTTATACACAACGCTACGATGGTTCAACCGCGGGAACCTTTATTTTCCGATACAAAAGCGGTTGAAGATTTCATCGAGCACGTCGCCGCCGGCATCCCGGCCGACGATCTGCAGAAGAGCCTTCATGATTTCCGACAAATCGCTGACAACAAGCTCTTCACCGTATCCACGATCGATGGTCTGCAACGCCTGTACACAGGCGCCTTCCGCCCTGTCAAGGCAGGCCTTTTGCCGTCTGTTCGGCACGATGGTACCGCCCGGCTCGATTTTGGCGTCCAACAGACATCTCTCTTTGATGGCGCTCTTCAGTTCGTCGATGCCCCACCCTTTTTTTGCCGAAATACGAACGCACGGCAGGTGATGAAGTTCCCCGGGTAAATCTCCATCGGTTTCGTCGGAAATCAGATCGATCTTATTGATACAGAGAATCACCTTTCTTGCACGGACATATTCGTAGGCCTCCATATCCTCGGAGACACACGGACGACTGCCGTCGACGACAAAGAGAATGATATCGGCCTCGTCGATGCTTTCCCGGGTCTTCTGAATACCCAAAATTTCGATGGGATCGGTGGATTGCCGTAACCCGGCGGTATCCATGAGGACGACGGGGACGCCCTCGATGCAGGTTTGATCTTCTATCAGATCCCGGGTGGTTCCCGGAATGGTGGTGACGATGGCCCTCTCTTTGCGCAGAAGGGTATTGAGCAGGCTGCTCTTGCCGACGTTGGGACGACCCACGATTCCCAACCGGACGCCGTTGCGCAGCAGCTTTCCTTCCCGATAATGTACAATCATTTCCTGGATGGGTCCCAGCACATCGGAACGGAGCAGATCGCCGACCTTCTTCAGGTCTGTGCCTTCCCCCGTCTCCTCGGGAAATTCGATCCTCGCCTCGAGCTCCACCCGTAGGTTCTCCACCACTTCGATGAGCCTTTCCACTGCAAGCCGTAATTGGCCGGTCAGGTGGGTTGCGGCAAGTTGCAGGGCACTTTCACTGCGGGCGCTGAGCAGGTCCACCACCGCTTCGGCCTGACTCAAATCGATGCGGCCGTTGAGAAACGCCCGCCGGGTAAATTCCCCGGGATCGGCCAGACGCGCACCACGTTTCAGAACCAGATCCAGTATTTTGGACATGATGACATGGCCGCAGTGCGCCTGGATCTCGACCACATCTTCCCGGGTATAAGATCTGGGTGCCCGCATGACGACGACCATAACTTCGTCGACCACCTGCCGATGCTCCCCGTCGACGATATGTCCGTAGCAGAGCAGGTGTGAAGGAATATCAGCGAGGCGTATTTTCCCTCCGGAAGCCGACAGACTTCCCGGAGAAAACAGATGGTCGGCAATGGAAACCGCCCGACTGCCCGACAAGCGAATGATGCCGATCCCGCTCACCCCCGTGGGTGTTGCCATGGCCGCGATGGTTTCAAAATCCATTCCGCCACTCATGAATTTGCTGCGTGCCGATGCCCGGATGTAAAAAACATTCGGCCGGACCGCTGGGAGCGGTTCCGGCCCATATCCTGTTGAAGACCTGTGGAATCATCACTGATTGGGCCGACCGCGCCGCCTCTTTTTGGGAAATATCACCAATTTGCGATAGTAGCCTTCCCCGATGCTCTGGGTCCGTACGCCGGCATTGCTCTTCAGGTGCATATGAACGGTCCGGCGATCATAGGCATTCATTTGGCCGATGGTCACCGGCTTGCGCGTCTTTTGGGCCTTTTCGGCCATGCGGGCGGCCATCATCTGCAAATTCTCCTTGCGCGTCTCCAGATAGCCTTCCACGTCCACCAGCACGCGAACCCGTTGTTCGCATTGCTTGTTCACGATTTTCTCTACGAGGTATTGCATGGCTTCGAGGGTCTGGCCCCGCTTGCCGATGAGCATGCCGCTGTTTCCGCCCTCGACCCTGAATATCAGTCGCTGCTCCTGGACTTCCGAAACAATGCTGGATTCCGCGGAGATAAAATCGACCAACCGCCGCAGCGCGACGCCACCCACTTCCGTAGCCTTGTCGAAATCCGGCGGTGGCGTCTGGGTCTCCGCTGCTTTCTCCTCTAAGGGCGGTTCGGGCCGCGCTTCCTTATTCTCTTCTTCATCTTCCAGTTCAAATGCATCCTTCACCAGATCGATGGCTTGCTCGCGGGTGTTTTTGACTCGTTTCTTGCGATCTCCGTTCTTGACGCGAATCTTGGCTTTCTTCGCGCCCACCAATCCAAAAATTCCCGATGATCCATAGGAAACGACGTCGTATTTCAACCTTTCCACCGGCAGGTTCAACTCGTTGCTGGCATTCTCCAGGGCCTGGTCGATGTTTTTGCCGACAAACTCGATATATTGAGCCATGTTGTAAGACCTCCGCAGACTAACGTGTCTGTTTTTGCGTGTAATACTGTTGGGCGATGGAAAAGATATTGCTCACGAACCAATAGAGCACCAGCCCGGATGAGAAATTGATGAATATGAAGGTGAAGACGATGGGCATGAGCATCATCATCTTGGCCTGGGCCGGATCTCCGGGGGCCGGGCTCATCTTCTGCTGCAGCAACATGCTTGCGCCCATGACGATGGTCAACACGGGAATGCCGTAGGGAGGTTCCATGAATGGAATGCTGAAATCGAAATGGAACAGTCGGTCGGGTGCGGAGAGGTCGTTGATCCATCCAAAAAAGGGGGCGTGGCGCAATTCGATGGCCGAGTAGAGCATCCGATACAATGCGAAGAAAACGGGCAATTGAATCAACATGGGCAGGCAGCCGCTCATGGGGTTGATCTTGTAGGTGCGGTAGAGGGTCATCATCTCCTGGTTCATGCGGGCCTTGTCATCTTTGTACCTTTCCCTGATTTCCTGCATCAAGGGCTGGACCCTGCGCATTTGCCCCATGGACTTGTAGCTCTTGGTGGCCAAAGGCCAGAACATCGCTCGGGTCACGAGGGTCAGGATGATGATGGCAATGCCATAATTGGGAATGACCCGGTAAATGAAATTCATGAACCAGAGACATGGTTTGGCAAGAATATCGAACCATCCGAAGTTGATGGCCCGATCGATGCTGAATCCATAGGTTTTGAGCAGCGACCAACTTTTGGGGCCCAGGAACAAGATGTAGTCGAAACTCTGGCTCTGCTGCGGAGCAATGGAATTTGTTTCTATAACAAATTGATTTTTTAATGTATTACCGTCGTGCGCCAGAACCATGGTTCCTTTAACCGGTTCCCTGGATATAATACTGGACATGAAGTAACGACCCTCGATGGCCACCCATTGAATTTCACCGGCGATCTGATTCTTCTTCTTGATGTCCTTCACGGTGACCTGTTCGAGGCTGTTATTCACGAGGCCGCAGGGTCCTTCGAATCCGAGCCGGGAGGCTTTCTCGCCGGCGGCGTTATTCAGTCCCACGCCCAGTTTGCCCTGGTAATCGAACTGCCCCTGGTTGTAAACCGTCACCTTCAGGTCCACCAGGTATGAGCCGGGATCGAAGGTATAGGTCTTCTCAATGACGATTCCGGTCTCGGTTCGATATCGGAACCTCAAATCGGCTTTTTCACTGCCGACATCGATGCGGTCTCCTTCTCGATCTGCGGTAAACACGGCCAATTCGGTCCCGGCCCCCAAGCCACTGAGCTGGGTCAGCACGGTTCCGTCGGTAAGGGACGCTGGAATTAATTCCTTCGAGGGAGAGTCCTCGGACAACGCCTCCCGGTATTCCTTCAATACCATACTGGTGACCGCAGCCCCTTTTTCGGAAAGGGTCATGCGGTATAAGGGGGTCTGGACGACGATCTGTCTGGCCGGTTGCTCCGTTTCCTGGGCCGCCGGCGGCGGTGCGGGCTGGGGCATGGACGGTGACGCCACCGGCGGCAAATTGGTTCCACTTTCGATTTCCACCGAATCCCCGGCCCTGTCCGATGAAGGTTTGGGTGGCGTCGGGGCGAAGAACAGGCTCCACAGGATAAATATGCCAAAGGAAATACCAATGGCGATGATCAGGCGCTTTTGTTCCATATGAAACTCCTCGGAAATTCAGTACACCAGGATAAAATGGCGAGACGAGTCAGTGGTGTTTTTCAGGACAGGCGTCCTTGGAGGCAGCGGATGTTGACGGAGGGACCAACCACAGGAACGTGCGGCATCCTTATGGAACCGGATCGAAACCACCATCATTCCAGGGGTGACACCGAAGCAGGCGCATAATCGCCAGCGAAAGCCCCTTGGCCGGACCATGACGTTCCAGGGCTTCCATGGCATAGTGTGAGCATGAGGGAGTAAATCGACAGGCCGGACCCAATATTGGCGCGATGAGTAGCTGGTAGCAACGGATGATTGCCCTGGCTACGGCGACGAACCATCGATTAATTCGATTTAAAGGATGCAATTCGGCCAAAAATATCTTCCAGAAACATACTTAGTTTTTCATTGGGTACATCGGCGGCCTGCTGCTTGGCGATGATGCTGATATCCCACTTTTCCCTGAAAATCTGCCGGTTTTGTCTGAAGTACTCCCGAGCCAGGCGCTTGATCCTGTTCCGCGTGATGGATTTGCCCACTCTACGTGTTACCGTTATGCCCAAGCGACAGCGATTCAATTCATTGATACAGCCGTATGCGATAAAATAGCTGTTTTGAAACCGTCGACCGGTCTTGCGCAATCTCTGGAAATCATATCGCTGTAAAAGTCTGTCGCCTTTGGCAAAGGTCCTTTTCGAGCTTGAATCCGCTTTCTTCCGCCTATCTGAATGAAAATCGACCATGTGGTCGTCATCGCGTGGGTCTCTTAGACCCGAAAATCGTACCGGTTAGAGGGCCAGCCGCTTGCGTCCCTTGGCGCGACGACGGTTGATGATGCGGCGGCCGGCTTTGGTGGCCATCCGCGAACGGAAGCCGTGGGTCCTCGCTCTCTTGATTCTGCTCGGTTGAAATGTTCTTTTCATTTTCTCTTTCCTTTATGCAAAATTTCCTTCTGGGGCCCGATGCCGAAGGATGCATGAATAATTCCTAATATTGGCCGCCTGACGGATGCCGAACCCGGGAAAATAACCACAAAGAAGAGGGATTGTCAATATTCAAAAGTCTAGATACTCAACGTTTCCAGCAGGTCGAATTGTTCCAGATGAAACCGTTTATCCGGGTAGATGGTGATCTGCTTGTTGAGACGGCTCTCCAGGGAGGTAATCAAGTGGCTCTCCGCGCCGTGGAGCCGTTCCGCCACCTGGGGATTCACGCGCAGAGTAATGCCTTTGCCCATCATGTCGCTGGAATGGCGTAAGATCTCCCGGTGGATGTTGTAACAAAGCGTCTGGCTGGAGATGAGCTGCCCTTCGCCCTCGCAATAGAAACACGGCTCGCACATCAGCCGGGTGAGCGGTTTGCGGATGCGCTTGCGGGTCATCTGAATCAGGCCCATTTCCGACATGGGCAGGATGTGGGACTTGCTGCGGTCCCTGGCAAAGCTTTCACAAAGCGCATTGAAGACCTTCTCCTGGTTCGACTTTTTTTCCATATCGATGAAATCGATGATGATAATGCCGCCGATATCCCGCAGTCGGACCTGATAGGCGATCTCCTTGACTGCTTCCAGGTTGGTCTTGAGGATGGTCTCTTCCAGATTGTGCTTGCCCACGTACCTTCCCGTGTTCACATCGATTGCCACCAGGGCCTCGGTATGTTCGATGATAATATAGCCGCCCGATTTGAGCCATACCTTCTTTTTAAGGGCCCTGAGGATATCGCCTTCCAGGTTGTAGGCGTCAAACACCGGTTCGTTGCCTTCGTAGAGTTCCACCGAGCTTTTGAGGCTGGGCATGAACGTATCGAGAAACGAAAGGATGTCCTGGTATCCGTCCCGGGAATCGATGATCAAGGTCTCGGCTTCGTGGAGCAGCAGGTCCCGAACGGCCCGCAATCGAATGTCGAGTTCCTGATGAATCAAAGACGGCGTGGGCGCTTTTTGATATTTGTCGCGAATACTGTTCCACAGCTTGCTCAGAAATTCGATCTCTCGGCGGATATCCTCGGCAATGGCGCCTTCGGCGGCGGTGCGCACGATATAACCCAATGAACCGCTCCGCAATTCGGATACCAGTTCCTTTAGGCGGTGGCGTTCGGTTTCGTCGAGAATCCTTCGCGAAATGCCGATGTGACTGGAGGAGGGCATGAGCACCAGAAACCGGCCGGGCAGGGAAATATAAGAAGTGATGCGCGCTCCCTTGGTACCGATGGATGATTTGGCCACCTGGACCATCACATCCTGCCCTTCTGTGATCAGGTCGATGATGTTGGCATCGGCCTTCTTGTGGGCGGTATCTTCGCCCTCGTCGATGGCATCGTCCTCCGGGTCGGTGGCGGGCGGCGCGAGGGACTTGTAATTGTCCGTCAGAATATCATCCACATAGAGGAAGGCCGCTTGATCCAGCCCGATATCGACGAAAGCGGCCTGCATGCCGGGAAGTACCCGTTGCACCCGCCCTTTGTAGACATTGCCGGTGTTATCGGACGATCCGGTGCGCTCGATAAACACTTCGGCGATGTCACCGTCTTCCACCAGGGCCACCCGTGTTTCGTGAGCCATGTCATTGCAAATAATTTTTTTTGTAGCCATAACCAACCAAATATACAATTAATTTTTACAAGACTACCGGCTCGGCCGGTGATTGTCAACCCTGCCGTGGCGGTCGAATTCAGGCGCCGGATGCAGGAAACAGTACCTCACGGGCATACGTCCAGCTTAAGGATGCGCAGATCGGCCAGTTGCTCATCGGAGAGCCCGAAGACGGCCGCCAACACCTCTGCCGCCCTTACGGTAATCCCGCCGGTGGACTGAATCTCCATCAGCAGCACGCCGTCCCCTTCCAGTTCCAGCCGAGAAACCAGTTGGCGCAGGTCGACCTTTCGGCTGCGTCCTTTGGGCTTCTTGCGCAGATAGGGCCAATGCCGGCTTTGCTGGAATTGGCGGAGGTCTCCGGCAGAGGGTTTCAGTCGTCCCAAAAACACACGATAACAGAAACTTGTGTCCGTGGCGACCCGTTTCCCGGTAGGCTTCGTCCGGCAATGGGACACCTGCAAGCCTCCGGGCAGTTGGGAATTGAGCCTCTCGATGATCTCTGTGCAGGTATGGCCCGGGGATGCCAGCAACCGCATCTTTTCGGCCTGGCTTTCCACTCCCAGCGGCGGCGGATCGTCGAACGAGATCCGCGGCATGGGATGGAAGCCCTGGGAGTACTTTACGCGGATCCGGGCCCGCCTGACCGCCCGGGCCATGATATTGCTCAACTCCAGGTGCCCGAAGAAGCGCGCCTGGCCTTTCTTGGAATAGGTCAGCTCAAACCAGACATGATCTCTCTCTTCGTTCCCGGTTTGCGCCGGCGGCAAGGGTTCCGTTTCGGCCGGCTCGAACACCACGGGTGCCAGGGATTCTAAGTCGCAGACCCCGCAGTCCTGACAACTCCCGAGACGACAGTCTTCGACGGTTTCATTCTCCAGGGATTTGCGCCATTGTCGTTTCAGGAATTCCGGGTCCACTCCGGCATCCATGTGATCCCAGGGCAGGGGCTCCTCCAATTCTCTCCGCCGCAAGACGACCGAATCCGGATCGATCCCGGTGACCGTAAAGGCCTGCTGCCAATGTTCCCATTGAAATTGATCGTTCCAGCCATCGAAGCGGGCACCGCGGGACCAGGCCTGCTCGACCACATCTGCCAGTCTCCGATCGCCCCTGGCCAACGCCCCTTCGAGCAGGCTCATCTCGGGCGATTGCCATTTCAGTCGGACCCCCGGCATGGCGAGCCGTGATTTCAGATGGGCGAGCTTCGCCTTGGACTCCTCCAGCGAGAGTTGGGCGCACCACTGAAACGGCGTATGGGCCTTGGGAATGAAGGTGGTCACGCTGACGTTGATCTGGGACCGCCGTCGCTGCGGACCTTTGATATTACGCAACTCCCGCACCATGTCGACGATGGCGTCCAGGTCGTCCTCGGTTTCGGTGGGCAGCCCGATCATGAAATAGAGCTTGATGACCGTCCATCCCAAGGCAAACGCATCCTCCACGGTGGCGGCCACATCCGCGAAGGTGATATTCTTGTTGATGACATCGCGCAGCCGCTGGCTGCCGGCCTCCGGTGCGATGGTAAATCCGGTTTTGCGCACCGAGCGGATCAACGCCATCAACTCCGGCGTCAGGGATCCGGCCCGCAGGGAGGGCAGGGAAATTGCCACGTGTTCGGCCTGGCAATGGCGCATCAATTGCTCCATGAGGCCGGGCAGGCAGGAATAGTCGCCCGTGCTCAAAGAGAGCAGCGAAAGATCCTCGTATCCGGTAGAAACCAGTGCCTCCCGGATCAATCGCTGAATGGTTTGCGGCGACCTCTCCCGTACCGGTCGATAGATCATGCCGGCCTGGCAGAACCGGCACCCCCGTGTGCAGCCTCGCGCAATCTCCATTCTCAACCGATCATGCACGGGCTTGCCAAAGGGAAGGATCGGCCGGTCCGGAAAGCAGGCCCGATCCAGATCCGCGATGATCGCCCGGGATACCGCGGTCTGTCCCGGAACAAGGGGCGCCAGCCGCTGCAATCCGGACGGATCGATGCGGGCCTGGAAGAATCGCGGTACGTAAACTCCTTCCAATCGGGACCAGCGCTCCAGCAGCTCAACCTTCTCTCGGCCGCCTGCCGTTTTCCAGGACATCCAGATGCGGGTCATCGCGGGCACCAGGTCTTCCCCGTCGCCGAAGACCATGGCATCGAAGAACGCGGCCATGGGCTCGGGATTGCTCACGCAAGGCCCCCCGGCGATGATCAGGGGATGTCGTTCCCGTCGCCGGGACCATCGCAACGGCAACCCGGCCAGATCGATCATGTTGAGAACGTTGGTGTAGTTCAATTCGTAGAGCAGGCTGAAACCGACGATATCGAAATCGGCGAGGGGGGTTTGGGATTCGAGGGTCGTCAGGGGACAGTCCCTGCTCCGCAGCAGCGTCTCCATGTCCTGGGCCGGGGCGAACACCCGCTCGGCGGCGACATCCGCGTCCTGGTTCAACAGATGATAGAGAATCTGCATTCCGAAATGGGAGGTGCCGATGTCGTAAAGATCGGGAAAGGCCAGGGCGAATTTGAGCCGGACCCGCCGATGATCCTTGCGGATATGGTTGATTTCCGTACCGAGATACCGGCTCGGCTTCTGCACGTGGGGCAACAATTGGTCGATTTGGCAAAGGGGCATCGTCATTCGCTTTCCACACACCATCCGCCCGTACGGACCGGGGCGGTCGTGACGGTTCAAAACCGATTCATCTGTCAGAATTCGGCAATCATATCAAGAGCAAATCCGTTCATCGGTACGTGCGGAACTGTAAATCATGCAATCCGGGAACCCAAAAAATCGTTGTCATTCGATCCGCAGGCCGGTAGGTTCAACCTGTAACCTGGGACATCTACCCCGAAGAGAAGGATGGACCGCGATGAGAACGAAGATCGTACGGCTTCTGGAATCGGCCTCACCGGTCGAAAAGGTACTGATCAAGGGATGGGTTCGGACCAAACGGGATTCCAAGGACTTTTCTTTTCTTGAAATCAACGATGGGTCCTGTCTGGCCAATATTCAAGTCGTCGCCGACAACACCCTGGACAACTATGACGAGGTCGGCAAGCTCACCACCGGATCGGCCGTCGAGGTTTCAGGGGACCTGATCCCATCCCAGGGCAAAGGCCAGAATTGGGAAATCAAGGCCCTCCACGTCGCCATTCTGCATCAGACGCCCGAGCACTTCCCCTTGCAGAAAAAGCGCCACAGCGACGAGTATTTGCGCACCATCGCCCACCTGCGGCCACGGACCAACAAATACGGCGCCGCATTCCGCATCCGTTCCGAAATGTCTTATGCCGTACACCGGTTTTTCCATGACCGCGGCTTTCGCCATGTGCAGACCCCCATTCTCACCGCTTCGGACTGCGAAGGGGCCGGCGAGATGTTTCGCGTGACCACCCTGCCGCCGGGCCGCAGCGATATCGAAAACGATTTTTTCGGCCGGGAAGCCAACCTGACGGTATCCGGCCAACTCGAAGCGGAAATGCTGGCCCTGTCCCTTGGCGACGTCTACACCTTCGGCCCCACCTTTCGGGCGGAGAATTCCAATACCAGTCGCCATGTCGCCGAATTCTGGATGATCGAGCCGGAAATGGCCTTCTGCGACCTCGATGACTGCATGACGATGGCCCAGGAGATGCTCCAATCCCTTGTATCCCATGCGATGGAGCATTGTTCCGCCGATCTGAACCTGTTCGCCCGCTTCGTTGACAAGTCCCTGCTGGCGACCCTGGAAAACATCGTCCAGTCCGAATTCCAGCGTCTGCCCTATGCGGAAGCCATCGAAATACTCAACAAGAGCGGAAAATCATTTGAATTTCCGGTTTCCTTCGGTCAGGACCTGCAGTCCGAGCACGAACGCTATCTCACGGAAATCCATTTCAGGAAACCGGTCATGTTGATCGACTTTCCCAAGACCATCAAACCGTTCTACATGCGTCTGAACGACGACGGTTGCACGGTGGCCGCCCTGGATGTGCTGGTGCCGCGAATCGGAGAAATCATCGGCGGCAGCCAGCGCGAGGAACGCTATGAAGTTCTCGCCGAACGCATGCAGGAGCAGCACCTCTCCCTGGATGAATACAAATGGTATCTGGATTCCAGGGAATTCGGCAGCGTGCCCCACTCCGGTTTCGGACTGGGATTCGAGCGTCTGTTGATGCTGGTCACCGGTATTCACAACATCCGCGATGTGATTCCATTCCCGCGAACGCCGAGACATATCGAATTCTGAAAGCGAGCCCTAAGTCGATCACTCCCGCATGCATCTCAATTTCGCCAGGTCTTCGGCATAGCCATAGAGATGCAGGCCCTTGCTTTCGACAATCATTTCGCCGTCCTTTACCCCGATTTCATTGGCCATATACTCTTTGAGATTCTGGATGCCGGCCAGGTTGGCGGGAAGTCCACCCCACAAATCCCAGGATCGAAAATAGACGAAAAAATGGAGCGTATCGTCCTGGATACGGGTGTCGATGGACCGGAGGCATGGCGGATCCACGAGGGTGACATCGCTGGGATGGGCCACCTGCAGCACCATCTGGTTGTTGCGATGGCCGAATTTCTTGTACGTATCGATGATCCACTCGATTTGATTGATGAATATCTGGTCGTCTTCGGTAAACACGGCACGGGGGCCATGCGCGCGCTTGTCGATGATTTCCGTCTTACCGGCCTGCCACCAGGCCAGTTTGTCGCCCCGCAATGGCGCCCGGGTCAGACGCTCCCCATAGGTGTAAGACTCCCCCGGTTCCTTGTGCCCGGTCATCAGATATTCGATATAGGAGCGTTCATAGCCCTCGCCCCCGTATAGGTAGGCTTCCTCCACCGGATTGGGTATGCCGCAACTTGCTGGTATATCAGGTAAATAAGGCTGTGTTCCCGGATATTGGACATGGCCGGTAAAATAATCATATTCCAAACGTGTCTGTCCGGCATACGAACCTCTGTCGATGGTGAATCGACGTCCGTGATCGAGAATATCATGCACCGCCTGAAACCATAGGTCCGGCAGGTCCCTCGCCTTTATGTTGTGTATGTACATTTCTTCTCCTGAAACCGATCGGTTGATCCCAACTGCAGCGAATGCGGCTACAATATACTGAAATATAAAAGATTATAACTTCATTGCCCATGCGTCCCGCTGAAGTTGTTTTTTTTACTTGACAAAAACAATTTTCTTGTGGGATACGTCTCCTGCGCTTAGCGTTCTATTCTGCTGTCCTTGACCTGTGTATGTTCTCCTAAGCTGAAGTGAAAGTCGTGCGGTACGTTTGCGATTGCTTTGAAAAGCGCACCCAATTTGGAACCCCCGGTGGCCGGCCGCAGCCCCGGGGGTTCTTTTCTTGTGGCGAAGCAAATTAAATATCGAGGGTACTGACTTCCAGCGCATTGTTCTGAATGAATTCCCGCCGCGGTTCGACTTGATCGCCCATCAGAATGGTGAATATCTCATCCGATTCCATGGCATCGTCGATGGTGACTTTCAGCATCATGCGCTTTTCCGGGTGCATGGTGGTTTTCCACAACTGATCCGGATTCATTTCACCCAGGCCTTTGTACCGCTGAACATTGATGCCTTTCTTGCCTTCTTCGAACAAATAGCCGAGCAGTTTGCGTTTATCTGCGATTTCGACGGCATCCTCGGATTTGTCGCCTTGGATAACCCGATAGGGTCCTTGCTGGAAAGAGACGATGTGTTTTCCGGACTGGCAGCATTTTTGATATTCCCCCGAGTAGATCAGCGCCCTGCCGATTTTCAGGTAGATCGGTTCGGTGACATCGATCTCGAAAACCTGCCGCTCCTCGTTCCACAGGGGCGCATCGACGGAATAGCCGTATTCCTCGATACGGGTCTTCAAAGCTTTTACCTTGTTCTCATCCTGGAGAAATTGTTTATCTTCTACGCCTTCCATGACCAGCGTTTCGATGATATCGACGGGCATCCCCTGGTTTTCCAGCCGATTCAACGATTCATAGTACTCCGCCAGATTGCAGGCAAACAGGTAGAGCGTATGATTGCTGATGGGTTCGTTCAGGGAAACACTTTGAATCTTGATTTTGTCGCAGACTTTTTTGAGGATAAAATCGTTGTAGTCGTGTTCATCCTTGAGGTAGATTTCCTTTTTGCCTTTTCCGACTTTGAATAGCGGAGGCTGGGCGATATATAAATATCCCCTTTCGATGATCTCCCGCATCTGGCGATAGAAGAAAGTCAACAGCAACGTTCGAATATGGGAACCATCCACATCGGCATCGGTCATGATGATGACTTTCTTGTAGCGGATCTTTTCGATATCATATTCTTCGCTTCCCACTCCGGCTCCCAGGGCGGTAATGATATTCTTGATTTCTTCGCTCTGCAGTATTTTGTCGAAGCGGGCCTTTTCCACATTAAGAATCTTTCCTTTGAGGGGCAGGATCGCCTGAAATTTTCGATCCCTTCCCTGCTTGGCGGAACCGCCTGCCGAATCGCCTTCGACGATGAAAATTTCACGTTCTTCCGGATCGGCACTCTGGCACTCGGCCAGTTTTCCCGGCAGGGTCGAATCGATCAGCGCCCCCTTGGTGCGGGCCAGATCCCGGGCCCGTTTGGCCGCGTCCCGGGCCCGGGACGCATCCACCGCCTTGGCGATGATCTTCTTGGCAACGGCCGGGTTCTCTTCCAGGAAAACATTCAGTTTTTCGTTGACCAGCGACTCCACCAGACCCTTGACGTCACTATTACCCAATTTGGTCTTGGTCTGTCCTTCAAATTGCGGTGATTTGATTCGTACGCTGATGATGGCGGTGAGGCCTTCCCGAACGTCGTCACCGCTGATTCGGGTGCTCAGCTTTTTGGGCAGATTTCCATTGCTGGCGTATTGATTCAGGGTCCGGGTCAATCCGGCCTTGAAACCCACCAGGTGAAAACCGCCTTCCACCGTATTGATGTTGTTTGCAAAAGAGTGAATGCTCTCCTGGAAGGTGTCATTGTATTGAATGGCCATCTCGATTTGGACGTCGTTTTTCTCTCCTTCCATGAAAATGACATCGTGAATCGGGATATGCCGCCGGTTGAGGTATTCGACAAACGATACGATGCCCCCTTCATAAAAGAATTCTTCTTTCTTGTCGGATCGTTCATCTTCCAGGATGATACGGATTCCTTTGTTCAGAAAGGCAAGTTCACGGATCCGCCGCACCAGATAATCGTAATTATACTCCACGCTATTGAAGATGGTGTCGTCGGGCGTGAAATGAATCTTGGTGCCTCTCTTGCTGGTCTCGCCGATAACGGCCAATTCACTGGTCTTTATTCCTTTTTCGAAGGTTTGATAATAAATTTTGCCGTCTTGGTAGATTTCGGCTTCCAGCCGTTTTGACAGGGCATTGACCACGGAGACGCCGACACCATGCAAACCACCGGAAACCTTGTACGTATCGTTGTCGAACTTTCCACCGGCGTGCAATTTGGTCAACACCACCTCTACCGCGGGTACATTTTCGGTTTTGTGGATATCTACGGGAATCCCACGACCGTTATCTTCCACGCTGACGCTGTTGTCGGTATGGACCTTTACATTGATCTGATCGCAGTGACCCGCCATGGCCTCGTCTATGCTGTTATCCACCACTTCATAGACCAGGTGATGCAGGCCGGCCACATCCACATTTCCGATATACATCGACGGCCTGAGCCTCACCGGTTCGAGACCTTCCAATACATCTATGCTGCTGGCATCGTATTTTTTATTCATTTCGCGCTTACACTCTCATCGGCATGATTGCACCTAGGTAGGATTTGTCTTCTTTGCCTTCAATCAGGCATGGTTTGCCGTCACTGACGATATTAACGATGAGTTTGGAATCGTCGATACAGTTGACGGCATCGATGAACAATTTCGGGTTGAAGGCCGCCTCTATTTTTCCGCCTTTGTAATCGATGGACATGTCTTCCTTGGATTCGCCGATATCCGGATTGGTGGCATTGATCACCAGTTCATTCGCATCGAAGGTAAACATGGCGGCACGATAACTGTCGTTGCAGAGGATCGACATGCGTTTGAGCATGTCGAGAAAGAGTTCCTTTTCCATTTCGATAAGATGGCCCTCGTCACGAAAAATGATGTCTTCATAGTGTGGAAAATTTCCCACCAGCAATCGAATATATAGTTTTTCGGATTCGTTCCGGACGACGAAATAGCTGTCCTGGGTTCCCACCTGCACGGTGTTTCCACCATCCAGGAACTTGCTGATTTCGTGTAACCCCTTTTTGGGAATCAAAATACTGCCGCCGGGTACGATTTCGCTGCCTTCCTCCAGTACCAGATCGTATTTACACAAACGACTGCCGTCGGTTGAGACCATCCGAACCAGCGCCTTTGGTGATTCCGCCAAACGCTCGCAATAAACTCCGTTGATATGGGGCTTTTTGTCTTCGCCGATTCCGCTGATCACCGTAGACTTATCGATCATCTTCTTCAGGGTCTGGGCCGGTACATCGAAAAACTGCACGTCTTCGATGGTGGGGGTGTCCGGAAAATCTGCGGGATTCATTCCCTTGAGGTGATACTGCACCTTCGGATTGGCGATATCGATGATCCGGTTGTCTTTTTCCTCGATGGAAATTTCCGAACTGGGAAATTCACGCACGATTTCATAGAACTTGCGCGCGCTGATGGCGACGGTGCCCGGCTTATCCACCACGGCGTTGAAATTGCCTTCATAGCCGGTCTCCAAGTCGGTGGCGATGATTTGGATGCCGTTATCCGTGGTGTTGATGTGGATACATTCCGTGATGGCCAGACTGCTTCTTCTTCCGGTCAACCCCTGTACTTTGGCCAATACTTCGACGATGTCGCTCTTTGCTATTGTAAACTTCATTTTACTATCCTTATTTTTATTTATTGAAAGATTATTATAAGGAATAGATTCTGTGCAAATGTTGATAACCGGATAACCAGATAATATTGTACCCTTTCTTTCAATCCTGTCCTGTTCAAACCACGTCAGGAAATTTGATCAGAACCCTGGACTTATCAACAGGATTCCAAAAGCGGTTCACAAGTCCCTATTTGTGAACATGTAATGAGAGCACTCTTCAACTCTCTTTGTCGGTTCCCCGAACCCATTTTTTCATTGCCGTCAAGGTCTGTTTCCATCGATCCGACAATCGCAGAACAATGAATTGGCGATACAAGGCGTCCACGAACCGGAAGGGTTTCTCATACAGATAGAGCTTTTCCAGCACGACGCCTTCCAAATCGTCGGGTTGTTCGGCGGCACCGGTTTCCGGCAGCTTCAGTCCGGAAAAATTCAGGCTTTCGCCTTTCAATGAAAATTGCCATTGAAGGGAACCACTCTTGTAAATCAAATTGATTTCCGTGACCGATCCGCCCTTGCCCAGGCACAACAATCCCTCCTCCAACCCGACGGCGTCCCCTTTGATGGTGATGGTCTCCTTGCCGTTGGCCCAGCGGTTTTCCAATACCATGCGGTTGCCCACCTGAAGTCCCACGGCCTCCCGGTCGCATTCACGAACGACATGGTCCTCGTTCTCGATGATGAACCAGATCCAGGTTAAAAATTCGTTCCCCAGGAACCGGTAACGATTGTAGGCGACTGCAATATCCAACATAACGACTAATTGTCTCTATTCTCGGGGGCCAATCGATTCAATGCGTCCAACTGATCGGCGGACAGGGAATTGTCCAGCGCCGCCATGGTATAGGGGATGGAATGCACCAGGCTGACACCAAACGATTTTATAAACAAGGTTTCCAACTCTTCATTGGCGCTTTTCAGGTTGGAATAGAACCATACCTCACCGGATTCATACATCCAGACCAGATCGTACACATTGGGGGTGGAGGGTATTTTCCGGTTCAATTCATTGATCACATGATCCTTGATCGCCCGCTTTTCATTGGCGGTGAGGAACTCGCGACCCAGTTCGGCAAGCCGCTTGGCCGACTCGATGGCGAAGTGTTTCTGAACCATCTTGGCGGGAATCGATTTTTTATCCACCCGCAGGGCGAATACGATATAGGTGCCGAAGACGAAACTGGACCCTTCGAAATCGGTATTGAACGGATCCTGAAAGCTGGCCCAGCCGGAGGTCCGGTCCGATGGATTTTCATCGATATCGGCGACCGTGTTTTTCTTCAATCCCGCGGCGATGGTGTCGAGAATCGGTGCTTCTATTTTCCCATCCACCCGGTAGCGGGTGATGGACGTACTGGATGACAATAGGCCCATGTCGTTCCTGATACAAGATATAGTGTTCAATACCAAAAAAGTACATAAATATAGCCGCAATCCCGATACAAAACAAGACCTTTTTGGTGCGTTCGCCTGGATTATAGAATCAATATAACTCACTGATAATATATTTTATTTTAACTATTTGGCGAGCGAGCGATTATTTATCCTCGAATATTGGACCGGATATAGATCATCTATTTGAAATCATGAATAATATTGAGATATAGGATTTCGACGGGGAGAGGCCGCAGATCCCCCCATACCCATGGACGGCGCACTGTGGCAATCTTGACACACCTGGAACCTTGGGATAGTCTGCCGCCGTTGAATTATCTGGGCGCGATGAAATGCCCTTCGGCATCACGCCATCATAACCGTCGCCGGTGGACCAGGATCATGGAATTTCTCGCCGATTTTCATATACACTCCAAATACTCACGCGCCACGGCCAAGAATCTCGACTTGGAAAACCTTTACATCATGGCCCAGATCAAGGGGCTCACCGTTCTGGGTACCGGTGACTTTACCCATCCGGGATGGTGGCTGGAAATAGAGGAAAAGCTCGAACCGTCAGAAGAGGGCTTGCTGAAACTGAAGCCTTCGCTCGCCCGCGCCTGCGACGAAAAAGTGCCCCCTTCCTGCCGGCGTCCGGTGCGATTCATGCTGGTCACCGAAATCAGCAACATCTACAAGAAAGAGGGCAGCACCCGCAAGAACCACAACCTGGTGTTCATGCCCCATCCCGAAGCGGCCGGTCTTCTCAACCGCCGCCTGGACGATATCGGCAACATCCGATCCGACGGCCGACCCATTCTGGGTCTCGATGCCCGCAACCTGCTGGAGATCGTCCTGGAAACAACCCCCGGCGGGTATCTGATTCCCGCCCACATCTGGACGCCCTGGTTCTCCCTGTTGGGATCCAAATCGGGCTTCGATTCGGTGGATGCCTGTTTCGAAGATCTCACGGAACATATTTTCGCCCTGGAGACGGGGCTCTCTTCGGATCCGCCCATGAATTGGCGCGTATCCAACCTGGATCGCTACACCCTGGTATCGAATTCCGATGCCCATTCTCCGGCCAAATTGGGCCGCGAAGCCAACTGCTTCAATACCGATTTGAGCTATCCCGCCATTCGCGACGCCCTGCGCGGCGGTAAACCGCGGGAATTCTCCGGAACCATCGAATTTTATCCCGAAGAAGGCAAATACCATGTGGACGGCCATCGCAAATGCGCGTTTCGCTGCCGCCCGGACGAAACGCGCCGCCTGGGCAACCGGTGCCCGCGCTGCGGACGACCCCTCACCCTGGGCGTTCTGCACCGCGTCGAGGACCTGGCGGACCGCGACGAAGGTACCCGCCCCCATAAGGCCGCCGAATACCGCAATTTGATTCCCCTGGAGGATTTGCTGGCCGAGGTTCTCCAGGTGGGACCCAAAACCAAGAAAACCGCAATGGCCTTCGCTCAGTTGATTCAGGACCACGGATCCGAGTTCGATATTCTCTGTCGCATTCCCCGCTCGGACCTGGAAAAGAGCCATATTCCCCTCCTGGCGGAGGCGATCTGCCGGATGCGTGATGGCCGGGTGATTTTCGAACCCGGTTTCGACGGCGAGTTCGGCCGGGTTCGTATTTTCGATCCCGAGGAAAGAAGCCGCCTCCAGGGGCAGCAGAGCCTCTTCGATATTCCCGAATCAAACCCCATCCATGCTCCCGCTCCGGAACCGCCGCCACCCGCGCCGGTCGCCGAAACGCCCGTGTTGTTCGAATCCCCCCGTCCCAGCGGGTTTCAGCTCAACGAACGCCAGCAGACCGTGGTGGATTACGGCCGGGGACCCCTGCTGATCTCCGCAGGACCCGGCACCGGCAAGACCCGCGCCATTACCTGTCGCATGGTTCGTCTCATGGAGGATCGAAAGGTCGCCGGTCACAACATCCTGGCCGTCACCTTCACCAACAAGGCCGCCCGCGAGATGCGGCAACGCTTGACGACCATGCTCCCGGCCGGTGTCGAAACGCCTCTGGTCACGACCTTTCACGGCCTGGGCCGCCAACTGCTCCGGGAAGCCTTCGATGACCATGGTTGTGTCGTCATCGACGAAACGGCCCGGCGTGCCATCGCGTCCGATGCCGTCGCCCTGGTCTCCCATGGGGGATCCGCCGCCCTGTCCCCCGCCACCCTGCTGGAATTCGTGGTCCGGGCCAAACAACTACTGCTGCGGCCCGACCACGACCTGGACGGCATCGTCCCCCGAAGTCACCGGGCGATCCTTGCCCAATTCTATGGCGCCTACCAGCGTCTGCTGACGTTCCAGGAACTTCATGACTACGAAGACCTGATTCTGGAAGCCGTGGATCATCTGGAGACCGACAAGGCGTGGCGCCGAAAGATTCGCGACCGCTACCGTTACATCTTCGTGGACGAGTTCCAGGATATCGACTACGCTCAATACCGGCTGTTGCGTGCCATGGCACCTCCGGCGGCCAATATCTGCGTCATCGGCGATCCGGATCAGGCCATCTACGGCTTTCGCGGGTCGGACCTGCGTTTTTTTAAACGCTTCGGCGAAGACTTTCCCCAGGCCGGCCGCATCCACCTGACCCGCAACTACCGTTCCAGCGAGACCATCCTCGACGCCTCCTACCAGGTGATCCGGAAGGGACGACGGACTTCGCTGGAGGTGGGTGCTCCGGAACGCACCTATTCCGGTATCGACGGTTTTCGGACCGTGTCGGTAATGGAAACGCCTTCGGCCAAAGCGGAAGCCGTGGCCATCGGCCGTACCATCGAAAACATGGTCGGCGGCACCGGGTTTCACAGCATCGACTTCGATAAACTGGATGAGGACGATGCAGAAACGACACGCAGTTTTGCCGACTTCGCCATCCTGTGCCGGACCGGACGCCAGGTGGAGCAGATCGCCCGGCAACTCACCCGGGCCGCCATCCCCTGTCAATGGGTCAGCCGCAAGGCCGTGCGCCAGCCGGCGCTGAACAAGTTGATGGCCGCCTTCCGGGTGATTACCGGCCAGGGCGGCTATGCCGATTTCGGTCAACTCAGCGGACTGAGCGCCTATGGCATCAGCAACACCACCATGGACATGTTCAAGCAATGGGCCTATGGGCGGCAATTGACCCTCCAAACCGCCCTGCGCAGCGTCCACCGGCTGCCCATCCCCGGCATGTCCACCAAACGCCAGCACCGGCTGGCGGCCCTGGTACGCATGTTGGATCTGCTGGCCGAAGAGACCTCCCAAAAGGATGTGGCCGATACGTTGCGCCATATTGTGGCCCGCACCACCCTGGCGTCCCGCGTCGAACCCGAGCCATTCAGCCGTATGATTCAACTGGCGCAGACCATGGGAGTCGATAAAGCCGGCTTCGGAACCCGCCTGGCCCTGCAGCGGGATACCGATCTATACCAACCCGAAGCGGAGAAGGTGGCCGTGATGACCCTGCATGCCGCCAAAGGATTGGAATTCCCGGTGGTATTCGTGGCCGGGTGCGAAGAGAACCTGCTGCCCCTGCGGCAACCCGGCCGCCAGGTGGACATGGAAGAGGAGCGCCGGCTTTTTTTCGTAGGATTGACCCGCGCCCGCGCCCGGCTGATCCTGACCTGGGCCCGCCGGCGCACGATCAATGGAGAAACCCGGAACTGCCGGCTCTCCCATTTCGTCGCCGATATCGAGGATCGGCTCAAGACACGCACCGCCGTCCGAATCAAGACGCCCAAGGCGGAACAGGAACAACTGACCCTTTTCTAAGCGCTAGCGCAGAAACAACTTCACATATTCATGCGAACCTGAAGAGCTTGGAAAAATGGATTCCCCCTGGACAATCCGGGCGGCCCGTGGCACCATCCCTCCCCAGCAGCAGGGCCTTGCGACGTTCAAACGAAAATGACCGACTCTCCGCCATGACAACAGATAAATCCGCCGGCAATATCATTCCCTTCAACGTCCGCGATCGTGTTCTGGGCAAGGTGCGCGCCTATCTGACGGCCATGGACCGGTTGGTGGCAGACGGCGACCTGGCCCTGGAGGTGTTGTTGAAGGGGTTCGAAGTCGCCGAAGAGGAACTCAAGGTAAAGATCGTGATCATGATGGGTACCCTGGCCAGCGAACGCGTCCTCGATCCGCTGCTGGCGATCATGCGGGACGGGGACCTGAACGGTTCCGTCCGTCAGGCGGCGGCCGTTCAACTCAGTCTGGTGGGCGGATCGCTGCACGATCCGGACACGCTGGTGGCCCAATTGCTGGTCGACCTGGAGCATTCCGATCCGTCGATACGCGCCAATGCCGCCTTTGCCCTTGGATGGGAAGGCAACCTGGCGGCGGCGCCCGAGTTGGTCGACTGTCTGGCGGACGACGATATCGAGGTGCAGCAGGCGGCGGTCAATGCGCTGTCCAACCTCCGGGACGACAGCTTCTTCTCCCTCCTGACCCAGCGTCTGCAACACGGTTCCAAGGAACAACAGCGCAGCATTCTTTACAATCTGGGCCATTTTCCCTCCCGGCAGGGCGAAGTGGCCCGGATCTGCAAGACCTATCTGCAACACCAGGATGCCGACCTGCGCTACGATGCCCTGGTGGTGTTCAACGGCGTGGCCGATTCACTCCGGAATCTGGACCAGTATGAACGCTGCATCGACGACGCGGATGCGCGCATCCGTGAATTGGCCCTGACCCGTCTGGTACACCTGCCGCGGCAGCACCTGCTGCCCCTGGCCGCCAAGATCCGGAGCCGGGTGCAGGATCCCTCGGTCCGGGTGCGTCAGGCCGCCACCCGGCTGATCCATCACATCGACTCCATCAATCTGGCCATGGAGGGAGACTGAAATGAGATGGAGATGGACGTCATCCCGCCGGGGACGGCGGTGAATACTTACCAGGCCTATGATATCCTGCAGCAGGTCAAGTCCATGGCCGACATCCTGATTTCCCTGCACGAACCGCGCTTCGCGTCCCAGCCCACCATCCCCTGACGAGATGGCTTTCCGGCGCCGTTACTCACGGTCGAGTTCCCTGCGTAGCGCCATGCCGATGTTTTCGATGGTGTAGGGCTTGCGGACATAGGCCCCGGCGCCCAGGTGCTGGGCTTCCCTCACCCGTTCGTTTTCCGCATACCCGCTGGCGATGATGGCCTTCTGCCCCGGATGCAAGTCGATCACCTTGGAATAGGTCTCCAGGCCGTCGATCCCCGGATCCATGATCATGTCGATCACCAGGATATCCACTTTTTCCGAGGCCAGGTATGCCAGGGCCGCTTCACCGCTCTCCACCACGGCCACGTCGTAGTTCAGGCGGAGGAGGAGCTGGGAGGCGATTTTGCGCTGTTCCGGAACGTCGTCGATCACCAGGACCTTCTCCCCGTGGCCCACATAGCTATCCAGGGGAACCACCTTTTCTTTGGTTTCGATGCTGTCGCGGGTCACCGGGAAATAGAGTTCGAATATTGTCCCCTCTCCAACCTCGCTCTCCACATTGATATATCCGTGGTGATCCTGAACCGTTCCCCAGACCACGGCCATGCCAAGGCCGGTGCCGCTGCGTCCCATCACCTTCTTGGTGTAAAAGGGCTCGAAGATGCGGTTCATGTCCTCCGGGGCGATGCCCGTGCCCTGGTCCTCCACCCGCAGAACCACATAATCGCCCTCGTTGACCTGGTCGTAGCCGCTGACGGGTCGATCCACATAGCGGTTCTCGGTGGTGATGAGGATATGCCCGCCGTCGGGTTGGGCCTCGGCCGCGTTGGAAACCAGGTTCATGATTACTTTGCGCAGGTGCACGGTGGAGCCGCGCAGGTTCATCAATTGCGGGTCGAGCCGGGTCTCGAGGGAAATATAGGGATAGAAGGAATGAATTTTCTTGAACTCGGGTGAATTGAGGTAGTCCTCGATGATATCGGAGTTGAGGTTGAGCACATCGGTGTGGGTGACCCCCCGACGGGCCAGGGTGAGCAGATCCTGGACGATGGCCGCGGCCTTCTGTCCCGATTTATGGATGGTCTCCATGATGGGCCGCAGATCGTGATCCGCCGCCATATCCAGCAGAATCAGTTCGGGAAAGCTGACGATGCCGGAGAGCACATTGTTCAGGTCGTGGGCCACGCCGCCGGCCAGCAGCCCCAGGGCCTCCATCTTCTGAGAACGCGACAGACGCTCTTCGAGGGCGCGCCGGGCCTGCTCCGCACGGACGCGCTCCTGGATCTGGTTGCGCAGTTTTTCATTGCTCTGCCGCAGTTCCCGGGTGCGCTGGTCCACGATGGATTCCAAGTCGGTGTTCAACCGGGCCAGTTTGCGGTTGGTCTCTTCCAAAAGTTCGGCATAGGAGTCCCGCAGGGACATGGAGTGCAGCAGGCGTTGACGCTGTTCCTTGAGCTGCTCCGACATGCTGTTGAAGGCGGTGGCCACTTCGCCGATTTCGTTGTTCTGCTCCAGGGCCACCTGTTCGCCCAGGTGGCCCTGCATCACCCGGTCCATGGCGTCGCGGATTTTCGATACCGGTTCGATGACCAATCGGGTCACCAGCAGATGCAGCACCATGGAGAGCACCACCAGCAGGCCCCCGTAAACCAGGATGATCAGCAGGATACGATAGCGCGAGGTCTGTTTCATCTCCGATAGATCGAAGAACAATTCGGCGTATCCCTGGCGCTCGCCGATGACTTCGATGGTGCCGATGAAGGCCAGGTGCGCGCGATCCTGGAACATGATTTCGTTGAACAAGGGGCCCTGAATCAATTGCCTGCGCTGGTCCCGGTCTAAATCGGAACGGCGGCCTTCGCCCTCCCATTCCGTCAGATGACCGTCGGCATCGAACAAATGAACGGCGGTGATGCCTTCCACAGCCTTTATCTCTTCCAGTGTCCGGATCAACGCCTTGCGGTGGTTGGCGAAGATTTCGTTGGCCAGCATTTCACGTTTCTGATGAAACACCGATTCCAGCAAAACCTTGGATTGGTCCAGGTGGGTTTGAAACTGCTGCTGTTCGAAGCGGTAGAAGAAGATGCCGAACAGCAGCAGCAGCGCCGCGCAGACGGTCCAGACGGCGGCGTTGATGCGAAAGCTGAGTTTTTGCGGATTCTTGAACGGCAAAGGGGGCGCCTCTGTTTACCGCGGGGCAAAGGCTCGGTAGAAGACCCAGCGCCCCTTGTTGAATTGCAGGATGGAGGCCCCCTTGCTTACCGGATCGCCGTCGGCATTGAAGGTGAAGCTGCCCGTGGCGCCGGCAAATTCCCGTGTGTCGGCCAGGGCCTCCCGGATCGCTTCCGGAGCCAGGCTGTTTGCCCGGCGGATGGCATCCGCCAGAAGCGAAACGGCATCGTATGCCAGGGGGGCGTAGGAGCTGATCTCCTCGTTTCCATGGGCGGCCCGGTAGCGTTCGATGAACTGCCGGCTTTGGCGGAACGGCACATTGGGGTGCCAGAACGTGGAAAAATAGCTTCCCTCCAGGGCTTCGCGGGCATAGTCGGCGATGGCGGTCTCCCAGGCGTCCCCCCCCATGAAAGTCGTGTTGATGGCCATGTTCCTGGCTTGTTTCATGATCAACCCGCTGTCGCGGGTGTATCCGGGCAAAAACACCAGCTCGGGATGATGGTGTTTCAGGGGCTCTAGAATTCTGCGAAAATCGCTGTCCGATCCCTTGTACTCCGCCTGGAGGACGATCTCCCCTCCCTGGGATTTGAAATAGGTCGTGAAGTATTGCGCCAGAACCTGGCAATAGGTCTCACTGATGTTCACCAGCACCGCGGCTTTGCGAAATCCCATGGCGTGATAGGCGAATTCGGCCATCATTTCTCCCTGGAATTCATCCGTGTAGCTGGTTCGGAAAATATAATTGCCTAACCGGGTCACCCCTGGAGCGGTGGATCCCGGGCTGATCATGGGGATCTGATTGGCCTGCAGCACAGGTGCGACGGCCATGGAGTGCGTGCTCCACACCGCGCCGACCACGGCCGTCACTTTTTGTTCCACCGCTCTCAACGCCGCCTGCCGGGCGCCCAACGCGGCACTGCGGTCGTCGAAAATCACCAGTTCCAGGCGCCGGTCCAGCACGCCGCCCCCGGTGTTGATTTCATCCACCGCCAGTCGGGCGCCTTTGATGGCCGCCAGGCCATAGTCGCTGGCCTTTCCCGTCTGTGCCACGATCACGCCGATGCGAATCGTGTCTGCGGCAATTGGGTTGCCCATCAAATGCGGCGTCGGGACCATCAGGAGGCCCAGCAGGAGGATTCGCACCGATTTTGATATCCTTGAGATCTTCATAGGCCTTCTTTCATTGTCGGCCGGTTCGCCCGGACACTTTACCCCGATGTTGCAAAAGTCCCGGGAAACGGACACGCATTTTTCAGGGATTCCCTTCCGTGAAGGTCTCCTGTCGGTAGTACACAGGGGTTCCGTCCTGAATCTTCATGATGATGACGTTTTTCTCCGGATCTCCATTGGCGTCGAATTTGAGACGACCGGTCACACCGAGAAAATCGCGGGTGGCGGCCAGGGCGTCGCGAATGGCCGCCCTGCGAACCGATCCGGCCCGGCGGATGGCATCGGCCACCAGACAAACCGCATCGTACGCCAGGGCGGCGGCGGTGAGGGTCACCTCCGCATCATCGAAGTGGGCCATGAACTGCATGGAGCGCGTGTTTTTCAGTTCAGGATGCCAGTGGGTGGTGTAATAGGCCTCTTCGATTCGATCGCCGCCCCGGCTGAAAAAGGTTTCGTGATCCCATCCGTCCCCTCCCAGGGGAATGGCGCGCAGGCCGCTCTCCATGGCATCCACCACGATTCGGGCGCTTTCATCGTGTCCGGGCACGAAAAGCACATCGGGATCCTCCTTGGCGGCTTTGGCGACGAGGTCGCGGAAATTCGTCTGCCGGGGCGTGTAGGGCAATTTGGCCAGCACCCGGCCGCCCAGCCGGATGAATTCCCGCTCGAAAGCCGACGACAGGCTGATGCTGTAGTCACTGTTCAGGTTGACGGTGATGACCACCCCCCGGGCCTTCAGTTGCTGCCGGGCGAAACGCCCCATGACGGCTCCTTGAAGCCGGTCGGTAAAGCAGACCCGGAAGATATAGTCGCCGGTGGCGGTAATCCCCGGGTGGGTGGCAATGGCGGCGATCATCGGGACCCGGTTGGCCTGGGCCACCTTGGCCACGGCAATGGCCTGGGTGCTGAACGCCGGCCCGATGATGGCGGCGACCCCCTGTTGCACCGCCTTGTCTGCGGCCACCTTGGAACCGATGGGGGTACCGAAATTATCGATCTCCACCAGATCGAGCCGTCTTCCCAGGACCCCGCCGGTCGCATTGATTTCATCCACCGCCATGCGCACACCGTGGGCCGAAGACCGATGGGCGGGTGCCATCGGACCGGTTTTGGCGAAAATCGAGGCGATGGAAATGTCTTCCCGGCTATCGGCCGCCCAAACCCAGGAGACCGACAGGATGCAAATCAATGCCCCTGCCGCCGCCAATGGGAACAACCCCTTTTGCAATAATATTTGAATGCCCCGAAGGGTGCGATGGGTGTCGACTGGAATCATTTCCGCCTGCTTTGTTTCCGTTTTTTTTCAATATGCCGTCGGAATCAAATCGTGTCAATTTTTATGCGGGGGCATCGGATCCCGGCAGAACGGGATTCGACGAGGGAGATCCGCACGGACGACGCGGGATCGCTTTGACACCCCGGGCCGAATGCGTAATCGTAATCTCAGGTGGATCCATCGAGGATGCAAGGAGAATTTCAAATGGGATACCTTATGCTTCAAGGCGGATCGGAATTCGGCGGCGGCATGGCGGCCTCGGATCGGCGCGCCATGGATCTGGCCGGCGGGCCCCATGCCGCCATCCGCATCATTCCGGCCGCCGCGGCATTGGATCACAACCACCAGCGGGCCGCCCGGAACGGTATCCACTGGTTTCGGTCCCTGGGTGCCGGCGAGGTCGCCGCCGTGGACCTGATCGACGCGGCATCTGCGGCGGATGCGGCTATCGCCGCCGAACTGCGCCGGGCGAAATTGATTTACATGTTGGGAGGGTTTCCCGGCTATCTGGCCGAGACCCTCGCGGCCTCACCCGCCTGGGAAGCCATGTGCGCCGCCCTGGAGGACGGTGCCGTTCTGGCGGGCAGCAGCGCCGGTGCCATGGTGATGTGCGAACACCTCTACGATCCCCGGGCGCGGAAGCCGGTGGCCGGGCTCGGGCTGATCGCCGATGCCTGCGTCATTCCGCATCACAACCGCTTCGGCGGCGGATGGGTAGCCGAATTGCAAAAAAATTTGCCCCGGGCGATCCTAATCGGTATAGATGAACAGACCGGTATCATCGGCATCGGCGGAACGCCGCCGGAAAGCTGGACCGTTTACGGGCCCGGGAAGGTGACCCTCTACCGCCGCGGAAAGATAGACGTTTTTCAACACGGACAATCCTTTGGACTTGTGGGACGTCCCCTATACTGAAAGGAACGGAATGCCCGAACACCAAGGCACCATCTGTCTCATGGGATCCGGAGAGCTCACCGCCACCATGGTGGAGGTCCACAAGTCATTGGTCCGGCGTCATGGACCGTCGGCCCGCGCGGTTTTCATGGACACACCGGCCGGATTTCAACTCAATGCCGATCATCTCGCCCGGAAGGCCGGCGAGTATTTCGCAGATCGGGTGCGGCACCCCCTGCAGGTGGCCTCATTCAAGTCGGCGGATGACCCGGCCGCGGAGACCGCCTTTGCCACCCTGCGGCGGGCCGACTATATCCTCGTAGGTCCGGGCAGCCCCACCTATGCCATCGAGCAGTTGCGGCACAGCCCCATTCCGGAGATTTTGCACCAGCGCATCGCTGCCGGCGGGTGTCTGGTTTCGGCCAGCGCCGCCGCCCTGACCATGGGGCGCCTGACCCTGCCGGTCTACGAGATTTACAAGGTGGGCCAGCCCCCCCATTGGGTGGAGGGGCTGGATGTGCTCGGCCGGTTCGGGCTGGACCTGGTGGTGGTGCCCCACTGGAACAACGCCGACGGCGGCAACCACGACACGCGCTTCTGTTTCATGGGGGCCGAACGGCTGACCCGGCTGGAGGCGCTGATTCCCCAGGGGGTGCCCATTCTGGGGCTGGATGAGCATACCGCCCTGATCATCGACCTGGCCTCCCGGCGACTGACCGTGCGCGGCATCGGCGCGGTGACCCTGCGCTCCGGGGGCCGGGATGCGGTTTTTGCGCCCCGGGACGAATTTCCCTTTGAATTTTTGACCGGTGAGGTCACAGCCGGATACCGGCCTGCCGGGGAGACGACCGCTGTTCCCGCGCAAGCGGACGTCCAACCCGCCGCCACCGATTCGGCCTGGGAAGCGCTGCGGGAGCTGGCCGCCAAGATACGTACGGGCCTCCAGGCCGACCAGCCGGACCGGGCCGCGGCCGGCCTGATGGAAATGGAACGCGTGCTCTGGAACGCCCATGACGATTTGGAGGGGGAGATGAGTTCGGCCGCCGCCCGGGACCTCTTTCGGGAAGCCCTGGCCGCCCTGGGCTCCCATGCAGCCGGTCGGCCGGCCAGCCGGGCCGCCTGCCTTCAGCCGGTGATGGAAGCCCTGCTCGACCTACGCGAGGATTTCCGGCGCCGGAAACAATGGAACGTGGCCGACGCCCTCCGGGACGGCCTGCTGGGTGCCGGCATCGTCATCGAAGATACCCCCCGGGGCGCCCGCTGGCACACCGGCCGGGATGGAACGGACTGAATCCTACCGATCTTCCTGCGCGGGCCGGCCGCTGATTCGACCCATGGCAATGACATCCATCCTGCCGGATGTCCGCCGAGGAGAGAGACCCATGATCGTCCATGCCCCCATCCATCTGTTGTTCATCGACCAAGGATCCCATGCCGGGATCGCCGGCTGGCGGTCCTTTCTACGCACCATGACCCATGTCCGGGTCACCGTGCAGATGGAGGTTCCCCGGGATTTCGATGGGTATGACGCCGTGATTTCCTCCGGCCCCCCGTTGTCCGAAGAGGAAGTCCGGCGGCTGACCCGGTTCGTCCGCGACGGCCATGGCTGGCTGGTGCTGGTGTCTCCGGAAGAAGGGGACCTGCCCGAAGGCTTCGGCGTCCGGTTGACGCCGGCCGATCCGGCGCTGGAGCTGCGGGTACTGTTTGACCATCGCGATCATCCCCTGGGCCGGGGCCTGCCCGACGCCATCTACCTTCGGGGCCGGCACCGCCGGATGATCCCCGCGGATGGAACCACCGAAGTGGTCCTGTATGCCGACTGGAAATACGATCACAGTCCCGTGCTGGTTCACCGGCCCCTGGATGCGGGGCAAATGGCCGCCACCGTCCTGGAAGATCTTGGGCATCCGGTCCTGCAAAGGATCCTCTATCGCCTGCTGGTCCGGATGGCCGGCCAGACCAGGCTCCCTGGGGACACCGGGGTGGGGATCCTGGGATACGCCCCTTCGGTGGGCCGCCTGCACGGACTGGGCGCCCAGGCCGCGCCGGGGTTGACCCTGTCGGCGGTATGCGATCTCGACCCCCGCCGCCGCGACCAGGCCCATACCGATTTTCCCGACATCGCCCGCCACGGAGGTGCCGACGAAATGGCCGCCGACGATTCCGTGCAATTGGTGATCGTCGCCACCCCGCCCAACAGCCATGCCGACCTGGCCCTGAAAATGATGGAAGCGGGAAAGCACGTGGTTTGCGAAAAACCCCTGGCCCTGAACCGGAAGGAAACCGGCCGCATGGCGGCGCTGGCCCGGGAACACCGCCTCCTCCTCTGCTGCCACCAGAACCGCCGATTCGATCCCGATTACCTGGCCATCAAGGGCGCGGTGGACCAGGGACGCATCGGCGATCTATTCCATCTGGAGACCTTCGTGGGCGCATTTCACCATCCCTGCGGCTACTGGCACTCCCACGCGCCGATCTGCGGAGGCACCACCTACGACTGGGGCGCCCACTATCTGGACTGGATCGTCGGGTTGATGGGCACCCGGATCGATTCGGTGCAGGGCATGCGTCACAACCGGGTGTGGCATGATGTCACCAACGCCGATCAGGAGCGCATCTTCGTGCGTTTCGCGGACGGGCGCGAGGCCGAATTCATCCATTCCGATATCGCCGCGGCGCCCAAGCCCAAATGGTACCTGTTGGGGACCGAGGGCGCCGTGGTGGGACACTGGCGGGACGTGACCAGTTATCTGCCCCACGAGGTGCACTATTTCGAGACCCATGAAATACCGGTCACCGAGATGCCGCCCCGGCTGACCCTGCACATCCGGCAAAACGGAGGAGAGGTGGTGCAGCAGAATCTCGCCCTGCCCCCCAGGAGCCGCCATGCCTTTCACCGGAACCTCGCGGACCACCTCGTCTGGGGCGAACCCCTGGCCGCGCCTCTGGAGGACTCGATGCAGGTGGTGGCCATCCTGGAGGCCGCCGCACGCTCCATGTCCCGGGGCGGAACCGTGGAGGTGCTCGATGAATGATATCGTCCATTGGGGCGTACTGGGCAACGCCACCATCGCCCGCAAATGCGTCCTGCCGGCCATGGCCAAGGCACGCAACGGCCGGGTGCAGGTACTGGCCACCCGGCGGCCCGGGGCGGCCGCCGAAATGGCCCGGCGGTTCCACATCGCCCGGGTGGTGGAACGCTGCGACGACGTCCTGGACGATCCCGCCGTGGACGCGGTCTATATTCCCCTGCCCAACCACCTGCACCATCCCTGGACCCTGAAGGCCCTGGCCGCCGGCAAGCATGTGCTCTGTGAAAAACCCCTGGCCACCACCGCCCGCCAGGCAGAAGAGATGGCCGCAGCGGCCCAATGCCATGGGCGGGTGCTGATGGAGGCCCTGATGTACCGCTTCCACCCGCGCAGCCTTAGGATCCGTCAAATGGTGGCCCGGGGCGAGATCGGCCGGCCGCGGCTGGTCCGGGTGGCCTTCACTTTCGCCATGGATCCGGAAACCCTGACGGCGGGAACCCATTTCCGCCTGGTCCCGGAAAAAGGCGGCGGTTCATTGCTGGACGTGGGCAGCTACGGCGTCGGCACGGCCACCTGGATGATGGGCGCCCTGCCCCGTAGCGTACACGGCATGGCCAACAGAACCCCCGGCGGAGTCGATACGCTGTTCGTGGGCAGCATGGCCTTCGATGGAGGGGCCATGGCCACCATCGAGGCCGGATTCGCCGCCGCCCTGCAACAAACCTTTTCCATCACCGGCACCCGGGGCAGCATCGAGCTGCCCCACGATGCCTTCATCCCCTGGGAGCGGCCGGCCGCGTTCACCGTGCGCGGCCGGGACGACGAAACCGGCATCCTGCACCGGGTGGATGGAACGGACGAATATCGATTGATGGTGGAGCATTTCGGGGACGTCGTTGCCGGACGGCAGCCGGTGGCCATTCCGCCGGCCGAAAGCGTCGGCAACCTGCGTGTGCTGGACGCCCTGGCCGCGTCCGCCGGCAGCGGCAGGAGGGTGAGCCTGCCGGCGCAAACCGATCATTCCACCGTAGGAGAGTAGCTCCCATGCCCACCGCCCATGGCGACAATTACGGGAATCCTGCGCGATCCGCCGCCCGAAACGTCACCGTAGCCGATTTTTCGACCTACACCGACGCCTGGCGGGCCTCCATTGCATCGTCCGGCTGGGATTGCCTCTTCGTATTGCCCTTCTGGCTGCAGACGGTGTGCCGGCACCTTGGGGCCCGGGGCGCGCCGCTGATCCTGACCGTGGATGACGGCGGGGAGACCATCGGCCATGCGCCGTTGTCGGTGGACGGCGACTGCGCCTGTTTTCTGGGCATCCCCGATGTATGCGACTATCAGGATATCGTGGCCCCTGCCGGGGAGGCCGCCGCGGTGATGGCGGCGGCCGTTGCGTTCCTGAAGGCCGAGGGCGTCCGGCGCATGGACCTGCGCAGCCTGCACCCCAGGTCCCGGGCCCTCGGGGCGCTGAAGACCCTGGCCCTGGCCGGCGACATCGGTCTGGAGATCGTCGCCGACGAGGTGACCTTCGAGACGCCGCTGCCCGCCCGGTGGGAAGAGTACCTGATGCTGCTCGACGGCAAACAGCGCCACGAAGTGCGCCGCAAGATCCGGCGCCTGGACGCCCACGGATCCTACGGTTTCCACCTGCGCACCGGCGATTGCAATCTGACCGCCGACGGCGACACCTTCCTGCGCCTCTTCCAGCGCAACCGGGCGGACAAGGCCGACTTCATGGATGCGACCATGGCCGACTACTTCCAGGCCCAGATGGCATGCCTGGCCGCAGAGGGGATGCTTCGGCTGGGGTTCCTGGAGGTGGACGGCGAACCGGCCGCCGCCGTGCTCTGTTTCGATTATCGGGGCACACGCTACCTGTACAACAGCGGGTACGACGCGCGCTTCAGCGACCTGAGCGTGGGGGTGCTGAGCAAAATCTTCAGCATCCGAGACGGCATCGGCGCCGGCTGCCGGCGGTACGACCTGCTCAAAGGCGCCGAGATTTACAAAAAGCGCATCGGCGGACGACAGATCGACCTGTTCCGCTGCCGGGTGGAGTTGTAATGGCCACCCTGCGCATCGCCATGCTCTCCGTCCATTCCAGTCCCCTGGGGCCCCTGGGCAGTCAAAACACCGGCGGCATGAGTGTCTATGTGAGCGAGCTGGCCCGCTGGCTGGGGCGCTACGGCCATCGCATCGACATCTTCACCTACATGCCCGGAAGCGCGAATGCCGTTCGCCTGCATCCCAACGTGCGGCTGATCCACCTGCTGAACCAGGACCGGCCGGAGGTACCCAAGGAGCGCATGCCCTTCCATCTGGAAGCCGTCTTCTCCGCCCTGGAATCGTATCGCCGCCGCGCCGGCGTCGTCTACGATCTGATCCACAGCCATTATTGGCTTTCGGGGGAGGTGGGTGCCCTGGCGCGGGACGCCTGGCGGGTGCCCCATCTGATGACCTTTCACACCCTGGGGGCGGTCAAGAACCAGACCACGCCGGCGGAAAACGAACCCCGGGGGCGCATCTCCCGGGAGCGACGGCTGGTCCGGTCCGCCGACCGGGTCATCGTTCCGGTGGCCGCCGAAAAGGACCACCTCGTCGAATTCTACGGAGCGCCCCCGGACAAGGTAACCGTCATCGCCGGCGGCGTGAACCTGGAGCGCTTTCAGCCCCGACCCCGGATCGAGGCCCGGCGTGCACTGGGAATGAACGGCGAGGAGGAGATCGTGCTCTTCGTGGGACGCTTCGCCCCGCTGAAGGGGCTCGACGCCCTGCTGGAAGCCGTCGCCGTACTGGCGGCCCGGCGACCGCATTTGCGGCTGATCCTGGTGGGCGGCGACGGACCCCGGGCAACCGCCGACCGGGCGCTCCGGGCCAAGGCCGCAAGCCTGGGCATCACCGGGCGGGTTCGTTTCGCCGGCCGCGTGCCGCCGGAAGAATTGATCCCCTATTATGCGGCCGCCGATTTGCTGGCCCTTCCCTCCCACTATGAAAGCTTCGGCCTGGTGGTGCTGGAGGCCCTGGCCTGCGGCACGCCGGTGCTGGCGACCCCCGTGGGGATCGCGCCGGCGGTCATCGCCGAAGGCGTCAACGGCACCCTGGTGCCGGCGCCCCGGACCGATGCGCTGGTACAGGGAATGGGGCGCTGGCTACTCCCCCGCGGCGGCCGGCGTCCGTCGCAGACCGGCGTGCGGGCCACCGTCGTGGGCTACGGCTGGGACAGCACGGCCGCGGCCACGGCCCGGGAATACCTTCGTGCACGCGAGGCCTTTGCCTTTTGAAAGCAATGCGTTACTATGGGAACAACATGTGGCCGCACGCACCGACGCGGCTGAAAAGATCGAGAGCACAGGGGAGCGATCCTGTGCTCTCTTGTTGCCGTTCTTTGGATTGGAACCCCCAGACCCGGGAGCTTATCGGATATGAATGGTTCAATTGACCTGATGGTGATCACCGCCCATCCTGACGATGCCGAGTTCGGTGCCGCCGGCACCGTGGCCCAGTGGACCCAGATGGGAAAGCGGGTGGTGTATGTGGTCTGCACCAGCGGCGACAAGGGCACCAGCGACCGCAGCCTGACCGTCGAAGCCCTGGTGGCCCTGCGCGAAAAGGAGCAGCGTGCGGCCTGCGAGGTGCTGGGCGTGGAACGGGTGATCTTCCTGGGCTATGGCGACCAGACCCTGGAAGACACGCCCGGGTTTCGCAAACGCCTGGTGGAGCAGATCCGCATCCATCGGCCCCACACCGTCTTCACCCTCGACCCGTACCGTCGCTACCTCTGGCACCGCGATCACCGCGTCGTGGGCCAGGTGGTCATGGACGCGGTCTTTCCCTTCGCCCGCGACCATATGGCCTACCCCGATCTGCTGGAGCAGGGCCTGGAGCCCCACAAGGTGCGCGAAGTTCACTACTTCGGCACCGAGGACATCAACCACTACTCCAATATCGAAACCACCTTCGAACGCAAGCTGACCGCCCTGAGCTGCCACGAATCCCAGGTGCGCGAGATCAACGACGGCGACCTGCGCGGCTGGCTGCGCAAACGCTGCCGCCTCATGGCCCAGGGCAGCAAATACGACCTGGCCGAGGCATTTCACAAGGTGATCCTGCCCGACTGATCCATTCACTTTATCAGGTAACGTCAGGGCTCAAGCAACCAGCGGGTCGACCCGGGCACCCTACCGCCGGAAGCCATACTCCAGCGTGAAGAATTGGGGGTTCAGGTTGGCCAGCGGTTCGCGCAGCTTGGCCAGTTCTTCTTCCGGTCCATGGATCTCCAGGCGGGTGAGCTCGGAGATCGTCAACGCCTCCTGAAGCAGCGCGCCGACGTTTTCGAGGTGGGCCAGAAGACCATCGGCATCCTGATATCCTTCCCGGCAATGGGCCTGATCCCCATCGAAACTGAAACCATAGTAGAGACATTTTGCCTCGCCACTGCTTTTTTCGACGAATTTTCCGCACAATTCTTTAAATGAATCGAGTTTTCCGCCTGACACTTTGAAATAAGGTACGATCGTACAACACTTGTCTTGGGTAGCCATCGTTTCCTCCTTGCCTTTCTCTTTCCGGAATCGTTCGTCCTTCCTGCCGGATGATGAGGTCTGCGCGGTGCAGGATCCAAATCCGCGGCAAACCGTTGATGAAGCCTGTGGGTGGTCAATGAAGGCATCCGGTCGACCCGCAGTTCTTTTGCCTCCGGTTGGGAAATATCGCCCAATTCCGACGGTTTGTCAATTATTCCGGACGCGCGCTGCCGGCTGCAATTGTCCATCGCCTGTCCAATTGATACAACCCGGCCGCCGGGAATGTGTATAAAGATTACGCGAATCGCAGGTTTTTTCCTTTTGGTGTTTACATTTTACCCAGTCGATCCCTATATTCTAATGTCCCGGCCGGTCGAAAGGTTTCGGGGATCGAAAAGATCCCCGTCGATTGCGACGCCGACCCGGCACCGCCATTCCCCGAAAGCGAGGCCTACAGTGTCCCCACGCCGACATAACGCCAGACGCACCGGCCTGCGCACTTCGCCATGGATCATCCTGGGATCCACGGTGATCCTGCTGGCGGTGGTCATCGTGATGGCCGTGCAGAACACCCACCGGGAAAAGCGCTATATGTCCGATGTGCTGCTGGCCAAGGGAGCGGCTCTGATCCGGGCGGTTGAGGCCGGTGCGCGTACCGGGATGATGGGCATGCGCTGGGGCGGTCGGCAGATCCAACAGCTGCTGGAGGAGACCGCCCGATTGCCGGACGTGCTTTACATCGCCGTGGTGAACGAGGATGGCGCAACCGTGGCCCACAGCGATCCGACCAGAATCGACGCCCCCTTCCGGAAGGAAGGCAAATTGATCCACCTGGGCCCCGAGCTGCAGGAGAACTGGGAGCTGGTGGATCTGGACGACGGCCGGCGGGCCTTCGAGGTGCACCGCCACTTCCGGCCGCTGACGCCGGATCGCTCCCGGGGGTTCGGCCACATGTCGCGGATGATGCAGCGGCACATGATGATCTCGCCGGAACCGGACGACTGGTTCGGACGGGCGAACCGCCAGGCCCTGATTATCGTGGTCGGTCTGGATGTGGACCCGTTCGAAGAGGCCATCCGGGAAGATATCCGCACCTCCGTGGTGATGACGGTAATCCTGCTCCTGCTGGGTTTTGCCGGGTTCGTATCGATTTTCTGGATGCAGAGCTACCGCACCACCAAACGTTCGCTGCAGGATACCAGCGCCTTTGCCGACGAGGTGGTGACCCACCTGCCCGTGGGGCTCATCGCCACCGGTCGCGACGGGCGCATCAGCTTTTTCAACGCCGCCGCCGAGGAGATCATCGGGGTGTCTGCCGATACGGCCGCCGGCAGGTTGCCGGACGAACTGCTGCCTGCGGGACTGTGCGGACTCAAGGAGCTGCTGGAACAGGGCCGTCCGGTGATCGAAAAAGAGATGACCTGCGCCTTCGGCGCCGGCGGCGGCGTGCCGGTGAGTGTCAGCGCCACCCGCATCGTCAACGAGGTGGGGGAGTTTGTGGGCGATGTGCTCATCCTGCGGGACCTGGGCGAAGTGCGCCGGCTCCAGGAGGCCGTGCGCCGGCAGGAGAAACTGGCGGCCGTGGGCGGACTGGCCGCGGGGGTGGCCCACGAGATCCGCAACCCCTTGAGTTCCATCAAAGGCATGGCCACCTATTTCGGCCAGCAGTTCGAACAAGGCAGCGAGGCCCGGGAGGCCGCCGACGTGATGATCCAGGAGGTGGACCGGCTCAACCGGGCCATCACCGAGCTTCTGGAGTTCGCCCGGCCATCGGATCTCAAGCTCCAGTCCACTCCATTGGCGCCCCTGCTCACGCGCTCGATCCAGTTGATCCAGCAGGATGCGGCCAACCTCGAAGTCCAGGTGGACTTGGAGGTGGCCGAGAATCTGTGCCCCCTGCGCATCGACCCGGATCGCATCATCCAGTGCCTGCTCAACCTCTATCTCAACGCCCTGCAGGCCATGGAGGCGGGCGGGCGCCTGGCCGTGGCCTGCCATCCCACGGAGAACGGACAGGTGGCCATCGCCGTCAGCGACACGGGACCGGGCATCTCCGCCGACCGGCTCAATCAGATCTTCGATCCCTATTTCACAACCAAACAAAAAGGCACCGGTCTGGGACTGGCCATCGTGTATAAAATCGTGGAGGCCCACCAGGGTCGCCTGGAGGTGGAGAGCACACCGGACCGCGGCACCACCTTCCGCCTGCTGCTGCCCTGCCCGCCGCCCGGGGAACCGGAGGTATCGCCATGAGCGTCACCCGCAACGCGAAACTATTGATCGTGGACGACGATCCCGGTCATCTGACCACACTGAAGACCATCTCCCGCAGCTGGGGGTACGAAGTGCAGACCGCCGAAGACGGCGACACGGCCGTAGGGCGGGTGCACGAGGAAGCCTTCGATCTGATCCTCATGGACGTACGCATGGCCCGCATGAGCGGCATCACGGCCCTGGCCGAGATCAAGGCCTACAATCCCTCCATTCCGGTGATCATCATGACGGCCTACTCCTCGGTGGAGTCCGCGGTGGAAGCCCTCAAGGCCGGGGCCTACGACTATCTGATCAAACCCCTGGATTTCGATGTGCTCAAGATGACCATCGAGCGGGCCCGGGAGCATGCCGGGCTCCGGGAGGAAAACCGTCGCCTCAAGGAACGCCTGGACGACGGCATGGAGCTGGATAACATCATCGGCCAGAGTGAATCCATGCAGGCCATGATGGAGATGCTCTCCATGGTGGCCCCTTCGGAGGCCACGGTACTGATCAGCGGCGAGAGCGGAACGGGCAAGGAACTGGTGGCCCGGGCCCTGCACCACAACAGCCCGCGCAAGGACCGGCCGTTGGTGACGGTGAACTGCGCGGCCATCGCCGAGACCCTGCTGGAGTCGGAGCTGTTCGGCCACGAACGCGGCGCCTTCACCGGCGCGGACCGGCGGCGCGAAGGCCGGTTCATGCAGGCCGACGGGGGCACCCTCTTCCTGGACGAGATCGGAGAGACGTCCGCCGTGATGCAGGCCAAACTGCTGCGGGCCATCCAGGAGAAGGAGATCCAGCGGGTGGGCGGCCAGGAAGTGCTCCGCGTGGACGTGCGCATCGTGGCCGCCACCAACCGCGACCTGGAGGCCGAGGTGACCGCCGGCCGCTTCCGCGAGGACCTTTTCTACCGGCTCAATGTGATGACCCTGCATGTGCCGCCCCTGCGCGAACGCCGTGACGACGTTCCCCTGCTGGCCCACCACTTCCTGCAGAAGTTCGCCCGGCGGAACCGCAAGACCGCCAAAGGTTTCGCCCCCCTGGCCATGGACATGCTGGTCAAATACGACTGGCCCGGCAACGTGCGCGAGTTGGAAAACGCCGTGGAGCGGGCCGTGATCCTGCTTGCCGGCGAACACGTCACCGAGACGCAGCTGCCTATGAACGTAGTAAAAAACCACCCCGGACACGAGGTCGCGGCTTCGCCGACGCCGGCCACCGACGGCACCCGCTCCCTGGAAGAGATCGAAAAAGAGGCCATCCTGGCCACCCTGGAGGCCACCGGCGGCAACAAAAGCGAGACCGCGCGCCGGCTGGGCATCACCCGCAAGACCCTGCACAACAAGCTGAAGGGTTATGACGAGGCATAGAGCTTTGTCCGTAACCTTTTTACCCGCAGTTCGATTCTGTCCCGCCGAATCCGTTTCTTTTTTACCCGGCCCGTGACGATGCGCGCCGAACCAACGACCGGGCCATTAGTTTTATTAGACATATAATCAGGTGGTTATACAAAATTAGCGGCAGCCCGGCCCGGATTGGCACGGCCATTGAAATAGTGTTGAACAAACAACAGCATCGCCACGTGCGAGTAAAATTGAATTCAAACACAAGGAGAATGGACAATGAGCAAGAAGATGAAAACCACCATCGGCGTATCGGCAGCTTTGCTGACCCTGGCCATCGCGGCCGTGGCCTTTGCCCACGGCGGCATGTACGACGGAGGCTATGGGCGTCACATGGGCGGCTATGGCGGCCCGATGATGGGATACGACGGTCATATGATGGGCTATGGTGGTCCGATGATGGGGAACGGCCCCTACCACCGTGGCGGAGACGGCTACTGGGGGGATCTGCCCGAAGAGACCCGGGCCCGGATCGATGCGGCCAGGGAGAGCTTTTATGACGAGACCCGCAAACTGCGCCGGGATATCGAAGATGCCAATATCGACCTGGACAGGGAATTGCACAAGGACGATCCCGACAGGGGCAAAGTGGCCGACCTGCAGAAGAAGCTCTCCGGACTGGAGGCAAAATTTGACGAGAAAGCGGTAAGCCACCGGTTGGAGATGCGTAAACTGCTGCCCGAAGACTATCGCGGACAAGACCACCACGGACGCGGCTACGGCTACGGCAGCTGCTGGCGCTAAGCTTCCGGCGCGGGGGACTGCTCCCGCACCCGGAGGGATGTCAGGCCGCGGACGGCTATCCGCCGAAGACCGGGAAGCCGCCCCTTTGCAAGAGGAATGAGAAGTCATCGCTGGCCCGAAGACTGCTTCGGGATGACTTCCAGGAAACCGAACAGGAGTCCGATCCATGAAAAACAATCGAGCCATCTGGCTGAGTTTGGGGCTGTCGGCGGCCCTGATCGCCGCCGGCATCTGGTTTCTGTCCGACGGACTCTACCTGTTCGGCGGCCGCTGGGGCGGCTGGCACATGCCCCGCCACGGCATGATGGGTCATGGAGGCATGGGACTGGTGATGGGTATTTTCTGGTTGGTGGTATTGGGAGCCCTGGGATTGTTGATCGCGGGCCTGTTTCCCGGTCGCCGCGGCGATAATGCCGCGGCACATGATGTGCCGGACGCCCTGGAGATATTGAAACGGCGCTACGCCCGGGGCGAAATCGACGAAGTCAGCTTCAAGTCCATGCGTCGCGAGCTCGGTCAGGGTTGATAGTAATCGACGGTCGGCCGTCGCTCCGGATCGCCGCCGCGGTAGGTCAGCGTGGTGATGGAGGCGTGGCCCGGATAGGCCTCGGGAAACCCCGCCCGGACGAGCCGGGTCTTGTTTTCGGGTACCGCTGACACTCCCATGGCCCAAAGCGCCATGAAGGTGACCACGTCTCCGTGGGTCACGGCGGCAACTTCTTCTCCGGCGTGGCGCCGGCGTTCCCGGGCGATGAATTTTCGGGTGCGGGTCACGAGGTCGGCGGGTTGCTCGAAATCGTCACCCGCGCCCGTGTAGATATCGCCGTCCCGGGCATCGACTTCGTTCCCGGGACATCCCTCGTAGGAAGTACACACTTCGTTGATCAACCCCGTGATTCGAACGTTCAGATGCAGGTGGTATCGGTGGATCGCTTCGGCCGTCTGCCTGGCGCGAAGCATGGGACTGCTGAACAGCGCCCGCAACGGTCTGTGACGTAAATGGCGGCCGGCGGCGTCGGCCTGCCGGCGGCCTTGATCGCTGAGGGCGAAGCGCGGCAGCCGGCCGTAGAGGATCCCCTGGGGGTTGTGCACCTCTCCATGGCGGATCAGATGGATGATAAAGGACGGACCGCTCATAATTTTTTGCAACCCCGGTGTTGTTCCCACCAGCCTAATGTTTGTGCGGCTGCCGCCCCAGGGGATGCGCATGCTCGTGCACATGGGGATGGCGTTCGGAATCTACGATGATCTTGCCGTCCTGCAGCGTCTGAAAGCCGGTGACCATGTCGGCCATGAAGTCGAATTCGTGGCAAATGAGGATGTAAGAGAGATCGAGCCCCCGGAGCACTTCCTTGAGCCGCACCTTGGTCTCCTTGTCCAGGCCGCTGGTGGGCTCGTCCAGCAAAAGTACTTCCGGTTCCATGGCCAGCACCGTGGCCAGGGCCACCAGCCGTTTCTCGCCCCCCGATAACTTGAAGGTCACCCGGTCCTCGAAACCTTCGAGACCCAACTTGCGCAAGGTGGCCCGGGAGATGGCGATGGCCTCCTCCTTGGATTTGCCCATATTCAAGGGGCCGAAGGCCACGTCCTCCAGCACGGTGGGTGAAAAGAGCTGATCGTCGGCATCCTGGAACAGCAAGCCGATGCGTTGGCGCACCCCGACGAAATCCTTTTCCATGCTTACAGACCGGCCGAAGATCTCGATCCGGCCGCTGACGGGGGGCAGCAACCCCATGATGATATGAAACAGGGTGGTCTTGCCGCTTCCGTTGGGCGCCACCCAGCCGATGCGTTCACCCCGGCGCATGGTGAAATCGAGGTCCGACAGCACGGGAGCGCGTTGGGGATAGCCGAAGCAGATCTTGTCGAGCCGGATGATGATGTCGTCGTCGGTCATGGGGACTGGATGTAACATACTCCCTCATCAATTGCCATATCATTTAGGGGACGTTGCTAACTTATTAACTTAGTCCGGTTTTCGAATCGATATTTCTATACTTGGAAACCGTATTGCCTGACCCTGTGATTAAGTTAATAAGTTAGCAACGTCCCCTAAGTTTTCTTGACACCTTCGGTCGTCTTCTATATAGTGCGATCATATTGGAACCTTGAGGCGGAAAATATATGATGTCGGACATATCCTTTGCCGCCGCCGCCGCGGGCAGCACAGCTCGGGAGGTGGTCACGGCGCATTAGCCAAGTTCGAAACACCACGCCACGGGCTGTAACGGTCGGCCGGTGGCGTTTTGCTTCAAGCCCCGGATCGGCCGGATCGATCCGGGGTTCTGTTTTGCAGAAGGAGCGTATTCCATGGATGAGGAGAACAAATTTCAATTCGCACAGCGCATGGCCCAATTGCCGCCCTATCTGTTCGGCATGATCAACAAGATAAAAATGGAGAAGCGCTGGAACGGCGACGACGTCATCGACCTGGGCATGGGCAACCCGGTGGACCCCGCGCCCCAACTGGTCATCGACAAGCTCATCGAGGTTTCCAACGATCCGCGTACCCACCGCTATCCCGTGGCCGACGGCCTGCGCAACCTGCGCCGCGAAATCGCCAAGAAGTACAGTGCCGAATACGGGGTCGAGCTCGACTCCGATGCGGAGGTGATCTGCACCATCGGCTCCAAGGAGGGTATCTCCCACCTGGCCCTGGCCCTTATCGGCCCCGGGGACACGGTGCTGGTTCCGGCGCCGGCCTTTCCCATCCATGTCTATGCCGCCATCATCGCCGGCGGCAGCGTGATCCGCATTCCCCTGGAAGCCGAAGAGGCCTTCATCAGCCGCATCGCCATGATGTGCGAAAACGTACATCCCAAGCCCAAGGTCCTGATCCTCAACTATCCCCACAATCCCACCAGCATGCTGGGCAGTCGGGAGATCTTCCGCGAAATCATCGCCCTGGCCAAAAAGCACCGGTTCATGGTGATCCATGATTTCGCCTATGCCAAGATCACCTTCGATGGCTACGTGGCCCCCAGCTTCCTGGAGATGGAAGGCGCCCGGGACGTGGCCGTGGAGTTCGGCTCCTTTTCCAAATCCTACAACATGGCCGGCTGGCGGCTGGGCTATTGCGTGGGCAATGCCGACATCGTGGCCGCCCTGCGCAAGATCAAGGGATATTACGACTACGGGATCTTCTCGGCCATCCAGATCGCCGGCATCATGGCCCTGCGTCACTGCGACGACGATGTGATCCGGCAGGCCGGTCTCTACGAAAGCCGTCGCAACGTGATGTGCGACGGTCTGGAGCGAATCGGATGGCCCGTGACGCCGCCCAAGGCGGGCATGTTCGTCTGGGCGAAGATTCCGGCGCCTTTCGACAGGTTGGGATCCATGGAATTCTCCATCGAGATGATGAACCGGGCCAACGTGGCCCTGGCGCCGGGCATCGGCTTCGGCGAAGAGGGGGAAGGCTACCTGCGTCTGGCCCTGGTGGAGAACGAACACCGCATACGTCAGGCCGTCCGCCAGATGAAGCGCGCCATGCAGAACATGGAAGAAGAAAATCTGGTCTGACGGCCGGGCCACACCCCGGCTCCATCTTGACAGGCTCCCGTGGGTCCCTAGTTTCAGAAAACGTACCTGAAAACCGGGAGGAGCCATTCATCAGACAGCGCATACCTGTATTCGCGACGGTGCTCTTCGCGCTGATTCTAATGGCGACGACGCCAGAGCGCGCTTTTTTGGCCGAAGCCGCCCCGAAGACCCTCGTTTTTGCCGGGTCGGGGAGCAACCTGGCGGTTACACGCGTCCTCGCCAAGGTCTATATGGGCCGGCATCCGGCCATCCGCATTGAGATTCCGGCAAGCATCGGTTCCAAAGGCGGTATCCGGGCGGTGGCCGAAGGCGCCATCGACGTCGGGCTGGCATCGCGGCCGCTGAAGGCGGACGAGCGCCGGCTGGGCTTGGCGGTGCGGCCGTACGCCCGCACCGCCGTCGTGATCGGCGTTCATCCGACAGTCGAGGAAAGCGGCATCACCGCCGATACCCTGTTGGGGATTCTCACGGGCCATCAAACCCAGTGGAACAACCGGCAGGAGATCGTCGTGCTCATCCGCGAGCCCGGTGACAGCAGTATCTGGGTCCTCGAAAAGGGAATCCCGGGTTTCAAAGAGGTCTTCCAGGATGCATGGACATCCCGGCGTTGGATCGCCCTCTTCTCCGACCAGAAAATGAATCGTATGCTCGCCGGAACGCCCCATGCCATCGGGATCACCGATCTCGGTTCCATCACGGCAGGTAATTGGGCCATCAAGCCCCTCGCGTTCGACGGCGTCCTCCCATCGGTCCAAAACATCGACAGCCAGGCATACCGGCTGACCAAATTATTGCGCTTTGTCTTCCATGGGGAGCGGTTGCCCCCGGAGGCAGCGGAATTCATGGACTTCGTGCATTCCGCCGACGGCAAAGACCTGTTGCGGCATAATGGGTATGCTCCCATCGATTGAACGCGGGGATGGATATGGATACATCACAGTCGACCAAACCGATAGCGGCCCTGCTGGCCCGGCGTTTGGGACCCCTGGCCGTGGTGATCGCCATGCTGATCGCATTCATCGCGCCGACGATCTACTATGTCGAGGAGACCCGCGCGTTACGCCGGAAGGCGGGCCAGCATGCCCGGTATCTGGCCGAGCAGTTTCGGGCCGTCATCGCCGAGAACCCCAGGCTGTGGAAATACCAGGCCCAGAAATACCTCGAGATCCTGCACGGCTTCATCCCCAACAAGGACATCGTGGCCATCCGGGTCATGGATGAAACCGGGAAAGCCATCACCCAGTATGAATACCATGAAGACCGAAAAACAGGGTTTTTTGGGGGAGACTCGACCCAGCACGGTACCGCCAGGCTGTGGTTCAACAACGCCGTCATCGGCGCCATCGAGGTGAACGTCACCGGCCATCGGGTCCTGGTGAACTGCCTGATCTTCTTCGTGCCCAGCATGATCCTGGGCATCGGCATCGCGATGTTGGCCTATTTCTTCCCCGTGCGGGTGGTCATGAAACTTGAAAAGGACAACCAGAATCTATTGCGCGCCCTGAAAAGGTCCCACCATCGACTGGAAGCCCGGGTCCGGCAGCGCACGGCCGATCTGGCCGAGACCAACGAGGCCTTGAAGCAACAGATTATGGCACGCAAAAGATCCCAGGCGGCACTCGCCGAAGCCAGGGATCATCTAGAAGAGCGGGTTGCCTTGCGGACCGCCGATCTTTCAGACGCCAACCGGAAACTGCGCTTCGAGATTCAAAACCGCGCCAAAGCCGAGGAGGCCCTGCGGGCTTCCAAGGAACGGCTACGCCATCTCTCGGCCAAACTGCTCGTGGTACAGGAAGAGGAACGCAAGCGCATCGCCCTGGAGATTCATGACAGCCTGGCCACCACCCTGAGCGCCATCAAGTTCAGCCTGGAAAAAATAAGATTGGATATGCAGAACGGCGTTGCCAGGCCCGACTCGCTGACCAGTCAGATCGCCACCATAAAGCTGGCCATCGATGAGAGCCGCCGCATCATGTCGGGCCTGCACCCGTCGAGTCTGGACGAGCTGGGTGTCATCTCGACGCTGGAGTGGTTCTGCTCCGACTTCGAGAAACGCTACGCGCACCTCGAGGTGAGAACGAAGATCGGATTGGCCGAATACGAGATTCCCGAGAACATCAAGGTGGTGATCTTCCGACTGACCCAGGAGGCCTTTCACAATGTGGCGTGCCACGGCAACGCCTCCCGCGTGCAGCTCTCCCTGACCGGAGCGGTGGACGGAATCGAATTCAGCGTGGTCGACGACGGCCGGGGATTCGACCAAAGGAAGATCCGGCTGACTCCCGGCCCCATGAGCGGAATGGGGCTGCTCAGCATGCGCGAGCGCACCAAAAACAGCGGCGGTATCTTTTCCATCACTTCCGCCAAGGGCCAAGGCACCGCCATCCACGTCCACTGGCCGTCCGTCCGGATTCGGATCGCACCCGAACACGCGGCCTAGAGGTAAGTCGGTTGGCCGGTTTGCCAGTTGACCAGTTCGCCGGTTCAACGAACCAACCGACCAACGAACCAACCGGTCAACGGGTCAACGGGCCAACCGGCCAACGAGCCAACCGACCAACGAGCCAACCGACCAACGAGCCAACCGACCAACGAGCCAACCGACCAACCGACCAACCGGTCAACCGGCCAACCGGCCAACCGGCCAACCGGCCAACCGATCTCACCCCGTTGCGCGCCGGATCCTTCCCAGCCAACCGAATTCCGCCAGGCGCCACGGCCGCATCAACACCCGGTAGAGGGCCGGCACCACCACCAGGGTCAGGACCGTCGAGGCCAGCAGTCCCGAGATCATGGCCGAGGCCAGGGGCGGCCAGAGGGTCGAGGCGGAGAATGCCAGGGGCAACAGGCCGGCCACCGTGGTGGCGGTGGTGAGCAGGATGGGACGGATCCGGCGACCCACGGCCTCCTCGATGGCCACGGCGATATCCGCGCCTTCGCGGCGCCTCGTCTCGATGACCTCCAGCAGCACGATGGCGTTGTTGACCACGATGCCCACCAGGGCGATCACCCCCAGAAACGACATGAATCCGAAGGGCTGATCGCCGATGAGAAGCCCGGGAACCACCCCCGCCGCGGCCAGCGGCACGGTAATCAGGACGATGACCAGGCGGCGGAAGGAGTTGAATTCCGCCAGCAGGACCCCCAGCAGGAGCAGCAGGCCGATGGGCAGGTTGCGCACCATCTCGCTGTTGGCTTCGCCCGAACCTTCGGCATCGCCGCCGAAGGAGATGTTCACGCCAGGTGGCAGTTGAAGGGCGTTCAGTCCGGGTTGCAGTGATTCCAGCACCCGGGCGAAGGTCTGCCCCTCCGTGAGCTGCGAGGAGACGGTCACCAGACGCTGACCATCGCGGTGCCGGATGGCCGCCTGTTGCCACACCGGCTCGATATGCGCCACCTGGCCCAGGGGCACGGCCCGGCCGTCCGGGGTGGGCACGTCCACGGCTTCCAGATCCTCGACCGCCATATGTTCCCCCCGGGAGGACCGGATCACCACCGGAATGGGGTCTTCACCGATATAAAGCTCGCCTACGGAAAGTCCCCGGGTCCGGCCGAAGATCGCCTGCGCTACATTCACCCGGCTGATGCCGAGGCGCGCCGCCGCGGCGTCGTCGATGCGAAAGCGCAGGGTGGGCGCCCCCGGTCCCAGGTCGTGGCGAACATCCTTGGTTCCGGGAACGGCCTTGAGGGCGGCGCAGACCGCCGTTGCCGCCTGGTTGAGGTGGTCCAGACTGGGGCTTCGCAGACGGATTTCCACCGGCGCCTGTACCGGCGGACCCTGTTCCAGCTTGCGCGTCACCAGTTCCACCTGGGGCAGCGCCGGCGCGAGGTGTTGGCGCACGAAATCGATGAACGGCCCATTGGCGGCCACGCTGCGCGTCTCCACGATCAATTGGGCGAAATGGGGACTGAAGGGCACCCGCGGCACGTTGTAGTAGAATGCCGGGGCGCTGCGGCCGATGAAGCTGGCCACGTGTTCGACTTCGCGCCTCTGCGTCAGGGCCTGTTCCACCCTGTGGACGACGGCATCGGTGCTGTCCAGGTGGGCGCCTTCGGCCAGTTTGACGTCCAACAGGACCTGGTTGCGGTCTGCGGACGGAAAGAATTGCTGGGAAACACGCTGGGAGAGAATCAAGGCCACCAGCAGGATACCGCCGGCGGCAGCCAGCACCACCGGGGACCGCCGGATGGCGAAGCGGGCCAGGCCCCGGCCGATCCCCTCCATCCGGAGAACCCTGGATTCGGCCGTGGGCCGCAACACCAGTGGGGTCAGGGTAGGGGTCACCAGCAGGGCATAGATATAGCTGACCGCCAGGGTCAGCATGATGATCAGCGGGATGGTGCGGGTGAAGTCGGCGGTGGGCCCCCGGGAGATCAGCATGGGCACGAAGGCCGCGATGGTGGTCAGGGTGGCGGCCGCCAGGGGGGCGGCCAGTTCCCGCACCGACTGCAGGGAAGCCTGCCGGGGCGCCTCGCCGCGGTCCAGTCGCCATTGAATGTTTTCGGCCATGACGATGGCATTGTCCACCAGCATGCCCAGGGCCAGGACCAGGGAGGCGATGGAGATCTGGTGCAGTACGCCGCCGCCCCAGGCGTAGATCGCCACGCTGGCCATGGTCACCAGCGGAACCACGGCGGCCACCACAAGGCCCAGCCGCAGCCCCATGGCCATGATCAGGATCCCGGCAACGATCAGGACCCCGAAGAGCAGGGAGCTGTTCAGCTCGCTCAGCCGGGCCTGGGTGCGGGCCGGTTGAAACGTGACATAGCGGATGTTCAGCGGCTTCAGGGCATCGGCCAGGCGCTCCACCCGCCGCCGGACCCGCTGCCCGAAGTCCACCAGGTTGATGGCTTCCCGCGGCACCACGGCCACGCCCACCGCCATGGCGCCGTCCATCCGCATGCGGGAGGCCGCCGGTTCCTCCGGACCGTAATGGACCCGGGCCACTTCATGCAGGGGCACGGACCCGCCGGAAGAGAGTTGAATCGGCGTCCGGCGGATCTCCTCCACCGAGGCGAACTCGGACAAGGGGCGCAGCCGCAGGGACTTGCCGGCCAGTTGCAGGGAACCGGCGGAGAGGATACGGTTGCGGGCGCCAATCTGGGCGCGCAGCATCTGGGCGTTGAGACCCAGCCGCCGGGCCGCGGCATCGTCCAGCGCGATGGTGACCTGCTCGCCGGGATCGGCGATGAGGTGGGCCCGCTTGACCATGGCCAGGCCTTGCAGATCGTCCTTGACCTCGCGGGCGGCGTGCAGCAACGCCAGGGGGTCGGCGCTGCCCGTGACGGCCAGTACGATGGCGTCCTGATCCACCTGGTTTTCATCCAGTACGGGCGGACCGGTGCCTTCGGGAAATTTCAGCCGCGCCTTTCCAAGGGCTTCGCGGACTTCGTCCCAGGCGGCATTGAAGTCCCGGATTCCGCCCCGCAGTTCGATCTTCAGGACCGCCACCTCCTCATAGGCCGTGGCCTCCACGGATTTGATCTCGTTGACTTCGGCCAGGGCATCCTCGATGGGCTCCAGCACCAGACGCTCCACGGTTGGCGCGTCGGCCCCCGGATAGGGCGCCACCACCTGACCCCAGTAATCGGGCAGGCGCGGGTCTTCCTGGCGAACCATGGTCAGCCACATCGCCACACCGGTGAGGGACAGCAAAAGCCCGGCGGTGAGCACCATCCGGCGTTGGCCCAGCATCCATTCCATGGCCTTCATGATGCTTCCTCCACCCGATCTCCATCAGCCAGCTGACTCTGTCCGCTGGTCACCACCCGGTCGCCCTCTGCGATGGCGCCGTTGACGATGATCCGATCGTCGACGATCCCGGACACTTCGACCGAACGTCGAATCACGCGGCCCTGACGATAGAGAAAGAGATAGGGCTGACTGGCACCGGGGTTGACCACCGCCGCCAGGGGGACCGCAAGAACCCCCTGGCTGGTGAGCTCGACCCTTAGTCTGGCGGTCAGGCCGGCGGTAATGCCGGGGTCGGGGTCCAGATCCACGACCACCGGGAAAAGCCGGCCGGCGCCCATGGCGGAATGGGCCACCGAAGTGATGCGCCCCGCCACCTTTCGCCCGCCGGCAAATGGCAGTTCCACCGTCACCGCCAGTCCGGCGTGCAGGTGGGACACCGTGGCTTCGGGCACCTCCACCTGCAGCTCCACCTCTCCGTCCCCGGTCAGCTCGAAGGCCGGTCGACCGGGCACGGCCCATTCACCCGCCTGGATGTGCAGCCCGGCAATGGTCCCGCCGAAAGGCGCTTCGAGTACGGTTTCGTCGAGCCGCCGCCGGGCTTCCTTGAGCCGGGCCCGGGCCGCCTCGAGGGAGGCCGCCAGCGCGGATTCGCGGGTGGAAACCCTTTCCAGTTCCGAGACCGGGACCACATCGTCGTCGGCCAGCCGTTGCAACCGTTGCCGGTCGCGTCCGGCCTGTTCGTACTGCGCCTCGCATTCGGCCACCGAGGCTTGCGCCAGGTCCAGGGCGTTGCGGAATTCGCGGTCGTCCAGACGGGCCAGGACATCGCCCTCGCGCACCCGTTCGCCGGCCTCCACGCGACGTTCCACCACCCGCGCGGGAACGGTGAACGACAACACCGCCCGGTGCCGGGAGCGCGTCACGCCGCTGAAGGCCGCGGTCTGCCGGGCCTCGATCTTGTTTACGATTCCAAGCTCCACCCGCGGCACGCGTTCGTTGGGTCTGTTTTGGGGCTCCTGGGCCGGCATGGCCCATAATGCCACGGCCAGGCCCAGGAAGAGGACCCCCACCACCAGGCTTGGATAGCGTTTCATCTGCATGGCGACCCCCCCTTCATAAAAAATGGCCGGATATTTAACTGGCCGGCCGGTCAGTTATTTAGGAAACCCGTGGCAGGATGCCTTCGAAGAAGATCTTGAGCATAGCCCCCAGATAGGCCTCGTCCAGATCATCTTCGAGGCCCTCGATACCGAAACTTTCCACGAAATGGCCCTTGTCCTGAAACCAGTGCTGGCACAGGCCGATGAACGTAAACAGGATGAATCGGGGGTCGATATCGGCCCGCAGCTGGCCCAGATCCTGGGTTTCGCCGATCTTTTGGACGCCCTGGTGGATCAGTTGACGGTCGATATCCAGACACTCCTTGCACCCGATGATGTCCTGTTCCAGGAACATCCAGGCCAGAATGCGCACGATCTGCGGGTTGCGCCGTAAAAAATCGAAATAGAAAGCCACCGAAGCCCGCAGCAGTTCCGCGCTGGGCCGGGCCTCCTGCATCATGGTCAGCTGCTTTTCGGCGTAGTGCAGGAAGCGCAGTGTCTTGACTTCCTGCCACAGTCCCTCTTTGGAACCGAAATAGTGGTGGATCAGACTCTTGGTGATGCCGGCCCGACGGGCGATTTCACTCAGGGATGAATTGCCGAAGCCCTTTTCCAGGAATACGGTTTCCGCTGCTTCGAGGAGGGCGTTGCGGGTCGCTTCGGGGTCGCGTTGCTGTCGAGATGCCATGGGAGATCCTTTTGATTTTCGCCGACACAATTAATTGGTCGACCGGTCAATAACCTATGTCGATTCCGTTGCCTTGTCAACTTGAAAATCGATTCGGGTAAGCCAAACGAAATTCTGGCCGGAAGGACAAGAAATCGATGGTTGCCAATAATTCCACGAACATTTACTATTTCGGTAAAATTCACACGAAGCGATTCACTGATTCCTGCCTTTCCGTGCGTAACAAGTTGGTCCGGAGCCATTGTCATGCCTTTGATCATCGAAACCACAATTACTTGGAGGAGGGACACGATGCAGGCAAATGAGGGAAGGCCCATGTTCTGGCTGATGGCGGTCGCAGCCGTGATCCTGATAATGGCTTGCGGAAAGTCGAAACCCATCCAGGTGGGATTCGTGGCCGGGCTGTCGGGCCGGGTGGCCGACTTGGGTGTGGCCGGCAGGAATGGCGCCATGTTGGCGGTGGAGCAAGTCAATCGGGCCGGCGGGGTTCGTGGCCGGAAGGTGGAACTGGTGGTGCGCGACGACCGCCAGGACGCCGATACCGCGCGCAAGGTGGTGCAGGAGCTGTTGTCCATGGATCTGGAGGTGATCATCGGGCCCATGACCAGCAGCATGGCCATGACCGTGGTGCCCCTGGTCAATGCATCGTCCGCCCTTCTGGTCAGCCCCACCGTCACCACCACGGAACTCGAAGGTCGGGACGATCGGTTTCTGCGGTTCATCAACACCACGCGGGAGTATGCGTCCAAATCGGCCCACTTTCAGTTCGAAACCTACGGCCGACGGCGTGCCGCAGCCATCTACGATCTGAACAACAAGTCCTATACCGAAAGCTGGTTGCGTGATTTCCGGCAAACCTTCGAGGAACTGGGCGGCAAGGTGATCCAATCCCACAGCTTCAAATCCGACAACCGGACCGCCTTTTTCGCTGCGATCCAAAATCTGCTGGACGCGAAACCGGATCTGCTGGTGGTGATTACCAATGCCGTGGATGCCGCCCTGATCTGCCAGCAGGTGCGCAAACTGGACGAGGATCTACCCCTGGTCCTGTCGGAATGGTCCTCCACCGAGCGTTTCATCGAATTGGGCGGCAAGGCCACCGAAGGCGTCTTCGTGGCCCAGCTTCTCAATCGGGAAGACCCTTCTGCAAAATATCGGCAATTTTATCGGGAGTATACGACACGTTTCGGCCAGGAGCCCGGGTTTGCCGGGGTTGCCGCCTATGATGCCGCCAAGGTGGTAATGACCGTCCTGGCGTCACGGTCTTCGGGGCAACCTCTGAAGCAGGCCATCCTGGACCGGGGCAAATTCGACTGCCTCCAGCAAACTATCACCATCGACCGTTTCGGGGATTCCAACCGCAGCGCCTTCATCACCGTGGTCCGGAACGGCAGGTTCAGCAATATCCAGTGAGTTCGATGAAAGTTCGCCCGTTACGCAAAATCCTCTTCCTGCAGGCCGCCGCCGTATCGATCCTGCCCTTCTCGGTGCTGGTGATTATCGTGGCGGGATGGCTCTACCCCCAGACAAGGGCCGATGTGGAGATGCATCAGCGGCAGCTGGCCAATACCATCACCGCCCAGATTGAAAGCCATCTCACCGCATCCATCGCGTTTGTGAACAGCATCGCGGACATTCAACGTACGTATGAAGAACACAGCGGCATCGCTCAATCCCTGTTCCAGCGGTTGCTGCATTCGTCGGGAATGTTGAATGCGGCCTATGTCGTCGGCCCCGACGGGCGCGTCATCTCCGTGGCATTGTCCCATCCGGATGCGGATCAGCAGCAGGACCTGATCGGGCTCGACCTGTCCTATAACAGCCTTTACCGGGATATCAACGCCCAGGGACGGCCGTTCTGGTCGGACACCTTCCTCTCGGTGGTGGGGGGAGGGTTGTCGGTGGCCTACGGCCGGCCGGCCGGTCGCCAGGTGGTGATCGGCGAGATCGACCTGACGTCGTTGACCCAGTACCTGAAACAGGTCTCCACCGTCGAAGATCAGTGGATATTCATCGTGGACCGACGAGGCCAGGTCATTGCCGACCAGGATGGTCGCTATACCGCCCAACAGCTTAACCTGAGCAACATCAAGCTGCTCAAGGAAGGTCTGAAGGCATCGACTCCCGTTGTGGGCCATTTCCAGTTTGCCGGCGAGACGATGATCGGAAGCCTGATCGAAGCCAAGCTTATCGATTGGCATGTGCTGGTGTTCATGCCGGAGCTTACGGCCATGGGCCGGGCCCGCACCACCATCGGTATTTTCGCGACGGCACTGCTGGTGGTCGCCGTGGCGGGCATCGGCTTGGCCCTGTTTGCCGCCCGTCGGCTGGCGCAACGCTTCGAAACCATCGCCCGGCATGCCCGCAATCTTTCCGAAGGCAAGGAGGGGCAGCATTGGCCGGCATTCTCGGTGGCGGAATTCCAGGAACTCACCATCGATCTGAAACAGATGGCCGACAGCATGCGCGAACGGGAGACTTATAGCCGGACGCTCTTCTCCGACTCTCCGGTACCGCTGCTGGCCTGTGATCCGGCCACCATGCAATGCACAGATGCCAACCGCGCGGCCATGCGGGTCTTCGATCTTGCCCGGCGTGAAGCCATCATCGGCAAGCACCTGCCGGAACTCTCGAAATTATCGACGGACAGCCGGAACGTTTCACCGGTATCCCTCGCCGACCATTTCAGGACCTGTATCGAAACCGGGTTTGCTTCCTTCGAGTGGACGTTTCAGAATCCCAACGGACGCACGTGGTCCGGCGATGTGAACATGTCGTTGCTCAAATCCGGCGATACGGACCTTGTACAGCTCAACATTCAGGATATCACCCAGCGCAAGGAGGCCCAAGCCGAAAAAGAAAAACTGCAGGCCCAGTTCCAACAGGCCCAGAAGCTGGAGTCGGTGGGCCGGCTGGCCGGCGGCGTGGCCCACGATCTCAACAACCTGCTGTCGCCCATCCTGGGGTACGGCGAATTGCTGCAGGCCAGTCTGGACCCCGATGACTCCCGGATAAAATCATTGCAGGAGATCGTCCGGGCCGGCATGCGGGCCCGGGACGTGGTGCGGCAACTGCTGGCCTTCAGCCGCAAGCAGACCATGGAGTTCAAACCCATCGATCTCAACGACGTGATGGTGCGCTTCCAGACCTTGCTGCGCCGCGCCATTCGGGAAGACATTTTCCTCAAGGTCGTGCCCGAGCCCTCGCTGCCCATGATCCGGGGAGATATCGGTCAATTGGAGCAGGTGATCATGAACCTGGCGGTCAATGCCCAGGACGCCATGCCCGACGGAGGCGTACTGACCATCGAGGTGGCCGCCGCGCAGATCGACGCCGCCCTTGACGCGCTGCACGAGCAGGTCGTGCCGGGCAGATACGTCGTACTGATGGTGAGCGATACGGGCCAGGGAATGGATCCGGAGACCAGGAAGAATATCTTCGAGCCTTTTTTCACCACCAAGGAAGTCGACAAGGGTACGGGGCTGGGACTGGCCACCGTCTACGGCATCATCAAGCAGCATGACGGCAACATCGGTGTCGAAAGCGCGCCGGGGAGGGGATCGACGTTCAAGATCTACCTGCCGGTGACCGAGGAGACTGCCGTGGCGGAGCCGCGACCCGTCGAAAAGATATCGAACCTGGAGGGCAGTGAAGTTATTCTGCTGGTGGAAGACAATGCCCGCGTGCGGGACCTGGCCCTGGAAGTTCTCCGGCAGCGCGGGTACCGGGTGCACGCGGCAGCCGATGGGGCGGAAGCGCTGAAAACGCTGGAGAAGCAGAACTGCGCCATTGATCTTCTTCTGACGGATGTGGTTATGCCCGGCCTGAACGGCAGGGAGCTGTATGAAGAAGTGTCCCGCCGGTGCTCCGGGGTCAAGGCCCTCTACATGTCCGGCTATTCGGATGATGTCATCGCCCGTCGCGGCGTGATGGAGGAAGGCATCCAATTTCTCCAGAAGCCGTTCTCCATCCACACCCTGACGGCCAAGGTGCGTCAAGTCCTGGATCAAACCTGAGGAAGCAACAAGAAGAGGATAACCGGTCCATCCAGCACGAAGAAGACGGGCTTCGGAATAGAGTGGTCCTCGGAACCCGGATGAAAGGGGCAATCCATGGCAGATGCACTGGCCCTGTTGGCCTTGTTGATCGGACTGGAACTGGTGTTGGGAGTGGACAACGTGCTGGTGATCGCCATTATCGTTTCGCGGCTCCCCGGAGAGGAGCGCCAGCGCGCACGGGTGATGGGTCTCTCGCTGGCCATGGTGGCCCGGATCGCGATGCTGGCGGTGGTGGTCGCCCTGGCCGGGCTGACCGACCCGCTGATCTGGAACCTGTCGGTGCGCGACCTGATCCTGCTGGCCGGCGGGCTTTTTCTTCTATATAAGGCGGTCAAGGAGATCCACCATACCCTTTCCCTGGCCGCCGAGGAGGTGGAACCGGTACCGGGCGGCGGCGCCTATGGGGCCGTCATCGCCCAGATCGTCCTGCTGGACATCGTCTTCTCCGTGGATTCGGTGATCACCGCCGTGGGGCTCACCGATCGGTTGTGGATCATCGTCACCGCCGTGGTGCTTTCGTTCGTGGGCATCCTCATCTACGCCCGGCCCATCGGCGAGTTCATCCTGCGCCACCCGGCGTTGAAGATTCTGGCCCTCTCCTTCCTGATCACCATCGGCATCACCATTTTCATGGAAGGCCTGCACAAGCACGTTCCCAAGGCCTATATCTACCTGCCCATGGGCTTCGCCCTGCTGGTGGAATTGCTGCAGATGCGCTACGAGCACAACCGTAGCGGCCGGAATGCCGCCAAGGAGGGGTAGAACGGGCCGGATCGCCCCGGCACGGTCAGAGACTTTTCAAGTATTCTCGAATTTCCAGGGCCGCCGTGCCCCCTTCCCCGGCGGCGCTGACCACCTGCTTGGTGCTGGCGTCGCGCACGTCTCCGGCGGCGAAGATGCCGGGGATGGAGGTTTCGAGCAAGTAGGGATCCCGGTCCCCGTAGCCGTCGGGTTTGGGTAGACCGTGGTGCAGGTTGTGGCCGGTGACCACGAACCCCCAGCGATCCAATCGGATACCGCTGTCCGCCAGAAAGGCCGTGTTGGGTACGAGCCCGATGAAAATGAAGGCGCCGTCCACGGTCAGCTCACCCGTCGTCCTGTCCTGGCTGCGGATGATTTCCAGTTTTTTCAACTTGCCGGCTGCGCCCGCGAATGCGGATACCTCGGTATGCCACATCACCTCGATGCGGGGATGGGAGAACACCTTGTCCTGGATGAATCGCGTGGCCTTGAATTCGCCCCCGCGCACCAGGATGGTGACCCGGTCGGCGAACTTGGTCAGCAGCAGGCTCTCTTCCGCGGCGCTGTTTCCGCCGCCGACAACGGCAACCTTGCGGCCTTTGTAGAAAGGCCCGTCGCAGGTGGCGCAAAAGTGCACGCCGGCGCCGATGTAGTCGGACTCGCCGGGAACGTCCAAACGTTTATAACGGCTGCCGGTGGCGATGAGCAGGGCGCCGGCGCTGTATTCGCTGCCGTCGGCGGTGGTGACGCACTGGTAGTTGTCCTGGTGGCGGATTGCCTTCACTTCCTGGGCCTGGAGCAACTCGACGCCGAATCGTTCGGCCTGCCGGCGCAGGCGTTCGGAAAACTCGATGCCGGCCACACCGTCGGGGAACCCCGGCATGTTGTCCAGTTTTTCCGTGCCGGCCGCCTGGCCGCCGAATGCGGCCCGTTCGACCACCAGGGTGTCGATGGCCTCCCGGGCGGTGTAGAGGGCCGCGGTCAAGCCGGCCGGTCCGCCCCCCAGCACGATCAGGTCGTAGTGGGTCCGGCTGGCCACGGTTTTCAAACCGAGTTTCTCCGCCAGCTGTGCATTGGTCGGTTCCACCAGGAAATCGCCGTCGTCGAAGACGATGGTGGGGATGATCCGCTTGCCCTGGTTCTTTTCCATGACCAGGGCCTCGGCCGCCTTGTCCTCCTCGACGTCGACCCAGGTGTAGGGGATCTGATGTTCGCCCAGAAATTGCTTGCTGCGTCGGCAGTCCGGGCACCAGTGGGCGCCATAGACCACAATCCCGCGATCCGCCATGTTCGCCTCCTGCTTCGTCCGGGGCGGCCGGGAACGCCGCCGGTTCTCCATAGGAAAGGTTGTTTCACTATCCGATCAATGGCCGACGCTGTCAAGGCAGGCGGGGCCGCCCGCTGCCGCCGACCCGGACGGCGCGGCGGAAACGGACCGGCAGGCCGCCAAGACCCTTGACAAGAGCCCGGCGTGGCGGTAGACGGTTTCAAAAGGTACGATGTACGGTGGCCCCGGAAACGGGGCTGAAAAGGGAAGCCGGTGAGATTCCGGCACGGACCCGCCGCTGTGAGTGGGGACGAACGCCGCGATCGCCACTGTGCCATTCAATCGATTCCCGAGGGGACGTTTTCCATTCCCAACGGGCGCGTGGTGCGGGAAGGCGCGGCCAGTAGAGCGATCCACGAGTCAGAAGACCTGCCGTTGCATCCATCAGCCGTTGGCGGAGACGGTAAATCCCCAGGCTTCATCCGGACCGCAAAGGTCCGGCCCGGCCCGGGGTTTTTTATGCCCCGGCCATGATCGGAGAAAGGAAGTGACCATGGCTTTCACCCAGGTTGAATCCGCCGTCAACGGAGACATCACCCCCCAGATGGAAAAGGTCGCCGCGGCCGAAGGGCTGCCGGCCGACGTCGTGCGCCGGCGCATCGCCGACGGCCAGATCGTCATCCCCCGGAACAACACCCATCCCACCGCAGTAGTGGGCATCGGCCGCGGACTGGCCACGAAGATCAACGCCTCCATCGGCACCTCCACCGATATCTGCGACATCGACGCCGAGATACGCAAGGCCGTCGCCGCCCAGCAGGCCGGCGCGGACACCCTGATGGAGCTCTCCGTGGGCGGCGACCTGGACAGGATCCGGCGGGAAGTCATCGCCGCCGTGGACCTGCCCGTGGGCAACGTGCCCCTTTACCAGGCCTTTTGCGAGGCCGCCCGGCGCTACGGCGATCCCAACCGCCTGGACGAGGAGTTGCTCTTCGACCTCATCGAGCAGCAGTGCGCCGACGGCATGGCCTTCATGGCCATCCACTGCGGCATCAACCTCTACACCATCGAGCGCCTGGAAAAACAGGGCTACCGCTACGGCGGACTGGTGAGCAAAGGCGGCGCCTCCATGGTGGCCTGGATGAAGGCCAACCATAAGGAGAACCCGCTCTATGCCCGGTTCGATCGGGTGGTGGAGATCCTCAAGCGTTACGACGTGGTGCTCTCCCTGGGCAACGGACTGCGGGCCGGCTCCATCGGCGACTCCTTCGACCGCGCCATGATCCAGGAGTTGCTGATCAATTGCGAACTGGCCGAAGAAGGACGCAAGATGGGCTGCCAGATGATGGTGGAGGGACCCGGTCACGTGCCCATGGACGAGATCGAGGCCAACATCATCCTCCAGAAGCGCATGAGCAATTATGCGCCCTATTACATGCTGGGACCTCTGCCCACGGATGTGGGAGCGGCTTACGACCACGTGGTGGCCGCCATCGGCGCGGCCCAGTCGGCCCGCTATGGCGCCGACCTGGTCTGCTACATCACCCCGGCCGAACACCTGGCGCTGCCCAACGAGGCGGATGTCATCGAAGGGGTCAAGGTGGCCCGCCTGGCGGCCCACATCGGCGATCTGTCCAAATATCCCGAACGCACCCGGCCCCGGGATCTGGCCATGAGCAAGGCGCGCCGCGACCTGGACTGGGCCGGCCAGTTCGCCCACGCCCTGTTTCCCGAGGATGCCCGGAAGATCCGGGCCGACCGCTCGCCCACCCGCGATGCCTCGGTATGCACCATGTGCGGGGATTTTTGCGCCAACAAGGCCTCGTCGAATTTATTCGCCGACATCCTCGCCGGCAGCCCCAAGGCTTGACCCCAGGGGCCAGGGCCGTTAGAATTCGGGAAAATCCAATGGATTCGGGTCGCACCCGCAAACCCACCCAAACCGGAGCGGAAATCATGCAGCAACCCATGTATAAATTTTCCCGACGGACGGCGGCGATCGCTTTCCTGATTTTCTCCCTGACGGCCCTGGCCGGCTGCGCCACCCTGGACGAAGACGAATGCCGCAACGCCGACTGGTTCAGCATCGGCCTGGAGGACGGGGCCCGGGGTTACCCGGCGTCGCACATCAGCCAGCACCGCAAGGCCTGCGCCAAGTACGGCATCGCACCGGACTTCGCCACCTATGAACAGGGCCGCCAGAAAGGGCTGGAAGAGTACTGCACCCCGCGCAACGGCTATGCCCGGGGCAACGCGGGCAAACGCTACAACGGGTCCTGCCCCAAGCATCTGGAAGCCGCCTACATCCGCGCCCTCAACCAGGGACGCGATGTATACAATTACGCCGGGTCCGTGAAAAAGCAGGAGCAGGAGCTGCAGAAACAGCACGATATCCTGGAGGCCATCGAAAAGGATATCGCCGATACCGAAGAAGAGTTGGTGCGGCCCGGGGTCAGCCCCCAACGCCGTCGCCAATTGCTCGACGAGCTTCGCCATCTGGAGGAAGACCAGAAATCGATGCTCACCGACATCGCTGACATGGAGCACACCCTGGAGGGCATGGAAGAACGGCTGGCACGGATGCGCGCCCGCAATCCCTACCCGTGACGTTCGGTCCACCCGGGGGTTGGGTCCGGGGATATCTCCTCCGTCGGCCGGCATTTTACACGCTTTGAACACCGGTCCCACCCTCCCGTAAGTCAACATCCATGTGACGAATCACCCCAACGAGGACTCGCAAATGTTCATCAAACATAGTGACGATGGCGATCGAACGCCCCTGGAAGGCATCCGGCTCAAGACCCTGGCATACGGCGACAAGACGATGATGGTCCGGTTTCGGCTGAAGCAGGGCACGGTGCTGCCCCGCCATGGGCACCCCCACGAGCAGACCGGTTACCTGGTCTCCGGCCGGATTCACCTATGGATCGAAGACCAACTCCATGAATGCATGCCGGGCGACAGCTGGTCCATCGCCGGCGGCCTCGAACACGGCGCCGAGGCGCTGGAAGATTCCGTGGCCGTCGAGGTGTTCTCCCCGGTGCGGGAAGATTATCTTCCGGAGAGTGGGAAGCCATGAACCGGTTCGAAAACGCCATGGCGGTCTTCAAGTTGCTGAACAAATCCAGTTGCAAGGAGTGCGGGCGCCCCACCTGCCTGGCCTTCGCGGCGGCCGTATTCAAGGGGGAGGCCCGCCTGGGCGAATGTCCCCACGTCGATGCCGCGCTGGCGGCACGCCATGACGATGTCCCCTCGGTCGGGCAGAGCGCCGCAGCCGAGATGGCCGCCCGCGCCGAGCAACTCAAAACCCGTCTCGCCGACTTGGATCTGGCCGACGCCGCCCGGCGGCTGGGCGGCCGTTTCCATCAGGATCGGCTGACGCTCAAGGTCCTGGGCAAGGATTTCAGTGTGGACGCCCATGGGCGCTTCTACTCGGACATCCACGTCCATGAGTGGATCACCGAACCTTTGATGGACCACCTGATCAACGGCCGGGGCGTGCCGGCCTCCGGTGGCTGGGTCGCCTTGCGCGAGTTGGAAGGCGGCAAATCGTGGGACAATTTCTTTGTCCACCGCTGTGAAAAGCCGTTGAAACTGGTGGCCGACACCTACACCGAGCTGTTCGCCGACATGGTGGACCTGTTCGCCGGCCGGCCCGCTGAGAATTTCCATCACTCCGACGTCTCCATCGTGCTGCACCCCCTGCCCCTGGTGCCCCTGCTGATATGTTACTGGAAACCGGAAGAAGGCATGGAATCCTCCCTGAACCTCTTCTTCGACCAACACGTCGATAAGAATCTGTCCGTCGGCTCGCTCTATACCCTGGGCACGGGGCTGGCCAACATGTTCACCAAGATCTCCCATCGTCACGGGGTTTAGGAAGAAGGGCCGACCCGGCCGGCGACCCTTCCGGCCGTGGAGCAAAGGGGCCGCGGGCATCGCAAATACAATCACGACGGAGACCCATGAAGACCCGGGAGCAGGAGACATCGCCAGGTCCGACCCACGGTGCGCCCCACCGGTTGGAATCCCTGGCCGAAGAGATCTACGCCGGCCTGGGCGCCCGGTTCCCGGTCTGCCTGGGCAGCGACGAGTTTCACTTCTTTCCCCACTACCGGGCGCCCAATCCGGACTGGTCCCGCTGGGATGATTTTTCCGAAGCGGGACTGAACGAGGTCCTGGCGAATCTGGCCCAGTGGAAACAGCGCCTGGCGGCCCTGCGGCCCCCCCGGCCCACGGCGCCCGTGGACGTGGATGTCAGCATGCTGCACCGTGCGCTGGTGACCGTGTCCGAGCAGTTGTCCCTGGTCAAACCCTTTCGCAGCCAACCCACCTTCCATCTGACCATCGTCGCCTTCGGGCTGGCCGAAGCCCTGGAGGCGTCCGCCCGCGCCTTTGGAGAGCGTCTGCGCGCCCTGCCGGCATTCCTG
>JBNKDU010000172.1:0-4404 GCA_050288425.1 Desulfobacteraceae bacterium | reverse complement strand
TGGATATGCGCGACCAGACAGGGGGCTTCATTTTGCGGCGAGGCGCTGATCTTCACGAGATTGACGGCGTCAATGGGCTCCAGGGCGGACCGGAGCCAGGATGCGTACGGGTGACGGATTTCCAGACATTCGAGCCTGCAGCCAAGATCCGCCATGTTTGCGGCAGGATGACGTTCCGTCAGCCATTGGATCACATGGGGCAGCATGCCCCCGGCCAGAAGCCTGCCGTCTTCGGGGAGCCCGAAATACCAGCTTAAATCACCCCGGGTGAATCGCTCGATATTTCCAATGGGGAACTTCGTTTTTTCTTTTAATGACTGGATATCGCCGGTGTGGACAACCCAGGTCAGCAATGTCGGTTGCCGTTGGATCTGCCGCCGGATATACGCGTCATCCAGCCCATACCATCGGGGTCTGTCCGGCGGCTCCATTTCAGGATCCACGGCGATGATTTCGAGAAAAACTTCTTCCCCGAGCCGCATCAGGTGATTATGGGTTCCCATTTTTCGATGCATACCGCCATAGGGCATATCGACGCCCAGGCAGTCCCGGATATATTCGACTCCCTGCCCGAGGCTCGCCGCTCCAATGACGAGATGATCCATTCCGGTTTGCATGATTACGACATTATATTAAATTCATGGCAACGCATTCAACAAGAATCATGCGTCAGCCAAATGAGAGGTGCAAAATGACCCAGCGTGCAACGAAAGAGCCATTTATCGATCCGGTATGCAACATGGTCGTGGATCCGGCAACGGCTCCTGCGAAATACTGCCACAACGGTATTGTGATCTATTTCTGTGCCGAAGGGTGCAAGGCGGCGTTTGAAGCAAACCCGGGCAATTACCTCACAAAGAAGAAAAAGGGTTTCTGGCGGCGATACCTTGACCGGTTGACCAAGGCCACCGGTGGGAAACCACAGAAATGTCACTGAACCGGCAGGTACGTTTCAAAAGGCGGACCGCCTGGCGACGGCCGAAGGACAGGGGGACCCATGGTTGCAGATCGTCAAACGGTATGTTAGGTTGATCCCATAGCATCAAACTCCCAAAGGAATTCGGGACTTAGGGCTCGCGTGATTTCCCGGGTACCGTTTGCTTTGATTCGGCTTCGCACCGGGGCTTGCCAGGTTGTGTTCGGCTCCAACATTTGCAATTAAAATCGCCGACCGTGAGATGTCTGAGAAGACCACCGACAACCCGAGATCCATTGTTCCGCCATCGTCGCTGGATCTGCAATCGGTTGCCGAAGCCATGGTCCAGCTGCATATTGCCCGCAGAACCCTCCTTATCTATCCCCACACCCACGAACAGGTAAAACTCGGCGTCCAGCGGGCCCATGCCCGGATGACCCGCGTCTTGAAGAATGGCGCGCGGCTTTCCGTAACGGTCATGCGCAACGGACTGGCGGTGGACGGGCAGGCACTGCAGTCCAAGGGTCCGGCATGCAGGGATCTGGCCGGTGTCCTGAAACATTACCAGATCGCCATGGTCACCTTCGCCGGCCAGATCGAGATCAAGGAACTGGCCAGGTTTCTGCGACTGATCACCGTCGATCGCGAGAAGCTGATGGCCCATGGCGGCATCGAAGCGGTTGCCCGCAGACAGCGACTGGACCATATCCGTATCAAGACCATGGACTACAGCAAGCTCCAATTGACCGAAGAGCGGAAAATTCAACGGTCAGACGAAAAGGGCCGGGACGGTGATTCCATCTGGCAGCGATTTGCGCTGCAGATGGCGGCCACGGAGGATCCGGCGCATATGGCCCGGATGTTCAATGAACGGCAACTGGACACAGACCGGGCCATCGCGCTGTACCAATCCCTTTTGAACCCGACGGACAACCGCGATGGACGGAACCGCTCATCGGACCAAGGCCTGTTCGACTTCCAAAAAATGATCAAGGGGCTGCATCCCGATCTGCAGGGCCAGTTTCTGGCCGCGACCTTTACGAATTGCGGGCGCACCGACGACCCATCCGAAATCGCCAACCTCATCGACGGACTGGGGGCGGAGTTGATCCTGCGCATGCTGGCCCAGGCCAATGAGGCCGGTGAGCGCATATCCCCCTCTCTGTTGGCCTTCGTCCAGAAGATGGGCCGGATCGGCGTCACCGGAGAGTCCATCGCCGTTGCCCAACGCGGCGGGGAACCGGCCCGAACCATCGGCGGCGACAAGGTAGCCTCCCTGTTGACCCCCGAACAACACGAGACCTACGTGGACACCGACTATGCCCGTTTGCTGGACACTCTCACGGCCCAGGCCGCCCAAGCGGCCATGGACGAGGACTTCAACGATCAGGTGGCCGCCGATCTCAACGACGCACGGATCAACGTTCACACCGGTCGGGCCTTCACGCGGCTCATGGCCGGGAGCCCGGACAAGGCCGATTTTCGAGACTGGGCCCGTCAACTCACCTACCTGCTGGATGATCTGTTGGAGAGTCGCTCTTTTGGCTACCTGGTGGAATTGATCCAGTGGCTGCGCGACGAGCTCCCATCCGGGGATCCGGATCGCGATCAGATCGCGGAACTGGTGCTGGACCGGTTCCACGATCCGCAATTCGTGGCCGACGCCGTCGACAAGGCCCGCCGGACGGATGGTGAAATCGACTCCGATGCCTTGCAGTTTCTCATCGAACTGGGAGAGGCCGTGGCGGCCGAATTGCTGGAGGAAATCGATCCTTCGGAGACCATCAGCGGTCACGGCTTTTATGAAAAGCTGCTCCTGAACCTGGGCGCGGTCACGGCCAGGGAAGCCTTGGCGCGCATCAAGGATCCGCGTCCCGATTATGTGCAGCGAATGGTCCGCATCATCCGCCGCGTAGGGGATGAAGACACGGTGGAACAGCTCAAGCCGCTACTGGCGCACGACAGCATGAGCGTGCGAATGGAGGCCCTGGCCACCCTGCTCAAATTCAACAACAAGTGGGGGCTGATCCGGCTTCGAGAACTGCTCGATACCGTCTGGTCCGAGGAGGTTCGGCAGGCGGTCGGTCTGGCGGGGCGGTATGGCGTGCGCGAGGCGGTTCCGCAACTCATCGGCTATTTGCAGCGCCGGGGGGAAATGGACCGCAAGGAGGCTGCCCTGGCCGCCTTGGGTCGCATCGGCGACCCGAGCGCCCTGCCCGCATTAAAACAGCTGGCGCATTTGCGCTGGACGTTGAACAAAAAAAAGACTCGTCGTCTGCAACGCGTATTGTACGAAAATCTGGAAGGTTACGCATTAAAGGACATCAAGGATCTGCTGTACTGGGGGATGAGGCAGAGGGAGCCTGCCGTTCGTTCGGCTTGTGAACGACGATTTCGGACCTCCCGTCTGCCCGCCGGTGCCGCCGGCTCCGGGGACGGCGCTGCATGACCGATACCGACCGATTGATCGAGGCGGTGGGGCATCTCAATGGTGCAATATCCAACTGCCGGCTCTATTCCGCTGAACATCCCCAGGCGGTCCGCTATCTCCAACGGGCCCTGGAGAAGCTGGTGGCCGCCTTTGCGGATCGCGGCGAGGTCACCCTCCTGATCGTGGATGACGACGTGGTGATGGACAATCGCCCGTTGGGTGCCCATTCGCCCCAATTGACGCAATTCATTCGCGTCCTGCAACGTTGTGCCATCGAACGGGTGACGTTCACGCGGGAGGTGACCCTGGAACAATTGAGCCGGTTCGTGCGGAATCTGGCGGATATCGAACAGGATGTGGTTCACAGTACGCCCGGGATCCGGCTGGGCAAGGTCCAGGTCCTCACGACTCCGGATGCGCTGGAAGGGGACGGAAGCCTTGCGCCCGAAATTCGCCAGCGGCTCTCCGAACTGGCCGCGGTCCGCCAGCAGTCTCTGGACGACCTCAAGGAGATTTACGGCCGGATCCGGGCCACCAAAGAAATTTCATCCCATGGCCTGGGGGCGGTGGTACAGGGGTTTCTGCAGGGAATGCTGCACAACGTCAATCCGTTGCAGATGCTGGCCACGCTCAAAGAGGCAGACGAATACACGTACACCCACGCCATCAACGTCTGCATTCTGACCATGGCCCAGGCCGAGTCCCTGGGCATCGGCGGCCGACAGCTTCACGACATCGGAGTTGCCGCCGCCATGCACGACGCGGGCAAGATGTTTGTGCCCGAAGAGATTCTCAACAAGCCCGACAAGCTTACCGATCGGGAATGGGTCCATATGAAGAATCACAGCCGGCAGGGCGCCCAGTACATCCTGCGGCTTCCCGGTATTCCCAAACTTGCGTTTCTCGCTGCGCTGGAGCACCATATCCGCTATGACGGGTCGGGGTATCCCCGGTTGGGGGAAGCATGGCGGCCCAACATCGTCAGCCAGATGGTTGCCCTGGCGGACTTTTTCGATGCCATGCGCAGCCGTCGAGTCTACAAAAATCCCAAGCCGGA
>JBNKDU010000171.1:0-10034 GCA_050288425.1 Desulfobacteraceae bacterium | reverse complement strand
ACGATTTGCACGGCCCCGACATCGGCCGTACACCAGACGCGGCTGTTGATACGGGAGAGGCGGCGGATCACATCGGGATGGGGAAAGCCGAAGCGGTTTTGCCAGCCGCAGGAGATGACGGTCTCCCTGGGCCGGACGACTCGCAGCAAGGCCGGGGTGCTGGACCGGCCGCTGCCGTGATGGGGTGCCAGCAGGATGGTGCTGTGCAGGGCGCCGGGTGCATGGCGATGCAGCAGATCGGCTTCTGCTTCCGCGGCCATGTCGCCCCCCAGCAGGAGGGAGACACCCTTGTATTCGACCCGCAGGACGAGGGAGTTGTTGTTCAAATCCCGCCAGGAAGAGCGATCCAGTAGAAAATCCTTTGGGGGAGCTAAAATTTCCATGGTTGCGCCGTGGATGTCGCTCCGGACCGGCAGTTGCTCGAAGGGGGGACAGGCGATGCCCCGTCGCCGGATCAATTGCCTCCAGCGATGGTAGCTCTGGGTTTCGGCGGCTTCGCCGTTGGCCCACACGGTGCGCACATGAAATTGGTCCAGGATGTAGAGCAAGCCGTTGAGATGATCGCTGTTGGCATGGGTCAGCACCACCAGATCCACGGTCTTGATCTTGTTGCGCCACAGAAGCGGCGCGATGATCCGCGCACCCACGTCGAAATAGCGGTTGTTGCTGAAGCCGCCTCCGTCCACCAAGGCGACGAATCCTTGCGGCAGACGGAGCAGGTTGGCGCTTCCCTGGCCCACATCCAGCACCGTCGCGCGGAGGTCCGTGCCGCCGAAGCGTTGATGATACCAGTACCCGCCGTCGCAGGCCCACAGGATCAACAGGGCCGCCAATACGACCTTGCGGCGGGGAAGCCGCCGGTACCAGAGCAAAACGGCGGCCGTCCCGTAGTAGAGAAGTATTTCCGGTCCGCTGGGGGTAACGCTCCTGAAGGCGCTCCAGGGCCACCGGGCCACCCATTCCACCAGCCGGCGCACCCCCTCCATGGCCCAGGCCGACAGGTGCCAGCAGGGCCAAGCCGCATGGCTGCTGAATATGGCGGCGGCCGTTCCCAGAAGCCCCACCGGCACCACCAGGAAGCCCACCACCGGAACCACCAGCAGATTGACGAAGAGGCCCACGTTGGAGGCCTGGTTGAAGTAGTACAGCACCAACGGCAGCGTTCCTGCGATGGCCAACAGGGAAACCTTGAGCATGCCCGCCGATTTCCGCCCCAGCCGGCGCCAGATGCCGCCGCCGGTTTCCGGGGACTGCCGGGCCCCCCGGCCGAGTCCCAGGATCAGGGCCGACACGGAGAGAAAGGAGAGTTGGAAGGAGATCCGCATCAGCGCGGGCGGATGCATCACCAGGATCACCAGGGCCGCCAGGGCCAGCGCATTGAGCCAGTCGTGGTACCTGCCCGACCAATAGCGGCCCAGGAATACGGCCACCATGATCATGGCCCGCTGGGTCGAGGGCGACAGGCCGGCCAGCAGGCCATATCCGATCACCACCGTCAGACTGGCCAGGGCGGCTCCCCTGCGCGTCCAGCCATGCCGGCGCACCCAGGGGATCAGGACCAATCCCCAGCGCAGGGGGACGAACACCAGGGCGGCCACCATGCCGATGTGCAGACCGGAGATGGCCAGCACATGGCCGACGCCGGCCCGGTTGAATCCATCGCGCAGGCGATCGTCGATCCGGTGCTGCTCGCCCAGCAGAAGCGCCCGGAGCAGTGCGCGGGTAGACCCTGGAAAACCGCCCAATACCAATTCCAACTGCGTTGCCAGGCGGTGGCGGAGGAGGTCCAGCCTGCGCAGCCATCGGCCGTGACCCGGTGTTGGCAGGATATCGATGGTGCCGTCGCGGGCATAGGTCCGCACGCGGATGGCCTGGAGAGCCAGGAAGCGCCGATAGTCGAATCCGCCCGGGTTGGCAAAATTGCGGATGGCCCGCAGGCGGCCGTCGAATCGTATCGTGTCGCCGCGGGCCAGGGAACTCAGGTCCCCACGGCCGGTGACCAGCACCCGGCCGCAAACCGCATGTAATTGTCCGGACCTTCGGATTTGGGAGATTGCCAGGACCCAGCGCCAGCGACCGTCTTTTTCCCGGGGCGGTTCCACGATCCGGCCTTGAATCTGCCAGACCCGTGAGTCGATATGACGACTCACGTGGTCCCCGGGCAGAGTCTCCACCAGCCAGGGCTGCACGGCCAGATAGCCGCACAACCCGCAGAAGAGCAACGGCGACCATAGCGCTCGGCGACGGCCGAAAATGCACCGGATCAGCCAGGACGCCGCGAGGAATCCCCCACCGGCCGCCAGCGTTACATGACCGGGGGAAGAGACCCCCGCGCCGATGCCGGCCAGCACGGCCGAAGCGATGGGAACCAGCGGCCGAAATATTTCGGGCGTGGCCGAAAAATCGGTTTGCCTCATACGGATAACCCTGATGCGGTCGGCGGGCGAAGCCGCGCCGACCATCGGAATCTTGTCGACCGCAACCGGCAAGACGCAATCGGTCAAGAACGGCAGGAACGTAAAAGATACTGATTTTGATACGAAATAATGGAGAATGACAGGATCAATATCAATGCCGCAGACAAATGGCAACCGAATACTTATTTTCAAATCCATCGAAAATCGATAGAAAGGGCTTCCGGCCGAACGGAGCGTGCCCCCGACTCGGTCGAGGAAAACAATGGAAGACCGGGTCGCATCCGCATGGGAAGCGACGCAACCTCGCAAAAACCGGGACAAAGAAAGTGCATGGGATGCAAATTTATCGAACCGCTGAAATGATCGGCCTGGCCTGCCTGATAACCTTACTGGTTACACCGCCCTCATCTGCGATGGCCGAAGATGTGAACCTTCCCGAACGCCTGAAACCGGCGATGGAATACGTGCTCGCATCGGTGGGGACGGCCGGCGCCGATTCCCTGGACGTGGGTCTGGTGGGGCAGCTGGTCGATTTCGTGATGGAGCCCAAGGAGATGAAAGATACCTACACCATGGGCATGCGCAAACGCGAGGTATCCAATTACTATGAATTTCTCCTCGAAAGGCCGTTCCGGGAAACGATGGATATCATCTACAACCCCGACATCCCGGCCTATGTCACGGTGCCCGCGTCGGTGCGCCTGTCCCGATGGATTCAGGTCGACGGCCGGCAGCAGCCCCTGCCGCGCATCGCGGACGCGTTGGACCACCTCGCTGCGCCTAAAATCGTCAACGGCGTGGAGTTTGTGGAAAACACCCCGGATACCACCACGGGGGCCTATTACGCCTATGAACTGGATCGCACCCTGATTCTGATGATGCACCGGGGACACCGGGTGTTGCTGTCCCTGTCCCGCCAGAGGGACAAGTCCACGGTAGGCAAGAAAGGACTGGTGCTGGGAAGCGCGGATGACTGGAACTACCTCTACACCGGGGAGAAAGGCTGTACCCGGCCGGGCCTGGGATGGGTCGATTCCTACATGTATCACTCCGAATCCATTACCGTCTACGTGGAGTCCGACGAGCCGGATCCGCATGTCAAAATGGGTCTCTTCCGATGGCTGCACGCCGGTTGGGCCGGCATGAACATGGTCCAGCCGGCCAACATCCGCACAGGGGTCATGCAATTCGCCGAGACCTTCAAGGGCGTGGTGGAGGCCCCGGCCCTGGAATCCGCCGAACCCCTGGCCCGGGCCATGCGCCGGATCTCCGCGTTGCCCACCGAGACACTGCGCCGGCAGGTGGAAGCCTACTACGCGCTGCTGAAAACCCGGTATCAAAACGCCAAGGGTCGCAGCAAAAAATGGTTCGACAAGCTGTTCAAGGACGACCGTTATTGCCGGCAATTGAATCACGAGGAATTGAAGGCCATCCTGGGCAAGATTTTTCTGAAAACCTTGCTCGGCAAGGAACGGGGGTTTGATCTCTCGGCCTTCGCCGATCCCGCGAACCCGGCAGACAAGGTCTGACGGCCGGCGGCCTTCAGCGCGGCGACGTGCGCAGGATCAGGTCGACCAGCAGGACGGACTCGCCGTCCGGCGAGGTGCGTGGTTTCATCTTGTCCGGTTTGAATCCCAGGGCGTGGTACAATCCATAGGCTGCCGTATTGTGACTGAAGCAGGATACCGTCACGAATTTGGCCTGGTGCGCATCCAGGGCCAGGGCCGCCATGGTCTCCACCAGGTAGCGGCCGATCCCCTGCCGCCGGCGGTTCGGATCCACCACCAGGTTGCCGAGGGCACAGAACCGCTTGGGCCGGACCTCGACAAAATCGGCATATCCCACCACCCGTTGGTCTTCCAGGGCCACCGTGGGCGCCTGTCGGCGCCGGGCTTCGGCCAGGAATTGCTCCGGCGCCAGGGGGAACCCGGCCTTGGGAAAGCAGAAAAACAATTCCTCCGCCGACAGCACGAAGGAGCAGACCTGCTGTGCATCCGAGGGTTGCAAGGGCCGATGGGCAATTGCGGTCACGATGAATTTCTCCGATCTACTTCAGCCCGATCTCCCAGTTCCACAAGCCCGGCCGACGCTTGATCCTGACATCCTTGGGCACCGGTTCATCCAGATGGACGAACAACCGGAAGCCGAATTGCACCAACTGCCCGTGCACCTTGCTCAGATCGACGGTCCAGTTGGGAAATACCCAGTGAAGCCCGCCGTAGTGGCGCACCCAGCCCTGTTCGCCCATGGGGCTGATAAAGGGACGGCCGGTCTTGAATCCCTCGGCCAGGGTGCGCGAGACGCAGAAGGGCCAGAATCCGGCCGCCACGATTCCCAGGGGCAGGACGCTCTTGGCCCCCAGGATCTCCAGGTCCGCCTTGCCCAGCTCGGGACTGACGATCACCCCCTGCCCGCCCATCCGTTTGAAGATCTGGATGGCCAGCGGATTCGCCAGGTTGCAAAACGGCCCGGCCCAAAGGTTGAGTCCCTTGGGCTTTTGGAACAGGTCCAGTTGCCAAGGCGCGTTGAGCACGAAGCGTCGGGCGCCCTGGCGCACCAAATCGGCCACCCGTTGCCGCCAGCGCTCCTCCTCCGCCGGCCAGATGGTCGGCGGAAGCCACCACCAGGTATGAATCGCCGTATTGTTCCTGGTCCGGGCCGTCTGTCCGATGTCCAGCCAGACGGCCGGGCTGGTCCGGGGCATGTGGCGGCCGGTCCTGCGCACCACATGCATGAAACGCACGTGCGGTTTGCGGGGGCTGCCCGGCGGCAGCCGCAGGTGGAAGCCCGTCGCCCGCTCCGGCGGCGGCGATGCAATTTCCAGCCGGCCCTCGAACCGCTCCATCTCCCGGGTCAGATACGGCTCCCGTCGATCGATGAGGAAGACCGGCGTGCCTTTGGCCGGCGCGTGTCCGCGAAAGGGTTTGAAATAGAATTTGCCCCGTTTGGGCACGGCCTTGGCCAGTTCCAGCGTCTGGTGGCCGGCGTCGTCCTCGTATCCGATGCGCAGCTTATCCCGGACCAGCAGGTCCATGCGCGGAACGATATACGGCTTCTGCCCTCCGCCCTGTACGCTGCCCGCCAACAGGCCCGAACCGGACGGAGCGCCGGTGTCCACCGGAATCTGGGGACGCTGGGGCAGAAAGGAATAGTGGGTTCCCGGCCTCCCCAGGGATTGTTCCAGCAACTGCACCGCCGTCTTTTTGGCCTGGGCATCGCGGCCCTCGTCCCGCAGCATCTTGTAGGCGGCGGTGGTGTAGTAGACATAGTGGGGGCCTTTCTTGCGGCCCTCGATCTTCCAGGCCCGGATCTGGGGCACCTCCGTCAACACCTTCACCAGCACATCCAGGCTCAGGTCCTGGCAGGCGAAGAGGCGCTGCCGGTTGCTCTCCTGCTGGTAGATCCGCCGGCAGGGTTGCACGCAGCGGCCGCGCAGGCCGCTCTTGCCGCCCAGGTAGCTGCTCCAGTAGCAGCGGCCCGACACACCGTAGCACAGGGCCCCATGGACGAAGATCTCCAACCCCAGGTCGGAGGGACAGGCGGCCGCCATCTGCTTGACCTCGTCGATATCCAGTTCCCGGGGCAACACCACCCGCCGTACGCCCAAGGTCTTGGACAGGCGCCTCAGGATACCGGCCGTGGTGACGTTGGCCAGGGTGGAAAGGTGAATCTCGCCCTCGAAGCCGGCCTGTGTGGCCAACTCGACGGCGGCCAGGTCCTGGACGATGAGGGCCGCCGGCCGGACATGCCGGTTCACCTGCTCCAGTTCCCGCCCCAGGGGCAGCAGGTCGTCGGGTTTCAGGAGGGTGTTGACGGTCAGATAGAGTTTGACGCCCTCCTCCCGTGCCAGGTCGGCCATGGCGGAGAGTTCTTCAAGGGTAAAATTCTTGGCGGCCATGCGGGCCGAAAAGGATTTCATACCACAATAGACGGCATCGGCACCGGCTGCCAGGGCGGCCAGGAAAGCGTCCCGATTGCCGGCCGGGGCCAGAATTTCGGGTTTGGGGCCGATAAACTCCCCGGCCTTGCGTCGTAGGATTTGACTCATCGATTGGATAGCGGTCCTTGGGCCCCGGTCGGTTGGTGTTTGCAAGACGGCGTGGATGGACACCGACCGTCTTCTGATGGCCCCTTCTATCCTCCGCATTGCCCAGCGTCAACCCCCCGCCGCTACCTTTGACGCAAAGGACGGATCGGACAGCTACATCCCATTGCGCTGGACGGCGGGCACCTTTGCCTTGCCCCGGGGCCATGGCTTGTTATATTGATGGTGCTCTTATGGTTCGATCCGGCAGTCCTTGCCTTTTCCAAATAAATGCAAGCGGATAAATCGAAACTGGAATTTTGAACCCAGAACGCCCGACCGGGAACAGAAAGGAATCACCATGAAGCTCGCCATCAGCGGCAAAGGCGGTGTGGGCAAAACCACCTTTTCCTCCTTGTTGATCCGAACCCTCAGCGACATGGGCAAGAAGGTACTGGCCATCGATGCCGATCCCGACGCCAACCTGGCCGCGGCCCTGGGCATCCCCGATGCCGACCGCATCACGCCCATCGCCGAAATGAAAGAGATGATCATGGAGCGCACCGGCGCCCAGCCCGGCTCCATGGGCGGCTTCTTCCGGCTCAACCCCCAGGTGGACGACCTGCCCGATTCCCTTTCGGTGAAGAAGGACAATATCAAGCTGATGCGCCTGGGCAGCGTGAAGAAAGGCGGCGGAGGCTGCCTCTGTCCGGAAAGCACCCTGCTCAAGGCCCTGGTGATGCATATCGTGCTGGCCCGGGACGAGGTGGTGGTCATGGACATGGAGGCCGGCATCGAGCATCTGGGACGGGCCACGGCCTCGGCCGTGGACAAGCTCATCGTGGTGGTGGAGCCCGGCCGTCGCAGCATCGACACGGCCGCCCACATCCGCAAACTCGCCGCCGAGATCAAGCTGAACCAGGTCTTCATCGTGGGCAACAAGGTGCGCGGCCCCAAGGATGAGGAATTTCTCAGGACCCACCTGTCCGACTTCGATATCATCGGCTTCCTGCCCTATGCCGAGGACTTGATCGAGGCCGACCTGAACGGCCAATCGCCCTACGACGTCGCCTCGACGGCCAAGGCGCGGGTCAAAGAAATGGTCGCCCTGCTTTAGGGCTTATGCGCACCCGCCGATCATATCCGCGACACGGCCGGCGCAGCGCCGGACGTCCCCCCAGGGCACCGGTGCACCCGACGATCCTCAAGCCCGGGGCGGATGCCAGGCTGAAAAATGTCTTCTCCCGCATCGGCATTCCCGATCCGACCCCCCTGGTTCCCGACGCCTATCAACTGGAGGCCCTGGGGGCCGTGGAAGAGGCCGACTGCCTGGTGACGGCCCCCACGGGCGCCGGCAAGACCTGGATCGCCCTGCAGGCCATCGACCGGATCGTGCGCGGCGGCGGCCGGGCCTGGTATGGAACGCCCCTCAAGGCCCTTTCCAATGCCAAACTGAAAGAATTCGGCGACCATTTCGGCACCGAACGGGTGGGCATCCTCACCGGCGACCGCAAGGAGAACGTCGACGCCCCCGTCATCGTGGGCACCACCGAGATCCTGCGCAATCAGCTCTACGATGCCATGCACCGGGGCGAGGCCCTGAACACCGACTTCGTGGTCCTGGACGAGGCCCACTACCTGGGCGACGAGGAACGGGGCGTGGTGTGGGAGGAGATCATGATCTACCTGCCCCGGCGCATCTCCCTGCTGCTGCTCTCGGCCACCATCGGCAACGCCGCGGAGATCGCCGCCTGGCTGACGTCCATCCGGGAACAGCCCTGCGAGCTCATCCAGGAGAACCGGCGGCCCGTGCCCCTGATTCCCCTGTTCATCCATCCGTCGGGCACCCTGCTGCCCCTGACGGTGCACAACGACCGGCAGGACAAATCCCGGATCTACAAGAAGGTCGACGATGTGCTCGCCGCGCGTCCCAAGCCCACCCTGGCGCCGCCCGGCCAGTTGCCGCCCTTCGGCCAGATGCTCAAGGTCCTGCGCAAATACCACCTGCTGCCCGCCCTGGTCTTCCTCAAGTCGCGGGCCGACTGCGACCGCGCCGTGCTGCTCTGTGCGGAAAACCGCATCAGCGACCCGCGCCGCATCCAGGAGCTGAACCGGCGCATCGAGGAATTGGTGGCCGATATGCCCCACGTCCGGCGGCACAGGCAGCGCCGGGCCCTGGAGCACCTGGGCGTGGGCTCCCATCACAGCGGCCAGTTGCCCGCCTGGAAGCTGGTCCTGGAGACCCTGATGAGCGAGGGCCTGCTGGATGCCGTCTTCGCCACCTCCACGGTGGCGGCGGGGGTGGATTTCCCGGCCCGCACGGTGGCCTTCCTCAATTCCGACCGGTTCAACGGGCGCGAATTCCTGCCCCTGGACGCCACCCAGCTGCAACAGATGACCGGCCGGGCCGGCCGCCGGGGCAAGGACAAGATCGGCTTCGCCCTGGTGGTGCCGGGGAAATACATGCATGTTCGCCAGGTGGCCCGGCGCCTGAACGAGTCGCCGGGGCCGGTGTTCAGCCAGATCCGCATCAACTTCTCCATGACCCTCAACCTGCTGCTCTCCCACCGGCCCGAGGAGGTCAAACAGATGCTGCACCGTTCCCTGGCCGCTTTCCAGAATCTCGGGGCCCGCCATGGCGGCGACGACGCGGCCCATCAGCATCTGTGGCAGGCCTTCACCCACCATCTTTCGTTTCTGCAACAGACCGGCTTCGTCGACCCTCGGCACCGGCTCACCGAGGACGGGCTGTGGGCCTCCAAGCTGCGCATCGACCAGCCCCTGCTGGTGGCCGAAGGCCTTCGGCAGGAACTCTTCCCCACCGACGACCCGGCCCTGCTGGCGGCCATCATGGCCAGCTTCGTCAACGAGAAGGAGACCGACGAGCACCTGGACACCAAACATCTGCCCAAACCCCTCACCCGGGCGATGAAGAAGGTTCGGCGGGGCCTCAAGGGACTGGCCAAGTACATGCAGGCGTGCGGTTTCGATTCCCGTCCCCTCTTCTACCGACCGGCCGTGCACATGTGGGTCTGGGCCACGGGCCACCCCTGGGAGCAGATCATCCGGGAGGGGCACATGGCGGAGGGCGACCTGGCCATGCTGGTGCTGCGCACCGCCGACCATCTGCGCCACATCAAGTCCCTGGGGGATGTCTTCGCGCCCATGGCCGCTTCCGCCCGGCAGGCCATCGATCTGATCCTGCGCGACCCGGTGATGCCCCATCGCGGCGGGCCGTCCGACGATGCCGCCGGCGATGAATCCGCTCCCGCGGATGGAAAGCCGACCTTGGCCTGATCACGGAATCCCGGCACGATGGACCGCGTAAAACAACACCCTTATCCACAAAGCTCAAGCTGGTGGGAAGGCAGCCCGAATCAGTGCCAATTATGCAAAGTTGAATTGGTCAAATCGTCGAATGGTCAAATCGGGAGTGGAATTCTATCATATAGATATTGCAGCAATATTGAATAAGGCAAAATGCCTTTCCCCATTTTACCATTCGACGATTCAACGATTTGACGATATGAAATAGCAGCAAAAGACCTGCAGTCACATGCAACTTGGGCATTCCGGATAACCGCGTAAATCAA
>JBNKDU010000170.1:0-22382 GCA_050288425.1 Desulfobacteraceae bacterium | reverse complement strand
CTCCCAACCCACGGTGTTGGTGCCCGCGTCGGTGATCACCAGATCGGGCGCTTTCTTATCCACCACCGAGATCAACAGGTGCATGGCATCGTGGCTCAGCCACCGTCCCGGTTCGACGCAGATGCGGCAAGGACGCACCGGAAAAAGGTGCTGTTCGATGGCTTCGGCCAGCCGGGCGGCGAAGATTTCAATGGGGTCGGCCGGCAGGCGGTGGTGGGGCGCCGGGGGCCGGGGGCCGAGTTCCAGCGCCGCATACAACCGTCCGGCCGGAGTGGCCGCCGGATGAAGCCATTCTCCCAGGTCCGGCCAGAAGCCGCCGCCAATATCGATAAATTCCAGACGACGGGTGTGTTTCCGTTCCATGGTCGCAAGGGCATCCCCCAGCCTGGCGATGAACGCCGTCTGGGCATCCGGTGTCAGGTTCCAACTGGTGTGGAACTGCAGGCCCACCAACTGGACTTCCGTACATCGGTCCGCGGCCCGCCAGAATTCCGGCAGTTCTTCCAGGGGGATGCCGAATTTGCGCCATAGGCCCCGGTTGTCCACGCACAGGCGAACGCCGCAGCGTATGGACCGCCCCATGGTTCCGGCGATGGTCTCCAGTCGGTGGAGTTCGCCCCAGCTGTCCATGAGGACCACCACCCGATGCGAATGCCGGACGGCCAGTTCCAGTTCCGCCTGGCCTTTGCCCGGTCCGCTGAAGACGATGTCGCCGGTTCCCAGCTCCAGCGCGGTTTCCAGTTCCAGGCCGCTGGAGACATCCAGGCCGAATCCGGTCCCCACCAGGGCTGCGGCCACTGCAGGATGGTTGTTGCTCTTGACGGCATAGTAAAAACCGACATTTTCCAGCACATTCTCGAAGGCCCGGCGCAGGCGACCGGCACGGGACAGCAATGCGGGTTTGTCCAGCAGGTAGAGCGGGGGCTTGCGGGTCGCGGCCCATTGCAGGTACCGGCCGCGGCGCTCGAAATGGGGACCGATGGATTCCTGCACCTCCTCCAACGGCAGCACGGGGGTGGACCGGGACAGGATGCGGTCCACGGCGAGATGCGGAAGCGATACGCCTGTGTTCATTTCAAGCAATCTCCACCCGGATCATTTCGGCCAGTTCCATGCATTGGGTTTCGACGGACGGCGTCGGGTCGGGCATGAAAATCAGGTGGCCCAGCAACCAGGATTCGTAATCCTCCGGGGGCAGGCGGACGGCATGTCCCGGCCGGCGGATCAGATGACATTCTTTCAGTCGCGGATCTCGTTGGATGCGTCCGGTACGGATGCGTTGGATGGTGCCCTTTCGGCGCGCATGGATACGCATCCCCACCATGGGGGCGGGCATGGCCGCCGGGGGCGGAGGAAGGGGCCTGCGCCGGCAGAAGTCGAGTTGCAGTTTGAGCATGTCCAGGTCCATCCCATGCCGCAGCAATTGCGGCAGGCAGTCTCCTCCCGGACGCGGGGCCAGCTCCAGCAGTACGATACGACCGTCGCTGACCATGAAGTCGAGCATGCAGATCGCCTCCTCGATTCCCAGGGAGGCGGCGCAGGCCCTCAGGGTTCGCTCCAGTTCGGCCGTATCGACGCCGACGGGCAGCCGGGCCGGCAGAAGGTAGCCTGCCGTGACGCCGAAGGGGGTGTCGGCCATCCGGATCTTTTCCGTGAGCCGCAGGACCCGGACCTGCTGTCGCCGCACGCTGAAATCGCAACTGAATTCCCTGCCCGTGACCAGTGCCTCGGCCATGACCCGGGTCGTCCCCGCTCCGGATCCGTCGCTATACAGGCGATGGTGGCGTCGTCGGCGGAGCCCGTCCCGGATCAGGTGAAAATTGCGGGCCGCGGTGGAGGTATCGGTGGCGAGCATGACCAGTTCGCCGCCGCTGCCGGCGACGGGCTTGATGACGATGGGACCGGCCACCTGTCCTTGAAACCGGATGGCGTCGTCGGCCGCGCGCAATTCCCGGGCCGGGGAGGTGTTCAGGGAACCGGCCTGCCAGAGCGCCTTGGTCCGGAGCTTGTCACGGCAATTGCGCACCGCGTCAACGGAAGGGTAGGGCAGGTCGAAGCGACCGGCCAGGGCGGCGGTCAATTCCATGGATTCACAGTCGAAGCTGGTGATACCCGTGAGGTGCTGACCAAAATTCGTCAGGTGGCGTTCCAGGGCCCGGATGACCCGGTCGAACCAGGTAAGGTCGCATTGCAGTTCGTCGGCTGCAACCGGCTGGGCGAAATCCGTTCGGCGCCGTACCTCCGGGTCGGTGAGAAACAAGGCTTCCCCGGGGCAACGGGTCCTGATCCATTGGATGTAATCCGCTGTGGTGCCCACCACCAGGATCTTAGGCGTGGACGTCATGGATCTCCGCCTGCCGGAAGGGATGGCCGGCAGGCTGCCTGTGGTCAATCCGCGGCCGCCATATCTGGAAAAGACGACGCGGCGTGAGATGAAACCGCTGTTTCCAGTTGAAATCGCCGCAGAGAAAGTCCACCATTTCCAGCCGCCGGGCGCAGGCCCATTCCAGGTGGTGCAGGTTGATCAATTTGGCGACCCCCGGGAATTCTTCGTGGGTGCCTCCGGCCAGGACGGTGTAGCCGCCGTTCCAGACGGCGCCCATGTCCACCGCCGCGACCCTGCCGCCGATCAGGACGGTGGTCACCCGCAGCAAGCCATTGGACGCCAGCCAGGCGGACAGGCTTTGGAAGGCGCGCAAAAAGCGCGGGTCGTAAAAATAGGATCGCTCCCGGAAACTTTCCAGGTTGCGCCGCAGCATCCAGTCCACGTCGTCCAGGCAATCTTCGCGGAAGCGGACGCCGGCGTCCCGGAAGCGCTTCAATTCATGGTTCAATTTCTTGCGGGTCTTGCCGCTGAACGTGTTCCAATACGCATCGAAGCTGAAATGGTATTGCCGCGGGAAGAAGAGGTATCCGGTTTCGTCTTCCATCACCCGGTTTTCCAGATGCAGGCGGTCATCCATATGCAGGTAGCGAATCCGGGTACCCGGGGGGATATGGGCGACCAATTCCCCCGCTGTCTCGGAGTCGGCGGCCACGACCCTGTTCTGCTCCAGCCAGGTCTTGCCCTGCCAGGTCTCCCCGGGAAAGTGGCCGAAGCCCTTTTCGCCGTCCAGCCGGCTCAAGGCCAACATGCCGCCGAAGCGTCCGTTGCGGGTGGCGACGAGACAATGGGAATCATGGCGGTACTCGCGCTGGAAACACTCCCGCACCGGCCAGAGGTCGAACAGACCGTCCCGGGGCCAGTGTTTGCGCCACAGCTTCTCGGTCAGATCGAGGTCGCTGGTGATGTCGATCTTGATCATACGGCCACCTTCCTGGAAGTCATTTGCGTAGCGTGACGTTGAGGATGCTGTCCTTCCCTTCGAAACGGGCCTGGGCAAAACCCTGCACCACTTCCGGGTCGTACGGTTTGCAACTGAAGACATCCAGGTAGACCGTGTTGGTCAGGTTGGCGAAATGGCCCGATATCAAAGAGGTCTCGATCAACTGGACCATGGAGAAGCCGGCCACGCGTTCATCTTCACCGAAATGGACCACCTGGGTCTCCCCAAAGCGTTTCATTTCAATGAGTTCACACAGGTCGGCCACGAAGGCGCGGATGAACCCGGCGTCGCGGATTTTGGCGGCATTGCATTCGTAGATATCGATGGAGGAGGCAATGCCCCACACCTGCTGTGCAATGGCCGCGGCTCGAAATTCGGGGCCGGTGGCGGGAAACGCCTGTGGGACGGTTTGCAGATGATGCATCTGACTACTCCTTTCTGCGCGGCGGTTCATCGGCTCTCCAGGGCCTGCCGCAGGTTGTAGCGGGGAACCGGGTCACCGTCGGATAACCATCCGTGGCTTCGGCCGGATCAGCTCTGGTTGTCATCCCAGAAATCATCCTTGTGGGTTCTGAGGCGGTGAGAGCGTTTGCTGGATCGCTTCCGGCGGTGCCGATCCCTTTCCGTATCATCGTCCTGGATTTGGGCACGACGGCGTGATTTGCGCTGGCCCTTTTGCTCTTGAACGTCATCGTAAATTCGATCATCGGAATCTGACCGGTTCATCGCATCTACTCTCCTTGTTGCCTTTTGAATCCATGGTTCACGACGGGACGGGTAGCAGGTTATGTGCCATCGATTGATAATGTGATTAACACGTTGATATTAAACTATAATTATAATTTGCATCTCAACACCGCGGTGCGTGGATCCCCAATAAAAGGTAAAAATTTACTTGAATCGCTTGATAAAAGTAATTAATTGCCATATTTTGGTATTCGATCCGACGGACCGTGTGCAGGATGTCCGACATCGTCGCGATTCCAGATAATTAATTTTAATAATAGTTAGATATAAAGTAAGTCCATTCCCGAAGCGAACGGAGGTTCGCCGGGTAAACGGCAAACGGTTACCGTTTACACATTCGGTCGAGATCCCGCCGTAAACGGTAAATAGATACCGATATCAGGAGGCGCCGTGCTGATCCGTGTTGCCCTGGCCATCAAGGACAATCGCCTGCAGAGTCAATTGGAGCGCAGGTTGGGTGCGTCGGACGCCCGCATCGAAACCTTGGGCCGACAGCGTTCGGTATGGCAGAGTGTCATGCGCTGCGCCTGCGATGTGATCGTCATCAGCGAATCGTTGATTCCCGGCCTGGTGGACGACGGCATCGCCATGCTCAATCAACTGCCCGAGAATCCCACCACCATCGTCATCCTGGACAGCGACGCGGCCGAGGCCCATGCCAGGCTGACCGCCGCCGGCGCCGATGTGGTGCTGTACGGCGGCATATCTCCCAAGAGCATGCTGGATGCCATCGAGACGGCCCTGGAATCGCGGCGACAATTCATTCTGGGACGGCGTTTCGACCGCCGCGGCGCTTCCGACCCCAAAATGGCCGATTTCGTCTCCGAAAGCCGTGCCATGCAATTGTTCATGGAGGACGTCCAGCGGGTGGTGTCCAACGACACCCCCATCCTGCTTCTGGGGGAGACCGGCGTGGGCAAGGAGCACCTGGCCCGGGCGGTGCATGCCCAGAGCCCGCGCTCGGCGGGGCCTTTCGTGCCCGTCAACATGGCCGCCATGCCGGAGCAGTTGTTGGAAAGCGAGTTGTTCGGCCATGAGCAGGGTGCCTTCACCGGCGCGATTCGCTATCGCCGGGGCGCCTTCGAACTGGCCCACGGCGGCACCATCTTCCTGGACGAAATCGGCGAGATGCCGCTGCATCTGCAGGCAAAGCTGCTCAAGGTGCTCCAGGATTACGAAATCCGGCCCGTGGGCGGGGAGGCCGCCATCGATCTGGATGTGCGCGTCATCGCCGCCACCAATCAGAATCTCGAAGAATCGATCGTCAACGGCCGCTTCCGGCAGGATCTTTACTACCGTCTGAGCGTGCTGATGCTGACCATCCCGCCCCTGCGCCATCGGCGGGAAGACATCCCGACCATGGTGAGGCGGTTCATGGCGTACTATCGCTACAAGATCGGACGGGAGATCAACGGCATCCAGGAGCAGGCCCTGCAGACCCTGTGCAGTTACGATTGGCCGGGCAACGTGCGCGAGTTGATGAACGTCATCGAACGCGCCATCCTGCTGAGCAAGACAGACGAGATCGGCATGTCCGAGTTGCCCCATGTCTTCCACGGTCCTTCCGAGACCGGCGGCGACCGGGTCGCCTCCGCGCGGTTCGACTGGGAGGAACTGTTCGACAGGCCCTGGGCCCAGGTTCGGCAGACGGTCCTGGAGGAGGTGGAACGCCGCTACCTGACCCGGGCCCTGGAAAAGACCCACGGCCGATTGAACCAGACCGCCGCGTTGGCCGGCATCCATCCCCGCGGACTGTACAACAAGATGAGGCAATACGGACTGCGCAAGGAGGAATTCAAATAACCCTGCGCGTCAGGGTAACGAAATAGTGTAGTAACCCCAAGGCTGCCGGAGGAAGGCGGCGCAGGAGCATGACAAGATGAGTGATAGCGAGATGATGGCCAAAATCAAGATGGTGGCCCCGGGCACGATGCTGCGGCGGGCGTTGGACGCGATCCTGAAAGCCGATTTCGGCGCCTTGATCGTCTTTCTGGACGACATCAAGGCCCAGGAGAACATTCTCCAGGGCGGCTTTTATATAGGTACGGGCTTTTCGTCGGAAAAACTTTATGAGCTGGCGAAAATGGACGGCGCCATCATTCTGGACGAGAATGTTTCCCGAATCCTGGCCGCCAACGTGCAGTTGGCTCCGGATCCCAACCTGCCGACCAACGAGACCGGCATGCGTCACCGGGCCGCGGAGCGGTTTGCCTTGCAGACTTCGAAATTCGTTCTCACCATTTCCCGGCGCCGGCGGGTGATCGGCCTTTACTACAAGGAGCACAAACACCAGATCAACGATATCAATTACCTGCTCAGCCGCATCGACCAGACGGTCAATGCCGTGGAACGCTACAAGGAAAACCTGGACAAGAAAGGGGCCCGCATCGAGGGCGACGAGTTTCTCGACCAGGTGTACCTGATTCAGGTGCTCGAGCTGATCCGCGACGGCATCGTGATCTTGAAGCTGCTGGCCGACATCGAACCCTATGTGGTGGAAACCGGATTCGAGGGGCGCCTTGCGGCCATGCGGCTGAGCAGCGTCGGCGAGGACGTCGCCTCGACAATGCAACTGCTGGTCAAGGATTACTGCCGGGGGGGCTGTTCGGACCCGGAAGTGCACGGCCTGGTGGGTACCTTGATATCAGATGAACCGATGGACAACATGGGGGTCGCCAATTGCCTGGGATGGTCCGCCATCGGAGAAGCCGAACTCAACGACCTGCTGGTGCGGCCCCGGGGGTATCGTTTGCTTCGCCAGGTGGCCAAACTCCCCGCGGGTACAGCGGACAACTTGGTGGGGACCTTCAAGAATCTGGTCAGCCTCATCCAGGCCAACGACAGCGACCTGATGAAAGTGGAGGGCATCGGCGAGAAGCGGGCCGGCTCGATCATCGAAGGCATCCGGCACAAGCGCCGCCGCAGCGTCTTCCGGTAGACGGCGCATGCCATGAACCGCCGGAGCGGTCGGTTTTCCCGTACATTGCATAAAATAGAGAACGCCCGGGCCTGAAACCCGGGCGTTCTTTTTGCTATCATCCGGGTATAACATAAGGGTTAATACATATCGTCCATATCCGGCATTGGCTGGACCTTGGATTCTTTCTTCGGCTTATCGCTGATCATGGCTTCGGTGGTCAGCATCAGTCCGGAGACCGAAGCGGCGTTCTGCAGGGCGAAGCGCACCACCTTGGTGGGGTCGATGACGCCGGCGGCCAACAGGTTTTCGAACCGGTCTTCGGCGGCGTTGTAGCCGAAATCATCCTTGCCTTCCAGTACCTTGTTCACCACCACCGACCCTTCGAGTCCGGCGTTTACGGCGATCTGGCGCAAGGGTGCCTTCAGGGCCAGTCTGAGCAGCTTGACGCCCAGCTTTTCTTCCCCCTTGGCATTGGTTTTTTCCAGGGCGTTCAGGCAACGGATCAGTGCCACGCCGCCGCCGGGAACGACGCCCTCTTCCACGGCCGCGCGGGTGGCGTTGAGCGCATCCTCCACCCGGGCTTTTTTCTCTTTCATCTCGGTTTCCGTGGCCGCGCCGATGTTGAGGACGGCAACGCCGCCCGCCATCTTGGCCAGCCGTTCCTGCAGTTTTTCACGGTCGTAATCCGAGGTGGTCTCCTCGATCTGCGCGCGGATGGTGTTGATGCGACCCTCGATGGACTCCCGGCTGCCGGCGCCGTCGATGAGGGTGGTGTTGTCCTTGTCCACCCGGACGCTCTTGGCCTTGCCCAGATCGTCGGCCGTGATGTTCTCCAGCTTGACACCGAGTTCCTCGGCAACCACCTGGCCGCCGGTAAGCACCGCGATGTCCTGCAGCATGGCCTTGCGCCGGTCGCCGAATCCGGGCGCCTTCACCGCCACGACCTTGAGCGTGCCGCGCAGCTTGTTGACGATCAGGGTGGCCAGGGCTTCGCCGTCCACGTCTTCCGCGATGATCAGCAGGGGTTTGCCCAGTTTGGCGATTTGCTCCAGCAAGGGCAGCAGGTCCTGCATATTGGATATCTTCTTCTCGTGGATCAGGATGAGGGACTCTTCCAGCACGGCCTCCATCTTCTCCGGGTTGGTCACGAAGTAGGGGGACAGGTAGCCGCGGTCGAACTGCATGCCTTCCACCACTTCCAGGGTGGTCTCCATGCTCTTGGCCTCCTCGACGGTAATGACGCCCTCTTTTCCCACCTTGTCCATGGCGTCGCTGATCAGTTGGCCGATCATGACGTCGTTATTGGCGGAGACGGCCCCCACCTGGGTGATTTCGGTTTTGTCCTTGGTGGGCTTGGAAAGCGCCTGGAGGGCCTTGACCACCGCTTCGACCCCCTTATCCAATCCCCGTTTGAGGATCATGGGGTTGGCGCCGGCCGCCACCAGTTTCTGCCCTTCGTTGTAAATCGCCTGGGCCAGAATGGTGGCCGTGGTGGTGCCGTCGCCGGCCGTATCGCTGGTCTTGCTGGCCACCTCTTTCACCATCTGGGCGCCCATGTTTTCAAATTTGCCCTGGATCTCGATCTCCTTGGCCACGGTCACGCCGTCTTTGGTCACCAGCGGGGAGCCGAACGACTTTTCCAGGACCACGTTGTTGCCCCTGGGACCCAGGGTGACTTTGACGGCGTTGGCCAGCGTATTGACGCCCTTGAGCATCTTTTCCCTGGCCTCGCTGCCGTAACAAATCATCTTTGCAGCCATAATGCATACCTCCTGAATTGACGATTCCCGTCGTTATTCCAGAACACCCAAAATGTCGTCTTGGCTCATGAACAGATGTTCCACACCGTCGATCTTGATCTCTGTGCCGGAGTACCTGCCGAACAGCACCCGGTCGCCGACTTTCACCTCCGGGGGGGTGCGCTTGCCATCCTCGTTGCGCTTCCCGGGCCCCACCGAGACGACCCTGCCCTCCTGGGGTTTCTCCTTGGCGGTGTCGGGAATGATGATGCCGCCGGCTGTTTTTTCCTCCTCCTGCACCCGCAGCACCAGTAGACGGTCATTCATGGGTCTGATCTTCATCGGATTCTACCTCCACGGTTTAATCGATTGTTGGTGATTCACAGGCTTCCCGGAAGGGCGCCTGATGGAAAGCGACAGGTTGAATTCGGGATGCGGTCCGCGAAGGACGATTGGGCGCAAAGGCGCGTCGCCTGCCCGTGCGGGCGACTTGTTTTCGTATACCTGAATGCAATGATCTGGACGCCGAAACATCATCGCAACCGCAATATTTTCAATAGAGAATCGGGACCTGGGACGATCGATGGGTACCCTTTTGCTGCAACGGCGTGATGGTAATCACCCCGTCATTCTTGTCAATGGTTCCCAACCTCCGGGATGCATTTTTTCCCTCTCCTCGGCGTCGGGAGCGGCGCCGTTGCCGCGCCCATCCCCATGGGAAAACCGGAACCGCCGGTTCCGAATATTTCTCCATACAGGAATTGCCGGTACCTGTTTTCCCGGTCCGTTGCACCGGGCGACTTGACGGTCACCGGCATGTCCCCACGAATTCAGGTCGAATTTGGCTGCGCGGCTGTTCCCCGGCCGCGCCGGTTGCGGGCCGTGATCATCGATAATGGAAATCGAGGCAGGCGGTACCTGGATGGGCACGGGTCTTGAATACTCCCCAGGGTCGCGGTCAGGGACCGTGACAAGGTCAGTTGATTTCAATTTGATGTTACGGAGGCTTGGGATGAAAAACCACATGAGATTGACGGCTGTTCTCTTTCTGGTTGCACTGTTCATCGGGATCGCCTTGCCGGCCATGGCCGGCACCGTAGTAACCGGTGAGGTGAGCGTGGGTTTTGAGATCGTTGCCGACGACGGAACCGTTTACACCATCATGCCATCGGAAAAAGGGGACGAATTGGCGTCCATGATCGGTGAGGTCGTCCGTGTCACCGGAACGGTCCAGGAAGAAGAAGGGGAAAAAACGATCACGGTGGAAAGCTTCACGGTGGTCAACCAGTGACCCCGAACGTTGCTGAAATGTTTGCGGAAGGTCAATGGACCGCCAGGACGAATTGCGGCATGAAGTTTTCATCCGGATCCGGAGTGGGAACTTCATGCCGGTTCGATGGATGATCGGGGAATGCAGGCGGACGGTTGCCGGAAGGAACGGGGAACCATGACAAAGCAAAAAGACGGATCCACGGAAACCCTGACCGGCGTGGTGACGGCCATCGAATGGGATGACGATGAGGTCACCAAGGTCTCGCTCTTTGCCACCGATGATCAGGAATACCATATCGAAAACAGTCACAAGTTTTTCGAACTGGTGCAAAATTGTATCGAAGCCACGGGCAGGGTGCAGCGCGGCAAGAAATCGTTTCGCAGCATCCATATCAAAAAATACAGAGTACTTTGAGACGGCTACCGCTCCCACAGGACCGCCGCGAAAAGATGGGGTGTTCGTATGCAGGGGCTGAAACCGGCTGACATCGAGACGTTTCGACAACTCCTGGAACAGCAGATGGACGAATTGCTGCAACGGGCCCAGGAGACCGTGAGCAGCTTGACCCGGGACGAGCAGTTTGCCGCCGATCCGCTGGACCGGGCCACCATGGACAGTGGTCGCGAGGACAACCTGCGCTTCCGCGAACGCGAGAACCGGCTGATCCGCAAAATCAAGAACACGTTGCTCAAGATCGAAGAGGGCACCTTCGGCATTTGCGAATCCTGTGGGGAGGATATCCCTCTGCCGCGGTTGAAGGCACGTCCGGTGACCGCCTATTGCATCGGCTGCAAGACGCGGATGGAGAATTATGAGAAGGCGTTGGGCATTTAAGAATTCCCCGGCACAAAACGGGATGCACTGGATATGAACCGATGACCACAACCACCTGGCGGATCAACAGAACCTTTTTCCAACTGCGCTCCCAATACCGGACGGCGCTGGTCAATCTGGCGATGATCACGGCCGGCTGCTGGGTGTACGTTTACGGGATGCAGGCCGTGATGATCCCGGCCAAATTGTTCAGCGGCGGCCTGACCGGGCTGTCGATCCTGATCAGCTACTACCTGCCGGCGACCGATGTGGGCGTCACCTATCTCCTGCTCAACCTGCCGTTGCTGGTTTGGGGCTGGATGAGCATGGGCAGGAACTTCATCGCCTATTCCCTCTTCGGCATCGTGACCTTTTCCCTGTTTTGTTCCTGGTTCCAGCCACCGCCCCTGGTGCTGGACGACCCCCTGCTCGCCGCCGTGGCGGCCGGCGTGATCTGCGGCGCGGGTTGCGGCATGATTCTCAAATCGGCCGGATCGGCCGGGGGCCTTGATATTCTGGCGGTCTGGCTGAAAAAGCGCTTCGGCGTGCGTGTGGGCAGCACCTTTTTCTGCGCCAACACCTTCGTCCTGTTGTTGGGCTTCTGGTACACCGATACCAAGTCCGTGTTCTATTCCGTCATCCTGCTGTTCATCTGCTCTATGGTGATGAACAAGATCCTCGCGGGCCTCCAAACCTGGACGGCCGTGACCATCATCTCGGACCGGGCCATGGATATCAGCCGGCTGATCTTTTCCCGCACCGGCCGCGGCGTGACCTTTCTGAATGGGCGCGGGGGATATTCCCAACAACCCAAACAGGTGATTCTGACCATTGCCGCAGGCAAGGATCTGCCCAAATTAAGGACCCTCGTCCTGGAATGCGACCCCCAGGCCTTCGTCATCGTCAGCCAGACCCAGGAAATTCTCCACCAAGGCCGCAATTCCCTGCCGGTTTTTTAACCGGTGCCCATCCATCTGAAATAATGCTAAATTAGATCATTTCGATCCATCGTCGAGGACCCGTTTTCCCCGGTTGCGCCAGGGGCGGCCAGCCTCTTTTCAACCGGGGTCCCGGCGGTTTCGCCCGGTATTGGTTGCGAAAAGTGATTCCGATCTATACAGATTGAGAATCGAGTGCCGATATTGGATCCAATGGGGTTCTATTCGCCCTGCAATCCACGCCGTTGTTCCCGAGGATGCCTGGATGGTCGATTCTGCAACCATATTCGTCTGCGCGCTGATCCTGTTCGGCGCCGGGGTAATGGTGGCCAATATCTACCGGTTCCGTAAAACCGCGGTGGTGTTGGAGCGATTCGATGCGTCGGAAGCCAGATACCTCCGGCGCCTGGTGCGCGTGCACCTGAGCTTGATGGCCTTCTTCGTGGTGGGCTACCTGGCGGTGGCCTGGGGCATCCTGGCCCGGGTGGCCTTCATCAGCTCCTTTTTCGTCGGCCTGATCTTCTTCCTGGGCGCCGTGTTCGTCTGGCTGGGGATTCTGATCCAGCACCGCATGATCGCCATGATCCGGTCCCGTTACGAGCAGGCCCACCAGGCCAAGGCGGACCTGGAGGAAGAGCGCAGCAGGCTGGTGGACGCCAACCAGCGTCTCAACACCGAGGTGGGCGAACGCCGCCGCGTGGAAAACGCCCTGCGGGAGAGCGAGCAACGGCTCAAGCTGATCATCGACCGGCTTCCCGCAGGTGTGTTGATCATCGAAGAGGCCTCCAAGATTATCAAGGAGGCCAATCCGGCGGCGCTCCATCTCATCGGCGTGGACAAGGCAAGGGTCATCGGCGAGCGCTGCCACCGCTATGTCTGTCCCGCCGAAGAGAACCGCTGCCCCATCACCGATCTTGGAAAGCCCTTCGACCAATACGAGCGGATCCTGCTCAATGCCGGCGGAAAGCGGATTCCCATCCTCAAATCCGTCTGCCGTATCACCCTGGACGGCCAAGCCCATCTCCTGGAAAGTTTCATCGATCTTTCGGACAAGGAGCGGCTCGAGGCCCAATTGCAGCGGGCCCAGAAAATGGAGGCCCTGGGGACACTGGCCGGCGGGGTGGCCCATGATCTGAACAATATCCTGTCCGGCATCATCAGCTATCCGGAGCTGTTGCTGCGGGATCTTCCGGAAGACAGCCCCATGCGCCGGCCCATCGAGACCATCAAGAAATCGGGCGAGAAGGCCGCCACCATCGTGCAGGATATGCTGACCCTGGCCCGCCGCGGACTGGCCGACAAGGCCGTCGTCAATTTAAGAGCCGTCATCCGAGACTATCTGGACAGTCCGGAGCATCGACGGCTGGCAATCCATCATCCCGAGGTCGTCTTCGAAAATAAAATTGCCGACGACCTGCTCAACATCGAGGGCTCTCCCGTGCATCTGTTGAAGACGGTGATGAACCTGGCCTCCAACGCGGCCGAGGCCATGCCGGACGGCGGCACGGCGATGCTGCGGGCCGAGAACCGCTATATGGACCACTTCACGAATGAATACGATGCGGTGCCGGAGGGCGAATATGTGACCCTGATGATGAGCGATACCGGTATCGGGATCGCCGATGAGGACCGGGATCGGATTTTCGAGCCCTTTTTCACCAGGAAAAAGATGGGACGCAGCGGCACAGGCCTGGGCATGGCCGTGGTCTGGGGAACGGTCCAGGATCACGGCGGTCATGTGCATGTGGACAGCACGCTCATGCGCGGCACCACCATCACCCTGTTTTTCCCGGCCACCCGTGAGGAGCCCGTAATATCTTCCTCGTCCCTGGACATCGACGCCTTCACCGGAGACGGGGAGTCGGTTCTGATCGTGGACGACGTGGCCGAACAGCGGGAGATCGCCACGGATATGCTGAAGGTCCTGAATTACAGCGTCCATGCGGTATCGAGCGGGGAAGCGGCCGTCGCCTATCTGCGCGACCACGATGCCGATCTGGTGCTGTTGGACATGATCATGGATCCCGGGATGGGCGGTCTGCAGACCTACCGCCGGATCCTCGATCTGCACCCCGGTCAGCGGGCGCTGCTGGTCAGCGGGTACAGTGAGACCGACGATGTGCGCGAGGCCCTCCGCCTGGGGGCCGGTCAGTACGTCAGGAAGCCATACGCCCTGATAACCATCGCCCGGGCCATCCGCCGGGTGCTGGCCCGGTGACAGACTCCGGGACCTCGTGAATGTGGGCCATTGGAGCCGATTCCGTCATCCTCCATCCATGCCGTAGCGTTGGACCAGATGGTCGATGTCTTCCTGCCGCAGCAGCGTACCGAAGCGCTCTCCCCCGCGGCTCCTCTCCTTGTAAAGCGCCAGACAATCCCGGACGATGGCCAGGGTGGCACGGGCATCGTAAATGCCGGGCAGTTCCCGGGCCAGTCTGGGATGGCGACCCAATTTGCCGCCCAACTGGATGCGGTAGCCGCTCCTGCCTGCCTGAAGGGTGCCGGTGGGGCAGACGGAAATGCACCGTCCGCAGGCCAGACAGCGGCGCAGGTCCACTGCCGGCCCAAGGGCGTCCAGGCGGAGGGCCTCCTCGTCGCAGGCTTCGACGCACGCTTCGCACGCGGTGCAGGCCTCTTCCCCGACGGCGGGTTCCCGGGCGGCGATGATGCCGATATCCTTGATCTGGGGTTGGGAACAGGCGTTGGGACAATCGGCCAGCGTGACCCGGAACTCGTGATGGAACTTGAGGTCCCGGATTCCCCGGGACTGGAGAAATCCCAGCAGGTCGGCCGCCCCCAGGATGGTTTCGATGTCGTCCGCCAGGCCCGGATCGGAGGCGATGGCATTGGGGCAGCCGGAGGGCCCGAAACAGGTGTCCAGCTGGTATCCTTTGACCTGCTCCCGCATGCCGCTGATATAGCGTTTCTGGGTGGCTTTCACGTCCGCCAGGGTGATCCGGCGCCTGCCGGCCCGGCGGGCTTCCTCCTCCACCCGCGCGCGGACCTTCTTGCGCACGAAAAACGGCACCTTTTTCACGGCCTCATCTGCCTCGGATGTCCAATGCATTCCCTTGCTCCTCGATTCGGGTTTCCGTCGTCCGGTTGGTTCTATCAAATTGAGGCCGACGATGGAAGGGAGCCTGGATTCCAGGACCGGAAACCCGCCTGTCCATGACCATCCGGGGGGACTCACCGCCCCACGGATGTCGAAACTGCAGGATGTCGGGGGGCCTTTAATTGCATGTTGACACCCGTCTGCTTTCCAAATAAGACTGTCCCTTTGGCGCTTCCGCCAATCCACCATCTCCCCGTGTTGAGTTTCCAACGGCGGTGGCCCGAAGGCCGGGTTCAGTGACCTGATCGTCCGCTATTCCAGCGGCCCTGAAACGCAAATGACCCGATCATCATCTGAGCTCATTCCAAAGGAGATACCATGAGCCGATTCAAGGTGACCTTCCTGCCTTACAATACACAAATCGAAGTGAATTCCGGCGAGCGCCTGATTCGTGCGGCCATGGAGGCCGGCGTGCATATCAACGCCTCCTGCGGGGGGGAAGGGGTCTGCGGCAAGTGCCGTGTGATCATCGAGGAAGGGGCCGTGGAGGCCGGGATCTCCGAACATCTCAGCCTGAAGGACCGCGAAAAAGGCTACCGGCTGGCCTGCAGGGCCGAGGTGGTCGAGGATGTGGTCGTCCGCGTTCCCGTCGAATCGTCCGTGGATACATCGGCGCTGCTGCGCAAGACCCCGCGCAAGACCGCCCGGATCCAGCAGATGAACCTGGAGGACATCAAGGAACAGGGCCTGTTCGTGCCGCCGATGGAAAAGCTCTATCTGGAGCTGCCGCCGCCCGATGCCAACGATAACCTGCCCGATATCAGCCGGATGGTCAACTACCTGCATATTCAGCACAACGAAGGCCGGCTGGTGATCTCCCTGCCGGTGATTCGCAAAGTCCCGTCCGTTTTCCGGGAACAGGATTTCAAGGTCACGGTCACCGTGGCCCGTCCGGTGCGCGAGACGGGCAAGAATCAGATCATCAACGTGGAGGCGGGCGATACCACCGCCCACAACTATGCCGTCGCCATGGACATCGGCACCACCACCGTCTACGGTCAGGTGGTGGACCTCAATTCCGGACGCGTTCTGGCCGAAGCCGGCAAGTTCAACGGTCAGATCAGCTACGGCGAGGATGTGATCACCCGGATCATGTATGCGGAAAAACCCGGCGGGCTGGACAAGATTCAACAGGTGGTGGTGGAAACCATCAACCAGGTCCTGGACGAGATCATCAAGATGGCCGGCATCGACCGCGGCAGCATCTCGGTGATGACCCTGGCCGGCAACACCACCATGACCCAGCTGCTGCTCAAGGTGGAGCCGCGCTACATCCGTCGCTCCCCCTATGTGCCGGCCTCGCGGATCTATCCGCGCGTCCAGGCCCATGAACTGGGCATCGAGCTGGAAGATCATATTACCGCGCTGGTCTACCCCCAGGTCTCCAGCTACGTGGGCGGCGACATCGTGGCCGGGGTGATGGGTTCGGGCATGTGTCGCACCGAGAAGACGACCCTGTTTCTGGACATCGGCACCAACGCCGAGGTGGTGATCGGCAACAAGGACTGGATGGCCTGCGCGGCCTGCAGCGCAGGCCCGGCCTTCGAGGGCGGCGGCATCGAATTCGGTATGCGCGCGGCCAAGGGGGCCATCGAAGACTTTTCCATCGATCCGGAAAGCCTGGAACCCATGATCATGACCGTCGGCAACGTGCGGCCCAAGGGAATCTGCGGATCCGGCCTGATCACCATCGCGGCGGTCATGTTCGAGATGGGGGTGATCGACAACCAGGGCAAATTCCATCGCGACCTGGGCACCCCTCGCATCCGCGAGAACAACGATGTCTGGGAATACGTGCTGGCGTACCAGCAGGAGACCCAGATCGACCGCGATATCGTGATCAATGAAATCGACCTGGAAAACCTGATCCGGGCCAAGGGTGCTATCTATTCCGGCTGCATGACCTTGCTGGCCGAGGTGGGGATGGGGCCCGACGACATCGAGCAGATCATTCTCGCCGGCGGCTTCGGCAGCTATGTGGATCTGGAAAATGCCATGACCATCGGACTGCTGCCGGAAATCGATTCCGAAAAAGTGGTCTACGTGGGCAACGCCTCCCTGCTCGGGGCCCGCATCGCCGCTTTGACCAACAGCATCCGCCAGGATGTCGTGGGGGTGACCAACATGATGACCAATTTCGAATTGTCCGAAACCCCTTCCTACATGGACAATTACGTGGCGGCCCTCTTCCTGCCCCACACCGACCTCAACCGATTCCCCCGGCTGACGGCCCGCATGAAGGCGCACAAGAGCACCCTGGCGCAAATCCGTCGGTCGGCGGCCGGATAATCGCCGTATTGCAGGCGCCGCCGGCGGTCGCCGGAATCGCCTGACCCCGGCGTGTCCGTTGTGGGGGAAGGCGCAAACCGAAAATTCCTTGAAATTATCGCCATACCTTACTAACTCGTAATCAGGACCCGATCCTCGAAATCTCGCCCGCGGCCTAATTTTTTCAAGGCGGGGGCCGATAGCAGATATACCCGCCGGACGCCGGAGGGAGGGGCACTTCTCCCGGCATGCAGGCGTTGCGATACCGGTGGAGAAGGAATCTTCAATCCTGCAGGAATAGGAACCAAGATGAGCCGTGACGACATTTCCCTGGACGCCGAAGCCCAGAACCTGTTCGAACAATTCGGCGGTATGGAATCCTGGAAACAGGAGGCCCGCAGCGGTGAGGGGGCCGACCGGTTGGCGGAAAGCCTGCTGGCCGAACAAAAACGACTGGACACCACCCGCATCCTCCTGATCGAGCTCTCCTATCTATTGAGCTGCTACCTGGCCGATGATGGTTTCGCCCGCAAGGAGAGGGTGGAAACCAACGCGTTCAAACGTCTCGTCGAGGTGATCAACCAATTGGCCGAAATCTCCGGCCACCTGGGCTGCGCCTTCATTCGGTATCGGGGAACGCCGGTGGATGCGGATCTGCCGGAGAAATACGATTACGAAGTCGTCATCGGCAACACCGCCATCGATGCCCACATGGCGCCGCGGGTGGCCACGCGCAACGGCACGGAAGCCGCCCAACTCCCGGACCGGCTGATCAAATCCTTCGCCGTCTTTGCCGATTACGGGGTGAACAATATCTTCATCCAGGTCCCGGAAAATCTTTCCACCCATCTGGCCTCCCTGCAGTTGACCCTGCGTATTCTGTCCGGGTTTCGCAGTTCCCGCCAGACCGGCGAACCCATCATCATCCGGGCCGACGACCGCGAGGTGAAGGTACCCCTGATCAATGACGAGAACCTCTTTCCCGATCCGAACCTGACCATCGTGGCCGGCATCAACAGTGTCAGCTCCCGGGCCATGGAATCGCTGGTGGAAAAGGTCGATCAATGGCTGCGGCGCCAGGCCAAGGACAAAAGCGGGAAGAAATACGCCGATGTCTACAACGCCGCCCTGGATCTGCCCAAAATCCGCGCCAAACTCAAGAAGCCCCTGGTGGAGTTGAACAACATCAAGTGGCTGTTCACCGAAGATGAGGAGCAGATTCCCTCCGAGAAGGCCTATATCGCCCGGTTGGCACTTGACACCGCCGGCAAGACTCCCCAGAAAGTCGCCAAGATGATTCAAAGTATCTACGGCGACGACTACCACAAAATCGATAAGAACGTTCTGGGCGAGCGGTTGAATCTCTCTTCGGATCTGCTTTGCGCCGCCGAGAAGCAGCCCCACAAGTCCGAACTCAAGGATGAAATGCTGGGCAACCTGAACCAGCGCCTCGACGCCGTGCGGGATCAGGTCTTCGACGAAGTCCAGGTGCGCGAGCTGACCGGTGAAGAGCTCCACAGCGGCCGGCCCCTGCCGCCGGGGGTGGTGCACAGCCAGATTTTCGAGATGGTCAATTTCTTCAAGGGCCGCTCGGGCACGCGCAAGAAAATGGTGGGCATGATCCACCGTCCGGTGGATTTCGAGAAGAAGGACTACCAGATCCTGGCGCGGGACTACCGCATCGAACTGGAAGATGCCCAGGCCATGGTAGAGAAGCTCAAGGGCTGTTTCAACGAGCAGGGCCGCTTTCGCAAAAGCCGCTTCCACGAGGCCATCAACCACTTCCGGCAGTACGAGCAGAAGATCTTCGGATTCTTGTGGCACCACCTCAAGGATGCCATTCTGCCCGAGGACCGGGTACCGTTTCTCAATGCCCTGCAATCGCTTACCGCGCGGATGAAACAACCCAAGCGGGCCTTCAAGATCCTGCTGGAAGATATCTGCGCCGACCCGGAAAAGGTGCAGTTCTCCGACAACAAGGCCATGATGCTGGCCAACCTCATCGTCCACCGGCCGGACAAGGCCCTGGCCGACTACGACATCACCCCCGAAGATATCGTGCTCAACCAGCACAACATCGACCGGATGGTGGCCCAGTATGCCGCCTGGCGCATCGACAAGGACAGTGAACAATTCTTCACCAAGGTCAAGACCATCCACGCCAAGCTCACCGAGGCCCTGTGCCTGGGGCAGACCACCGACCAGCAAATACCGGCCGCCATCATGCTCAACCTGGAACGGGAAACTTATATCTTCCTTTCCCTGGTGCCCTGTGAAAGCGGCAAGGCCATATTGCGCTCCGCCGTGCGGGAGTACGGCGATCCCACCGCCGAGATCTACCATCAGAAGGGCAGCGCCGATTTGAGCGGCGGACTGCTGCAGAACCTTCGCGTGGCCCTTCGCGGGGTGGGCACCGTGGGATCGGGAAACGATATCGGCATGCTGGAGACGATTCAACAGCGCAACGAAGATTTCCAGCGCCTGAAGAACGACCGCCAGTTCCGTTCCCAGGCCAAGCTGGTGACCGACTGGGCGGCGGAAGCAATCAAAATCATCCGATTTCGCTCCTAGCCCTCCATCAGGCGGGCCGCATGCAGGCGGCCGTCGATGTAAATGGCCAGGGCCTGCACGGCGCGGTCCGAGGCCCGGAACACCGCCATCCCTTTGCCCATGAGGACGTCCACCAGGGGGTCGTAGAGACGGCCGGCATCCACCACTCCCACCACCGGTTTGTCCAGGGTCCGGATCGCTTCGGGCATGGCCGCGGCGATGCTGTCCGGATCGTCGAAGTTGTAGCGGCGGGTTTCACATTCGGCCAGGGTGCGCATGGCCGGCGAAAGCGGATCGAGTCCCACCACCACGGCATCCACGCCGGGATCCCCGGCGAGGCAGCGCACGGCCAGGAGATGGGCCTCGTCATCGGCCCCGGGATTGATGTCCAGGGGATTGCGCACCGTCACCAGGTTTTCCAGGCCCTTGGCCCTCAGCATGGCCTGCAGGCTCGCGACGGTGTCGGGAGAGAACACGGCCATGGTCATGGCACAGGCTTCGTTCTGGATGTTGTCGGCCATGCCCACGGCCTCGAACCCGGCACCACTCAAGGCGGCCAGCCGATTGCCGTTGATGCGCTTGGCATGCAGGCGCTGGGCCAGCAGGAGCAGGTCCTCGAACTGGGTGAAGGTGCCGGCCACCATACCGCCTGCCTGGCGCACGCAGGCGGTGCAGACCATGTAATCGCCCGCCAGGGAAGCCGTGTGGCCCGATGTGGCGCTCTTGCCTTCGGGAGTCCGACCCGCCTTGTAGAAGATCACGTCCTTGCCGGCCAGGACGGCCCGGCGCACGGCCCGGGCGAAGGCCAGGCCGTCCAGGTCCTTGAAACCCTCGGCGTAGACGGCGATGACTTCGATGCGCGGCGCATCGGTCAAATACTGCATCATGTCGCCCAGGGTGAGGTCGTTCTGGTTGCCCACCGACACCATGTAGGCCGGATCCAGTTCGGGGCGCTTGCTCAGGCGGGTGATCATGAAGGCGCCGCTCTGGCTGACGAAGGCGGCGTTGCGCGGGTGGCCGCCCCTGTTTTTGGGCAGCTTGGCATCGGGAATGAACAGGGTATCGTAGCGACCCGGATGGGAGATGACCCCCAGGCAGTTGGCCCCCAGGAACACCGGCCCGCCGGATGGCTTCCGGTGAGCCGCGTCGATTCGTTCGCTCACGGCCCTGGCGCGCCGGACGCTTGCCTCGGTCTCGCCCATATTTCCGGGGATCAGCATGACCGCCTGGGCGGCGTCCCGGGCGATGATCTCTTCCACCAGATCGGGGACCTTGTCCGCGCCCACCGCGATGACCAGCAGGTCGAGGCGGGTGTCCAACCCGGCCAGATCCGCAACGCAGGCGATTCCTTGGAATTTATCGATTCCCGGCCGGATGATGCGCAGGGATTCGGCGGGAAATCCATTGGCCAGGATGTTGTCGAGAATCACCCGGCCGAAGTTGATTCGTGAAATGGAGACGCCCATGACACCGATGGTTTCCGGATGCAGCAGGCGGCCGATTTTGTGAATCGGCCGGGCCGCCGGCGGTTTGAAGGGGTGGGAGAACCGGCACAGTCCGTCCAGGGGGACCATCAGGTAGTCGGTGAAGGCAAACGGGTTGATTTCCAGCTCTTCGATGATGAAGGGGGCCCGGGGATTTTCCAGGGAGAAATGGCGGGCCATGGCGATGAAGGAGGAGAAACACTCCAGCAATTGTTCGTCGGTGACGATGCGGCGCTGACCGCGGGTCAGGCCGGCCAGTTTCCGGTAGCTGATGGTCCGGCGAAACAGGTCGAAGAAGTCCGGGCCGTCGGTCATCACCGCGGAGGCCGCCACGACGGCCTGGCCCTGCTGAAACCGGCGGGCATACAGCTCGGTGTCGGTGCCGCCGAGGCCGGCGCTGATGATCGGGCCGAATTCGCGGGTATGACGGATGCTCACGATCATCTCGTTGCCGAAGGCTTCGGAATCGGGCGGCATGTATTGTTCGAGGAGGATGCCGATGATGTCGCCGCCGATGGCGCGGGGCAGGTCATGCGGTTCCACATCCCGGTAGGAGTCGGCGCCCAGCCGGGGATCGCGGCGGATCAGGTCGGCACACGCTTCGGGAATCTCCGCCAGCATCCGACGCCAGGCGGAACGGATCTTCTGCGGCGTGTTGTCCACCAGGCGCACGCCGCCCACCTCGGTCTTGTGCAGAATGGTGGGCGAGACGATTTTGAGCACCACGCGGTCACCGGGCATCACCGCCAGTTCCCGATCCGTCGGCCGGGCGCCTTTGGGCAGCAACAAGGTCTTCGGCGGGGTCTCGGCACCCGAATGCCGGAGCAGCTCGTAGGTTTCATGCTCCAGTAATTGGTGGCGGCCCTCGGCCGCGGCCCGGACAAAGAGACCGGTGATGGCTTCGAAGTCGATGGCCCAGTCCCGGGGCGGGGGATTCTGTCCGGTTGTCGTCATCGGGGTCGGCGCCTCCTCGATTCTGTCGGATTCTCTTGCAAAAATAGACGCGCTTATCCACAAAACACAAGCTGACTTGCAGGCAGCCCGAATCTGTGCCGGTTACGTAAAGTTGATTTGGTCAAATCATCAAATCGTCGAATGATCAAATCGGGAGTGGAATTCTATCATTTACATATTGCAGCAATATGAAATCGGACAGAATGCCTTTCCCCATTTGACGATTCAACGATTTGACTATATGCAATAGCAGCA
>JBNKDU010000169.1:0-26464 GCA_050288425.1 Desulfobacteraceae bacterium | reverse complement strand
TCAAGCTGGGCCTCCTGCTGGTCGTCCTGTTGATCGCCGCCAGCTACCTGGTCTGGCTGGAGCGCAAATTCCTGGGACGGCTGCAGATCCGCTACGGCCCCAACCGGGCCGGCGTCTTCGGCCTGCTGCAGCCCATTGCCGACGCCATCAAGCTGCTCACCAAGGAAGACATCATGCCGGCCGCCGCCGATCCATGGCTGTTCCGGCTGGCGCCGGCGGTGGTGTCGGTCACCGCCCTGCTGATGTTTGCCGTGGTGCCGGTGGGCCCCGGACTGAACCTCTTCGGTCGCCGCATTCCCATGGTGGTCACCGACCTGAATATCGGCCTGCTGTACATCTTCGCGCTATCCTCCCTGGGGATCTACGGCGTCGCCCTGGGCGGCTGGGCTTCGAATTCCAAGTTCGCCCTGCTGGGGGGCATTCGCGGCGCCGCGCAGATGGTCAGCTACGAACTGGCCCTGGGACTCTCCCTGGTGCCGGTGGTGATGCTGGCCGGGTCGTTCCGCCTGACGGCCATCGTGGACGCCCAGGCGCGGGTGCCGTTCCTCCTGGTGCAACCGGTGGCCTTCGTCACCTTCGTGATCAGCGCCATGGCCGAGAGCAAGCGCATCCCGTTCGACCTGCCGGAAGCCGAAAACGAACTGGGAGCCGGGTTCCATACCGAATACAGCGGCATGCGCTTCGGGTTGTTCTTCCTCGGCGAGTATGTGCATATCCAGGTGTTGGGCGCCCTGGTGGCGGTCTTCTTCCTCGGCGGCTGGCGTGGACCGCTGCTGCCGCCGGTGGTCTGGCTGATGCTCAAAATCGCCCTGGTGGCCGTGATCATGATCTGGATCCGGGGCACCCTGCCGCGACTGCGCTACGACCAGCTCATGGCCTTGGGGTGGAAGGTGCTGATTCCGGCGGCGTTGATCAATATTTTGGTTACCGGGGCGGTGATCCTGGTGTGAAGATAGAGGTTGGCCGGTTTGCCGGTTGAGCCGGTTAGCCAGTTGGGCCGGTTAGCCGGTTGAGCGGTTGGGCGGTGAATTTTATTACTCGGAGGTTTGGGGCGTTGGTGGGCGGAGGCAAGGGAAAGCATGGTTGAAACTCGAGATTACATCCATCTGGAACCGCCGTCGCGCAGTTCGGGGTGGGAAGCCCTCAAGGCACTGGTCCAGGGGTTCGCCGTCACCCTACGCCACCTGGGGCGGCGGCCGATCACCGAGTCGTACCCCGAGTTCAAGCGGACCCTGCCGGCCCGCTCCCGGGCGCGCATCGTGCTGACCCACGACCCGGACGGCACCGAGCGCTGCGTGGCCTGCTACCTGTGCTCGGCGGTCTGTCCGGTAAGCTGCATCTCCATGCAGAGCGCCGAGGCCGACGACGGCCGCCGCTATGCGCGCTGGTTCCGCATCAACTTCGGGCGCTGCATTTATTGCGGACTCTGTGAGGAGGCCTGTCCCACGTCGGCCATCCAGCTGACCCCCGATTTCGAAAATATCCGCCGCGACATCCTGACCCTGGTGTTCGAAAAAGAAGACCTGCTGGTGCCCGGCTGCGGCAAGGATCAAGACTACAATTTCTATCGCTACGCCGGCGTCGCCACCGACCGGGGCGATAAGGGAGAACACGAAAAGGAAAATCAACCGGTGAACCCGAAGAGCAATATGCCCTAGTCGCGGTTGCCGATAGCGGTAATTTTATCCCCAAACAGGAGAATAACGCCATCAATGATATAGCACGAATCTGGCTAAACCGGCCAACCGGCCAACCGGTTAACCAGTTAACGCGTCATCGCTAAAATGAAGGAACCAACGTAGACTCGGTTTTTGCCATGACATTGCTTCAAACTTTATTCTATTTCATCGCCGCGCTGATTCTGGTCACCACGGCCCTGGCCGTGACGCGGCGCAATCTGGTGCACGCGGTGATCCTGCTGGTCTTCTCCTTTTTCGGGTCGGCCATGCTCTTCTACCTGCTGGGAGCCCCCCTGCTGGCCGCCTTGGAGGTGATCATCTATGCCGGCGCGATCATGGTGCTGTTCCTCTTCGTCATCATGATGATCCGGGAGACCCGGCCGGACCGGAGATCCTTGCCCACCGGTCGATTGCTGCCGGCCATGGGCATCTGCGGACTGTTTCTGGCGGCGGCGACGGCCCTGATCATCGCCGATCCCCACGGCCGGCTGCCCCTCCCGGCGGCCCAGGCCGCCCCGGCCGCATTCGGCGCCTATCTCTTCCGGCGCCATTGGCTCTCCATCGAGATCGCCTCCCTCCTGCTGCTGGTGGCGTTGGTGGGCGCCCTGCTGATGGGCTGGCATGTACGCCGGCACCGGGACCCGGAGGAAGCGGCATGATCGTCCCCCTGAACCATATCCTGCTGCTCTCGTCGGCGCTCTTCGGATTGGGCATGCTCTGCGCAATTACGCGGCGCAATTTGATCATGGTGCTGCTGGGCATCGAAATCATGCTCAATGCCTCGGCACTGGCCTTCATCGGGGGCGCGTTGCGCTGGCAGGCCATGGAGGGCCAGGCCGTGGTGGTGTTCGTGCTGGCCGTGGCCGCCACCGAGGTGTCGGTGGGGCTGGCCCTGATCATGGCCATCTATCGGCGGACCGGCTCCACCCACCCGGACGGCCGGGTCCATGGGGCCGGGGAAGGGGAGGGCATCTGAGGATGGAAACGACTTTGCTGGGCCATCCCGATTTCATGGCGACCTCCATCGCCCTGCTGGCGCCCCTGGCGGCATTCGGGATCGTCATGTTGTTCCTGCGCGCCCGCCCCCGGACGGCGGCCGGCGTCTCCATCGCCGCCATGGCCGTCTCGTTGGCCATGGCGCTGATGCTGCTGACCCGCCATTGGGGGATGGAGCGGCCGGTGGTGCTGCAGATGGTCTGGACGGCCACCGGTGAGATGGCCATCCCCTTCGGCTATCTCCTGGATCCCACCAGCCTGACCATGATGGCGGTGGTGGCGGCCATCAGTTTCCTGGTGCAGGTCTATTCCCTGGGCTACATGGCCGGCGATCCGGGCTTCGCCCGCTATTACGGCTGCATGTCGCTGTTCGCCTGGGCCATGCTGACCCTGACGGTGTCCGGCTCGCTGCTGCAGGTGTTTGTCTTCTGGGAACTGGTGGGCCTGGCGTCCTACCTGCTCATCGGGTTCTGGTTCGAGAAGTTCAGCGCCAGCGAGGCCGGCAAGAAGGCCTTCGTCATGACCCGCTGCGGCGATGTGGCCTTCATGCTGGGGTTGGCGCTGGTGTGGCTGCAGATGGGAAACCTCGATCTGCTGACCTTGAACAGCGCCTCCGCGGTACGGGCCGGAATGCCGCCCGCCATGATCACCCTGTCGGCCCTGCTGATTTTCGGCGGCATCGTGGGCAAGAGCGCCCAGTTTCCCCTGATGACCTGGCTGCCCGATGCCATGGAGGGTCCCACTCCGGTGAGCGCCCTGCTCCACTCCGCCACCATGGTGGCGGCCGGGGTATACCTGTTCGCCCGCCTGTTCGGTTTCTTCAGCCTGTCGCCCACGGCCATGGCCGTATGCCTGGCCGTGGGCACCATCAGCATGCTGCTGGCCTCCACCATGGCCATGGTGGCAGACGACATCAAACAGGTCTGGGCTTACTCCACCATCAGCCAACTGGGCTTCATGCTCATGGGCCTGGGGGCGGGAAGCTTCTTCGCCGGCGTCTTCCATCTGGTCACCCACGCGGGCTTCAAGGCCCTGCTCTTTCTCACCGCCGGTGTCTTCATCCACCAATTCGACACCAACGACATGGCGGCCATCGGCGCCCGGGGAGGGCGCCGGCTGATAAGCGCCATGATCTGCATGACGGTTGCGGCGGCGGCCCTCTCCGGCCTGCCGCCCCTGTCCGGTTTCTTCAGCAAGGAGGTCATCCTGGGGCACCTGCTGACCCTGGGCAATCCGATCTGGTTTCTCGCGGGGGTCCTGGGCGCCTTCCTGACGGCCTACTACACCTTCCGGCTGGTCTTCATGATTGCCTGCCCACGGGAAGAAACGGCCGATGTCGGACATGCCCACCTGGATGGCGGGGGTGCCGGGGCCATGGCCGCCGTGCTGTGGGTGTTGGCGGCCGTCACCGTGGGGCTCGGTTTCCTGCAGCCGACATTGCACGACTTCCTGCAAACGGCCACAGGGGTTTCCGGAGAGACCGCCGCGGAACACCATGTCTGGCTGCCAGTGGCGGCCTTCCTGGTGGCGCTGTCCGGTGTCGCCCTGGCTTGGCATGAATTCGGCCGCCGGGGATCGCCGCGCATTGGATTCGTGGAACGCCGGCCCGCGTTGGCGGATTTCTTCCGCCAGCGCTGGTTCCTGGATCGCCTCTACCGGATCGTGCTGGATCGGTTGGTCTACCAGGGCTTTTCCCGGCTGTTTACGTGGAACGACCGGCGGGTGATCGACGGCGCCCTGGACCACATGGGATTGGGGGCCGTCCGGGCGGGCAGACTCGGGGCGCGCTGGCATTCGGGAGCGATTCAGCACCGGTTGATGGTGATGTTCGCCGTGGTGGTGCTCCTGCTCTTCTATTTTGCATTCTGCGGGGCATGACCATGGAGACCGGCCTGGCCACATTTCCCTGGTTGACCAGTCTGCTGCTTTGCTGCGGCGTGGGGTTGCTGACGATCCTGCTGATTCCGGGGCGCCACACCACGGCCATCAAGGCGGTCAGCGCCGTTTTCAGCGGGTTGACCCTGTTCATTTCCATCTACCTCTACGTCGCCTATGATCGGACCGCCGGCGGCTATCAGTTCGTGGAACGCGTCGACTGGATTCCGTCCCTGGGGATTTCCTATCACAACGGCGCCGACGGATTCAGCCTGCCCATGCTGCTGCTCAGCGGCATCGTCTTTTTCACGGCGGTGTTGACCATGTGGGAGCTGGAACTGCGCGTCAAGGAATTCTTCGCCTTGATCTTCCTGCTGGTAACCGGTGTGTTCGGCCTCTTCATGAGCCTGGACCTGTTCTTCATCTTCGTCTGGTTCGATGTCTCCCTCTTTCCCATGTATCTGTTGATCGCCATCTGGGGCAGCACGCGCAAGGAGTATGGCGCCATGAAGCTGACCCTCTATCTGCTGGCCGGCTCGGCCCTGATCCTGCCGGCCATCATCTACCTGGCGGCGGTGTCCGGCCTGGGAACCTTCGACCTGACGGCCCTGATGCGAGACGGCCTCTTTACGCCGCACCAGCAGCGGCTGGCCTTTCTGATGCTCTATATCGGCTTCGGTATCCTGGCGGGCGTCTTCCCGTTTCATACCTGGTCGCCGGTGGGGCATGTGGCCGCGCCCACGGCCGTATCCATGATCCACGCCGGCGTGTTGATGAAGATCGGCGCCTTCGGCGTGCTGCGGGTGGCGATCTTCCTCTGCCCCGCGGGGTGGGCCTACTGGGCCCAGCTCATGGCCACGCTGGCCACCTGCGGGATTGTGTACGGCGCCTTCGTGGGGCTGCGCCAGACCGACCTCAAATATGTCATCGGCTATTCCAGCGTCTCGCACATGGGCATCGTGGGACTGGGGCTGGCCACCCTCACCCGGGACGGGGTCAACGGCGCGGTCTACCAGATGTTCGCCCATGGCATCATGACGGCCCTCTTCTTTTCCTCGGTGGGTCATATCTACGAAAAGACCCACACCAAGGCCATCGCCGAGTTGGGCGGATTGAGCCGCAGCATGCCCCGGGCGGCGTCTTTCTTCATCCTGGCCGCGCTCACCGGCATCGGCGTGCCCTGCCTGGCCAGCTTCTGGGGGGAACTGGTGGTCTTCGTTTCCAGCGTGAAGGTTTATCCCGTGCGGGGGGCGCTGGCCATCGGCGCCCTGGTGATCAGCGCCCTGTTCATGCTGCGGGTGGTGCAGAAGACCTGCTACGGCGAGCCGGTGGCGCATCTCGCCGGTCTGCCGGATGTCACCGCCCCCATGGCCGTCCCCCGGTTGATCCTGGCGGCGGTGGTCGTCCTGTTCGGGTTTTTCCCCGGATTCTTGTTTGACATGATCGATATGGCCACGGTGACCTTGTTGAAATAGGAACGATGCCCATGCGGATGATTTTATTTTTACCTGAAGGGATCATGCTGCTGGCTGCCGCGGTTTTTCTGGTGCTGGCCTGCCGGCCGCGGCGTCACGGCCGCGATTATCTTGCGGCGCTCTTCATGGGAATCCTGGGCGTCGCCGCCGCCGTGGCCGCCGTCACCCAGAGCGGTACCCTGTTCGACGGCGCCCTGCGGGTGGATCCGCTCTCCCAGACCTTCAAGGTCATGCTGGCCGTGGGCTTTCTGCTGGTGGCGTTCCTCTGCCAGCGGCTCGACGGCGTGGCCGCCGAGCGCCACGGTGAGTTCTACTTCCTGTTGGCCACCTGCACCCTGGCATTGATGCTGCTTTCGTCCGCCGTGCATCTGGTGGCCGTCTTCCTGGCCCTGGAGGTATCGAGTTACTGCCTCTACCTGCTGGTATCGCTGCGTCGGCAACCGGCCCGCGGCCTGCCATCGGGACTGCGCTATTTTCTGGTGGGCGCATCGGCCTCCGCCATCATGCTGTTCGGCCTGTCCCTGGTCTATGGGTCCACCGGCGGCCTGCACCTGGATACCCTGGCGGCAAGGCTGCCCGCGGTGGCGGATCGGGCAGTGCCGGCCGCCGGGCTGCTGCTGGCTTTCGCCGGCTTCTTCTTCAAGCTGGCGGTCTTCCCCTTCCATCTTTGGGCGCCGGATGCCTATGACGCCGCGCCCAACCAGGTGGCGGCCTTCATCGCCGCCGTATCCAAGGTGGCCGCCGTGGTCGTGCTGATCCGGGTGACCGCCTCGGTCCAGTCGCTGGGTGCCCTGCTGTCCCCGGCAATGGTCGTGCTGGCCATCGTCACCATGACCGTGGGCAATCTGTGCGCCATCGCCCAGAAGGATTTCAAGCGTCTGATGGCCTTTTCCAGCATCGCCCATGCCGGGTACCTTCTGGTGGGGCTGCTGTGCATGACTCCGGACGGGTATGCGGCCATTGCATTTTATGCCGCGGCCGTGCTGGTGATGAAACTCACCTGCTTCATGGTCCTGATCCAGGCGGCACCGGACGGCCGCAACCTGCAAATTGCCGAACTGGCCGGGCTTCACCGTCGCGCGCCATTGCTGGCCATGGCGTTGATGCTGGCCCTGTTCGGACTGGCCGGCATCCCGCCCACCATCGGTTTCGCCGGCAAACTGATGATTTTCTCCGCGGCCATCAAGCAGGGGTACCTGGGGTTGGTGGTGGTCGCCATGGTCAACGTGGTGATTTCCCTTTACTACTACCTGCTGGTGCTCAAGGCGGCCTACCTGGACGAACCGGAGACCGACCCGCCGGCGATGGAGATTACTTTCCGGATCCGTGTGCTGGCCGTGGCCCTGATCGTTGCCATCGTGGGCATCGGATTCTATCCCGCCGGTTTGATCGAAGTAGTAACGGCGGCGGCCCAGGGTCTGCCGTAAACATCGAATCGAGGTTTCGAAATGGTTCACGACATGTATCCAGACAACAAACCCCGGTGCTCCTGGATGGGCGACGATACGCGGATGCTGGAATACCACGACCGCGAATGGGGCGTGCCCCTGCACGACGACCGGCGGTGGTTCGAATTCATCCTGCTCGATTCTTTCCAGGCGGGGCTCTCCTGGCGAACGGTGCTGTACAAGCGCCCGGCGTTCGCCAAGGTGTTCCACGGCTTCGACCCGGCGCAGGTCGCCCGGATGACGCCGGCGGCCTTGGAAAAGGCCCGGCAGAACCAGGCCATCATCCGCAACCGCCTCAAGATCCAGGCCGCGGTGAAAAACGCCCGTGCCTTTCTCCAGTTGCAGGCCCGGGAAGGAAGTTTCGATGCCTTCATCTGGTCCTTCACCGACGGCCGGGTGATCCACAACGCCTGGAAGACCATGGAAGAGATCCCCGCCTCCACCCCGCTGTCCGATCGGGTCAGCAAGGCCCTCAAGGCCGAAGGCTTCACCTTCGTGGGGACCACCATCTGCTATGCCTTGCTCCAAGCCGCCGGCGTGGTGAACGACCATTTGGTCCACTGTTTTCGCTATGCAGAGCTAAAGAGTGGACCCGTACAGAAAAGTTAGCCCTAATTCCCGGAGAGCGCCTTCTTTACGGCCTGGCCGAGATTCTTGATCGTGTAGGGCTTTTTCACGTATTCTCCTGCGCCCAGGTCGCGGGCTTTTTTGACATTTTCCGTTTCGGAAAAGCCGCTGGTGATAATCGCACGCTGATCGGGATTGATTTCGAGGGCCCTTTTGAAGGTTTCCAGGCCGTCGATGCCGGGATCCATGATCATATCCAGCACCAGCAGGTCCGCCCGATTCTCTCTCAGATATCCAATGGCCTCCAGGCCGCTGGATACGGTATATACCGAATATCCGAGCTGGCTCAGAATCGAAGATGCGATGACTCTTTGCTCCCTGACATCGTCCACCACCAGCAGGGCTTCACCGTTTCCCGATAAATCATTCAGATCGTATGCGGTTTCTTCTTCGATGTACACTTTCCGGGTCACGGGAAAATAAAGGGTGAATCGGGTTCCCGAACCGATGGTGCTTTTCACGTCGATATATCCGTTCTGATCTTTTACGGTTCCCCAAACGACGGACATTCCCAGACCCGTTCCGCTGCGGCCCATTTTCTTCTTGGTATAAAAAGGCTCAAAAATCCTTTCCAAATCGTTGCCGGATATCCCCATCCCCTCGTCGGAAATTTCAAAAACCACATAATCGCCTTCCTCGATGTCATCATATCCCTCGATCGGCGTATCGACATATTGATTTGAGGTGATCATTCTTATCTTTCCGCCCTGGGGCATCGATTCTGCGGCGTTGGATACCAGATTCATAACCGATTTCGAAAGGTGCACGGGAGAGCCTTCGATGTACAAGAGATCGGGGGCAAGTTCCGTTTCTTCCTTCACTTGCGGATGATAAAGTTTGAGTTTCTTGTACTCCGGGCTGTTCAAATAGTCACGGATGATCGTGTTCAAGCTGACGACCTCGACGGTTGCCACCCCTCTTCTTGCCAGGGTCAACAGGTCTTGGACGATCGCGGCCGCTTTCAATCCCGATTGCAAAATAATTTCCAGAGGCTTTTGAAGGGGACTGTCTGCGGGCAACTGCATGAGCAACAGCTCCGGATAGCTGACGACCCCTGACAGGATATTGTTCAGATCATGCGCCACGCCTCCGGCGAGGGTTCCGATGGCCTCCATTTTTTTTGCTTTCTGCAGCTTTTTCTCCAAATCCAGCTTCGCTTCTTCCGCCTCCAGGCGTAACGTAATGTCTTTGCCGGAAAGGACGGTGCCGACCTTGCGATTGCTTTCATTTATCAGCGGATGAAAAGAAATTTCGTATATCCGGGTCCCCTCTCGTGTTGCAATATTCAGGTTAATCACGTTTTTTTTCGAATCGTCGGCAGACCCGGTTTCCGACAGGAAGTCATGGGGAAGGGCGTTCAGACATTCAAATATCGTCCTCCCGATGGAATCGCGGCCGGATATATCCATCAGCGCCAGGGCCGCCTTGTTCAGGCGCATGACCCTGTTTTCACGGTCCAGCAGAAAAATAATATCATCGACGGAATCGAAAGTATTTTCCCAATCGGAAACCGATTTTTGCAGGGATCGCATCGCCTGGTTCAGGTTGCCGTGCATGGTCTTGAACGCCGCCACCAAATCTCCGATCTCGCCGCCCTCTTTGATCTCATCCAGTTTTTCATTGAATTCGGTATCGTCTAGAGAAACACGCTTCTGTTGGTCTGCATATTGTCCAAGGAGGTGACTCGCTTCCTGCAGCTTCAAGAGAGGACCTGTGAATTTTCGCATCAGGAGCGCCCCCAGGATCAAGGCAATTATGGCGGCAACGAAAATTGCCATGGTTATTTTTTTGCGCGCCACTTTAATGGGGGAATACGCTTCGCTTTTCGGCTGCTGGGATCCGACAATCCAATCCGTGCCGGGTATATGTTTCAGGCTGATCAGCATCGGTATGCCGCGAGTATTTATCGTTTCGCCGGTACCTTCAAATCCCTGAATGGCGGCATCGAAGAGTTCATTGGCTCCGAGCGGAACATCCCTTTTCAGAATTCGTTCCTCTTGCGGGTGCAGGATCATGAGCCGGTCTTTCGAATAAACATAGAGATAGCCGGATTTTCCGATTTTGGTGAGCCGGATTCCCTCCAGTGCTTTTGGAGAGGTTAACTGCACCGAGCATCCCAGCAATCCAATCATCCGGTTGTCCGTGTCCCTCAAAGCCGCGGTAAAGGTCAAGACCGGTTGTCCGGTTCTCGCCGATCGGTACGGGATGCCGATGATTCCCTTCTTTGCTTCCATTGTTTTGCGGAAATACTGGCGGAAATCAAAGAATTTTCCCCTGACCTGGAGATGAACCGGATAATCGGACCACAGCTTTCCCTCTTTATCCAGGATAAACATGCCATTTTCAAATTTCGGAAAGATATTCAAAAAATCTTCCAGTTTTCTTTCAATCGCCTTCGAATCTCTTTTTTCGAGTGCCTCCTTCGGCAGGCCCTGGGCAACCGCCTGCGCTTCCATCAGGGTGTCGGATAAAAATCGGGATATGACTTGCGACGAGGTGTCGCTGACGCTGGAAAGCCCATTCAGGATCGAGTCGCGCAACGACCTTTCGAAAAATTCGAGATAAAAATAGCCTACGCCCCCCAATGTCAGGCTTATTAAAATCAATAATAAAATAGAGGCCTTGGCACGTAAGGTCATATCCACTCCCGAAATTTGATTTTTCGATCCTACGACTTGGGTTTGGGGTTGTGAATTTCGATTCGGCTGCTTTCAAAACGCATTGAATTCGATTATACCATTCAGCAGCTTTTTTGGACAGCTCACCCGATATAGGGCTCGCGCAAAAAATTAGCGTGGTTATCCGGAATGCCCAAGTTGCATGTAACTGCAGGTCTTTTGCTGCTATTTCATATCGTCAAATCGTTGAATCGTCGAATGGTCAAATGGGGAAAGGCAGTTTGCCTTATTCAATATTGCTGCAATATCTAAATGATAGAATTCCACTCCCGATTTGACCATTCGACGATTTGACCAATTCAACTTTGCATATTTGGCACAGATGCGGGCTGCCTTCCAACCAGCTTGAGCTTTGTGGATAAGCGCGAAAATTAATTTACTTTTATCTGCCGATGGAATCAAAAGCCGGAGGGGGGGACGGAGGGCTCGCGCAATGCCTTGACAAATGGATCGGATGGATGGGGGGTATCCCCTTTTCACTTCTTCTCGGCGACCAGTTCCATGGGAGCGATCAGGCCGCGGTTAAGGGCGTCCAGCATATTGCCCACTTTCTGCCGGGTATGAGAGCCCATCAACAGGTGCAGGCCCAATCCGGGCATTCCTGACTTTTTCCCGGATACTTTTCGCCTTCGTTCGTAAAACGCGAGGGCGAACTCACGACGATCCCGAACCGCCGCCAGCCGAAAGCCGGCTTCCTGCAAGGCAGCTTCGTAGACCTCCAGGCCCACGGCATGATCCATCGAAGCGCCGGAGGCCCACGGCAGCGGGAACGTCAATTCCTCCTCGCCGAGGCGTATCGCATCATAGATGCCGAGGCGCGCTCCCGGACGCAGAACGCGATGAATATCGCCGAACAGCAACGGCTTCTCTTCGATGTTCATCCCCACGTGGAGCATGTAGGCGCCCTCGAACGATTCGGGGCCGAAGGGCAACTTGAGGGCGTTGCCGAGGATCAATTGGATCCGGTTCGCCAGGCCGACCCAGCGGCACAGGGCATTTCCCGCATTCACGAAATCCGCCGTCAGATCCATGCCGGTGATCCGGGTTCCCAATCTGGAGGCGGCATACCTTGCCGCGCCGCCGAGACCGCATCCGATATCCAGCAGATGATCCGTCCTTTGGAATTCCATCCCATCGAAAAACGCCTTCGTGGCCGGGCGTCCGCCGATATGAAATTCATCGACGGGAGCCAGGTCGTCCACCGTGATCTGATTCGTCGTCAGGCCCAGTCCGCCCAGGCCGTCGGTGATCGCCTGGAGCAATCGATCCCTGGAATAGTGATCGGCGACTGGAAGGGTCATCGCATGCGGTCTCACGCGACCTTCAATGCGTCGTCGACCCACGGATTGCGGACATCGAGGAGATTCACCACTGCCTCCAGATCTTCCCGCATGGCTTTTTGCAGGGTGTCGTCCGTGGTTGTTTCTCCGGCCGCCGCTTTGATCATGGCGGTCAACCGCATCAACCGCCGGCGCAGTTCTTCGCCGGCCTTGTCCAGCAAATCCCCGGGATGGCATGCGAACCGGCCTTTCGTCAGCTGGCATTCGGTTTCGATATGTTCTGCATTTCTTTTCATGGCCCGGCGCTGGAGGTCTCCCGGACAGAGTCCATTGAGATAATCCGTGGCCATGATTCTCAGCAGATCGATGCGTACCCGCAGAATATCATCCAACACCATTTCACGAGCCTTCTCCGTAACGGAACCAAGCCGGTACATCGAGGTACTTCCTTTCCTGATCGAATGTAGAGCGTGGGCGAAGAATTGAAGCCGAGTAGAACGTGGGGTTGCGATTTTATATACTGCAATCGATTCTGAATCAACCCCAACGTTGCATTAAAATGTTGGCATAAAGCAATCGACGATACTGTTGTCACCATCGGTTGCTTCCGGCAAGAAGAGTTCCTTGGTGGCTTTCCCGCGTAATCCGTGATAGCAAAGTGCATGTGTGCCCAATGATCGGGTTTCCATCGTAAAAAGGAGAAAAAGTGTCCGATATAAAATGCCAGACAAGTCAGAACCGCGAAGGATGCAATTGCAGTTATGAACCCTGCCCCCGCAAAGGCAATTGCTGTGAGTGCCTGCGCTATCACCGCAGGAGCCGTGAACTGCCGGCGTGTTGTTTTCCGGACGAAGCCGAGCGGACCTACGACCGGTCCTTCGGACACTTCGCCCGGCTGGTCAACGAAAAGAAAGCGTAGGGCCAATCATCCAGACCGGCATCTTCCGGTCATCGGGAGATGACCGAGCCCGCGTCCGTCCGGCGGATCAGGATCGTTCCGCCTTGCTGCGCAGCTTTTTTTCCACCACGCAGTAGATGCCGCCTTCCTTCATCCCGGGGATGAAGCAGCGGTTGCAGGAGATACAGGTGGCCGGTTCGTTGCGGCCGTCCTGCCAGCGGGCCGGCAGTTCCGGTTCCCGGATCAGGGGCCGGCTCAGGGCGACGAAGTCCATGCCGTGTTCGCTGACGGCGGCGTTCGCCACATCGAAGGAACGGAACCCTCCCACCACCATCACGGGACAATTCACGGCGGCTTTGATCTGCCGGGCCAGTTGGAGGTTGTACGCCTCCTTTTCCGGGGCATCGATCTTGTCACGGGCCGGTCCCAGCTTACCGGATGCCGGCGTGCCGGCCGAAACTTCGATGGCATCGATGCCGGAAGAATCGAGCATGCGGGCGACATGGACGGCATCTTCGATTTCAAGGCCCCCGTCCAGATTGTCCGCCGCATTCAGCTTGATCATCACGGGAAAGTCGTTGCCCACATTTTTCCGTATCGCCGCGTACACTTCCTCCAGAAAGCGCGAACGGTTTTCGATGCCGCCGCCGTAGCGATCTTCCCGCCGGTTGGTCAGCGGCGAGAGAAACTGGTTGATGAGGTAGCCATGAGCGCCGTGCAGTTGAATGCCGTCGAAGCCCCATTGCCGGGCACGCCGGGCGGCTTCGCCGAACTTGGCGATGAGGGTATCGATTTGATCTATGTCGAGGCGGGCCGGCTGTATGGGAAACTGCGCCGTTTCGACGGCCGAAGGGGCCACCGGCTGCCGACCGGCGATCTCGGCGTTGGCCTGGCCGCCGGCATGCACCAATTGGATGGCGACGGCGCCGCCGTTGTCATGTACCGCGGCGGTCAGTTGTTCGAAGGCCGTGCCATGGGCCTCGTCGTGAATGCCCATTTTCCCGGGCAATTGTTTGCCTTCGGGGCTGACATAGGCGTAGCCGGTGATGATCAGCCCGACGCCGCCCCGGGCCAGGGTGGCATAGCAGTCGGTCAATTTGGGGGTGGGGCGGCCATCGGGTGCGCACATGCCTTCCCAGGTGGCCGAACGGACCAGCCGGTTTCGCAGTTTCATTCCTTGCAACTCGACGGCTTCGAATAAGGTGGCCATGGCGATCTCCTCTTTTTCCCGGATATCCGGGCTCCCCGGGCGGGACGAAGCAGGGGGGATGTCTGGTTTGTGACGGCGGGTCGCATCACCGCCACCTGCTTTCTAAGCACAAATTGGACGCCGGTACAAGCACCCGATGATTCCGGAACGGAATACGGGTCCGTCGGCCGATCCATCGGAACCGCCCGGCAACGACTTCCGGAGCGTGTCCGGAGGTGGCGGCCGACCCTTGGGCCGAGCCTGAGCGAAGTCTCTGCAGTTACGCGGAAAGTCTGTCTGCGTTCCTTGACAAAGCTATGGCATCCTTCTATGCTACGCACCGCCTTAACTGCCCACCAGGCGGCAACAGAAGGGCTGTTGCCGGAGACTTCCGGGCTTCTCCACGGTGATCGACGCCTCACCGCGAATCATAATTCCTGTATGCCATGACATCCAATATCCCTGACAAACCGACTGCACCCCTGCTGCTGGTTGCCGGCGCCAAGGGCGCCATCGGCTCCACCATCGCCGTCACCCTGGCCCGGCTGCGGGACGATCCGAACCAGCCCATGACCGGGTTGACCACGGCGGACAAATTCACTTTTCTGGGAACGATGGATCAAACCCGCCTCGCCGGCTGGGATACGGATTCCTCTTCCCTGACGCAAGCCATCGGCGCCCACGGCGTGGTGCCCGCAGATCTGTGGAAACCCCATGAAGCCCGCCTGGCCGCCATGGAAATCCGACCGGCTCCTCCGGAAGACCGGCCCCTGGGAATTCAGGTGGAAGCCCTGCGCAGGGATATCCGTGAAATCAGGCAACAATATCCCGATGCCCGGGCCGTTCTGGTCAGTCTGCTGCCGGCCTGCTGGGACATCAGCCAGTCCCATCGCCTGGCCAGCCTGGACGCGCTGCTGGAGCAAACCTGCCAAGGGCCTCCGGATCTGGCCTATGCCGTCGCGGCGGTACAAGAAGGCGTACCGGTGGTCAACTTCACTCCCAATACCATCGAGATCGATGCCATCTGCAAGGCCGCCGCGGATGCCGGCGTGCCGATGGCCGGCCGGGACGGCAAGACCGGTCAGACCTATTTCAAGGTGGTGCTGGCTTCCGCCCTCAAAGCCCGCGGACTCAACGTGGACGGCTGGTACAGCCTCAATATTCTGGGCAACGCCGATGGCAAGAATCTCATGGACCCGGACCGGGCCTGCGGCAAGCTGCAGAACAAGACCCGATTGCTGGACGATATCCTGGGCTACCCCGTGGGCCGGCAGTACGGTCAGTCCGCCCACAAGGTGCATATCGATTACTATCCCCCGCGGGGCGACGCCAAAGAGGCCTGGGACGTCATCGATTTCAGCGGCCTGTTGGGTCTGCCCATGAGCATGCGGGTCAACCTGCTGGGGCGCGATTCCATCCTGGCGGCCCCCATGGCCATCGATCTGGCACGCTGGGCCGTGGCCCTGCAGCGATCCGGCCGGGGCGGCCCCATTCCCGAGCTTGGATTCTTCTTCAAAAAGCCCGTGGGCGCCAACCCCCCCTTGACCTTCCAGGAACAGCTGGCCAGCCTCCATGGGCTGGAAACCCGGATCCTCGAAGAGCTGAGAGTCTCGAAGTGACAGGCAAAACCGGGGTTCCGGCGAAATGAAAGGAAAATGAGCATGGTATTCGGTTACAGCACCAATGCCTTCGTGAAATATCCCTTGCTGCAGGCGCTGGAGATGATCGCCGGCATTGGGTTCAAAGGGGCGGAGATCATGTGCGACCAGCCCCACCTCTATCCCCCCGAATACGGCATGGAAGAACTGAACGCCGTCAAAGCGGCCCTGGAACGGCATGATCTCAAGCCCACCAACCTGAACAGTTTCACCCTGTTCGCCGTGGGTGATACCTATCTGCCGTCCTGGATCGAACCGGATGCGGCCCGGCGCCGGATCCGGGTGGACCATACCCTGGCCTGCCTCGACATCGCCAAATTTCTGGGCTGCGCCAATATCTCCGTCCCCCCCGGCGGCCCCATGGAAAAAGGGATGACCCGCAAGGAATCCCTGGCACTGTTCCACCAGGGCCTGGACCAGGTGCTGCCCAAGGCCGAAGAACTCGGCATTCGACTGCTCATCGAACCGGAACCCGAACTGCTCATGGAGCGGACCGGCGAGATCAAGCCCTTCATCCAGGAGATCCGGTCCCCGGCCGTGGGCATCAATTTCGATATCGGCCACTTCTATTGCGCCGGTGAAGATCCGGCGGGCGCCCTGGAAGAGCTGTTCCCATGGGTGGGCCACATGCATATCGAAGATATCGCTTCCAGCCGGCGACATCAGCACCTCATCGCCGGCCGGGGGGCCATCGACTTCCCGGCGGTGTTCGCGGCCATGCAACGCCTGGGCTATGGTCACGACATCAGCCTGGAACTCTATCCTTACGTGGATACGCCGGTGGAAGCCGGAGAAGAAAGTCTCCAGGTATTGGCGCCCCTGATGGCCCGGGCGGGTTTGCCCTGATTGACAAGCTCCCGGACCTCATGTAAGGATATGGCAACTTTCACTTCTTGCTGTTCACCGCAGTCCTTTTGCAGGAGGGCTGGGGGTGGCGATTCCAACGTCATCATCGTCATCGGAAAAGGCCGCCACCGGTGAATTGCAGCACTTTGCGGGCAGTACGGTTTCCAACCACATAGCTGGAATATTGACAGGTTCGATGGATCGAAGAACGTTTCTAAAGATCGCCGGTCTGGGAAGTGCGGCCTTTGCGGCCGGTTGTACTTCCGATCCCAAAAAGAACCTGTATACCCTGGTAACGGCGCCGGACGACATGGTCACCGGCCGTGCCACCTGGTACGCCTCCACCTGCCGGGAGTGCCCGGCGGGATGCGGCGTACTGGCCAAGAACCGCGAAGGCCGCGTGGTCAAGCTGGAGGGCAACCCTCTGCACCCGGTGAACCGGGGAAGGCTTTGCCTGCGCGGTCATGGGGCCTTGCAGGCGCTCTACAACCCCGACCGCCTTACCCGTCCCATGGTCCGAGGAGCAGACGGCTGGCAGCCCATCGGGTTTTCCCAGGCGCTGACGATGCTTCAACAGCGCATGGCCAAGGCGGCGGCCAGAGGACCTCAACGCATCGCCATGCTCACCGAGGTGGTGGGACAGTCCCTGCTGGATCTCTTCCACCAGGTGTTGGACGATCACCGATCCGATCCGCCCCTGGTGTTTGAACCCTTCGCCTTCGAATCGCTCAAATTCGCCCACCGGCAGGTCTTCGGGCGACCGATCCTGCCCGGCCTGCGCATGGACCAGGCCGATGTGCTGGTGAGTTTCGGGGCCGACTTTCTCGAAAGCTGGCTGTCGCCGGTGGAGTACGCCCGTAAGTTCAAGGCCATGCACGCCCTGCAGGACGGTCGCAAGGGGCTCTTCCTGCACATCGGTCCGTATCAGTCCCTGACCGCGGCCAACGCCGATTGCTGGCTGGCCTGCCGGCCGGACAGTGAGCCGGCCGTGGTCCTGATGTTGATCCGGCAGGCGATGGACAGCGGCCGCGGCAGGCAATTTCCCACGGCTTTCCGGAAGTCGCTGGAGCGCCTGACCGGGACCTATACATTGGAAAAAGCGTCCCGGCTGTCCGACATCCCCGTGGCCGCACTGGAGAAATTGAGCTACCGGGTGCTCTCGGCCCGCCGTCCCCTGGTGCTGGGGACCAACACCGCCTGCCACGGCGCCGCGGGGGTGGGGGTGGACCTGGCGGCGACGCTGCTCAATGCCCTCCTCGATCCCGATTTTCCCCTGTATGACTTCGACCAGCGCCACCGGGTGGAGATCGCCGCAACCCGGGCGGAGGTGGAGGCATTCTGGTCCCGGGCCGCTGCGTCGCCGCCCGATCTGCTCCTGCTGAACAACGTGAATCCCCGCTATGGCTTGCCGGCCAAGAGCCGGACCGCCGACGTGCTCGACGGAGAGAAGACCTACGTGGTGGCGTTCACCAATTTCATGGACGAGACCGCCGCCGCCGCCGACATGGTGTTGCCCGTCCAACTGGCCCTGGAATCCTGGGACATCTACGAGAGCAAGCAGGCCATGGCCGCCGTGCTCCAGCCGGCATTGGGCAAAATCGACAACGCTCCCAATATCGGCGATGTTTTCATGCAATTGTCTCCCGCGGAGAGGCGGCCGGCCGAAGACTATCGCCAATACCTGATTCGCCGCCTGGACAAGCAATACCAGATCCAAACCGAACCGCAGTGGATCGAGATGCTGCGCAACGGCGGGCAGTTCGTGGCCGGGCGGCCCTCTTCGCGTCCCCGGGTACGCCTGGACGGCGGATCGGCGGCCGCCCTGGCTGAATTGCTCGGCGACGGGCCGCCGGAGTCCACCGGCCGACCCAGCCTCTATCTCTTGCCGTCCCTGCGCCATTTCGACGGGCGGGGCGCCAACCGCCCCTGGTTGTCCGAAATCCCCGATCCCGTATCCATGGTGGCCTGGCAAACCGTGGTCTGGGTGCCCTTGCAGACCATGCGGGCCAATGGCTGGGAAGACGGCACCACCATCCGCTTGAGCGGTCCCCACGGTGAAATCGAGGCATCGGCATACGGCCATGGCGGCCTGCATGCCGACGCCCTGGCCGTACCCCTGGGGCTGGGACATTCGGAGTACGGACGCTATGCCCGATCCCGGGGAATCAATCCCGTCGCCCTGATGGGAACCGAAACGGTGCCGCCGGCCGGAGCGCCGATGTACGCCACCATACTGGACAAGGTGTCCGCCACCGGCGCCACGCGGCCCCTGGCATGCACATCGGGCGGCCGGGTGCAGCATGGACGCAAGATCGCCCTGCGTGTGGACCTCGAAGAGGCATCCCGGAATCCCGAAACGGCCGCGGGACTGGCCATGGAAGATTTTCCGTTCACCCCGCCGCTTCCCCAGGGCTACGATCATCATCGGGATTTCTACGCGGCACATCAGCACGTAACTTATCGCTGGAGTATGGTGGTGGACCTGGACCGCTGTATCGGATGCAGTGCCTGCGTGGCCGGGTGTTATGCCGAGAACAATGTCGGCCTGGTGGGGGAGGAGCAGGTGATCAAGGGCCGGGAGATGGCCTGGCTGCGAATCGAGCGCTATGAAGATCCGGACGATCCCGCCCGGCTGATCTTTCTGCCCATGATGTGCCAGCATTGCGACAATGCACCCTGCGAGTCGGTCTGCCCGGTGTACGCCCCCCACCACTCCAAGGAAGGAATCAACAACCAGGTTTATAACCGCTGCATCGGGACACGCTTCTGCGCCCAGAACTGCCCTTACAAGGTGCGGCGCTTCAACTGGCTCCATTGGCAATGGCCCGAACCGTTGAACCTGCAGCTCAATCCCAACGTGACCGTGCGCACGGCAGGGGTGATGGAGAAGTGCTCCTTCTGCATCCAGCGCATCAAGACGGCCCATGGCAAGGCCAAGGACGAGCAGCGCAACATCCGTGACGGCGAGGTGGTCCCGGCCTGCGTCCAGACCTGTCCCACCAGTGCCCTGGCATTCGGCAACCTGATGGATACCGACAGCACGGTGCGCAGACTCATGGCCGACCCCCGCGCCTATCAGGTCATGGGCTACCTGAACACGAAACCGGCGGTGATCTACCTGAAGAAGGTCACCCAGATCGTTTAAGCATAGACTGAAGGGCCTCATGGCCGGCTTGACCTACGAAAAAATCGACAGCTCCATCCTCGACACCCTGCGGCCGCCCGGTCCGCGTTACTGGGCCGTGGTGGGGCTGCTCTTCCTGGGCGTGCTGGTGGGGGCCGGCTGCTGGATCTACCAGATTCTCACCGGCATCGGCGTGGCCGGCCAGAACAACCCCGTTCACTGGGGCACCTACCTGATCAACTTCGTGTTCTGGGTGGGTATCGCCCATTCGGGCACGCTGATCTCGGCCATTTTGCACCTGTTCCGCGCCGGCTGGCGCAACCCCATTGCCCGCGCCGCCGAGACCATGACCGTCTTCGCCGTGTGCATTGCCGGGCTGTTTCCCTTCATCCATCTGGGGCGGGTCTGGCTGGTCTACTACATGATCCCCGTCCCCAATCAGCGTTTTCTGTGGCCCAACTTCCAATCTCCGTTGATGTTCGACGTGGTGGCCATCAGTACCTACCTGACGGTCAGTTCCCTTTTCTGGTATACGGGCATGCTGCCCGATCTGGCCGTCGTCCGGGACCGCGCCCGGGGGTTGCGCAGGAAAATCTTCGGCGTGATTTCCCTGGGATGGACCGGAGAATTCGAGCAGTGGCGCCACTATGCCCGCGGTTACCTCTTCTTCGCCGCCCTGGCCACGCCCCTGGTGATTTCGGTGCACAGCGTGGTCTCCTGGGATTTCGCCCTGGGGGTCGTGCCCGGCTGGCACACCACCATCTTCGCACCTTATTTCGTGGCCGGCGCCATTCACAGCGGTCTGGCCATGGTGGTCACCCTGATGGTGCCCTTGCGCAAAATCTTCCACCTGGAGCATATCATCACCCTGCGGGTATTGGAAAAGGTGGCCCAGACCATCGTCTTCACCGGCCTGATCGTCGCCTTCGCTTACAGCACCGAGGTCTTCATCGCCTGGTACAGCCACAACATCGTGGAGATGGAGACCTTCCACTGGCGGATGTTCGGCGACTACGCCCTGGAGTACTGGATCATGGTGAGCTGCAACACCGTTTTCCCGCTGCTCTTCCTGTTCAAGAAGATCCGCACCGATATCCGCTGGCTTCTGGGCATCAGCCTGCTGGTCAACGTGGGCATGTGGTACGAACGCTTCGTGATCATCGTCGGCAGCGTGGCCCACGACTTTCTTCCCTATGCCTGGGGGCTCTACCGGCCGACCGTCGTGGAGTACGGGATCATGCTGGGCAGCTTCTGTCTCTTCTTTTTCCTCTTCGTCCTGTTCGTCAAACATCTTCCGTCGGTATCCATGACGGAAATGAAAGAGACCCTGCATGCGGAGGAGGCCCATGGCGGTTGAACGCGTTTCCATAATGGGCAGGTTCGGCAGCGATGCGCAGGCCGCCGCCGCCATTCGCGCCTTGCGCGCGACTTCGTATGATCTGGAACGGATCCACAGCCCCATTCCCAGCCATGCCATCGCCGATGCCCTGCAATTGCCCAAGAGCAAGGTGGGCTGGTTTACCCTGGCCGGTGGGATTGCCGGATTTTTCAGCGGTTTTCTGCTGGCGGCCTTCACCGCCACCCGCTGGAGCCTGATCGTCGGCGGCAAACCCATCGTGGCCCTGGTGCCGTTCACCATCGTGGGGTTCGAATTCACCATTCTCTTCGCGGTGTTCGGCAATGTGCTGGGACTGATCTCCCAGGCCCGGCTGCCCAGATTCAAGATCGCGAAGGAGTACGAGGGCGTCTTCAGCGCCGACCGCTTCGGCCTGCTGGTGAACTGCCGGCCGGAGGAGGAACGGGCGCTGGCGGACTTTCTCAAAGCCCGGGGGGCGGAAATATCCACCGGTGCCGCCGAGGGCGGCGGCAATTCGAGTTGATCACCATGAACGAGACGGAAGAACATACGATGACGGCGAACCCATCTCCTCCCGGCTCCCGGCGGGCGCCCATGTGGCTGACCCTGGCGACCTTATTGCTGGTTCTGGGAGGCGGTGCGATTTTCATCCAGCAAGTCGTAGCCGGATCGGCGGACATGGCGTGGCAGGCCTACCTGATCAACTTCCTGCTCTTCAGTGCCGTGGCCCATGGCGCCGTGCTTTTTTCGGCCCTGATGAACACGGTGCATGCGCGCTGGAGCGGCCCCCTGGCCGATCTGGCGGAGGCCTTCACCGCTTTTTTCCCCATCTCGTTCCTTCTGCTGGCGGTACTCTTCTGGGGCCGGGAACATGTGTTCCCCTGGCTGCATCACGATTTACACGGAAAGGAAGTGTGGCTCAATCTTTCCTTCATGTTCCTTCGCGACGCCGGTGCCTTGCTGGTGCTCTATGGCCTGGGATTCGGTTATCTCTACCATGCCCTCTACTTCAAGCTCAAGGCGCGCGGCCCCGGCGGCAGGCTGGGGATCCGGCTCCGGCGGCGCTGGGATGCCCGTCCACCCGATGAAGACCGCTTCCGATCCCGCCGGATGGTGCTGGGCGCCCTCTATATCCTGGCCTTTGCCCTGGTGTTGTCCCTGCTGGGCTACGATCTGGTGATGAGTGCCGACCCGCACTGGTACTCCACCCTTTTCGGGGCCTACTCCTTCATCAAATCCGTCTATGTGGGTTTCGGCGGCCTGATCATTCTGGCCGCCATTCTGCATTCGAGCCCGCGGTGCGGCTATCGGCTGGATTCTTCCCAGTTTCACGACATCGGCAAATTGTTCTTCGCCTTCTGCCTGGTGTGGGCCGATTTCTTCTATGCCCAGTTCGTGGTCATCTGGTACGGCAACATCTCCGAAGAGACCGCCTACGTCATCCAACGCACCATGGCGGCGCCCTGGAACACGCTGGCCTGGACCGTTTTCGGCGCCTGTTTCATCGCCCCCTTTCTGATTCTGATCAACAAGAAGATAAAGACCGTTCCGGCGGCCATGATCGTGATCTGCGGCATGGTGATCGTCGGCATGTGGCTGGAGCATTTCCTGCTCGTGGCGCCGGCCTTCCATCCCGAGGCCGTCTCCCTGCCCCTGAGCTGGATCGACGTGGGCGTCGGCCTGGGCTTTTTCGGCCTGCTGGCCGCGGCCCTGATCTGGTATCTGGGCCAGTTTCCCGAGTTGCTCGCGCAACGGGTGCGGGAGGGGCGTTGATGGAGATCCTGATCAGCACCATAACGCTGCTCACCCTGCTGACGGTGATCGTCCTGATCGTTACCCGCGGCCGGCCCATGCGCTTTTTTACCGCCTTCGGCGAAACCATGTCCGCCGTCTGGGCCAACCGGAGACCCGTCCTGTGGATCGCGGTATGCGTCGTGCTGGCGTTGGGATTCCTATACCTTTTCTATACGCCGCCGGGATGGAAGGCTGGTCCGGCCCAGCCCATTGCCTTCAGCCACCGGGTGCATGCCGGTCACAAGGCCATCGATTGCTACTACTGCCATCCCTATGTCGGCCGATCCCTGCATCCGGGGCTGCCGCCGGTGGAAAAATGCCTGCACTGCCACAAATACATCATCGCCAATTTTCCGGAGATCCGGAAAGAACACAACTACTTCAATACACGGACGCCCACGCCGTGGCGCAAGGTGTTCTATCTGCCCGAGCATGTCCTGTTCAACCATGAGCGCCATATCAAAAAAGAGATCGTCTGCGAGAAATGCCACGGGCAGGTGCGGCAGACGGACCGGCTCAAGAGCCTTCGTTTCAAGATGGGCTTTTGTGTGCAATGCCATCGTGAGAAAGGAGCCAATCTGGACTGCTGGCTGGCATGCCACAGCTAGCCCGGCGCTGCCGGAGAACCGGTTGGTAAGAGGCGTTGAATGACTACTTCCACAACTGAACACGAATCCAACGAACTGGCGGCCAAGGCCTTCACGGTCACCTCTGCGCTCTGGTTCGCCGTGGCCACCACCTTCGGCCTGATCGCCGCGGGCTACGTGGTTGCGCCCGATTTCATGGCCAACATCGAATTCATCCATTTCGGGCGCTCGCGGCCCATCCATGTCAACCTGGTGCTCTTCGGATTCGTCACCCCCGGCCTGATCGCAGCGGCCTTTTTCTACATCCCGCGCCTGCTGCGTACCGAGGTGTACAGCCAGAAACTCGGTCTGGTCACGGCGATATTATGGAACCTGACCATGGTGGCCGCCGTCGTCAGCCTGGCCCTGGGCTACAGCCAGGGCCGGGAATACGCCGAACTGCCTTGGGGTGTGGACATGATGATCGTGGTACTCTTCGTCCTGGTCATCTTCAATCTGGTAAAGACGGTGAGCCGGCGCAGGGAACCCATTCTCTATGTGTCGATCTGGTATGCCTGCGCAGCCCTGGTGCTCACCGCTGTGGGGTATTGCCTGGGCAACGTGATCTGGAAGCCCGACAGCGGCGCCCTGCTGGGAATACCGGATGCCATTCTGCTCTGGTTCTATGGGCATAACATCTTCGGGCTCCTGCTGACGCCCATGGGCCTGGCCGTGGCCTACTACGTGCTTCCGCTGGCCACGCGGGCGCCGCTATACAGCCATACGCTTTCACTGATCGGTTTCTGGTCGTTGATCGTCGTCTATACCCATATCGGCACCCACCACCTGCTGCAGGTACCCGTGCCGACCTGGCTCAAGGTGATTTCCATCGTGGACAGCGTGGCCATGGTGATTCCGGTGATGGTCGTGCTGATCAACCTCTGGTACACGGTACGGGGCAAGTTGGGGCTGATCCACGAAAATATCGGCGCCAAGTTCGTCTTCACCGGCACCATCATGTACTTTTTCGTCAACATCCAGGGCAGCTTCATGGCCCTGCCCCAGGTGCAGCGGGTGACCCATTTCAACAACTGGGTGGTCGGCCACGCCCATATCGGCGTATTTGGATTCGCCGGGATCACGGCCCTGGGAGGGCTCTATTTCATCCTGCCCAAGATCACCCGTAAGCCCCTGTACAGCCGATTCCTGGCCGACCTGCAATACTGGCTGGTGCTCATCGGCATTTCGGTGATGGCCGTCGACCTGACCATCGTGGGATTGATCCAGGGCAATGCCTGGCTCAACGGGGAGGCCATCTACCGCGTGCTGCCCGAGGTACACCTCTATTACGTGATCCGGGTGGCCGCCGGCCTGCTCATCGCCAGCGGCGCCTATATCGGCCTGTACAATATCGCGCGAACCCTGTTTTTCAATCGTGGAGAAGCAACCCCATGAAAATGAACCTCGCCACGGTGATCGGGGGCGCTTTGATGCTTTTGGCCGCCATCGTATTCGTCATGGTGGTCTGGCCCTATTCCACCGCCGATATGACCCCCTCGGAAATCTACAGGACCCGCACCGGCATCGAGGAGGCCGGACGCCTGATCTACATCCAGAACGGCTGTGTCTATTGTCACAGCCAGTCCATCCGTGCCTTCGACTGGATCCACGGCGCCCATCGCATCGCCCAGGCCGGCGACTACGTCGGCGACCGGCCCATCCTGCTGGGATCCGAGCGTACGGGGGTCGATCTTTCCCAGGAGGGCGGGGAGCACCCCGACGACTGGCACATCGCCCATTTCGTCAACCCGCGCTTTACGCGGCCCAATTCCATCATGCCGCCTTTTCTCTGGTTGGGAATGGAACGCATCCATACCCTGTCGCAATATCTGCAGAGCCTGGGATTGAAGAGCGCCGATCAGCGCATGGTCCGGCAGCGCCACTGGAAGAACGAGGCCATCCAGGCTTATGAGGCCGGACCGGAAGCCAACGTCCGCTGGCTGGCGAGCATGATTCCCCAGGGCTGGCGCGATATCCCCAACCCCTATCCCACCTCCGTACCCGGTCTGCAGCGCGGCAAGATGATCTACCAGCAGTTTTGCATCGGCTGCCACGGACCCGTGGGAGACGGCATGGGGCCGGCCCAGCCGTACATTTATCCGCCGCCGTTGAACTTCACCATCCTCAAAGGCCGGGAGATTTCCGGCGGCATCCTGTACTACCAGATCATGAACGGCATCACCGGTACGGCCATGCCCTATTTCAAGAATGAACTCGAGTCCCAGAAGATCTGGGAGGTGGGCAATTACGTCGCGGTCAATTTTATCGACCAGAGCGATGCCAATGAGGAACCCAGGGGCATAGACGCCTCCTATGAGCCATGATTTCGTAAACTGGTTGAATTGTCGATTGGGTAAATCGGTCGTGAAACAGACGAATCAACGAATCAACAAATTAACGAATTAACAAACGATGTACTATCCTTATTTCATAAGTTACCTGTTGGCCGGGCTGGCCATCGCCATGGTCGTTTTTGCCTGGGCCTTGAAAAACAACCAGTTTCACGATCAGCAGCGGGCCCGGTTTCTGCCGCTCTATCATGCATCGCCGGCGCGACCCGTCAAGGCGTCCAGGGCCAGCCGGATCGAGGTCTACGCGCTGGTGACCCTGGTCATCCTGGGTTTGTGCGCCAGTTTCGCCGTGGTGATCTTCGCCCTTTGGCGCGTCAAGCTATGATCGGTTGATGCGCCCGTGCAGGGCCGGGCCGCAAAGGAAAAGGGATTATGCACTTTTTCGCATTGAGGGATTTCCAGCATTACATGCTCTATCTGCTGCCGACGTTGTTGTTTATCGTCTTGTTCGCCATGGGATTGAGTCGCATGCATTTCGGAGACAAACATTCCGATGAGAAGATGAACAAGATCGTCCATACCTATGTGGGCGGCATCGAGGAGCGCAATGCACCGTTCCCGGT